>CABJCJ010000006.1 GCA_902364065.1 Veillonellaceae bacterium SB90
TATGCGATTTTATTGTGCTTCAAAAAGCTGTAAACTGCTGTTAATCTTAGCATAGAGAGCCTTGAGAAAAAAGCGTATTCCCCAATGACGGCCCGTTCCTCTTACGGGACCCGGCAGGATGGGTAAAACAGGAAAGAGAGGGAGAACGATTGCTCAGTGATATCCAGATCCGTTCCATTGCGACGGATGCGGCCTATGAACGCGGCATGCGTTACTTCAGGCAGGGGCGTGTCCGTGAACTCGTGCAAACGGACCATAAGGGATGCCGCTTTTCTGCTGTGGTAGCCGGCAGCCATGACTATGAAGTACATATTGTCCTGACAAAGGATCTGAGCGAAGTCGAGCAGTACCACTGCACCTGCCCGGCTGCCATGCGCTATATGGGCGTCTGTAAGCACGTCGTGGCGGTACTCAAGGATATCGAATGTTTCCAGCGGGATTATGCTGCGGCGCATGCCGGTGACAGCCTGCCGGTTCCCTCGGGAAACGGAGAGATGCGCCCGAAGGCAGACGTGAAACAACGCCCGCGCAGCACGGATGGTGCCGGCCGTCAGCTCCTCGAGATGTTTGCGGGCAGGCATGGTACCTATGCTGCTGCTCAGGACCCCGTCTATCTCGTGCCGCGCCTCTTCGCGGACGGCCGGGCCGGGGACATGACGTGCTGGCTCGAATTCCGGCTTGGCACGGACCGACTGTACATCCTGCGTGACGTATTCGGCTTCGTGAAGGCCGTGGAAAACGGCCAGGAATGGGAACTCGGACGCCATACGACAATCCAGACTGACGGCCTGCGATGGGCAGACCGTATTTCAGAGGGAATCTGGCGCCTGATGATGCAGGCCCGGCGTGATGAGCAGAGCCTGGCACAGGGGATAGCGGAGCGGGCTTATCTCAATACCTTCCATCGCAGCCAGTACTTTGAGCATAAGAAATTTTATCTGTCAGCCAGTGCACTGCAGTCGTTTCTCGAGCTCGTGGGAGAGGAACGATTTGAACTTCATATCTGCGGCAGCGACGCCATCGATGTCTGCCTGTCCGCTGGGGACCCGGAGATTTCGCTGGACGTCATGGCACAGGATGATGGCGGCAGTATCCGGCTGGAGACGGGTGATATGGTGCCCCTTGACAACGATTGCCGCTTTCTTTACCAGGATGGCCGCATTTATCGGGAAAGTCCGGCTTTTTCCCGTCTCATCAAGCCCCTGCTGCAGGCCTTCTGGTCCCGGAGCCTCATTCATCTCGACGCGGCCGACGTATCGCGGTTCTTTGGCGAGGTCATGCCGCAGCTCGACCATGTCATCGAACTCCATGTCGATCCGGTTTTCCAGGAACGCTACTGCCTGACGCCGCTGACGGCGGAGCTTTACATCGATTACGAAGGCGAAGGGCTGGCCATACGGCTGTTGTTCTGCTACGATGACGTGCGCTTCAATCCAATCCTGGAGCAGATGCCTCCGCAGGCGGGCGGCCGTATCCTCGTGCGCAATGAGCAGGAGGAACAGCGTCTCTTGCAGCAGCTCGCAGCCTTTGGCTTTCATCAGCAGGGCGACCGGCTGGTGCAGGAAGAGGAGGAGCAAAGCTATGCCTTCCTCACCGAAGGACTGCCGGCCCTGCCCGATTGGGTGGAAGTCTTTTACGCCGAACTCTTCCAAAAACGCCCCGTTCGTCCTCTGCCCAAGATCTCGGCCGGCGTCAGTGTCAATGATGCGAATCTGCTCGAAGTGACCTTCAACATGAAGGGACTCGATTTCGAGGAACTCCTGTCTATCTTGGCGTCCTATCGTCAGAAGAAGCGCTATCATCGCATGAAGGACAGGAGCTTCGTGATGCTGGGGGAACAGCAGCTGCAGTCGCTGGCGGATTTTGTCGAGAATACGGGACTTGACAAAAAACATCCGCAGGACGGCAGCAAGGTGGAATTGCCGCTATCAGAGGCCATGTACCTCGATACGCTGGCCAGGGAGGATGAGAGTCTGCAGCTCGTGCGCAGCCGGCGTTTCCGCGAAATCGTGCGCAATATCCGCAACCCGCAGGACGGCGATTTTGATGTACCGGAATCCCTGCGCGACGTCCTGCGCGATTATCAGGTCACAGGCTTTGAGTGGCTTTCCACGCTGGCATCTTATGGCCTTGGCGGCATCCTTGCGGATGATATGGGCCTCGGCAAGACACTGCAGGTCATCGCGTTCCTGCTGGCGCGCAAGGATGCGTCGCAGCCGCCTTCGCTGGTTGTGGTGCCGACGTCACTGCTCTACAACTGGCTTGAGGAAATCCATCACTTTGCACCGTCTCTTTCGGCCTGCGCCGTGACCGGCACGAAGGCAGAGCGCACGGTCCAGCTGGAACGCGCGATGCAGAGCGACGTCCTCGTCACGACGTACAATATGATCAAGCGCGATATCGCACTGTACGGACAGAAGAAATTCCGCTACGTCTTCCTGGACGAAGCCCAGCACATCAAGAACCCTGCCACGCAGAGCGCACGCGCCGTCAAGAAGCTCTCGATGGGCAGCTGCTTTGCGCTGACTGGCACACCCATTGAGAATACGCTGACGGAGCTCTGGTCGATTTTCGACTTCCTGATGCCCGGCTATCTCTTCAGTCACGCGCGCTTCAAGCAGCATTTTGAAGTGCCGATTGTCCGCTCGGAGGATAAGACGGCGATGCAGGAACTTCGGCGCCGCGTCATGCCCTTCATCCTGCGCCGCATGAAGAAGGATGTCCTGCGCGAGCTGCCCGATAAAGTGGAGCGGCAGATTGCCGGCGAGATGACGCCGAAGCAGGCGAAGGTCTATCGTGCTTACTTCATGAAAAGCCAGAAAACCTTTGCTGCTGAGCTTGGTGATATGAACAGCGGTGACAATCGCATCCGCATCCTCGCCATCCTCACGCGCCTGCGCCAGATTGCCTGTGACCCGTCGCTCTTCATCGAGAACTACGACGGCGGCTCGGGCAAGCTGGATCTTCTCGAGGAGCTCGTGGCCGACGCTGTGGCTAGCGGCCATCGCCTGCTGATTTTCTCGCAGTTCACGACCATGCTTTCCCATATCGCCGCGCGCCTGCGCCAGCTCGGCCTGGCTTTCCTCTATCTGGACGGAGCGACGCCGGCTCTGGAGCGCATGAATCTCGTCAAGAAATTCAATGATGGCAGCACGCCGCTCTTCCTCATTTCGCTCAAGGCAGGCGGAACAGGACTCAATCTCACTGGCGCCGACATGGTGGTCCATTTCGACCCCTGGTGGAATCCGGCCGTCGAGGACCAGGCAACGGACCGCGCCTACCGCCTCGGACAGAAACGCAATGTGCAGGTGGTCAAGCTCATCATGAAAGACACGGTAGAAGAAAAAATCTACCAGCTGCAGCAGCGCAAGAAATCCCTGATCGACCAGATGATACGGCCTGGCGAGAATTTCTTGTCAAAGCTTACCGAAGAAGAGATTCGCGAACTGTTCCGCGGCTGAAAAAAGCGGGCACAAAAGCAATTCCCTCGAGTTGCTTTTATGCCCGCTTTCTGATACGCGAAGAGGGACTGCCGCAATCCTGTAGCAATCCCTCTTCAAAGCAGGGGTCCAGAGTGCCGTTCGCTTTAAATGCCTAAAACCTGCGAATAGCAGGTGGGTACCTTAAGTCCGGTTTCTGCATTCGCCGAGGCGAACATACGTCGGAATCAAATCAGGTTCCCTAGGAAAAATGTAGGTTAGACACTAATAAAGCTCACGCACACCCCAGGCTTATCCTTCTTTGTATGTATAATATCATAAAAAATATACAGGTGCAAGACTTGACAAATCGGACGGCAAGGCAGGTTGTAGAAAACAGCGAAATCCTTTATAATTATAGGACGGAAACAGGTTTTTAGCGTTCGATAACCGATAAAAAATCGTGCTCATGGCACGCGTAAAAGGAGAAATAAAAATGGCAATTACGTACAGCGTGGCAATCAGCTATCAGAAGGATCTCGGCTGGATTGATTACGACGCCGATCAAAAAAAAGCGACGGTTCATTTGGCCAATGAGGAAGGCAGGAAGCGCGTGGAGGATTACCTTGGCAAGACGCATCAGATCAACATCCCGCATGAGACACTGATGGATTTCACGCACGAGACGATTGACCCGCAGGCTGATGTCAAGAGCCTGCAGACGGCCCTGACCCGCCTCTGGGAAGCCACGGATGTCAGCGTTGACTGGAGCCGTCCTGTCGAGTATGTTCGTCTCCATCCGCACTATTGATAAACGAAATTTTATGATGGAAGCCCGTCTTTTTTTGCTGTTGTAATCAGCAGGATAGGACGGGCTATTTTCTATGCCGTGGCGTATTTGATCGCCAATCGTGTATAGCACTTTCCTCATATCTGGCGATAAAGTCTCGCAGGGTTGCGTTCTCGTGGCCGTAGACTTGTGTCAGGAAGGGCACAAGGTTTCGTTTTGTGGCGTATTGGTCGAGAGCGATGTAGTAGGGCACCTGGTTCTCGGCTTTGATGGAGATGGGCAGGAAGCCGCCCGCCATGAGCTGGTAGTTCATGATTATGCGGGATGTCCTGCCGTTGCCGTCCGCGAACGGGTGGATGCGCACAAACTCAGCGTGCGTCCATGCGGCAAACTCTACGGGATGCATGTTCTTTCTGTTGATTGGCATGTCCGCAAAGAAGAACCTGATTTGTTGAAGCATGTCGTATGGTTCGGGCGGACGATGCGACGCGCCGATGATGCGCACGGCATGGGGACGGTAGATGCCGCCTGGTATGATGTTCTGCATCAGGATTTCGTGGATGTCCTTCACGAGTTCTTCATCCAGCGGGCGGGCTTCTCGGATAAGCTGGCGAACGTAGGTAAAGGCGCGGTCGTGGTTCGTGACCTCGTACACCTCACGGAGCTTCTTGCCGCCAATGGAAATGCCGTCATCGAGCAGCACCTTCGTTTCCACAAGGGAAAGCGTATTGCCTTCAATCTGGGTGGAGTCGTGGGCATACGTTATGTCGAAGTCGCGGTTGTAGTTGTCGAGCACGTCAGGCGGCAGTGTGCTGGCGATGCAGGACATATCGGCCTTGAATCGGTCAAGAGACGTGTAGTCGAAGTCGGTCATGGTCGCGTTTCGTCCTTTCAGCGTGATAAAATGGAATAGCATTCATGGGGTGAGCGGCTGGCACTTCTGGTAGGTATACCCCTATTATGATTATGGTGCAACAATCCTATTGAAGTCAATAAAATCTACATCCCATAGGTGAGGCCATGGGATGGGGCAGGGCAGGATTTCCTTTCAGATGGCCTAGGCTGCGATTCCAGGCCCCGTCCGTGCCGAAGAATGGAACAAGGTAATGCGGAAACAGTCTGACCTTGAACGGGCAGCCGTGGTATTATAGGGAAAACTACTGTTTTTTGTTTTCATGGATTATTTATTCGGGTGGAGTTCTTCCGGATGGCGCGTCAGGTAATAGGCTGGATTTTCCATTGCCATGACCTGGGGAAGTGGTATGTGGTGAAAGATTGGAAGATGCAGGTGATAGTGGACCCAATAAAGTGCCCAGATGCCGATAGCGAGGAAGAGGGCAAATGTGAGCTTGAAGATCAGCATCCGCTCATCGGGGTCAGTCGAAATATAGTAGATCATATATATCGTCGCAATGATGCCGATTGCCTGGAAAAGTGGGAAGAGTGGCATCTTGAAGCTGCGCGGTGCCTGTGCCATTTTCTTGCGGAGAATGATGACATTGACGTGGCAGATGATATAGGTGACCATCCAGAAGAGGGACGAGCAAAGAATCAGGAATGTAATCGCTTCACCACTGCTGATATCGGTCGTCTCAATCAGGATTGTCGCGATGCCAAGCAGCCAGATGATGAGGTATGGTGCGCCGTATTTGTTCTTTTTCTGAAAGATGGCAGGCAAGAGACGGATTTTTGCCATGCCACAGCAGATTTCTGCGACGGAGCAAATGATTGAGTTCTGCGTGCTGACGGCGGCAAAAAGGGCAGCGACGATCATCCACCAGCGACCCGGTTCACCGAGGAGCGCTGTCGCGTAGAGAAGGTGCGGGGAGTCGTCTGCGCCGACGGCAGCCCAAGGGGTATAGTGGGAGAAGCCGAGAACCATGACACATTGGATGATGCCCATGATTGCGAGGGAAATGATCATCGCGCGAGGGACATTGCGCTTTGGGTTCTTCATATCCTTTCCCAAGGGTACGATGAACTCGGAACCGATGAAGAGCCAGAATGCGGTCGTCATCAGCGGGAAGATATCACCCGGAGAAAAGGATAGGACAGACGGCTGATTGACCTCGATACCAGTACCAAGTCCCAGGGCGCCAATCAGGCCAAGCAGAAAGAGAGAGATAACCATGAAGGATGCGATGACAGTCTGTACAAGAGCCGACATCGTCATACCGCGCAGGTTGATGAAAATCAGCACGATTGTCAGCGCGACGCTGTAGACCGAGGTCGGAATATCGCCGCCGATAAAGTTTGCCATGACGTTTGCAAACATTGCACCCTCGGCAGGTGCCGCAAAGACGTTGCTGATGATGTAGCCACCGACCATGACGACGATTGTCACGAATGGGCCAAGGCCGACGAGCGTGTACTGGGCGAGACCGCCGGTAAGGTTTGGCATCAGGGCATTCAGCTCGGCGATGGAACCTGCGGCCATCATATTCACCATGCACACAAGGATTAGAGCAATGATGAACGTGATACCGACTGTGCTCGCCCCTGAAGCGAGCGGGATAAAGCAGCTTGTCGCGATAATCATCCCGATACCGGTTGACACTGCGCCAAACAGGCTGATTTTGTTTTGCATGCGCGTTTCCTCCTCCACTAATGGATTGTGGCAGGAGTAAATCTCCTGCTTCGTTATGAAGTGATTATTCCACATTGTCTCCTTTTTCACAATGGGGAAAAAGATGCGATATACTGCTACCAAAGCATACTTTTCTGCTACTAAAGTACACCTTGTTCTCAGTCGAAAGAAGATAGGAAAAGAAGATTGGATGAAGTGTTTCAAAAAAGGTAGACTTTCGTAGTAGATGGTGCTATTATATCTTCATATAACAGAAATATGTTTCTTCCACAATGGAATAGAACAAAATCTGGCGCGAAAGCGTCTGGCAATGGTGCCGCATAGGGATGGGTGCAGTGATATGCTGCAGACGTCTCCTGTGCGGCTTTATTATTTTTGTATGGAAGCAACTTCTTATCAGGAGGGATTTACAATGCTGAAGGAATCTGAGTGGCTGACAGTCAACAATGTTTTGCTGGAACTTTATGCACAGGAAAATCTTGCGCAACTGACAAACAAGCTGATGCGCATTATCCGCATACTGATTCCATATACAAAAGGATTTCTTCTGCTGCTTGATGAAGAGGAAAAGGTTGACCGGGAAAATAGTGTCTTCTTCGGAATGTCAAACGAGGAAATCCGACAATACCTGCATACTTATTATGAAAAGGACTACATGCGTTATGTCGGCGATATGGCACAGGAGACAACGGTTTATCGGGATACGGACATCATCGACAACAGTATTCGGCAGAAGACGGAGTTTTATCAGAGCTTCTTGAAGCAGGCGGATATCCCCTATGGATGCGGACTGATGATTCAGCATGGAGGAAAGAAAATTGCAGCTTTCAGCCTTTTCCGGAGAGCACAGCTCGGCAATTTTACGCAGCAGAATATCGAGGTTCTCTCTGTTCTTCGGAAACATATTGAAAATATGCTGATTCGTGCGATGGCACCATCAAGAGAGCAGGATTTCAGGGAACGTGTCGCTTCTTTCGCAAAAGCCTATCATCTGACGGGCCGAGAGGAAGAGGTACTCGCTTTGATGGCGGAAGGACTCTCAAACCAGGAAATCTGCCAGATACTTGTCGTCAGTCTCTCGACAATCAAGAAGCACATCTACAATCTTTTCAGTAAGACAAAAGTCAACAGCCGCATGCAGCTCTTGCATCTTTTGATGCAGGGCAGGTGTACGAAAGTAGAAGAAGGTGCTACTTTTGCGGCAAAGGAAGCGATTTAAATCCCCTTTTCGGACCATAGAAAGGGTCTCCTAAACGGATTATAGTCTAGGTATGAAATGTGACAGAAGGAAAAAGCCCGACGGCTTTTGATTCTGATCCAGCCTGATAATCCGAAAGGGAGGCCTTTTATTATGCAGAAGATTTTTTCCAAAACCTTTCATCCTGGTGAAAAATGGTCTAGTCCAATTGGGCGTAACCGCTACCTTCATTTCAAGGCACTTGGCCCGAATGCAAATGTCTCGCTCCTTTTATATAACCTGCATGATCTGACAGAGCGCTACAATATGCCGGATACGCTGAAAGCACAGTTTACTGCGCATCTTACGGCGGGAAATGTTCTGATGAGCGATAATGGCCGCGTGCTTGCAAGTATCACGCAGGACAGTCTCGGTTGGCACGACTCCATCTCTGGTTGGACGACACGCATGATGACAGATGAGAAATACGGCAAGACGAGCTATCAGGAAAACCGTAACGACTATTATCGCGCTGGTGATGAGAACTTCAAAGTTGAGCTCGTGCGCAATGGTCTTTCGACACGCGACCTCGTTCCGTGTGTTAACCTCTTTTCAAAAGTATTTGTCAAGGATGATGGCAGTATGCACTATGATACCGAATGGTGTCCCAAGGATGCGACGGTAACACTTCGCACGGAGATGGATGTCCTCTTGATTGTGTCGAATACGCCGAATCCGCTTGATCCGACAGAAACGTATCCATCAGTACCAATTGAGCTCGATGTGTTCGAGGCTCCACCGGCAGATCTGATGGATCCCTGCGTACAGCATCGTCAGGAAAACTATCGTGCCTTTGAAAATACCTGGGATTACCTCAATCTGATGGGGTTGAAATAACGAACGGAAAGATAAAGGAGGAGCAACATGTACGGACTCATTGAAAAAGAAAGCGACTTAAAAGTAGAAGATGCCATCTATGATGAGAGCATTGGTGCTGGGCTTGGCTGGATTCATGAGCTGAAGAAGGGGCAGTCATTCCGCATCGTCGACATCGAGGGCAATCAAGCAGTCGATACTACGTTTTACGATGCGCACAATGTCGAGGATCACTACGGGGCTATCACGACGATTACGGCGCAGAAGAATATCTACCTGACAACGGGCAGTATCCTTCGCGCAGAGTCGGGAAAGCCGCTACTCGAGATCACAGCGGATTTGACGGGACGTCATGATACCCTAGGGGGGGCGTGTTCGTCGCAGAGCAACACGGTACGCTACTCACGTGATAAACGCTACATGCAGAGTTGCCGCGATGACTTCATGTTGCAGCTTGCAGAAAATGAGTGCTTCGGGATCAAGAAACGCGATCTTGCCCCGAATATCAATTTTTTCATGAATGTACCGGTCACCGAGGCCGGCGGGCTGAAGTTCGATGATGGTGTATCATCGCCGGGCAAATATGTCGAGATGAAGGCTCTTGAGGATGTCGTCATCTTGATCAGCAACTGTCCGCAGCTTAACAATCCGTGCAATGCCTACAACCCGACACCAGTAAGACTGCTGATTTGGGATGAATGAGAAGGAGGGCGTCTGAATGTTTACCAAAGTTCTGATTGCAAATCGCGGTGCTATTGCAACGCGCATTGAGCGCACACTCCGGAAGATGGGCGTGAAGTCTGTCGCCATCTATGCGACGGCTGACCGTGATAGTCTGCATGTCAGCGAGGCCGATGAGGCCGTTTCGCTTGGTGATGGCACGGTCAAGGAGACGTATCTCGATGCGGAGAAAATCTTGAAGATTGCAAAGGAGACGCATGCTGAAGCTATTCATCCTGGCTATGGATTTCTCAGCGAGAATACCGACTTTGCAAAAGCCTGCGAAGATGCCGGCATCCGCTTCATCGGGCCGACGGCAGAGGAAATCCAGCGCTTTGGTCTGAAACATTCGGCGCGTGCCCTGGCAGAGTCCGCGAATGTCCCACTCCTGCCGGGCACAGGTCTTTTAAGCGGCCTTGAAGAGGCCGTGAAGGAAGCAAAGCGGATTGGCTATCCGGTCATGCTGAAAAGCACGGCAGGTGGCGGTGGTATCGGTATCCGTATTTGTGAAAACGAAGAAGACTTGCGTCGTGACTACGATGCGGTAAAGCATCTTGCTGCCGTGAACTTCAAGGACAGTGGTGTATTCCTTGAAAAATATGTCCGCCGCGCGCGTCACGTCGAAGTCCAGATTTTCGGCAATGCAGAAGGCGAGGCCGTTGCAATCGGCGAGCGTGATTGCTCCGTGCAGCGCCGCAACCAGAAGGTCGTGGAAGAATCGCCTGCGCCGAATCTCAGTGACAATGTGCGCCAGAAGATGTATCAGGCAGCAGTGAACCTTGCGCATGCAGCTTCTTATCGGAATGCCGGAACAGTAGAGTTCCTCTATGATGAAGAGAGCGAAGGTTTTTATTTCCTTGAGGTCAATACGCGTCTGCAGGTCGAGCATGGCATCACAGAGGAAGTCATGGGCGTCGACCTTGTTGAGTGGATGGTCCGCGAGGCAGCTGGAGAGCTCCGAGATTTAGCGAGTAAAATAGGCAAACCGAATGGCCATGCAATCGAGATCCGTGTTTATGCCGAGGACTGCAGCAATGATTTCCGTCCGAGCAGCGGACGCCTCGACGACTGCCGCTTCGACCCGAAGGCGCGTGTCGAGACTTGGGTGAAGCCGCATATCACGATTTCATCGCTTTACGATCCGATGCTTGCGAAGATTATTGTTCATGAGCCTACGCGTGAGGCAGCCGTGAAAGAGATGCAACGTGTCATAAAGGCGACGAAGCTTTACGGCGTTACGACGAATCTTGAATATCTTTCCTCACTCTTTCAGGAGAAATCATATCAGGAAGGGAAGCTCTTTACAAAGATGCTTGATACCTTCCATCCGGAGGAGCATGCACTCGAGGTACTCGACGGCGGTATTCAGAGCACGGTGCAGGATGCCAAAGGAATGCTCGGCTTCTGGACAGTCGGTGTGCCGCCATGCGGTGCGATGGATGCTTACAGTTTTCGACTCGGGAACAGACTTCTCGGAAATGATGAGAATGCGGCCGGCATCGAGATGACGATGCGCGGCGGCAGCTATCGCTTCCGTACGACGACGACGTTCTGCCTGACGGGCGCTGAGATGCATGCTACGCTCGACGGAGATAGCGTGCCGCTTTATCAGGCAACGAATGCATCGCCAGGCAGTGTGCTGAAGCTCGGCACGGCAAAACAGGGCATGCGTACATATCTCCTCGTCGCGGGCGGCCTCGATATACCGAAGGTCATGGACAGCACGTCGACATTTGTCGATGGAAAGTTCGGCGGGCATAATGGCCGCGCGCTTCGCACAGGTGATGTCTTGAATCTTACCGACAAATGTCTGACAGGCTCGATTGACTCCTTCCCTGAGGAGTATGCACCAAAGATCACAAACCATTGGACGCTTGGTGTACTACCCGGTCCGCAGCCAACGGAGGAATATCTCGCCGCTTCTTATCTGACCACCCTCACGAGTGCTGAATACACCGTAAATTTCGACAGCGCCCGCACCGGTGTCCGTCTGAATGGACCAGTGCCAGAGTGGTCACGAGAGGATGGCGGCGAGGCGGGACTTCATCCGTCGAACATACACGATAATGCCTATGCCATTGGCACACTCGATCTCACCGGCGATCAGTCCATCCTGCTCGGCCCGGACGGACCGAGTCTTGGTGGCTTCGTCTGTCCGGTGACACTTGCTAAGGCCGAACTCTGGAAGATGGGCCAGCTTCATCCAGGTGACAAGGTCCATTTTCAGCTGCTAAATGAGGCGCAGGCAGCAGAGCTTCGCGAGGCGCAGGAGAAAAATATTGCTTTTGACTATACTGCCGTCACGCTGCCAGCGCCGGTAAAGGTCAATGCGATAGATGCAATCCTCGCACAAGGCATGGCCGATGATCTTCCATATGACATCCGTCTCGATGGTGAGGAAAACATCCTCGTCGAGATTGGCAAGATGGAGCTTGATATCGCTCTCCGCTTTCGCGTCCATATTTTGATGGAGACGCTGAAGACAGAAAATCTTCCAATCATCGACATGACGCCAGGCATTCGCTCCCTTCAAGTGCATTTTGACTGTAGTAGAATCACGGCACGCAAGATGGCAGAAAAAGTCGAAAAGCTCCTCTTGAGACTCGGTGATATCGACGATATCGAAGTCCCGTCGCGCATTGTCTATCTCCCGCTTTCCTGGGATGATCCGCAGACACAACTTGCTGCAAAGCGCTACCAGGAGACCACGCGTCCTGATGCGCCATGGTGTCCCAGCAATCCTGAGTTCATTCGCCGCATCAATGGCCTTGCGAGTATTGACGACGTCCGGGATATCGTCTTCCAGGCAGATTATCTCGTACTTGGTCTCGGCGATGTCTATCTCGGTGCACCGGTCGCGACACCAGTCGACCCGCGCCAGCGCCTTGTCACGACGAAGTACAACCCGGCACGTCCATGGACGCCAGAAAATGCCGTTGGCATCGGTGGTGCATACCTCTGCGTCTATGGTATGGAGGGGCCTGGCGGCTATCAGTTTGTCGGCCGTACTATCCAGATGTGGAATTCGCTGCAGACGACGAAGTACTTCTCAGAGGGCAAGCCATGGCTCCTTGATTTTTTCGATCAGATTCGCTTTTTCCCATGCTCCGCGGATGAAATCTTACAGTATCGCGAAGACTTTTTGCGCGGCAAGTACGATATCCGTGTCGAAGAGACGACGTTCAGTCTCGGCAAGTACAAGGAATATCTCACATCAATCGAGGATAGCGCGAAGGCATTCAAAGCGCATCAAGAGGCAGCTTTTGAAGCAGAGCGTCAGAGGTGGCACGAGCAGGGGCTTGATACCTTCGTATCCGATGTCCCAGAGTCGGTGCATAATGAAGTCGAGCTCAAGGACAGCGAAGACGGCATCCCCGCCAATGTCCCAGGCAGTGTCTGGAAGGTAGAGGTAAAGGAAGGCCAAAAAATCACCAAAGGAGATACGCTCTTTGTGCTCGAAAGCATGAAGATGGAGATTCCAATTACGGCGTCAGAAGATGGCGTGGTGTCCCGCATCTTCGTTGATTCCGGCAGTCCAGTCAATGCAGGCGATCTCCTCGCTGCTTATGAGGCAGGATGAGATGATCTCTACGCACTGGAGGAGGTATCTGATGAAGAACAATGTACCAGAAATACTGACAATCCCTGCGTTAAAAGCAGGGTACGAGCACAAGGCCTTTACGCCGGAAGATGTCCTTTCTGCCATCCTTTCCCGCGTAGAGGCGCATAAAGACAACCCAATCTGGATTACGCCGCCAGAAGAAAAATGGATTACGATATACCTCAGAAAGCTCCCGCCGATGGATTTTTCGAAATATCCGCTGTGGGGAATCCCATTTGCAATCAAGGATAATATCGACCTTGAGGGAATCCCTACGACCGCCGCCTGCCCTTCGTATTCCTATACGCCGGGGAAAAGCGCGTTCGTTGTCGATCGACTGATCAAAGCCGGTGCAATCCCACTCGGCAAGACGAATCTCGATCAGTTTGCAACGGGCCTTGTTGGGACACGCAGTCCGTATGGCGAGGTGCAGAACGCCTGGCAACCGGAATGCATCAGCGGCGGTTCGAGTTCCGGCAGTGCTGTCAGCGTCGCACTCGGGCAGGCAGCGTTCTCTCTTGGTACCGATACAGCAGGTTCAGGGCGTGTGCCGGCGATGCTGAATACCCTTATCGGCTACAAACCACCAATCGGTGCGTGGTCCAGTGCCGGCGTCGTGCCAGCCTGTCAGAGTCTCGACTGCGTGACGGTTTTTGCACACTCGCTTGAGGAGGTAGAAATCGTCGACCAGGTAGCGCGTGCCGTCGATCCGGTCTGTGTTTGGTCAAGAGACCTTCCGCTCAAGGTGAAACGTCTGCCGGCAAAGATTCTGCTCCCAAAGGATATGCCGACATTCTACGGACCTTGGGCCGAGAACTACCAGATAAAGTGGATGCATGCACTCCGTCTTTTAGAGCAATCTGGAAGCAAAATCGAGTGCATCGATACCAGCTTCTTCTCAAAGGCTGCAAGCCTTCTTTACGATGGTGCCTATGTGGCAGAGCGTTGGGCAGATCTCGGCGAATTCGTCACGGCTCACGAGGAGGATATCTTTCCCGTTACAAAGAATATCCTCAAGAGCGGTGGGCGCGAAGAGTTGAGCGCTGCAAGGCTTTTCAAGGACTTCCATCAGTTGAGTATTTACCGCAAGCAGGCAAATCAGCTGCTTGAGAACGCCGTCCTAGTGCTCCCGACTGCTGGTGGTTCGTTTACGCGGGATGAGGTGCGGGAAAATCCCGTCGAGACGAACAGTCAGATGGGTCTTTATACGAACCACTGTAATCTTCTTGACCTCGCAGCAATCGCAATTCCGGAAAACAGCGAAGACCACGATCATCCATTTGGCATCACCTGTTTCAGCCTTCATGACCAAGAGCAATTTATCCGCGCATTGGCAGGAGAATTCCTGAAAGCAAACGGTGCTGAGAAGGGCGAATGAAATATTCTGTATACATGCTGGAAATAGGCCGTTTCAGAAGAAAAGAAATAGACGTTATGACGTCATGATGGTAAAATGTAAAAGTCGATAATAGGAAATATGCAGTTTATTTATCGTGACAATCAAAAAATCTGTAAAGGCTGTTTTGCGACAATGGTGCCGCATACGATATCGGACATGCACGAGCGTGCATGTATCTGGCATCGTATGCGGTTTTTGTTTGAAAGCTGCCTGTTTTAGTACAAAGGAGTTATCGATCATGTCATCTGAGTTAGTCCGTATTGAAATCATTGCCGCACAAAACAAGAGTACCGCTGTCGTCAACTGCCTGGAAAAGCTTGGAGTCGGCGGCGTCACGATATTTCAAGCACTCGGTTCTGGAATCCAGAAAGGGACATTTGAGTATGAACCGGAGGAAAATAAGGAGATCCGTCTCCTGCCAAAAGTACTTCTGCTGGTAATCTGTGAAAAAGAGCAGGTCACGGCGATTGTTGATGCTGTGAAAGTCGAGCTTTATACCGGTCATATTGGGGACGGAAAGATTCTGATTTCAGGCATAGACAATGTGATCCGTGTTCGCACGGGTGAAGAGGGTAAAGCCGCAATCAAGCGGTCAGCACTTTCCTGAAAAAAGTAAAACAAAGACGTGTTAAGATGTCCTCAAAAGCTAGTACGTATTTGGATAAAATAAAAGGAGAATTTATTATGGTTAACGAAACGATATTAACGTCTGTCCGCATCATCACCAGTGAAAATCGCTTTGAAGGATTGAAGGTCGCCCTAGAGGGAATCGGCATCACTGGTATGACGGTGCGCCGCGTTCTCGGCTATGGACATGAAAAAGGGCATGCGCACGAGTTCCACAATCCGGAGATTTCTTCGAACCTCCTGCCAAAGCTTGAAGTCGAAGTCGTCGTTTCGAAGATTCCACCAGAAAAAGTCGTGGAGACTGCGACAAAGGTGCTTCATACCGGGAAGTTCGGCGATGGCAAGATCTTCATCAACAAAATCGATGACGTCGTCAAGATCCGCACTGGGGAAAGAGGATATGATGCGCTGCAGGATGAAACGTAATCACCTTTGTGCATCCGTCTAAGAAAGGGGCTACTCTATGAGAAGACCATATAAGCGTTTTTGCCCTTTATAAACGTATTGTTGGTCATACCTGTGAATGTCAATGAAAAAATGAGCCGTGTGCGAACGAAGAACTGAGCCACCTTGGACCAGCTTTGTTTTCATATCTATGGAATATGTTCGTCTCCATCCGCACTATTGATAAACGAAATTTTATGATGGAAGCCCGCCTTGTCCTGCCAGGAACAGCAGGAGAAGGCGGGCTTTTTCTATACCTGCTGAAAAATTGAACGTCTTGTAAGGGGGACATATGTGCTATAATTCATCTTAATGGTATGTTAATAAATTTTTAAAAGTAGTGGGAGGATATGGACATGAAAACGTTCAATCGGGGAAATCTGACAACTGCTGTTTTACTGGCGCTTACCATCGGGATGAGTCAGCCTGTATTTGCATCGGATACGGTTTATGAGAATGCTGCAACCAAGTCAGCTGACTTAAGCGATGTTTCTGTCAGCGATACCTTGTCATCTGTACGGGCAGACGCTACGGGCAAGATTATAGCGACGGGGGCTGACAATCAGAGCATTAAACTTGCAGATACGCGGAATGGTGGAACCGTATACAATGTCTTTGCCTATAATGGAGGCACTATTCAATTGGGTGATGCGAATACCAAATCCGTTACAATAAATTCTACCGGTGAAAATGCTTATGGCATTATGGCATTTGAAGATGGTGATTATAAAAAACGAATCCAGGTACTCCCTCTAAGGTAGTAGTTAATGGCGATACCTTGACGATTAACGTTCACGGGACAAAATGGGCTATTGGCGCTCAGGCACAGAGCAATTCGAATAATCCTGCTTCTGTTATCGATATCAATACGAAAAATACCATCATCAATGCATCTACTGATGTGGATGCCAGCACGCTGAAAGATGATGAAAATCCGGCTATTGGTTTAGTCAGTTACTCCGGCTCAACGGTAACGATTCACAACAACCTTACGATCAATGCACCGACGGCCATCAGCACGCGCGGCCATTCCACGGTAACCATCAATCCCGAAGGAACGGGAACGGTCAAGCTCAATGGCGATATTTCTTTTAACTATGATGCCCCAACTTCTGGTACGAGCATTGACTCCACTGTCGATATCAATTTGACGAATGCAGAATCTTACCTGAACGGCAATATCATCAAAACAGGCAATCCTCCGGAAAACAAGATTACGGTGAAGGATATGAAGCTCACCGCCAGTAATGGCGCCGTATGGAACACGACCAAGAACAGCTTTGTCAATCAGCTGACGCTGACGAACGGCGGCCAGGTCAATCTGTCCGGGGACGCACATGAGGTTGATGTCCTGGACAGCCTGACGAGTAACGGCGGCGTGGTGACGACGGACAGCCTGGACAGCCAGTTAAAACTCGCTTCCGGTGCGCAGAAGGCAGTGAAATCCCTGACCGTAAAAGGCAGCGGCAACCTGGCCGATGCGATTGCGGCAGATGCTTCAGTGGCGCAGAAGCTGGCCAACGTCGTTACCAGTGAAGATACGCAAAAATCTTTGGCGACGCAGGTAACGACGGATGAAGGCCTCATCGCGGGCGCGTACAATGGCACGATCAATGCCGACGGTACCGTGACGGGCCATCAGGCCATCAATACGGGCAACAGTGCCATCAGCAACATGGCGGCAATTTCTTTGATGACCTGGCGCCAGGAAAACAACGATATGAACAAGCGCCTGGGGGAACTGCGTGACAGCAAGGGCAAGGAAGGTACTTGGTTCCGCATGGCGCGCGGCGAAATGAAGTATGGCGAGCAGAACGTCAAGAACCAGTACAATTATTATCAGCTTGGCTGGGACACGAAGGTATCACCAACCTGGACCGTAGGCGGCGCCCTGACGTATACGGACGGACAGAGTTCGTTCTCCGGCGGCAATGGCACCAATAAGCACACGGGCTTTGCCATTTATGGCAGCCAGCTGCAGAATGATGGCAGCTTTATCGACCTCATCGGCCGTTTTGCTCATATGAAGAACGAATTCAGCACGGTGACGGGTGCCGGCAACGGCAGCTATGATACGAACGGCTTCAGCCTCAGTGCAGAATACGGCAAGCGCTATCAGCAGAGCGGCAATTTCTGGATTGAGCCTCAGGCTGAATTGACGTATGGTCATGTGACGTCAGCGGATGTGACGAGCAATCGCGGCGTTCATCTTCATCAGGACAGCCTGGACAGTCTCGTGGGACGCCTGGGTTTCTCCGCTGGCCAGGATATCAAGGCAGGGAATATTTATGCACGGGCATCCTATCTCCATGAGTTCCAGGGGGATGCCGATTCCAATATGACGTACGGTTCGGTCAACACGCCGTTTACGCGTGACCTTGGCGGCAGCTGGTGGGAGTTCGGCCTTGGCACGAACTTGAATTTCGGCAAGGACAGCCATTTCTATCTCGATGTCGAGAAGAGCACGAACGGCGATGTCACGACGCCATGGCAGTGGAATGTCGGCTTCCGCGTGGCCTATTAAACACATACCTTGTTCAAACCGCTCTATCCTGTGTGTGGCAGGATAGAGCGGTTTTTCTTTTTCATTATGTTTTGTTTAACGCCTGTTTAAAGGCAGCTTTTATACTTTGCTTTAGTTAAGACATTATTGCTTAGTGAGAGGTGAAGCAGGCGTGAAGAGAAATGATATTGCAGGGCTGCTGATTTTTGGTCTCGTGCTCTATATGCTGGGGAACTGGGCCTTGCCAATAACGGACCCGGTGGAGTCCAACTATGTGGAAACGGCCAAGGAGATGATCCAGGCCGGTGATTATCTGTCGCCGCGGATTTTTGGCAATTACTGGTACGATAAACCCATCTTGTTCTATCTGCAGCTTATTGCAGCTTTCCAGGTATTTGGCATGACGGATTTTGCGGCCCGCTTCTTTCCGGCGGTCTTTGCCGTGATCGGCCTCATCATGACGTATGCCTTTGCGACGAAGCTGTACAGCCGCCGCGTCGGACTGATGTCGGCGGTGCTGCTCGGGACATCGGTTGAATACTGGTACCTTGGGCATGCGGTCATCACGGATATGACGCTTTGGGTGACGGTCAGCGCAACGCTCATGAGCTTTTATGCCGGCTATGAAAGCGGCAAGGCAAAATATTATTATCTGGCCTTTGCGGCCGCAGGCATTGCCGTTCTTGACAAAGGCCCGATCGGCCTGGCGCTGCCGGGCCTCGTCATCCTGCTGTTCCTGCTCTGGCAGCGCTGCCTGCCGATGCTGCTGAACATCCACATGCTCGGCGGCTTCGTGCTCTTCCTCGGCGTCGTCAGTCTCTGGTATGCGCCCATGTACCTGCTGCATGGCAGTGATTTTCTCGATACCTTCCTCGGCGTGCACAATGTCCTGCGCGCGACGGTGTCGGAGCATCCACGCAACAACGTCTGGTATTATTATCTGCTGGTGTTCCTGGCGGGCTTCCTGCCGTGGTCGCTGGCCGTACTGCCGGCGTTCTTCAAGCGTCTGTTCAAGCGGGAACTGCATCTGCCGACGGGCGAGCGCGAGCGCTTCCTCGTGGTCTGGGCACTGGCTGTCTTCGTCGCATTTGAATGCATGGCGTCGAAATACATGACGTATACGTTCCCGTATATGATGCCGCTGGCCATCCTCATGGGCCACTACTTCCTCGCACATGAGACGATGTTCTGGCGCCTGGCCAAGGGCATGGGCGTGATCTATCTCATTTCCGTGTTTACCATCCTGCCGTTTGCGCTGCAGAAGAATTCGGGACAGGGCGTCGCAGCAATCTTGCAGCAGCAGAGCCAGCCGGACACGGTCGTCGTGACTTACGGTATCCGCTACCCGGTTTCCATCGCGTACTACAGTGATTTGCGCCCGGCCCGCCTGATGCAGACGGAGGCCGATATCGAGGAAGTGCGTCCGCACAAGATGAGCTGGACGGCGACGAACATCATGCCGTTTGCAGCCGTCGAGGATATGGACCTGCAAAAGGACACGCTGCTCGTGACCGACTGGGAACATGCGAAGGAACTTGGCACGAAGGTCCCGGGGGCCTGGCAGGAAGTCGGCAGCAGTTATGATTATGTGGTCTATCGTCTGAAGCCCGATGTATCGTATGATGGACATGTCGAGCTGCCTGGCAGGAAAAACGATATATCCTATGGAATCTTAGAACAGTATCTGTTGGGAACCCAGACAAACAAGCTGCAGGATTCCTGATGCATCAGGTATTTTGAAAGGATGAATCGTATGAGATTGCGTGATCTCTCCGTGCGCCACCGGCTGCTATTCAATAATGCCATCATGGTCCTCATCCCCGTCATGCTGCTGGTCGGTATTGGCAGCTGCATCTTTCATGGGCTGCGTGCGACCGGTAATTTCCGGGAGCGCGAAATCGAGATTCTCTGGCCGGAGGCAGGCGATACGGTCCCTGTCCTCATGGGGGTCAGTCATCTTTTTTCCAATGTGGCTGGTGGTGAGCATGAGATTCTTGACCGCCACATGCAGTCCATGGAAGACCTGGGCATCCGTATCGCTGTCATCCGCGATGGCGAACTGGACTATGAGACGGACCCTGGCAGCGCACAGGAGCTGATCGCGGCATCGTATCAGGCAGCACCGGGCGATGGCAATGTGATGCGCTGGGATGATGCAGGACTGGTCTACCGTTACATTTCCGGGGACAAGAAATCCGTGGCCGTGGCGATGGGACCCGTTCCCTTCCATATTGGTGCGGGGTATTTTCCGCCGCATATGGGGCTTGTATGGCAGGTCCTGGGCTGGGGCATCCTGCTGCTGGCCGTGGGCATCATTATTTTTGTCGGGTCGTTCCTCGTTCGGCGGATGTCACGTGATATCGTCCAGCCGCTTGAGGATTTGCAGCGGTCTGCCCGTCGCATCGGTCAGGGGGATTACGACACGCCGATACAGAGTCATGGCACCGACGAGCTCGGCGAGACGGCCGTCGTCTTTGAGGAGATGCGCCGTCAGCTGCAGGCCGGCCGCAAGCTGCGCGAGCAGTATGAGAAGAATCGGCAGGAGCTCTTTGCGGGCATCGCCCACGACCTGGCGACACCGCTGACCAAGATCCAGGGCTATACGGGCGGTATCCTCGACGGCATTGCCAATACGCCGGAAAAGCAGAGGCACTATCTCGAGCTCGTTTACCATACGAGCCAGAGCATGGAGAATATGGTGCATGAGCTCTTCCTGCTCTCAAAGCTGGAACTCGGCAAGGCTGCGTTCCAATGGGAAAATGCGGCGCTGGTACCGCTCTTGCGGCAGTATGTTTCACTGCAGGCCGAGACGCTGCGCGATCAGGATTTCTCACTGACGTTCGAGAATGAACTCGGGGCAGACACGGCTGTCGTGCGGCTTGACCGCATCCAGTTCCAACGTGTCCTCGACAACCTGCTCAGCAATGCGATAAAATATAAAAGTGACAGTGCTGGCAGCCTGATCCTGCGTCTGCAGGCAAAGGACGGCGGCTATCTTCTCGAGGGCGAGGATCGCGGACGCGGCGTCGCCAAGGAGGACCTCGGCCGGATCTTTGAGTCATTTTACCGCACGGATAAGGCCAGGGCAGGCGTCGCCAAGGGCAGCGGGCTCGGGCTTGCCGTTACGGCACGGATTGTTGAAGCGATGGGCGGCCGCATCTGGGCGTGCCCGTCCCTGCCGCAGGGGCTCTGCATCTGTATTTGGCTGCCGAAAAAAGCAAAGAGCGCACGGCAGCAAGAGGGAAAGGTGTGAGTGAACATGAAAAAGATTCTGATCGTGGAGGACGACCGCGAGATTGCGGAATTGGAACGGGACTATCTGGAGGCATCTGATTTTGAGGTGATCATCGAGGAAGATGGCATCAAGGGTCAGGATGCTGCCTTGAACGGCGGTTTTGATCTCGTGATCCTGGATCTCATGCTGCCGCATATCGACGGCTTCAACCTTTGCCGCCGCATCCGCACCAAGCTCGACATCCCTGTCATCATCGTCTCGGCGCGCCAGACGGATATCGACAAGATCCGCGGCTTTGGGCTCGGCGCGGACGACTATATGACGAAGCCCTTCAGCCCCGGCGAGCTCGTGGCGAGGGCCAAGGCGCATCTCGCACGTTACGAGCAGCTCAAGGGGCACAGCCGGCATGACACGAAGCAGCTTACATGCGGGGACCTCGTCCTGGAGCCCGGTTCCCGCCGCGTATTCTGCCGGCAGCAGGAGGTCCATCTGACGAATCGGGAATTCGAGCTCCTGCAGTTCTTCATGGAAAATCCCGGCATCGTTTTTTCGCGGGAGCATTTGTTTGAACGCATCTGGGGCGTCGATGCGCTGGGCGACAGTGCCACGGTCGCCGTCCACATCAACCGGATCCGAGAGAAGATTGAAGAGGATCCTGCTCGTCCCTGCTATATCGAAACGGTGCGCGGGGCAGGATATCGTTTTCATAAAGATTAAAAGATTAAAAGAAGAGACATATATTGATAGAAAAGAGGGCTTTATTGTGAATATCTTAGTGACAGGCGGTGCGGGCTTCATCGGCTCTCATCTCGTGAGGACCCTGCAGGCGGTCGGTGAGCAGTTGACGGTGCTCGATAATTTCAGCACGGGCCTCCTTGCAAATCTGCCGGCGGCGACGAAGGTCATCGAGATGGATGTCAACAGCCCGGAACTTGCGACGGTCTTTGACGCCGGTCATTTTGATGCCGTCGTTCATCTGGCTGGCCAGACCACTGTCCATATCTCAATGGAGAATCCCTCGCTCGATGGAGAGGAGAATGTCATCGGCTCCATCCATGTCCTGGAGCAGGCTCGGCGCCATGGCGTGCAGCGTGTGATCTTTGCATCGACGGCGGCCAGTTACGGCGATGTGGCGGAAGACCGCCTGCCCATCGTGGAGTCGGAGCCGCTGGCACCGATGTCCTTTTACGGTTTGTCCAAGGTGACGGTGGAACATTATCTGCATCTCTACCAGCAGGCATTCGGGCTCGGCTACGTTGTCCTGCGCTTTGCCAACGTCTACGGGGAGCGTCAGGGTGACGGCGGCGAAGGCGGTGTCATCAGCATCTTTGCCAAGCGCCTTGCAGAAGGCAAGGGCCTCACGATTTACGGCGATGGTCAGCAGACGCGCGACTTCATCTACGCCGGCGATGTGGCGGCGGGAATCCACGCCGCGCTTACGACCGAGCATGTCAACCACACGTATAACCTCTCGACACAGAGCGAGACAAGCCTCAATGAGCTCGTAGAGATCCTGGGCAAAGTGGCAGGCAGAACGATCTGCCCGACGTATCAGGCGGCACGCCCCGGCGATATCTACAAGTCGCTGCTGGCAAACGGCCGTGCACGCCGTTCGCTTGGCTGGGAGCCGCGCGTCGGACTGCAGGAAGGCCTGCGCCGCACGTATGAATATTTCTGCCATCAGCAGGCGCATGCAGAATGAAAAAGCTTGACCGTATCTGACGGAATAATAAAAAGGTGCCATCGTTTCGCCTGGTTTGAAACGATGGCACCTTTTTCCGGCTTGAATCAGTGAAGCTTATGGCTGCTGCGCAGGGAGAACGCAATCTCGTTGATGTGCGTGACCGGCGGCTCTTCGAGCGGAGCATCGACAATCTCAATCTGACCCAGCATATTCTGAACCTGTTCGCGGATGCTGGCGAGATACGTCTCACGCAGCATTTTCTGTTCCGACCGTTCCGCGTCATTCAGACCCGTGGACCGCTGCTTGCGGGAAAGCTCGTTGATGCGGGCGATGAGTTCTTTCGTGATCATTGCGATAATCCTTTCTTACACTTCTTGCGTTTCCTTTATTATAAAAGAATCGCGGCGAAATGCAAGACTTTCTTGAACGTCCGGAACGATTTTTTGCAGCGTTTTTTCATGACGACCGGCCTCTCCTGATGTGCGTTGACAGAGGCGGCTTTGCTTTGTTATACTGGGGTAGCAATCAATATATAGTGTTAAAAGATAATTATTTTAACAATAAACACAACATCTGGTTTAGGAGAGTACCATGGATTGTATCGTCACAACACCCGCTTTCCAGCGATTGCTGGAAGAACTTCACATCCCGGATATGGTCGGCTGCCTGGCAGGGATTGAGCAGGACTTTCCGGAGGCAGCTGCCGAGTATCCGGCTTTTCTCGAGAAGTTCGCATCCTTCCATAAAACGCGGATGACGGCGAACGATGCGTTGCGCGCGCTCGTGCGTGCAGCCGTCGAGATGGTGCGGCCGGAGTCTCCCTGCTGGGACTTCATTGCCGCGCGCCTGCTGGCACACGGGGCTGCCTGGAAGCTCTCGCAGGAAGAGGCGCGCCGGGGAATACGGGATTTCTACGGCAAGCTTTGCCATCTGGAAGCGGAGGGGCTTTACGGCAGCTATATCCTGGAGCATTATACGCAGGCGGAGCTGCAGCAGGCGGCGGAATTCCTCGATGCCGGGCGCAATGCGCTTTACACGTACGCGGGACTCGATCTCCTGCTTTCGCGTTACGTCATCCATGACCATCAGGGCACGGCGCTCGAGTCACCGCAGGAGATGTATCTTGGCATTGCCCTGCATCTGGCCATGCAGGAGGACAAGGCCGTGCGGCTCGAGTGGGTCCGGGATTTTTACGACATGCTGAGCCTGCAACAGGTCACGATGGCCACGCCGACCCTGGCCAATGCGCGCAAGCCGTATCATCAGCTGTCGAGCTGCTTTGTCGATACGGTGCCGGATTCTCTTGAGGGGATTTACCGCAGTCTGGATTCGTTTGCCAAGGTCAGCAAGTGGGGCGGCGGCATGGGGCTTTACTTCGGCAAGGTCCGGGCGACAGGCTCGGCCATCCGCGGCTTTGAAGGAGCTGCAGGCGGCGTCATCCGCTGGATCAAACTCGTCAACGATACGGCTGTAGCTGTCGACCAGCTCGGCGTGCGTCAGGGCGCTTGTGCCGTCTATCTCGATGCCTGGCACAAGGATCTGCCGGAATTCCTGCAGCTGCGCACGAATAACGGCGATGACCGCATGAAGGCGCACGATATCTTCCCGGCTGTCTGTTACCCCGATCTGTTCTGGCACACGGCCAGGGAGAACCTCGATGCGTCGTGGCATCTCATGGATCCGCATGAGATCGAGACGGTCATGGGCTATGCGCTCGAGGATTCCTGGGGTGAGGAGTGGGAACGGCGTTACCGGGCCTGCGTGGAAGAGCCGCGCATTGCAAAGCGCACGATTTCCATCAAGGAAATCATCCGCCTGATCCTGCGCTCAGCGGTGGAGACAGGAACGCCCTTCGCGTTTAACCGCGATACGGTCAACCGCCTGAACCCAAATCCGCATGCAGGCATCATTTACTGCTCGAATCTCTGCACGGAAATCGCGCAGAACATGTCGCCGGTGGAGACGGTCCGCACCGACATAAAGACGGAAGAGGGCGATACGGTCGTGCAGGTCACGACGCGCCCCGGTGATTTCGTGGTCTGCAACCTCGCAAGCCTGAATCTTGGCCGCATCGATGTTACGGATGAGCAGGCCGTGAAGAACGTTGTGCGCACGGCTGTGCGGGCACTCGACAATGTCATTGACCTCAATGAGGCACCTTTGCCGTACGCGGCTCTGACGAATGCCAGATACCGCAGCATCGGCCTGGGCGTGTCGGGCTATCATCACATGCTGGCACGTCACAGGATCCGCTGGGAGAGCCAGGAACATCTCGATTTTGTCGACAAGGTGTTTGAGCAGATTAATTTTGCAGCGATTGAGGCCAGCAGTGATCTCGCCAGGGAAAAGGGCAGTTACCGGCTGTTTCCCGGCAGTGACTGGCAGACGGGCCGCTATTTCGAGAAGCGGGGCTACACGTCGCCGCGCTGGCAGGAGCTCAGGCATCGCGTCGCCGCGCAGGGCATGCGCAATGCGTATCTCCTGGCCGTGGCACCGACGAGCTCGACCTCCATTCTCGTCGGTACGACGGCAGGCATCGACCCCATCATGCACCGGTTTTTCCTGGAGGAGAAGAAGGGCACGATCCTGCCGCGCATCGCACCGGATCTCGGCAAGGCGACGTACTGGTATTACAAGAGCGCGCATACCATTGACCAGAATTGGTCAATCCGGGCGGCAGGCGTGCGCCAGCGCCATATCGACCAGGCTCAGAGCGTCAATCTCTACATCACGAACGACTATACCTTCCGCCAGGTCCTCCGCCTCTACCTGGAGGCGTTCGAGGAAGGCGTCAAGACCATTTATTATGTGCGCAGCAAGGCCCTCGAGGTGGAGTCCTGTGAGAGCTGTTCTTCGTAACGCGATGCAGGGCCTTGCAGGAAAAGCAGCACGATTTTGCATCTGTCAGTGTCTGTCAGGAAAGGAAAAGCAGTATGGATGAATTGCAGAAACGCCCGTTGTTCAATCCGGGCGGCGATATCGACGTGACGCACCGCCGGCTGATCGGCGGCAACACGACGAATATGAACGATTTCAATGAGCTCAGGTATACGTGGACGGCGGACTGGTACCGTCAGGCCATGAACAATTTCTGGATTCCTGAGGAAATCAATCTCGGGCAGGATGTCAAGGATTACCGCCAGCTGCCGCCGGCAGAACGCCGGGCTTACGACAAGATCCTTTCGTTCCTCGTCTTCCTCGATTCAGTCCAGAGTGCCAACCTGCCGAATGTCTCGGCTTATATCACGGCGAATGAAGTCAATCTCTGTCTCTCCATCCAGTCCTTCCAGGAATGCGTCCATTCGCAGAGCTACAGCTATATGCTCGATTCCATCGCCAGCCCCGATGAGCGCCGGGCCATTATTTTCCAGTGGAAGGATGACGAGCATCTGCTCACGCGCAATACCTTCATCGGCAATCTCTACAATGAGTTCCAGCAGGACCGTTCGCGCCGGAATTTCCTGCGCGTGCTGGTCGCAAACTACATCCTCGAGGGCATTTACTTTTATTCGGGCTTCATGTTTTTCTACAACCTCGGGCGCATGGGGCGCATGCCGGGGTCCGTACAGGAGATCCGCTACATCAACCGCGACGAAAACACGCATCTGTGGCTTTTCCGCAATATCCTGCTGGCTCTGCGTGAGGAGGAGCCCGAACTCTTTTCGACGGAACATGAGGAAATGATGCGCGCGATGATCCGGGAGGGCGTGCGCCAGGAAATCGCCTGGGGTATGTACGCAATCGGTGACGAGGTCGAAGGGCTCAGCTGCCGGATGATCGAGGACTATGTCCGCTACCTCGGCAACCTGCGCGCCAAGAGCATCGGCCTCGGCACGCTTTACGAGGGATATGAGCAGGAACCTTCCTCCATGCGCTGGGTCAGCCAGTACGCCGACCCTAATTTCGTCAAGACGGACTTCATCGAGGGCCGCAGCACGGCGTACGCCAAGAGCACGGCACTCGTCGACGATTTATAATGGATTCATATCCTGCACAATTATGCATGCAAAAAGCACGCCGTGTGGCGTGCTTTTTGCTATATGAAGGGGACAGGGAGCGAAGTTAAACAAGAATCTCTGAGAAATGCTCGACGATGCGGTCAGCCTGACTGAGGTCCTGCTCGCCGGAATGAGGGTTGTGGAAGGCGATGCAGGTCATACCCGCAGCCTTGGCCGCAGCGATGCCGGCTGTGGCATCTTCCACGACTGTACAGTCACATGGCGGTATGCCCAGCCCTTCAGCAGCCTTCAGGTAGATATCGGGACATGGCTTGCTGTGCGGCAGTTCCGCACCGCTGACGATGGTGTCGAAGTAGGACCGGATGCCAAAGCGGTTCAGTACCATCTCGATGATATTGCGGCCGGATGAGGAGGCCAGTCCAATGCGGAACTTCTTGTCGCGTAAGCACCGTAAAAGCGCAGTTACCCCGGCAATGGGCTGAATGGAAGGATCGTGTATAAGCCGGTCGATATAGCGCTGGTGCTTAAAGGAGGCGAGCTCCTGCCAAGTGAGTCCTTCCTGGGGATGCGCAAGCAACGCCTTGGTAAAGAGATCCTTGCTCGTGCGGCCGGCAAAAGATGGCAGTTTTTCCGGAGGGAACGGTATGCCGAAATGACGGAATGTCTCAAGTTTTACTTCAATGTGCAGCGGTTCGCTGTCAATGAGGACTCCGTCCATATCGAATATGAATGCTTTCATGCCTGTTCCTCCTCGTTCTCTTCAGGATCTTCGAAGCCGATTATGATGGTGGCAATGAACGTGGCGACGGAGGCAATCACGAGGGTGATGAGCGCCTGCAGGATAAAGTTTTCATCTTCACCAATCCACATAGCCATGCTCAGGAGCCCTGGCGTGACATAGATGAATGCCTTGAGCTTCACAAAACCGGCGAAGAGTGCGGCGATGCCGCTGCCAATCATGCAGCCGTACATCGGACGTTTGAGCTTGAGGTTGACACCGTACATGGCAGGCTCTGTGATACCGCCGAGATAAGCGGTCATACTGGAAGAGAAGGCCAGGGATTTCAGGGTCTTGTTCTTCGTCTTCCAGGCAACGGCCAGGGCGGCTGCCGCCTGAGACATGTTGGAACAGAGTGCGACCACGCGGATGACGGGGTCAAAACCCTGCTGGGCAACGAGCATAATGCTGATCGGACTCAGGGCCTTGTGCAGTCCGACGGAAACGAGCCAGGGGTAGAGAGCCGCCAGGATGGCCAGTGCAACAGCGCCAAGGGCTCCGTAGATGAACATGCTGCCATCGGCAATGGCCTGGGAGAGGAGATTGCCGAGCGGACCAATGCAGACGAGGGCCAGCGGTACGCTGATGAGGGCGATGAGCATGGGCTCGAGGAAGACCTTAACCATACCCGGTACGATTTTCTTGACGCCTTTTTCGATGTAAGACATGATCCAGACGGATAACAGGACCGGGATTAAAGTAGAAGAATATTTGGCCAGTAGGACAGGTACACCTAAGAAATCAATGGGGTTACCCTTGGCCACGAGCCCCGTCCAGGTCGGGTGAACCATGGCCAGGCCGATAAAGCCGCCCATGAAGGCATTGCAGCCAAACATCTTGGCTGCGGAGAACCCGATGAAAGCTGGCATGAAGTAAAATCCTGTATCGAAAATCATATTGAGCAGGATGTAGGAAGAGGATGTTTTGGTGAGCAGTCCGCTCATGACGAGAACGAGCAGCAGGACCTTGCCCATGCCGCAGCCGGCCAGCAAGGGGACGACCGGGGCGATGGAACCAGTGATGGCGCCGAGGACGGCATTGACGATGCCTTTTTTCTTGGCAGGCGTGGCTGGCTTTGCTGCCTGGTCTTTTTGCAGTTGCGGATATTTCTGAATCAGAGCATCGTAAACGAGATCCACATCATTGCCGATGACCAGCTGATACTGACCGCCTTTCTTTACCAGGGACAGGACACCAGGAATGCTTTGTGCTTTGGCGTCATCGGCTTTTTTTTCGTCGCGCAGCGAGAAGCGCAGACGGGTAGCGCAGTGGACGACGGAACAGATATTGTCGGTTCCGCCGACGGCATCGACGATTTGATCAATCATTTTTGCATCCATGAAATTTCCTCCTTTTTGAGTGACATGATGCAGGGATTTTGCTTTCAGGAATAAATCAAATTGATGATATGGAGCAGGAGATAGCCTTGCTCACCATCTGTAATGGTTTTGCCGGTCTTTTCCTCTACGTAATGGTTAATTGCTTTTACGCAGCGATAGGCGTCGTTGTATTGTGCTTTGCCAAGCTTATAAAAATAGTTGCTGTTGTCTTCCACCTTTTCAACTGTAAGTATGGTCCTTGTAAAAATTTGCAGATGACGGACCAGGCGCTGATAAAGCATCGGATTGGCCGTGACCTTATCCGGAAAGGACTGTCGGATGATGGCGAGTATATCCCGGACCATGCGCGTTGCTTTTACCGTTACCATCATTTGCTGATTGACGCTGGCGTTGACGATGTGGAGCGTGATGAAACCAACTTCGTCCTCGGATATCGTCATCTGCAGATAACGCCGAATGATACCTACCGCTAGACGGGCCAGCCGATATTCCTGCGGGTAGAATTGCTTGATTTCCGGCAGCAGAGGATTGTGGCAGATGATGCCCTGCTTTTCCCGTTCGAGGGAAACGCTGATGTGATCGGTCAGCGTCAGATAAATGCTTTCATTGAGCTTTAGATTTGACGTTGCATGAATGTCTTGTATGAGTTCTTCCACGATTTCCAGGTAGACGGAGGGGATATCGTTGAGGATTGTCTGCAGCTTGGACTGGATGGATTTGTCCCGTAAGATGAAGAGCTTTTCAATGCGGTCTTTTTCGATGGTATCGCCGACGTGACGACCGAATGCCAGGCCCCGTCCAATCGCGATGATTTCTTCGTTCTTGTCGTCATGAGCCAAGATGACATTGTTGTTGTAGATTCGTTCAATTTTCACAATGGCATCCTTCCCTTCCATAATCAAAACTGCATTGCCTCGTCAAGCGCCTGGACGCTGCCTTCTGCCAGTGGTGTCAGGTGAACGTCCCGGGGATTCATGACGATGACCATGATGGTGGGATCGTAACCGGCTTTCCGGATGGCTGCCAGATCAAAGCGCAGGAGCGGATCACCGGCTGTAATTTGCTGGCCTTGCTGTGCGATGGGCTCGAAGCCCCGTCCGTTGAGCTCGACCGTATCAATGCCGACATGAATCAGGATTTCCAGTCCGTTCTCGCTCTTGAGTGTGAGGGCGTGTCCGGTCGGGAATGTTCCGGCCACTTCGCCGCTGACCGGTGCATAGAGAATTTTGCCTTCCGGCATGATGGCAAAACCATCGCCCATGCTCTTGCTGGCAAAGGCAGGGTCGGATACCTGATCGAGTGGCAGGTATGTCCCTTGAGCGGGGACGTAAAGGACATTGTCCTTGAGGATTTGCGGCCGCAGGGCCGGAGTCTTTTTCTTGAATAGATTGTGCCAGTTCATGATGTGTACCTCCAGTTTTCAGACATAATAAAAAGCAGGCATAACAAGATCGGCGGACGAAGCCCGTCTCGATCGCGGTTATGCCTGCTTTGCAGTAACATTCCTTGTATCTGTGCCAAGGATATCATTTTTTAGCTGTTTTGTCAATAATAAATTTTCAGATAATACAAACATAAGTTTTGTATTATTGATTATAGGTTTTTAGCATAGTATAATGGTATTGTGATAATAAATCGGCATAGGAGGGCTTTTTCATGAGTATTCGCATTGGTATTCTGGGATATGGCAATCTGGGCCGCGGCGTGGAGTGCGCCGTGCGGGAGCATGAGGATATGGAGCTTGTGGCGGTCTTTACGCGCCGCGATCCGGCATCGGTCAAGATCTGGTCGCAGGATGTACCGGTTGTCAGCGTCAAGGATGTTGCAGCCTGGCAGGACAAGATCGACGTCATGATTCTCTGCGGCGGCAGTGCGACGGATCTGCCGAAGCAGACGCCGGAATACGTGAAGTATTTCAATGTCATTGACAGCTTTGATACGCATGCGCGCATCCCGGAGCATTTCGCTGACGTGGATAAGGCGGCCAAGGAAAGCGGCCATCTGGGGATCATCTCGGTGGGCTGGGATCCGGGCCTGTTCTCTCTGGCACGTGTCTACAGCAATGCGATTCTGCCGGATGGCAAGGATTATACGTTCTGGGGCAAAGGCGTCAGCCAGGGGCACAGTGATGCCATCCGCCGCATCAAGGGCGTCAAGGATGCCAAGCAGTACACGGTCCCCGTTGAGAGTGCTCTTGCGGCTGTGCGCTCCGGCTCGAATCCGGAACTCACGACGCGTCAGAAGCACACGCGCGAATGCTTTGTGGTCCTCGAAGAGGGTGCCGATGCAGCTTATGTGGAAAACGCCATCAAGACGATGCCGAACTACTTTGATGAGTACGACACGACGGTACATTTCATCAGTGAGGAAGAGCTCAAGAAGAATCACAGCGGCCTTGCACACGGCGGCTTCGTCATCCGTTCGGGACACACGGGCCATGAGAAGGAGCATAACCACATCATCGAGTTCTCGCTGAAGCTCGACTCCAATCCGGAGTTCACGACGAGCGTCCTCGTCGCCTATGCCCGGGCTGCTTACCGCCTGGCCGAAGAAGGTCAGACGGGCTGCCGCACGGTGCTTGACATCGCGCCCGCTTATCTTTGCGAGCAGAGCGGGGAGGAGCTGCTCGCGCATCTGCTTTGATTCCATTTCCGATATCATCTGTAAAAAACGCTGCTGTGCCAGACGCTTGTCTGGTGCAGCAGCGTTTTTGCATAGCCTGCGCGGGCGGCAGTGCGTCAGGCGGATGCATCTCGATAGAGGTTCAGGCTGCTCTGGATGAAGCCCTGCATGGCCTTGGTGCGGTAGCCCTTGCGCTGCAGGGCGAGGAAGATCTGACGCTGGGCATTCGGGTCATCGAGCTTGTAGTAGACGAGTGCTTCGTTGGGCGCGGAAAGCCGCACGAGCGTATCCGTCAGGAAGGTGGCGCCGAGTCCCTGCCGGGCCATGTGATAAGCCGTCATGAGCTGGTTGAGGTAGAGGCGGATGTGCGGCGTCATGCCGTTGTTCTGGAACAGCCTGCGCGAACGGCGGAACATGTCATTGCCTTTTCCGAGAATCAGGAAGTCTGTATCCTGGAAAGCTGCGAGCGGTACGGCCGGTACATCGGAACGAAGGTGGCGGCCGAGCATGATGTCCTGCTGCGTCAGCAGATACGGGGAAAATTCCCGATTGATGGGCAGGAAGGCCGGCACGGACAGCAGCAGGTGATCCTGGTAAAAGGGAATGGTCTCGTAGAGCGATTCATCGTAAACGCCGCTGTCGACGATGATGTCGAGTTCCTCTGTGGCGAGCTTGTTGAAGAGGTCAGCTGAGTCGGATTCCGTGACGGCAAGTGCGATATGCGGATGGCGGCTGCTGAAGGCCTCAATCATGGGCGGCAGGAAGCAGGAGGCGAAAAAATTCGTGCCGCCGAGCGAAAGGGTGCCGCTCTCAAGTCCTGCGAGGTCGTCACAGTAGCTTTTGAGATCTTTCTTGATGCGGAAGATGCTCTCCGCTGCTTCGATATAGGCCCGCCCGGCGTCGGTCAGCTGCAGAGGGCTCGTGCTGCGGTCAAAGATGGGCAGCCCGAGTTCTTTCTCGACCTTGCGCACGGAGGCGGAGAGTGCCGGCTGCGACACGAAGAGCTTGCGCGCGGCACCTGAAAAACTCTTTTCCTGCCAGACGGCGTAGACGTAATCCATTCCCTGCATATGAATATTCCTTTCTTTATACCATAAAATAAATCGATAGATATTATATTATTATATGTATTTGTTTATATAATATCAGAATGATAAGATGATAACAAGAACAGAGCAAGGGATGCCGGCTGCAGGAGCCGGCTGAAGGCATAAAGGAGTGTTCATCATGAAGACGATTGGCATTATTGGCGGTATGGGCCCCATGGCAACGGTAGACCTCATGAAGAAGGTCATCCTGGCGACGGATGCGCGCGAGGATCAGGATCATATTCCCATTCTCGTCGACAACAACACGAACATCCCCGACCGCACGGCTGCCATCATGGGCAAAGGTGAGAGCCCGGTCCCGGAACTGATGAAATCGGCCAATCGTCTGGCGGAGCAGGGGGCAGACTTCCTGATCATGGGTTGCAACACGGCGCATTACTTCCTGCCGCTCATGATGCCGTATCTCAAGGTGCCGGTCATCAACATGATTGAAGAGACGGCCAGATTCTGCGCGGAGCAGGGCTATCGTAAAGTCGGCCTGCTGGCTTCGGCTGGGACCTGTCATTCCGGCATCTATCAGCGCGCACTTGAACGCGCCGGCGTGGAAGTCGTCCAGCCGGCCGGTGCACAGGAGGAGGCCGTTCACCGCATGATCTACGACGGCGTCAAAGCCGGGAATCCGGATTTTGACACGACGGATGTACGCAAGGCTCTGTCAGACATGGCAGCCGCTGGCTGCGAGGCTTTCGTGCTCGGCTGCACGGAGGTGCCGGTGGCCGTCTCGATGTATCATCTCGAAGGGAATTTCATCGACGCCACGGAGGTCCTGGCGGAATGCGCCGTCGCAGCTGCAGGCGCCAAGGTCCTCTCACATCTGCCGGTCCGCACGGCCGCAGCGAATTAAGGTCATATGTTACCATACGCATATTGGCAGGAGTGCTTTCGGCATCCCTGCTCTTTTTATGCATGGAGGCTGCATTGGGGCGTGCAGCTCGGTTGTCACGGTATGACAAAGCTGATATAATGATATTTTAGAAGAATTGTGAACCAAAGATCCTTGCGGGGATCTGCGCGTTGCGCTGGAATATGGAGTGTGAGTGAATTGTTAGATATCAAATTTGTCCGCGAACATCTCGATGAGGTTCGCCAGATGCTCAAGAATCGTTGCAATCCCCTGAACCTTGATGACTTTGAGGGCCTTGACAAGAAGCGCCGGGAGCTCCTGCAGGAATCGGAAGCTCTGAAGGGGCAGCGCAATGCGGTATCGAAAGAAATCAGCGTCATGAAGAAGAATAAGGAAGATGCTGAGGACAAGATCCGCGAAATGCGCGCCGTCGGCGAGAAGATTTCGGCGCTCGACAAGGAGCTCAAGAGCGTGGAGGCGCAGCTGCGCGACATCATGCTTCACATCCCGAACATGCCGCGCGAGGATGTGCCGATCGGCAAGGATGATACGGAAAATCCGGAAGTGCGCAAATGGGGCGAGCCGACGAAGTTCGATTTCGAGCCGAAGGCACATTGGGATCTCGGCACGGAGCTCGACATCCTCGACGCTGACCGCGCCGCCAAGGTCACGGGCGCGCGCTTCACGTTCTACAAGGGCCTCGGCGCCCGCCTCGAGCGCGCCTGCATCAACTTCATGATGGATCTCCATGCCAATAAGCACGGCTATACGGAGATGCTCGCACCGTACATCGCCAACAAGGACAGCATGACGGGCACGGGCCAGCTGCCGAAGTTTGCTGATGACATGTTCAAGCTCGAAGGCCTTGACTATTACCTCGTGCCGACGGCTGAGGTACCGACGACGAATTATCATCGCGACGAGATCCTCGACGGCAATAAGCTGCCGGAGTACTACAGCTGCTACACGGCCTGCTTCCGCGCGGAGGCGGGCAGCGCCGGCCGTGATACGCGCGGTCTTATACGCCAGCATCAGTTCAACAAGGTCGAGCTTATCAAATTCGTCAAGCCGGAAACGAGCTGGCATGAACTCGATACGATGGTCGATGCGGCAGAAGATGTCCTGCGCCTCCTGGAGCTGCCGTACCACGTGGTCAAGCTCTGCACGGGCGATATGAGCTTCACGTCGGCGACGACGTATGACCTTGAGGTCTGGTTCCCGGCGCAGAACAAGTACCGTGAAATTTCCTCGTGTTCGAACTGCACGGATTATCAGGCACGCCGCGCCAACATCAAGTTCCGCCGCGATGCCAAGAGCAAGCCGGAATTCGTCCATACGCTCAATGGCTCGGGCCTGGCCGTTGGCCGCACGGTGGCTGCCATCCTGGAGAATTATCAGCAGGAGGACGGCTCCGTCGTTGTACCGAAGGTCCTTGTACCGTACATGGGCGGTGTAGAAGTCATCAGAAAGCCGGAATAATGGTATAGAAAAGCCTCCCAGCGTTTGCGGGGAGGCTTTTTTTAAGGGGGATTTCCATGAAGATTGTAGTTGGCATCACCGGGGCAAGCGGCAGCATCTATGCGCTGCGCCTCATTGACGTGCTCCGGGAAGCGGGGCATGAGATCCATGCTGTTGTGACGGACAGCGGCTGGCAGGTCCTGGACTATGAATGCCAGGTGAGCCGTGACGCGTTCAGCAGGCGGGTTGACGTGCTTTACGACAATCACGATGTCGGTGCCGCGATTGCCAGCGGCTCGTTCCGCATGCAGGCCATGGTCGTCCTGCCTTGCTCCATGCACACGGCAGGCTGTGTGGCTCATGGCATTACGGACAACCTGCTGACCCGGGCGGCCGACGTCGCGCTCAAGGAAGGACGTCCGCTCCTGCTCGTGCCGCGCGAAACACCGATGCATGCCATTCATCTCGAGAATCTCCTGAAGCTTGCGCAGGCCGGCGCGCGCATCATCCCAGCCTGTCCGGGCTTCTACCATCGCCCGCAGAGCATCGGGGAACTCGTCGACATGCTCGTCGGCAAGATATGCGACCAGCTGGGGGTAGAGACAGACCTCTTTGCGCGCTGGCAGGGCTGATGACGGCAGATTTCAGCGCGCGAAGCGCATTGCTTCGCGCTTGGCAAGCTGGTCGCAGCGCTCGTTGAGTTCGACGCCGACATGCCCCTTGACCCAGTGGAAGGTCACATCGTGGCTGGCGTAGAGTGCGTCGAGCTGTTTCCAGAGATCCTGGTTGAGGACGGGCTGCCCATCGGCCTTCTTCCAGCCGCGTTTTTTCCAGGCTGTGAGCCAATGGCGCGTAAACCCGTTCTTGAGGTATTGGCTGTCCGTGTAGAGGGCGATTTTTGCGGACTTCTGAGGGAAGGTGAGAGCGGCGATGGCTGCCGAAAGTTCCATGCGGTTGTTGGTCGTGCGTGGATCTCCGCCAGCGAGTTCCGTTATCTTCCCGGTGTGCACGTCGCGGATGACAGCGGCCCAGCCGCCGGGACCGTCCGGGTTGCGCAGGCAGGAGCCATCCGTATAGATGACGAAGTCCTGCTCGCTGTCCGGCCGCCCGCCTGCTTTGCTGGCTGACGACGGAACATCCGTGCTCCACCTCTTTCTGGCGGCCGTCCCTGCCGAGGCTGCCGGCGCGCGGCGCGGGGCATCGCTGCCGTTCAGCCATCGCAGCGCTTCAGCGAGGTCTGTAAAGCTCTTGTAGCGGGCGGCGGGGAAGCCGTCCACCTGCTTTTTGCAATCGGCCCAGCTGTTGAAGACACCGGTCGTGCGGCCCACGCGCACGGCGTATACTTTTTTGGTCATATGATTCTCCTTTTACCGTGTTTTCTACTATTATAAGGCTTTCCGGCATGGAAAAGAAGTTGAAATTTCCGTCTAAAAATAGTAAACTTATCTTTACTAATTGTTTTTTGCTTGTTAAAATCATGATTATGGGAGAGAAGAGAAAAGGGGGCAGGAGATGCTGCTGAAGATACTGGAGGCAATCGGCTCATTTGTTCTTCGCAGGCTTGGGGAAATCGGCACGATTGTCATGCTTTACGGCGAGACGATGCGGGCGCTGCGCCACAAGCCGCGCATGCGCCATATCCTGAACCAGATGTCGCATCTGGGCGTGGATTCCCTGCTGATCGTGAGCCTCACGCTGCTCTTTACGGGTGTCGTCTTTACGCTGCAGACGGCCGATGTCCTCATTCGCTTTGGCGCACAGGGGACGGTGGGCGGCATCATATCCATCGCCATCGGCCGCGAGCTCGGCCCGGTCCTCGTGGCTGTCGTCTGCGCCGGCCGTGTGGGAGCCGCCATCACGGCGGAAATCTCGACGATGAAGGTCACGGAACAGATTGATGCGCTGCGTGTCATGGCCGTGAGCCCCATCGATTATCTGCTCGTGCCGCGCATGCTGGCCTGCATGATTGTCGTGCCGCTCCTGACCGTCTTTGGCGATGTCATCGGCGTGTTCGGCGGCTGGCTCATTGCCGTCTACTATGAGGGCATCAGCTCGTATGCCTACATGAATTCCATCCATGTTTTCGTGGAATTGTTCGATCTGACAGGCGGCGTCATCAAAGCGGTGTTCTTCGGCAATGTCATTGCCGTGCTGGGCTGCTACTATGGCCTGCACTGCCCGGATGGGGCAGAAGGTGTGGGCCGGGCGACGACGAAGACGGTCGTCTCCTCGATCATCGTCATCTTCATCCTCAATGCCGTGCTGACATTCTTCCTGTATTGATCGGGGGCAGCTTATGATTGAACTCGTTGACGTATGCAAGCGTTTTGATGACAAAGACGCTCTGAAGCATATCAATCTGACCATCGAGCACGGGGAGACGCTGGCCATCATCGGCGGCTCCGGCTCCGGCAAGAGCACGCTGCTGCGGCTGCTCATCGGCCTCATCAAGCCGACGAGCGGCAAGATCCTCGTCAATGGCGTGGATATCGTGCCGATGGATGAGGAGGAACTCAACAAGGTCCGCCTTCATATGGGCATGGTCTTCCAGTATTCGGCTCTGTTCGATTCGATGACCGTCGGGGAAAACGTCGCCTTCGGCCTGCGCGAGCACACGAAGCTCAGCGACGCGGACATCCAGGCCATTGTGAAGGACAAGCTCCATCTCGTCGGCCTGGACGGTGTCGAGGACATGATGCCGAATGAGCTTTCAGGCGGCATGAAGAAACGCGTGGGACTGGCCCGCGCCATAGCGGTTGAGCCATCCGTCATCTTTTACGATGAGCCGAGCTCCGGCCTTGACCCGCTCATGACCGAAAAGATCGATGAACTTATCGTGAACACGCAGCAGGCGCTCTCGGTCACGAGTGTCGTGGTCACGCACGACATGGCCAGTGCCTGCCGCATATCGGACCGCATTGCCATGATTTATGAAGGAGAGCTGGTCGCCGTTGACACGGTTGAGCGGTTCAAGAAGATACAGGATGCACGGGTGCAGGCGTTCTTCCATACGCTGCGCACCGTCAAGTGAGTAAAGGGGGATAAGAGTTCATGACGACAGAGGCAAAGGTCGGTGCATTTACGGTGATTGGCATCCTGCTCTTTGCAGCGGTGGCAGCGCTCTTGAGCGGTGTTTCCTTCTCGGGAGAGAAGGGCTACACGCTTTATGCCGGCTTCAAGCAGGTCATCGGCGTGGAGCCGCAGTCCGTTGTACGGCTCTCTGGCGTGCCCGTGGGCAAGGTCAAGAGCATCCGCAATGAAGGCGGCGGCGTTACCGTCACGATGGAAATCCAGGGCAATGCCAAGATCCCGAAGGGCTCTCAGGTAACCGTCGGTTCCTCGGGCGTCATGGGCGATAAATTCGTCAACATCCTGCCCGCCAAAGACCAGGGAATCTACCTCGGCGACGGCGATTACCTGATCGGCCAGGAGGAAGAGGGACTGGATTCCCTGATGGAGAAGGCCGGCGGCGTCCTTGACCAGGTGCAGGCTTTGCTCGATTCGATGAATCAGGTCATGGGCAATCCGGACTTCCAGCAGAATTTCCTGCAGATGGCCGTGAACATCCGTGAGATGACGGCGCATCTCGATGGCCTCGTGGCCGCCATGGAGCAGACCATGGTGAATAATCAGGGCAATATCGGCCAGATGCTGACGAACCTCAATATGGCGACGGCCAGCATGGACCGCACGATGCGTCAGGTCGAAGCCATGATGACCAATCTGGCTTCTGTCGGGGCAGATCCGCAGACAGCTGAGAATCTGCGGCTGACGCTCACGAACATCAAGGACGCCAGTGACCGCATCGCGCACATTGCGGAAAATCTCGATTCGGTGGCTGGTGACCCGCAGACGGCGGAGGATCTCAAGGCCACGGTCCAAAATGCGCGAAAGATGTCCGATAAGGCAGGAGATATGATGGGCAAACTCGAAAACATCAAGGTAAAGCCTGCTGCGGATGTCCTTTACAGCGGCGCAAAGGATGACTGGCAGACGAACTTCAATGTGGAAATTGGCCCGGAGACAGGGAATTACCTGAGTCTCGGGGTAGATGATATCGGGGAAGGCAATCACGGGAACCTGCAGGTTGGCCGCAGGAGCGAGCATTTCGGCGTGCGCGGCGGCGTCATCAACGGTGATCCCGGGGTGGGGGTCGACGCCTATATGGGCAAGCGCTTCCAATTCTCGGCGGACACCTATGATTTCAACGACCCTTCCCTGAGACTCAGAGCTCAGTACGAGCTCAATGATGCAGGAACCTGGCTCATGGGCCAGTGGAATGATGTCAACGACAGCGACAAACGGGCGGCTTATCTGGGGATTCGCCAGACGTTTTGATGGATACGATTGTTCGATTGCATCTTCAAATGAAGCTTTAAGAAAGAGATGTTACATTTCTTTGAGGAGGAATTGACCTTGAACAAAAAAAACTGCTTCTATAAAAAACTGACGACTCTCATCACGACCGGCCTCATGACCATGATGGCCATGGGTACGGTCATGGCCGCTGATACGGTGCAGCTCGACCTGCACGACAGCGTGCAGATGGCACTGGAGAACAACCGCACAATCCGCCAGGCGCTGACGGATGTCGATACGGCAAAGTGGAGCCTTTCGTCGGCTCGCCGCACGATGGGCCCGACGCTGACGTGGACGACATCGGCAAACCGCATCGGTGGTGATTCTCTGGATAGTGCACATACTGCACATGCAGCTGGCTTGGGCCCTGCCTATGATTATGCATGGAATAACACGGCACAAGTGGGAATGCCGCTTTACAATGCAGCGGTCAGAGGACAGATCAATCAGGCCCGCTACGGCCTCAACGCGGCAGACCTGACGCTCGAGGAAACGAAACAGGCCATCCGCCTGCAGGCAACGTCAGATTACTATCAGATCCTGCAGTGCCGCAATCTCATCGATGTCCAGCAGGATGCCGTGATGACGCTCCAGGAACACCTCGACAATGTCAACGCGCAGTACCGTGTGGGCACCGTGGCGAAATCCGATGTGCTGGCCTCGCAGGTGCAGCTGGCCAATGCCCAGCAGTCGCTCGTGACGGCGCAGAACAATTACGACATTGCCGTCTCGACGCTCAACAACGTCATCGGCCTGCCAACGGATACGGTGCTCGATATCCGCGATCAGCTCAAGTACACGAAGTACGATCTGAGCCAGGATGACTGCACGGCCTATGCCCTGCAGAACCGCGCAGACGGCGCGGCAGCGCGCTATGCGGTAAAGAGGGCAGAGGCTGCTGTGCAGACGGCCAAGGCCGGATACCAGCCAACTGTCAACGCAGCTGTCAGCAAAGCCATTGGTGGTGAGAAGCCATTTGACAATGATCACACGAGCAGCGACAGCTGGTCGGCCGGAGTCAATGCCTCGTGGGATATCTTTGATAATGGTATAACTCAGGCCAGCGTCAATTCGGCCAATATGGCCCTGCTGAAGGCACAGGAGGCCTCGGCCCAGACGGATGACCAGATCCGCCTCGATGTGCGCACGGCTTACCTGGGGCTGCAGGCTGCAGAGAAGAACATTCAGACGACGTCCGTCGCTGTCACGCAGGCAGAGGAAGATTACAAGATTGCGCAGGTCCGCTACAGCGCCGGTGTCGGCACGAACCTCGACGTCATGGATGCCGAGGAAAAACTCACGACGGCCCGCACGAATTACTACACGGCCCTCTATAACTACAACACGAGCAAGGCATCCCTTGACAAGGCCATGGGCATCCCGGTTGACCTCGATGTCGTGAAGTACACGGCAGCCGAGGAGACGGGCAAGGCGGCTCTGCAGGCACGCAAGGATGCTGCGCTGAATGAGAACGCCGTCTTTGAGATGGCTCAGCTTGAGCAGCAGACGAAACAGGCAGCAGAAGAAGCGAAGCAGGCAGAACAGGCACAGGCAGCAGCACCGGATACGACGGTACAGCAGGCTGTTGACAATGCCGGCAGTTCGGCAGAGCCGGTTTCCAGCGAAACGGTCGCTGCAGATATGGCCAAGTGATCGCTTCGTTTCATCGCGGAACGATTGACCATATTAAGGAGCAGCTATCATGAAACGGAAAACCATCGGGATAGGTATCGGTGCACTCCTGGGTGTACTGATGCTGGTACTGGGCGGGATTTATTATTACGTGCAGACGGATGCCTTCATGCAGAAGGTGGAGCAGACGGCCTCGTCTGCTGCCAGCGATTCCCTGGGCGTCCCTGTAGAAATCGGTTCCGTGACCGTTGTCTCCAACCATGAAATTGAAATACAGGACCTGGCTATTTACGATAAACAGGCGGAATGCATCGCGCGGGCGGATAAAGCCCGCGTGGACTTCCGTCTGTTTTCTGCGTTTCAGGACCCTTCACATGCGGTGAAAGAAGTCACGCTTTCCGGTGTTCAGGGCAATCTGCGGCAGCGTGAGGACGGTACGTGGAATGTCGAGGACATCCAGACGAAATCCTCGACCAGCGGCTCGTTCTATGGCCTGGTACGCCTTGAGGACAGTGAGGTAACGGCTTCGATGCAGGGGAAGACGGCAACGGTCAGCCAACTTTCCGGTACACTGGATTTTTCGGCATATCCGGTCCTGCAGTTCCAGGTGAATGGCGAAAGTTTTGGTGCGCCTGTAAAGGCATCGGGGTCATACCGCAAGGAGAATCAGATTCTGCAGGCGGAGACGGAAGGCTTGGATATCGCTCAGGTCCTGCCGCTGCTGCCGGATGGCCTGCTGCCATCGGAACTCTCCATCGAGGGAGGCACCATCGTCAAGGCGAAGATCTCGGGGCAGAAGATGGGCAGCCAGCTTTCCTTCACGGGTCAGGCCGAGTACAAGGACGTTGCCGTGCGCGTGAAGGATACGGAGGTTGAAGATATTCACGGCTTTACGAGCTTCAACGATACGGAGGTGCTGGTGCTGGCGGATGCCCGGGCGAACGGGCAGAGTGCGCGCGTTCACGGCAGCGTGCGCCTCGATACGGATTCCCCGTATCTTGACCTCACGGTTTCTTCGGATGGCTTTGACCCTGCACAGGTGCTCCGCAACATCCCGTATGAGGGCGCGGCTGCTTTTACGGCACATGTGACAGGTACGGCCAAGAATCCTGTCGTCGACGGCGATTTCAAGGTCGCACAGGGCAAAGTTCAGGATATCCCGTTCCAGAATGCTGCGGCGCATATCCGTTACGAGGATAGCCGGATCTATGTGCGGAATCTCTTTGCCGCCGCGTTTGGCGGTACAATCCAGGGTGAAATGGAATTGTCCGCGGATGATCTTTCGTATACGGCGCATCTGCAGGCCAGCAATGCCGATGTGCAGCAGGCCGCCGCTTATGTGCCGCAGCTGTCAGACCTGCAGGGGCGCGTTTCTTTCGATATCGGCGCGGCCGGTGTGGGGACGGATGGCTCGTCTCTCCAGGTCTATGGCAGTGCTTCGCTGCAGGCGGGGGCGTACAAGGCCCTGCCAATTGAAAATCTCAACGCGTCGTTCTATGTGCAGGGGCAGGATGTGACGATTGATTATGCCAGCCTGAACCTGCCAAACCGTACAACGCTTGGCATCGAGGGCACGGTCATGGGCGGCGAGCGCCTGGATCTGGCCTTCTACGGCGGGCATGTCGATCTCTCGCTCGCGAGCAAACTGGAACCACAGCTTGATTTGTCCGGTCTCGGCGATTTCGAAGGCACCGTTCATGGCAACATGACGGACCCGCAGGTGGATCTCAAGTTCACGGCGACGCACGGGACGCTCTTCAAGCAGCCTTACGATGACCTGCGCTTTGAAGCGGCGGGCAGCCTGGATGGCGTGGCCATCAAGGATTTCTCGCTGGTCAAGGATGGCAAACAGACCTGGTATGTCGACGGTACCGTCGGCCTGGCGGGCGAACGCCGCATTGATCTGCGCGTCGATACGGTCGGCGCTCGCATGGAAGACATTGCTGCGCTGGCCTTCCCGGACCAGCCCATCACGGGTAATGTCGACAACACCATTCATTTCACGGGAACGCTCGATCATCCCAATGCCGTCGGTTACATCCATTTTTACCGCGGCAGCTACAATGGCGTCCTGCTCTCTGGTATGGACGGCGATTACTTCATGAAGGACGGCTATACGCGGCTGCAGGACTTCCATATTTTCTCCCCGATGGTCGATATGGACCTCAACGGCACCGTTGACCGCGAGATGAATCTCGAACTCGATGCGAGTGTCCATGAAATCGACATGGAACGCTTTGCGCACAAGTTTCCGTATCCGGTCAGCGGCAAAGGGACGTTCTCGGGCAAGATTCGCGGCAATCTTTCCGCGCCGGAATTCTACGGCATGCTCGATGCGCCTTCCATCACGCTCAATGGGCAGGAGCTCAAGAGCGTACATGGCATGATGCGTTACCGCGACAGCGTCCTGAGCGTCGATCAGTTCGGCTTTCAGCAGAACGAGGGCCAGTATGCGCTGGTCATGTCCGTTGATATGGCTTCGCATGACGCCAGCGGCCATGTCAAGGTGGAAAATGGCGATATCAACGCCATTTCGGCCGTGCTGAATCTCAAGAATGATATCGTGACGGGGCGCTTGACAAGCGATATTGATGTTGGCGGCACGTATGACAATCCCAGCCTTACCGTGGTTGGCACGATGCCGGAGGGACAGGTGGCCGGCTACGATATCCACGATGTGGCGCTCAACCTGCATCTGCTGGACTCGGTCATCTACATCGACGAGCTCTCGGGCAGTCAGGGCACGGAAGGAAGCTTCTCGGCCGACGGCTCCGTGACGATCGGCGGGCCCATTGCGGCTACCTTTACGGCACGCAATCTGGCGCTCGGCATGTTCACGAAGTCGGCTGGGCTGCAGCGCGATGTGCACGGCACAGCCGATATCGATGCCTCCTTTGGCGGCACGACGGGCAATCCGTCGGCCGATGTCACGATTGTCGGCCGCAACGGCGGCTTTGAAGGCTCGGTCTTCGATTCGCTCTCCGGCGTGTTCCACCTGAAGAATGGCCTGGTCAATGTCGAGAATGCCAGTGTCAAGAAGACCATCAACCAAAAGGATTACGAAGCCAGTGCGCATGGCATCGTGCCGCTGCGGGCTCTGACGTCGACGGGCGATGACCCGAGCGATGATTACGAGCAGATCAAGCTCGACGTGCGGCTCGATCAGGCGGACCTTTCGCTGCTGCCGTTTGTCTCAGATCAGGTGGATTGGGCGCTCGGCGCCACCAAGGGCGGCCTTGAGATCACAGGCACGGTGGCACACCCGCTCATCAACGGCAGCGTGGCGGTGCCGTCCGGCGCCATGAAGCTTAAGCCGCTTGAAAAGCCCATAACGGATATGGCGATGGAGCTTGATTTTAACGGGAATAGCATGACAGTGCGAAACTTTTCTGGTAAAATGGGCGAAGGTACCTATGATGTCCAGGGTACGCTGGAAATGGCAGGGCTCAAACCCTCCAAGTACAATTTCACGCTGGATGCCAAGGACCTGGACATCGAATGTGAATTCTTCCGCGGACCGCTCAACGCTTCGCTGACGGTGAGCAATGACAAGTTCTTTGGCAGGGAGATGCCGAAAATCGCCGGCGCCGTCAATCTCGGCAACTGCACGATTTCCGTGCCGTCACTGCCGGAAGGAGACAGCTCTCTGCCGGAAGTGATGCTGGACCTTGACATCAATGTCGGGGATAAGGTACATGCCTACAGCTCGTATCTTTACGATATGTATCTGACGGGCAAAGTTCATTTCGGCGGCTCGACCGCTCACCCGAAATCGTCGGGCACGATTTCCGTCAAGCGCGGCGGTACCGTCAGCTATCTCAAGACGGCTTTCAATGTAAGAGAGGGCGCGGCCTACTTCAATCAGGTGGATTCGTTCCTGCCGAGTATTGTTTTCCTGGCCGATACTCGCCTGACGCAGGCCAAGGTATATTTGGCACTCAGCGGTCCGCTCGACAATATGACGCTGAAGCTCACGTCGTCGCCGGAGATGAGCCAGACGGAAATCATCCGCATGCTCACGCTGCGCGACGCATACAAGAACGGTGATGCCAATCTCGATGCCGGCGATCTCCTGATTGTGGGCCTGCAGATGAGCTTCTTGTCCGAGGTTGAGGATGCCATGCGCAACATGCTTTGGCTTGACCGCTTCACGATTGCGCGCGGCAGTGGCTCGGATTTTGATCATCACGATGAGGAATCGAACAAGGATCTCGATGTCTACCATGTCGAGATGGGCAAGTACATTTCCGATAAGGTGATGCTCAAATACGTCCAGCAGATTGGCGGCAACGACATGCACCGCTTTGGTGTCCAATACGATATGAACGACCGACTCGGGCTCACGCTCGACCGGGAGTCCGATGATTACATCGTGGGCGTGGAGGCACGCATCCGTTTCTGATGATGAAATGATAATGGCAGAGGAGGTGAGACGATGCGTCTGGATCAGTACATGAAAGAGTTGAACCGGGTTCAGCTGCTGGAACCGGAAGAAGAACGGGCGCTTTGGCAGGCCTTCAAGGAAGAAAACGATACAGCGGCAAGGCAGCGTCTCATTGAATCTTATCAGCCGCTGGTCTTCAAGCAGGCCATGCCATTCTCGCACCTCACCTGCATCATGGATGTCATCCAGGAGGGGACGGTGGGGCTCATCGAAGCTGTGGAGCGCTATGACCATACGCGCGGTGTGGCGTTCAGCCTGTTCGCCGTACACCGGATACGCGGGCGGATGCTGGATTTCCTGCGGCGGGAAGGTCGCGTGGACATCGCCTGCATGGAGGAGACCCTGGAGGATGCCAGCGGCAATCTCAAGGAGAATCTCGTCGATACGGCGGCGTCCGTTTCGGAGCAGGCGGAAAGCCACGAGCTTTCCGGCCGCCTGCATCAGGCCATGGAACGCCTGCCGGCCAAGGAACGGGCCGTTTTGGAGGGAATGTATCTGCGCAGCGAAGACGCGGCACAGATGGCGGACAGCCTGCAGGTCAGCTCTTCTCATATCTACCGGCTGCAGAAAAGCGGCATTCGCCGCGTGCGCGGCATGCTGTCGCGTTTCATGCAATACTGGTAAATTAAAGCAAAATAGTAAGAAAGCATTGATTCTGCAAGAAAAACATGCGTAATAGCGCTGTATTCCCTGTCATTGCCGGATTCGGGCTGTCAGGATTTTGAACGTCCGGCAGATATTATATCTATCGCAGATATGATGAAAGGACAGGAGGGTGTGCCATGAAAGACCAGAACCAAAGGCAGCGGCATCATATCCGTGCTGCCAGGGACTGGCTGGGCAAGGCGGAGCATTCGCTGGCAGAGGATAACGAGGTCCGGGGCGAGCTGAAAGTCATGCTGGCCAAGGCGGAGCTCGCGCAGGCCCGGCAGGGAGCTGGAGCCGGTCCCCTGCGACGATGGGGGCGGCGTCTTCTGCCGGCCGCAGCGGCGTTCCTGATCGCTGGCGGCGGCTGGCTGGGACTTCAGCTTGTTCAGCCAGGCAGGCCGCCTGCACTGGCTGTGGAGAATGCGCCCAGTACTCCTGAGACGCCTGCGGCAGCCTTGCCGCAAGCAGCGGAAGATTCGCCAATGGCGGCTGCGGATGATGCGGTTTCTTCGGAACCTGTGTCACAGCCCCCCGTTTATGCGTCTTCTGAGGCAGCTGCGCATCAGCCGGCTGCGCCTGTGCCAGGCCCTGCGGCACTGCCTGCCGCGCAGGAGCAGCAGGCTCCGGGCAAGGCCCCAAGCAAGGCCCCAGCCGTTCCCAATGATAATATGCAGAAGTTGATGCAGACAGCAGGCAAGGCCCTGCGCCAATGAGCCTGCACCGATGAAAGAAAGATTTAGGAGGTTTGACCTTTGAAGAAACAGAACTATAGATCTCTTGCCTATGCCGTCGCTCTGGCCATGAGTTTCTCCGCAGTTCCCGGTACTTCGTGGGCTGCAGAGAGCGGAGCGGATAGTTCTGCCGCAGCTGTGCAGGCTGCATCGGCAGAAAGCACTGCGGCTGCTGCTGCGCCTGCAGCTTCTTCTGCGGAGCCGGCTGCTGCTGAGACGGCGGCTGCGCCTGCCGGCTCCTCTGCGCCGGCCGCCACGGCTGCTGCGGCATCTGACGGGGCAGCATCGGCGGAAGCGGCGAAAGCGGCAGGGAATGATGCAGGCAGCGTCGACGACCGCATCGTGGACTGGGGGAAATCCCGTCCGCAGGAAGATGCCGTCAGCAAGCTCATGAAGCAGTACGAAGGTCAGACCGTTGTCGATGTGGTCTTTGACGGCACGTCGTCTCTGACGGAGGGCACGGCCAAGGCCGCGATTTCCATGAAGGCCGGGGATATGTTCACGAGCAAGGGGCTCGATGCAGACCGGGAGAAGATTTACAATACCGGATATTTCTACGATCTTTACCCGACGTTTGAGCAGGTGCCGGAAGGCGTGGTCATCACCTACCATGTACTCGAGAACCCGGTGCTCAAGGGCATCAAGATTGAAGGCAATACGGTTGAGAGCAATGAGACGCTCTACCCGCTGATCACGGTGAAGCAGGGGGCCATCCTCAACAGCCGTGAGCTCAATGCGAATGTCATGGCTCTGCAGGAGCAGTACCGCCGCGACGGCTATATCCTCGCCAAAATCACGGATATGAACATCAACAAGGAGGGCATCCTGACACTGAAGATCAACGAAGGTGTCCTCGAGGGTTATAAAGTCAAGGGCAATACGAAGACGAAGGAGCGCGTCATCCTGCGCGAGATGCGTCAGAAGCCGGGTGAACCGTTCAACTCCAAGCTGGCCCGCCGCAGCATGCAGCGCGTCTACAACCTCGGTTTCTTCGAGGATGTCAACATCAAGATGAATCCGGGTGTCGAGCCCAATGCCGTCGTCATGGAGCTCGATGTCACGGAGAAGCGCACGGGCTCCTTCGGTATCGGCGCCGGCTATTCCAGTGAGGATGGCGTGCTCGGCATGGTCTCCATTGGTGATACGAACTTCCGCGGCACGGGCGACGCTGTCAGCCTGACGTATGAGAAGAGCGGCGATGACACGGATGCCCAGGGCTACACGTTCTCCTACCGCCGCCCGTGGCTCGACAAAAAAGAGACGGTCGGCACGCTGCGTCTCTACAACCGCACGTATGAATATGATGATTACAACACGGACGGCGATCTCACCGAGTCGTACATGCGCAAGTATTCCGGCGGTGAGCTGACGTTCGGCCGCCCAATCAGCGAGTATTCGACGAATTACCTGACGCTGCGCAACCGCACGGATTCCTACAAGCGTCATTCTGACGACGGTATTGACCGCAGCAGGCCGGAATATGCAGACTGGCGTGCCAATAACTTCGGCCTGACGCGCAGCGTCACGTTCCAGAATGTCACGGATACGCGCGACAACGTTTACAATCCGATGAGCGGCAGCCGCATGAGCCTTTCCGGCGAGTTTGCCGGCCTGGGCGGCGACTTCACGTTCCAGAAGTATACGGTTGAAGGACAGCATTACATCCGCGCCGGTCATGCGCAGGTATTCGCCCTGCGCGCCAGCTACGGCTACGGCAACGGCGAGATTTCCGAGTTCAACCAGTACCGCGTCGGTGGCCAGAGCTCGCTGCGCGGTTACCGCGAAGATCAGTTCCGCGGTGACCACATGTTCCTCGGAACGGTGGAATACCGCTTCCCACTCATGAAGAAAGTACAGGGCGCACTGTTTACGGATTGGGGCAATGCCTGGGACAGCGGCCTGACGCCGGATGATCTGCACGGCAGCATCGGCGTGGGCCTCTCGCTGACGACACCGATTGGACCGCTGCGCTTTGATTACGGCTGGGGCGAGGATGGCGGCCGCGTGCACTTCACGGTTGGCAGCTCGTTCTGATGCTGACTGCCGGGTACCATCTGCCTGCGCCAGGGCTTGAAGGAAAGAGGGGATCAACCATGCCGGTGCGTTGGCTTTGCTTGCTGCTGGCATGCCTGTGCTTCCTGCCGGTCCGGGCGCAGGCTTCTGCACGCGTCGATGCGGTGACGACGGTCGTTGAGGCCGATTCCGGCGTGCCGCCGCTCGTGCAGCAGCGCATGGAGACAAGCGTCCGCGTCATCGCGGAGCAGCTGCTCCTGGGACGTCCCGTGGCAGACGTGGCGGCAGACAGCGGGACCCAGGCGGAAGTGATCCGCCAGGTGTTCGACAAGGTCCTCGTCGGCTACACCGTGCGGGGCGTCGACATCGAGCCCGGCGAGAACGTGCGGGTGACGGCGCATCTTTTGCCCTGGTCGGATGTCATCCGCACCATCGAGGTGGATACGGCAGTCGAAGGCATGCCGCCAGCCGTAGAAGAGCTCGTGCGGCAGGATCTTGCCGATGTGGATGGCGTGTTTTCCGATGCGCTTTACGGGCTGCCCGTGGCGGCGACGGACTGGACAAACGGTGTGCTCAAGCATCATCTCAATGATTTCCTGGCCGAGCATCTGCCGGAATTCCGCGGTGACTTCGAGGTTGATACCACGGGGGATACGGCGCATGTGCATCTGACCGTTTATCCGCGGTTGCCCGTCGTGCGAACGATAGACCTGTCGATGCGTTCGGATACCATCCCGAACCTCACGCTGCTCAATCACCGCCAGCTCATGCAGGAGCATGTCGACCAGCTGGTCGGCGTGCCTGTTGCCTTTGTGGCGCGCCATCGGGAGGCTTTCTCGGATTCCCTGGCCAAAGGACTTGACAGCCAGCCGGATTTCAAGGCCCTGCACATGAAGAGCCGCGTGAGCATTGAGCCGGCGGAGCGCATGCAGGTGATGAGCCGTTCCGATACGGACCGTTACCGCCTGCGGCTGACGGGCTGGCTGGATATCGACCGCAAGGATGACGATCATCACGATCAGCAGGACAATCTGCGCTTCCGCCTGCATGCGGGGCGCGTGATCGGTCCGCGCGACGAAGTATTTCTGCAGTTTGATTTCATGCCGCAGAATGTCAACTGGGGCTGGGAAGCCGGCTACGGCTATCGCATCGGCGTGGGAACGGAAGCGCAGCTGCGCTACGATATGCGCCGCAAGCGCCCCGTGCTTGGTGCCTTCCAGCAGCTCGCGCCGCGCTGGGGTCTGCGCTATGAATACCGGTTTGCCGATAAGCTCGGTGAGGCCGGCCTCTCATTCAAGGTACATGATTTCCTCAATCTCGAGTATGTGCGCGATGCCGATCAGGGCTGGTTCCGTCTCATAGGAAATTTCTGACGGGTCAAACCGCATGCTTGTAGACCTATGCGAAGTTTGTTATAATAAACGTGTTTCTGTGGAATCACAAAAAGGAGAAGAGAAAATGGTTAAGTTACAGAAGAAACAGGTCAAGATCATCAGTGTACTCATTGCACTCGTCTTTATCGGTTCGGTCGTGGCCCTGGCCCTGACGCAGTCCGGCTCTGGCATCGCCAGCGCGGCAAGCTCCAACGTCGGTGTCGTGGATTACCGTCAGATTGCCCAGCAGCATCCGCAGCTCCAGAGCGCCAATGCAGAGATGCAGAAAGCCGTTCAGGATGCTCAGAAGGAGTTTGAGGAGAAATCCGCAAACATGAGCGATCAGGAAAAGAACGACTACTATCAGCAGACGCAGCAGCGCCTCCAGCAGAAGAACCAGGAGCTCATGGAGCCGATCCAGAAGAGCATTGAGGATTCTGTCAAGAGCGTAGCCGAAGCAAAGGGCCTCTCGGTTGTCCTGGAGAAGAGCACGGTCGTATATGGCGGCCAGGATATCACTCAGGATGTCATCAATAAGCTCAGCAAATAATCCCTGCGGGTCATATCAGTCGTTGAGTACCGAGCCATTTATTGCGCTCGGTACTACTTGTAAGGACGAGTTGTCACCGGTATCACAGTGAAGGAGGACACGGCCCGTGGAAGAGCAGGACAAGCCGGAGAACGCCGGGGGAAAACAGCCTGGCCTTTGGCAGAAAAAGCGCAGGGAAATCATCCTGGGAGTGGCAGTCGCCCTTGCTCTCGTGTTCCTCGGCGCCTGGGGCCTGCGGGCCCTGATGCCGGGCAAACCGGCTGCCACACAGACGGCTGCCGCGACCGTCGGCCTTGTCGACATGCAGAAGGCCATGGAAGCGCATCCGGATTATGAGAAGCTCAAGGATTTGCGCGCTCAGTACCAGCGCCTGTCCCTTTCCCTCAAGGATACGGCTGCTTTGCCGCCGGTGACGGTGCAGCCGCCGCAGACCGACTCCAAGCCGTTTGATGATTCTGTCTGGCAGAAGAATGCACAGGCGGTCATCGGCGGCAGGACGGAGCTGGAGCGCGAGGCAAAAGCCGTCGAGAAGGCGTATCGGGAAGCACATCAGGAGGAATACGAAAGCCGCCGGAAGGCCATTGATGAGGATTACCGCCTTGCCATCTTCAACCTCAATCTGAAGATCGACAACCAGAAGGCCATGCATCATCCCTGGACGAAGCAGGAGGCGCTTGACCAGGAAAAGGCGGAATGGGAACAGGAACGCGCGAACCTGCAGCAGGAGCGCGGCATGCGTCAGGCGGAGCTTGAGCGCCAGTGGAACAAGCAGGTCGCCGCGTATGTGCAGTCGGTGATGGGGCCGAAGCTTGCCGAATGGAAACAGAAGGCGAAGGACTCCATGGCTGAGCGGCAGTCCGGCGCCATGGCCAAGCAGTCTGAAGTGCAGGCGCGCAATACGGAGGCCATGCAGCAGCAGATGGACGTGTCGCTGAATCTTCAGCAGCGCGAGGCCATCAAGCAGCAGCTTTCGGAGCTCCAGCAGCAGATCGAGGCGCTCGACACGCATATCCGCAACGATATTGCCGGCAAGGCAGCCAAGATCGCCATCCTGCATCATTTCACGCTGATCCTGGCAACGCCGGCGGAGAATCTTGAGTATGCGCTGCCCCTGGGCGGCACGCCAGATCCCGATATGCAGCGGTTCTATCCCGTCATCGGTACGGATACCGAGGATGTGACAGACGAGCTCGTCACAGAGATAGGCACCATTTCTTCTGAGGAATCATGACGATCCTTTGTATCAGATATTGACATTATATAGAGAAAGAAGCGAGTCATAAAATGAAATTACGAAAGAAATCCCTGGGACTGCTGGCGGCAGCATTTGCTGCCACGCTCCTCATGAGCGGCTGCGGACAGGCTAAGATCGGTTATATCGACGGTTCGCGTGTCATGCAGGAAGCACCGCAGGTCAAATCCCTGGTGGATGAGGGCAATCAGAAGATTAATGAAGCCCGTGAGGAAGCGGAGAAGTCCCTGCAGGATAATCCGGACATGAGTCAGGAAGACGCACAGAAGGCCCAGCAGGAAGCTCAGCGCAAGATGATGAGCCTGAATCAGTCGTACCAGATGCAGCTCCAGCAGAAGATCAACGGAGCTCTGCAGGATATTGCCAAGCAGAAGAAACTCGATGCCGTCATCGACAGTGAGAAGTCGCAGCCGACAGCCATCTATGGCTGCACGGACGTGACGGATGATGTCATTGCCAAGCTGCAGTAAGGATGGGGATCGGATATGAAAAAGACATTGCAGGAAATCGCGGAGTATGTCGGCGGCCATATTGTCGGAGATGCCAGCATTGTCATCAGCGGGCTCGATAATATCGAGGGCGCTGGTGCCCATGATCTGACGTTTGCGGTCGAGCCGCATATCGAAGCGGCGAAGGAGTGCGGTGCAGCGGCTGTTATGCTGCCGGAAGGCATCGAGAATTTCCCGAAGACGGCACTTTACGTGGAGGAACCCAGGGCTGCCTTTGCGAAGCTCCTTGAGCTCTTCACGCCGAAGCTGAAGTTCCCGCAGGGAGTCAGCGAGCAGGCACACATCGGCAAAGACGTCAAGATCGGAAAGGATGTCGTCATCATGCCGTTTGCCGTCGTGGATGACCATGCCGTCATCGGCGACCGCGTGACACTCTATCCGCATACGTACATTGGCCAGTATACTGAGATTGGGGAAGACACGGTCATTTACCCCAGCGCCACGGTGCGCGAGCACTGCCACGTCGGCAAGCGCTGCGTCATCCATCCTTCGGCTGTCATCGGTTCGGACGGCTTCGGCTTTACGACGAAGGACGGCATTCACACGAAGGTGCCGCAGGTGGGCAATGTCGTCCTCGAGGATGATGTCGAAATCGGCGCACACGATGGCATCGACCGCGCGGCGATGGGTTCTACGGTCATCGGCCACGGCACGAAAATCGACAATCTCGTTCACATCGGCCACAACTGCAAGATTGGCCCGAACTGCCTGATCGTCGCGCAGACGGGCATCTCGGGTTCGACAACAGTCGGCCACAACGTCACGTTTGGCGGGCAGGTCGGCACGGTCGGCCACATCAAGATCGGGGCCAATTCCGTCTATGCTGCGCGTTCGGGCATTATCGGCGACATGCCGGAAGGCGTTTTCTGTGCAGGCTTCCCCGTCCAGAGCCATACGGAGTGGCTGCGCATGCAGGCTTCCATGAAGCATCTGCCGGAGATTTACAAGAAGGTCAAGCAGCTCGAGAAGAAGCTGGCAAAATACGAGACGAAATAAAAACGAAGCAAAGCAGGCCTTCCTTTTCGGGAAGGCTTTCTTTTATCGAGAAACTCCAGGAGGGCGTAGACGATGTTTTCTTATTATTTGTTGAAAGCGATCAGCAAGATCTGCTGCATCCTGCCGCGTGGCGTCTGCGAGGTGATTGGACGCGGGCTCGGGAATTTTGCCTGGATCTTCGTGCCGAAACGCCGCAAGGAGCTCGCGCGCAGTCAGATCAAGATGTGTCTCGGAGTCAGTGACGAGGAGGCCGCGCGCCTCGCAAAGGCCAGCGCCGTGCGCTTCGGTCCCATGCTCATGGAGGTCCTGCGCTTCCCCGTCATTCGCCGCCATATTGACGACTATGTACGCATCGAAGGACTCGACAAGCTGCAGAAGGGCCTGGCCCTCGGCAAAGGCTGCATCATCGCTGCGGCGCACAGCGGCAACTGGGAGCTCATGGGCGGCGCCTTTGCGCAGGCGGGCATCCCGCTCGTGGGCGTTGCGATGAAGCAGCGGTCGGGGGCAGCGGACCGCTTCATCAATGAGTATCGCACGCTCATCGGCATGCATATCACGTATAAATCCGGCGTGCGCGAGATGTTCGACATGCTGCGCAAGGGCTGGGCCATCGGCCTCATCATGGATCAGGACACGAGCCGCCACAACGGCATCATCCTCGATTTCTTCGGCCGACCGACCAACTGCGTGCCGGGTGCAGCCTCGATGGCCCGCTTCCAGGGCGTGCCAATCTTCCCCGCCTTCATGCATCGCGACGAGCACGGATTCCACACGCTCATCGTTGGCGACCCTGTCTTCGTGGAGAAGACGAAGGATAAGCGCGAAGACATCCGCCGGACGACGCAGATTCTCACGAAGGACATCGAGGAACACGTCCGCAAGTACCCGGAGGAATGGTTCTGGCTCCATGACCGCTGGAAGTCCATGCGGGATGATTAATCGCAGCTTGCATCGCGGGCAATTGTTTTGTACAATATAGGGAGGCATATTACGGCAGGGGGTATGATTTTGCAGAAGCAGACAACATTGGAGACAGCGGTTTCCTATACGGGCATCGGGCTGCATTCCGGCCGTGAGGTCCATGCAGTTCTTAAGCCTGCGCCGGCCGATACCGGCATCGTCTTTGTGCGCACGGATCTTCCGGGGCAGCCGATGATTCACGCCAAGGCGGAAAATGTCACCTCGACGCTGCGGGCTACGACGGTGGAAGAGAATGGCTTGCGCGTGTTCACCATCGAGCATCTGATGAGTGCCTTTCATGCGCATCGTATCGATAACGCTTTTGTTGAGCTGGATTCTGAGGAACCTCCGGTCGCAGATGGCGCCTCGCTCGTCTTCTTTGAACTCATGGCGAAAGCCGGCGTCCGGGAGCTGGAGGCAGAGCGCCGCGAGGTCATCATCGACAAGGTATACCGCATCGATGATGAGGCAACGGGCCGTTTTGTCATGGTCGTCCCATACGATGGTTTCCGCGTGAGCTTCACGTCACTCAATCCGCACAAGCTAATCGGTGTCCAGTACGAGGATTTCCACATCGATGAGGAGACGTATCATAAGGAAATCGCTCCGGCACGCACCATTGCGTATGAAAAGGAAATCGCGCAGCTGCGCGAAATGGGCCTCGGGCTCGGCGGCACGTTGGAGAGCGTCATCGTCTACAATGATGACGGCTGGCTCAATCCGCTCCACTTTGAGGATGAGCTCGTGCGTCACAAGATCCTGGATGTCATCGGTGATTTGAGACTGGCGGGCATCATCCGCGGACATGTCATCGCCGCTGCATCAGGCCATGCTCTGAATACGCAGCTGGCCAAGAAAATCGCCGCTGCTCATCTGGCAAAATAAAGAAATCCAACTACAGTATAGATTTGAGGAAGAGGGATAACGTCATGGTATTAGACATTAACGAAATCAAGAAGATCCTGCCCCATCGTCCACCCATGCTGCTGGTCGACCGCATCACGGAAATTGAGCCGTTCCAGTCTGCTACGGGCATCAAGAACATCACGATGAATGAGCCGCAGTTCCTCGGCCATTTCCCGGATCATCCGATCATGCCGGGCGTGCTGATTCTCGAGGCCATGGCACAGGTCGGCGGCGTTGCCATGCTTTACCCTGAGGAGCATCGCGGCAAGATTGCCCTGTTCGGCGGTATGGAGCATGTGAAATTCAAGCGCCAGGTCGTTCCCGGCGACCAGCTGGTCACGAAGGCGAAGCTCGTTCGCGTGCGCGGTGATTTCGGTCTGCTTCACTGCGACGGTTATGTGGACGGTGAACTCGCTGCTTCGGCAGATTTTAAGTTCGCCTTGAAAAAACCAGAAAAGCTTTGATTTTCGCCTGTGTTACTCGCATAAACGCAGACAGTCTTTGTTCAACTCGTAAAACGCCCGGATTTGCTGTCATATGAGATACAAAAATCTGAAGTGTATTCAGGAGTATATAGAAAAGGACAGAGCAAAGCTGGCCGGCTCTTTGCCGGCATAAGAGGAAGGTTAAGGAGTTGGAGCAGATGAATACGGACAATAAGGTCATCGCATATATACATGAAACTGCTGTAATCGCGCCGGGTGCGCGCATTGCGAAGAATGTCGAGATCGGGCCCTACTCGGTCATCGGCGAAAATGTTGAGATCGGCGAGGGTACGAAGATTGGCCCTCATGTCGTCATCCAAGGCTGGACGCAGATCGGCAGGGACTGCCGTATCTTCCAGGGGGCTTCCATCGGCGAGGAGCCGCAGGACCTCAAGTTCAAAGGGGAGAAGAGCTATACGTTCATCGGCGACCGCACGACCATCCGTGAGGGGGCAACGATTCACCGCGCCACGGGCGAGGGCGAGGAGACGCGTGTCGGCAGTGACTGCCTGCTGATGGCACTCACGCATGTCGCGCACAACTGCGTGGTCGGCAACCATGTCATCATGTCGAATCTGGCCAGCCTTGCAGGCCACGCCATTGTCGAGGACCGTGCGGTCATCGGCGGCATGGCCGGCGTGCATCAGTTCGTCAAGATCGGCCGCAATGCCATGGTCGGCGGCATGTCGAAGCTCACCCAGGATGTCGTGCCGTACACGATTGTCGATGGACGCCCGGCCAAGGTCGTGGGTCTCAATGCGGTGGGAATCTCGCGTGCGGGCATCCCGCTCGAGTCGCGTCGCAACATCAAGAAGGCATATAAGCTGCTTTACCGGTCGGGGCTCAGCCTGCAGCAGGCAATTGCCGTCATCGAGCAGGAAGTGGATTCCTGCGAGGAGGTCGAGCATTTCCTGCGTTTCCTGCGCAATGCCGAGCGCGGCATTTGCCGCGAGCGCCGCGAAGCAGAATAAAAGGGCCGCAAGGCCGTGAATCACAGGGATTCGGGGGATCATTATGGAAAAGATTGGACTGCTGGCCGGAGCCGGCAGATTGCCGGTTGAATGTGCCAAGGCGGCGAAGCTCCTGGGCTATGAAGTCTACGCGGTAGCACTGCTGCCGGAAACGGATGCAGAACTCAAGACCTGCACGGCGGACTGCCAGGAAATCAGCATTGCACATCTCGATGCCGTGCTGAACTACCTCAAGGAAAAACAGGTCCGCAAGGTCACGATGATCGGCAAGGTCACGAAGGAGCTGCTGTTCTCGGGCAAGGTCCAGCCGGATGCCCGCATGCTGAAGCTCATCATGGAGCTGCCGGACCGCAAGGACGATACCATCATGATGATGTTCGTGCGGGAGCTTGCCAAGGCGGGCATGGAAGCCTTCGACCAGACGGCCCTGATTCGCCGGCTCATGCCGCATCGCGGCGTCATCACCAAGCGTGAGCCAACGCCGGAGGAACGCAAGGACATGGAGTTCGGTTTCCGCATGGCCAAGGAGATTGGCCGCCTGGATGTCGGCCAGACGGCAGTCGTCAAGAACATGGCTGTCATGGCGCTTGAGGCCATCGAGGGAACGGACGCCTGCATCCGCCGCGGCGGTCAGCTGGCACGCGGCGGCGCTGTCGTGGCCAAGGTTGCGAAGCCGCAGCAGGATGACCGCTTCGATGTGCCGACGGTGGGCCTTGCGACCATCAAGGCCATGGCCGAGGTCGGAGCTGCGGCCCTGGCAATCGAAGCCGATAAGACGCTGCTCGTCGAGCGCGAAGAGATGGTCGCATTGGCTGAGGCAAACAACATAACGATTGCAGCCCTCTGAGGCGGGATTTTTTGAGGCGCGGCGGAACCAGGCCATGGTATCCACGCGTCTCTTTCGGCGTTTTCGCGTCATTTGATTTGCGGGATGCCAGACCAGGATGGGGAAGTGAACGAGGAGCCTATGAAAATCATGATGTCAGCCGGAGAAGTATCCGGCGATCTGCACGGTGCACGCCTGGCGCGCGCCATCCATGAACAGGAACCGGAAGCGGTGCTCATGGGGCTTGGCGGCAGCCGCATGGCAGAGGCCGGCGTCCATCTGTTCTGCAATTTTGCCGATTACAATGTCATGGGCGTGTGGGAAGTCATCAAGAATCTGCGCCGTATCCTGAAGCTGCTCGACGACCTGACGGCTTATATGGAGCAGGAGCGGCCGGATCTCTTGGTCCTCATCGATTATCCGGATTTCAACTGGCGCCTCGCCAAGCGGGCCAAGAAGCTCGGCATCCCCGTGTTTTCCTACATCCCGCCATCCGCCTGGGCGTGGCGCAAGGGACGCGCCAGGACTTGCGCGGCTCTCGCCGATGAATTCGTGGCCATTTTCCCGCATGAGCTGCCCGTTTATGAGGCAGCCGGCGCCAGGATATCCTTCGTGGGCAATCCGCTCGTCGATACGGTCAAACCGGAGCTTCCCGAGGAAGAAGCGCGGGCGTTTTTCGGGATTCACCCCGAGGACCATGTCGTGCTCCTGATGCCCGGCAGCCGCCGCCAGGAGATCGAGATGCTGCTGCCTCCCATGCTGCAGGCAGCGGCCATCCTGAAGCGGGAAAAGCCGCAGACACGCTTCTTCCTGCCCGTGGCGGCCGCGGAGTATGAAGGCCTGATCCGCACTCAGGTCAAGCAGAGCGGCGTGTCAGTCGTGCTGACCCATGAGAACCGCTACGCCCTGATGGGCCTTGGCGATGTGGCGGCCGCGGCTTCCGGCACGGTGGTCATGGAAGCGGCGCTGATGGGACTGCCCTGCGTTTCGCTTTACCGGCTGGCACCGCTCAACTACCTCATTGGCAGGGCACTCGTGCACGTGAAGCACTTCACGCTGCCGAACATCCTGCTCGACAAGACCATCCAGCCGGAACTCCTGCAGGATGAGGTCACGCCGCAGCGCATTGCCGCAGAGCTCGCGCAGCTTTACCGCGGCACAGCCAGGCGGGAGCAAACGGCAGAAGAGCTCAGGAAGGCCTGTGAGCGCCTCGGCCCGCCGGGAGCGGCCGGCCGGGTAGCGGCAAAGATTCTGGCTGCTGCACGAAGAACAAGGAATTCAGGAGAATAACATGAAGAATTACAAAAGGCTGCTCCAATACATGCGGCCCTATGTCAGGCAGCTGGTCCTGGCCATCATCTGCATCATCATGGCTGCTGCAGCCAACCTCTACCTGCCGTGGATCATCAAGGACATGATCGATAAGGTGCTGGCGGACAAGGATATGGTGATGCTCAACATCATCTGCGTGGGTATCGTCGTGGTCTTCCTGCTGCGCGGTATCTTCTTCTACGGACAGTCGTATCTCGTGTCGTTCATCGGCCAGAAGGTCATCATCGATGTGCGCGAGGTCATGTTCCGCAAGTTCCAGCGCATGCCGATGTCGTATTTTGACCGTCATCAGACGGGCGAGGTCATGAGCTACATCACGAACGATGTCGCGGCCATCCAGTCGGCACTCGTCGATCAGCTCATTGAGATGGTCACGGAAGGTTCGATCCTCATCGGCTCCCTGGTCTTCATGGTCATCCTGGACTGGAAGCTCTCCATCCTGACGCTGGTGGTCATCCCGCTGGTCGGGCAGGCTATGAAGATCTTCGGGCGCAAGATCAAGCGCAACGGCACGGTCATCCAGGAACGCATGGCCGACATCACGTCCCTGCTGCAGGAAAGCATTTCCTCCATTCGCGTCGTGAAGTCCTTCGTGCGCGAGAACTATGAGATCAAGCGGTTCTGCCGCCAGAATGACCTCAATTTCCAGGCGGCCATGAAGAACGTGCAGCTCACGAGTCTCCTGACGCCGTCCGTTGAATTCCTCGCGGCCATCTCGGTCACGGTCATCATTTGGTTCGGCGGTTATGAGGTCGTCAACGGCGTGCTCACCGCCGGCTCTCTCGTCGCCTTCCTCACGTATGCCGTCAACCTCGCGAATCCGGTGAAGCGCCTTTCGCGTGTCTACGGCAACCTGCAGCGCGCCATGGCTGCTGTCGACCGCGTCTTTGCCGTCATCGATCTCGAGGAGACGATCACGGACAAGCCGGATGCCAAGACGCTGCCGAAGGTCAAGGGACATGTTGTCTTTGATCACGTCTCGTTCGAGTACAAGAAGGGCGTGCCGGCTCTCTCGGATGTCAGCCTCGAAGTGAAGCCCGGCCAGATGATTGCGTTTGTCGGCCCCAGCGGTGCCGGCAAGTCGACGATTGCCAATCTGATTCCGCGCTTCTATGAGGTCACGTCAGGCTCCATTTCCATAGACGGTTACGACATCCGCGATGTGACCGTATCGTCCCTGCGCGAGCAGATCGGCATCGTGCCGCAGGAGACGATGCTCTTCTCCACGACGATTCGTGAGAATATCCGCTACGGCCGTCTTGATGCCACGGATGAAGAAGTGGAGGCAGCTGCCAGGGCGGCCAATGCCGATGTATTCATTCGCGAACTGCCGCAGGGCTACGATACGCAGATCGGCGAACGCGGTCTCAACCTCTCGGGCGGCCAGCGCCAGCGCATGGCCATTGCCCGCGCCATCCTCAAGAATCCGCAGATTCTGATCCTCGATGAGGCGACTTCGGCTCTCGATACGGAAAGTGAGAAAATCGTTCAGGCTGCGCTCGACAAGCTCATGGTTGGCCGCACCTCGTTCGTCATTGCGCACCGCCTGTCGACCATCTTCAATGCAGACCAGATCTATGTCATCGACGGCGGCCATATCAAGGAACACGGCACGCATGAAGAGCTCCTGAAGCTCGGCGGCCTTTACAGTTATCTCTACAATATCCAGTTCAGCAAGAAAACCATGTAGAAAGGGAAGAGGATATGCAACTACTCTATAATATAGCGGCTGTCATCATCGTGGTGCTCGTCATCCCGATGTTCATGGTCCGCTCGGTGCGTGAGAAAGGCTTTGTCGAACGCATCCGGCAGAGCCTGGGCTTCTTCCCCGAGCATGCACTCGACAAGGTTGAGAAGAAGGACTGCATCTGGGTGCATGCCGCTTCTGTCGGCGAGATCGTTGCGACCAGCCCGCTCATCAAGGAATTCCACAAGGAGTTCCCGAAGAGCCCGATCCTTGTCTCCGTGGTCACGACGAGCGGCTATGAGATGGCCAACCGCATCATCAAGGATGCCGACGCCATCATCTATTTCCCGCTCGATCTGCCATGGCTGGCTGGGCACGTGCTGCGGCGCATCCGTCCGCGCGTCTTCCTGCCGGTCGAAACGGAGCTCTGGCCGAACTTCCTCAAGACGGCGCGCAAGATTCACGTGCCGGTCATGATGGTCAACGGCCGCATCAGCGACAAGAGCGTCAAGCAGTACAAGCACCTGCACAGCCTGCTGCGCGATATGATCGGCACAGTCAAGCTCTTTGCGATGCAGTCGCCCATCGATGCGGAATACATCAAGCGCCTCGGGGCTCCGCCGGAGCTCGTGACGATTACGGGCAACACGAAATTTGATCAGACGTATACGGATGTCAGCCCTGAGGAGAAGCAGGCCATCATCCGCAGCATGGGGCTGGAGCAGAACGATGGCATCTTCCTGGCCGGATCGACGCATCGCGGGGAAGAAGAACCCGTGCTGCAGGCATTTTGCGCCGTGCGCAAGACGCACCCGCATGCGCGCCTCGTCATTGCGCCGCGTGAACTCCTGCGCACGACGGAAGTCGTTCATCTCTGCCGCAAGGCCGGCTTCACGGTCACGACGCGCACGCGCCTGCAGCATGAGGAGCCGCATGATGAGGACATCGTGATCCTCGATACCATCGGCGAGCTTGGACGCGTCTACAGCATCGGCGATGTGGTCTATGTCGGCGGCAGCCTCGTGCCGCATGGCGGCCACAACATTCTCGAGCCGGCCGCTCATGGCAAGGCCATCATCGTCGGTTCCCACATGTTCAACTTCAAGGATACGTATGCGCTCTTCAAGAACCGCGATGCCTGCATCACGGTCCACAACGGCGTCGAACTGGCCCGGGAGGTCACGCGCCTCTTCGACGAACCGGAGCACCGTCATCGCATGGAGGAGGAGACGCGCGCCATCGTCTCCGAGAACAAGGGCGCCTCGCGCAAATCCGCCATCCTCCTCCATCAGATGCTCGATGCATACGAGAGCTGTGCGGAGAATTTCCACCGGGTCCGATCGACGCAGAAGATCACGAACTTCCAGACCTATTTCATCGACCTTGTCCATAGTAAGAAGGTAGAGGGCTTCTTTCCCAATGTCATCATGGGGATTCTCTACATCTTCTCGCTGATTTACGGGCTGCTCGTCAATATCAAGCTGGCCGGATACAAATACGGGGTGTTCAAGCGTGACCATCTCGACTGTTTCGTCATCAGCCTGGGCAATGTGACGGTCGGCGGTACGGGCAAGACGCCGACGGCGCAGCGTCTCGCACGGGATATCCGCGATATGGGCTACCGCGTCGTCATCCTCAACCGCGGCTACCGCGCCAAGTGGCACGGCGATGTCGGCATTGTCTCCGATGGCCGCCGCCTGCACATGGATGCGGCGGAAGCCGGCGATGAAGCGTACATGCTCGCGAAGCACCTGCCGCAGGTCCCCGTGCTCATCGGCGCAGAACGCGCCAAGACGGGACGCTACGCGATGGAGCATTTCGGCGCTGAAGTCGCAATCCTCGACGACGGTTACCAGCACTGGCAGCTGGAGCGCGACCTCGATATCCTGCTCGTCGATGCGGTCAATGTCTTTGGCAACGGCTACATCCTGCCGCGCGGCACGCTGCGCGAGCCGGTTTCCCATATCAGCCGCGCCGATGTCTGCCTCATGACGAAGATCGATCAGGCGGCGGAGGGTTCCTGCGATTACATCCGCAAGACCGTCCATCATTACAATCCGAAGGCGCAGATCTTTGAGAGCATCCATCAGCCGCGCTGCTTCATTCCCCTGTCGGACTGGTATGTGAATATCGCCGGTGAGGGCATTGACGTCAGCCTCATGAAGGGCAAGCGCATCATGGCCGTCTCGGCCATCGGCAACCCTGCTTCGTTTGAACAGACGCTCTCGGATATCGGTGCCGTGATTGTCGAGAGCCTTCGCTATCCGGATCATCACGATTACACGATGTCCGAGATGGCCGATGTGTTCCAGCAGGCTGAAAATGTCGGCGTCGAGGCCATCGTAATCACCGAGAAGGATGCCGTCAAGATTCCCGCGGATGTCGCGCGGGAGAAATGGTCCATCCCGGTCTACGTCATCTGCGTGGAGGTTACCTTCCAGCAGGAGGCGGAGAAGTTCAAGGATATGCTGCGCAAGCGGCTGGCTGAACGATTGGGTAGCCGAGAGAAAGAAGAGAAAGGATCGATTGAGTCATGAAGGTTCTCTGTGTGATTCCGGCGCGTTATGCATCGACGCGCCTGCCCGGCAAGCCGCTCAAGGATATTGCCGGCAAACCGATGATCTGCCGTGTCTATGACCGCGCGTCTGAAGCGGAGAAAATCGCGGCCGCCATCGTAGCCACGGATGACGAACGCATTTATGAGGCCGTACGCCAGCATGGCGGGAAGGCTGTCATGACGCGTAAGGACCATCCGACGGGGACGGACCGCCTGGCCGAAGTGGCGGAGAAGTATCCGGATGTCGATCTCATCATCAACGTCCAGGGCGATGAACCGCTCATTGAGCCGTCGCTCATCGATGAGCTGGCCGCAGCCTTTGAGGAGGATGCGGCGCTGCAGATGGCAACCGTCTGCACGGAAATCCAGGATAAGGAAGAACAGGAGAACCCGAATAACGTGAAGGTCGTCATGGACAAAAATGGCTATGCCCTTTATTTCTCGCGTTCCCTGATGCCGTATCCGCGCCACGCGGGCACGCCCGTGTACAAGCACATCGGCATCTATGCCTACAAGCGCGACTTCCTGCTCCGCTATGCGAAAATGGAGGAAACACCGCTTGAGCATGCAGAAAGCCTCGAGCAGCTGCGGGCCCTTGAAAACGGCTACCGCATCAAGGTCATCAAGACGCCCTACCGTTTTGTCGGCGTCGATACGGAGGAGGATCTCGCGAAGGTAAACGAGATTTTCCGTCAGATGGCCAACGCGTAACACGACAGATGGGCCGGCCGTTCAGGTGCCGGCTGTTCCTTGCGAAAGAAAGTGGAAGGTGAATGATATGAATAAGGTCAAAGTTGGGAATTTCATGATTGGCGAAGGCGAGCCGCTGGCTCTTTTGGCTGGCCCCTGCGTTCTTGAGGGCATGGACCGCTGCCTGCTGATCGGCCGCACCATCAAGGAAATCTGCGAGCGTCTCGGCATCAATTACGTTTTCAAGGCATCGTTTGATAAGGCAAACCGCTCGTCCTTCCACAGCTTCCGCGGTCCGGGCCTCGAGAAGGGCCTGGAGATGCTGCAGGGCATCAAGAATGAGCTCGGCGTGCCGGTCGTGACGGATATTCATGAGACGTATCAGGCCGCTCCGGCGGCGGAGGTCGCCGACATCCTGCAGATCCCGGCCTTCCTGTGCCGTCAGACGGATCTCCTGCACGCAGCTGCCCAGACGGGCCGCGTCGTCAATGTCAAGAAAGGCCAGTTCCTGGCGCCGGAAGACATGCGCAATGTCGTCGACAAGCTCCATGAGAGCGGCTGCGATCAGATGATGCTCACGGAGCGCGGCGCGTCCTTCGGCTACCACAACCTCGTCGTCGATATGCGCAGCCTGCCCATCATGCGCAGCTTCGGTTATCCGGTCGTCTTCGACGGCACGCACAGTGTTCAGCTGCCGGGCGGCAACGGCACGACGTCGGCGGGCAACCGCGAATATGTGGAATACCTCGTGCGCGCGGCCGTCGGTGTCGGCGTCGACGCCCTGTTCCTCGAGGTCCACGACAATCCGGAGGAGGCACTTTCCGATGGTGCCAACATGGTTTATCTTGACAAGCTGGAAGGCCTCCTGAAGGATGCCCTGGCTATTCACAAATACGTACATCATCAGGCGTGAGAGGAGCGGGAAACGTGATCAAGGAAAAGGCAATTGAGACTCTCGATATCGAAGGCAAGGCGGTGCTGGCACTCAAGGACCGCATCGGCGATGAATTCGTTGCGGCCGTGCGCTGCATCCTGGATTGTCCGGCACGCGTCGTCGTGACGGGCATGGGCAAATCGGGCCATGTGGGCCGCAAGATTGCGGCCACGCTCGCCAGCACGGGCACGCCATCGTTCTTCATGCATCCGGCCGAGGCGTTCCACGGCGACCTCGGCATGGTCACGGAGAAGGATATCGTCATCGCGATTTCCAACAGCGGGGAATCGACGGAAGTCGTCAACATCCTGCCCATCATCCGCCGCATCGGTGCGACGATCATCGCGATGAGCGGCCGCCGCGACTCCCAGCTCGGCAAGTTCTGCGATTACTTCATCGACATCAGTGTCGAGCGCGAAGCCTGCCCGCTCGGCCTCGCGCCGACGGCCAGCACGACGGCAACGCTCGCCATGGGTGATGCCATCGCGATGGCACTCATGTCGGAACGCAATTTCACGAAGCAGGATTTTGCACTCTATCATCCGGGCGGAGCCCTGGGCCGCAGATTGCTGCTCAAGGTGGAGAATGTCATGCATACGGGTGAAGAGAATCCGCTCATCCACTGCGGCAAGACGGCCAAGGATGCGCTTTTCGTCATGACGGACAAGGGCCTCGGCGCCGTTTCCGTCATTGATGACGACGGCAAGTTCGTCGGACTCATCACCGATGGCATCATTCGCCGTGCGCTGGCCAAGGATTACAAGTTCCTAGATGAAGCCGTCGAGAACATCATGTTCAAGGAACCGCTGACCATTGCACCGCAGCAGATGGCGGCGGCGGCGCTCTCCGTCATGGAGAAGCACAAGCCTCGTCCCGTTACGGTCCTGCCAGTCATCGATGAGAAGGGCGTGCCGGTCGGTATCGTGCATCTGACCGACCTCCTGCGTCAGGGAGTGGTCTGATATGGAATTTACAGCAGAAGCGATTCGCCGCGCCGAAAAGGTACGGCTTATCATCTTTGATGTCGATGGCGTCCTGACGGACGGCGGCATCTATATCGGTGCGGAGGGCGAACTCTTCAAGCCGTTTTTCTGCCGCGACGGCCTCGGCGTGACCATGGCACACCGTTCGGGCCTCAAGACGGCAATCATCACGGGCCGCCAGTCGCGTCATCTCCTGTACCGCGCACAGGAACTCCACATCACGGAGGTCTTCCAGGGCAATCTCGACAAGCGTGCGGCTTATCGGGAATTGAAGGCAAAGCTGGGCCTTGCCGATGAGGAAATCGCTTACTTTGGCGATGACCTCGTAGACCTGGCCATCATGCGCCAGGTCGGGTTCCCGGCAGCCGTGGGCGATGCTGTGCCGGAGGTGCGGGAGGCTGCCGTGGCCGTCTCGGGGTTCCCGGGCGGGCATGGCGCCGTGCGCGAGCTCATCGAGTTCATCCTCAAGGCACAGGGCAAGTGGCAGGCGCTCCTCGATGATTTCAAGGCACTCGACGAGGCGGACGGCCTCGCACAGTGAACGCCCCGTGATGATACGGGATATTATTTGCGAACGACATTGGAGGCATTTCATCCATGCAGTATAAACTTGTGATGTTCTTGAGCAAGGTAGCCTGCCATACGCCTTACCGGCTGCTGATGGCAATCGGCTATGTGCTCGGCAATCTCTACTATCTCCTCGTCAAGAAGGAGCGGGAGCGCGCAGTGGCGCAGATGATGCCGGCTCTCGGCATTCCGGAGCAGGAAGCGCGCCTCCTGGTGCGCGCATCCTTTGTGAATCTCGCGCGCAACGTGCTGGAAATCCTCTATATGCCGCATCTCAATGAAAAGAACTTTGAGCAGTACATCGAGATCGATCATCTGGAGCGGCTCAAGGCGGCGCTGGCCGAAGGGCATGGCGTGGCCATCGTAACGGGTCACATCGGCACGTGGGAATGGCTTTCGGCTGCCTTCACGCTCAATGGCCTGCCGGTCACGGCCATCGCCAAGCCGCAGCCGAACATGCAGTACACGTATGCGCTCAACGATTTGCGCAAGACGATCCACGTCGAGATTTTCTCGCGCGGCACGAGCGAGCTTATCGCAGCGGCCCGGGCGCTCAAGAGCGGCAAGATCCTGGGCTTCCTCGTCGATCAGGATGCGGGCCCCGGCGGTGCGTTTCTGCCGTTCCTCGGCCGCATTGCCGCGACGCCGATGGGGCCTGCTGTCTTTGCCCGCAAGTTCAACTCGCCGGTGCTGCCGGCTTTCATCCTGCGACAGCCGAATGGCAAGCACAAGGTTGTCGTCGGCGAGGTCATGCGGTATCATGATACAGGGGATACTGACAAGGATCTCCTGGAACTCACGGCGCGCATGACGAAAGTCGTGGAGAACATCATCCGCGAGAATCCGACGCAGTGGCTCTGGTTCCAGAAACGCTGGAACACGAAGCCGGAGCAGCAGAAAACCGGCAAGCACCATACGGTAAGGGGGCAGGAAAGCAAGAAATGAATGGGAAACAAAAAGCCCTTGTGGCACTTGGTCTGCTTCTCTTTGTCTGCCTCGTGGTCTGGGCCGTGCGGACAGTCCCGGAGACGCCGCAGGTCAACAAGGACCAGAATGACGGCCCGAAGGTCATGTCGTACGATAACAACACCATCAGCGAAGAGAAGGATGGCGTGAAGATCTGGGATCTGACGGCTGACCACATCGATGTCGATATCGATACGCGCAACGCGGAGATGACCGGGATCACCGGGCATTTTTACCAGCAGGACGGCCGTTCGGCCGAGGTCAAGGCAGACCATGCTTCGTACGACAATACGAGCAAGGATATCGAAATCGACGGCAATGTCATCATCACGACGAGTGACGGTGCTGAGCTGACGAGCGACCAGCTCCTGTGGACTGCTGAGCAGCAGATGCTCTCGGCTGTCGGTCAGGCCAAGGTTTCGAATGATACAATCCGGGCCTGGGGCGATCGCATCGACAGTACGGACGGATTCAAGAAAATCAAGATTTCTGGCAAGGCCCATATTGAGAAACTGTTGGAAGGGGAGAAGACGCAACAATGAAGAATGGTAAACTGAAAGGGCTGCTCATTGCCCTGGCCGCTTTGACTTCCCTGCAGATGGGGACAATCTATGCGGCCGAGAGCGGGGATGTCCCGGCATCCCTCGATGCCGATACGCTGGAATACGACATGAATACCGGTGAGGCCGTGGCCGTTGGCAACGTGCTCCTGAAGCGTGGAACGTCGAAGGTGGCCGGTGCGCATGCCACGTATAATTCCAAGACGCAGGCCGCCACGGTTGACGGTAACGTCATCGCCGTGCGCGATGATCTGCGCATGACCTGCGATCACCTGATGTCCGATGGCCAGGAGCACATGATGGCGACGGGCAATGTTCATGCGACGCAGGGCGACAAGAGCTTCTCCGGTGAGCAGGTGGACTATTTCCCGCAGCAGAATGACTACGTGGTCATCGATCGCGGCGGCACGATGACGCAGGGCGACGATACCTTCACGGCAAACCGCATCTACGGCTGGCTCAAGGATGAGCATTACATCGGCCAGGGCAATGCCCACGTGGTAAGCCCGTCCCGCGGCATGGAAGCCGGCGGTGACCAGATGGATTACTACGGCAAGGAAGATAAAAAGGCGGTCATCACGGGCAATGCCTGGGCTGTACAGGAAAATAACACAATGCGCAGCAACCGCATGACGATTTATCTTGCCGATGACGGGTCAGCTAAGGTACAATAAAGTGATGGAAATAGCGTAAGGCGTATGTTGGAGGACACGATTTTGCATATCGAGGCAAGAAACCTGGTAAAGACATTCAAGAAGCGCACGGTGGTTGACCGCGTGTCTCTGCGCGTGGAAAAAGGGGCGATTGTCGGCCTTTTGGGGCCGAATGGCGCGGGCAAGACCACGACATTTTACATGATTGTCGGCCTGGAACGTCCGACGTCCGGCGAGGTATTCCTGTCGGATGTCAATATCACGGACGAGCCGATGTATCACCGTGCAGCTCTGGGCATCAGTTATCTGACGCAGGAAGCCTCGATTTTCCGCAAACTGACCGTCGACGAGAATATCAAGGCCATCCTGGAGACGACAAAGCTCTCGCGGGCTGAACAGAAAGACAAGCTCGAGGAACTCCTCGAGGAATTTCATATCACGCATGTGCGGGAACGCAAGGGCACGGAACTCTCCGGCGGCGAGCGCCGACGTGTGGAGATTGCGCGCTGCCTGGCTCTCGAACCGCAGTTCATCCTGCTCGATGAGCCGTTTGCCGGCGTCGATCCGCTGGCCGTGGCCGACATTCAGGAAATCATCCAGTATCTCCGGGAACGTGGCATGGGCATCCTCATCACGGACCACAACGTCCGCGAGACGCTGCAGATCGTCGACCGCGCTTACATCCTCAACAGCGGCAAGATCCTGCTGGAGGGCGACAGCCAGACGATTGCCAACAGCCCGGTAGCAAAGAAATTCTACCTCGGCGATAATTTCACGTTGTAACGGAGAGACAAGCCATGCACATCAGAATCCTAGACAAGTATATATTCAGGGAAGTGTTCAAGGCTTTCCTCTTCGGCATCTGCGCGTTCTCGGCCGTATTCATCGGCTCCGGTACGCTCTTCAAGATTGCCAAGTACATCACCGACTACGGCGCTTCGCTGCCGGCCGTCGTCAAGATCTTCATTTTCGGGCTGCCGTCCGTTATCATGTGGACTTTCCCGATGTCCATGCTGCTCGCCACGCTGCTGACGTTCGGCCGTTTGTCGAGTTCCAGTGAGATCACGGCCATGAAATCCTGTGGTATCGGTTTTTACCGCATCGCGGCACCTGCCGTGCTCATGGGCCTCATCGTCAGCATCGGCGCCATCGCGTTCAACGAGTACGTGGTGCCGTGGGCCAATACGGCTTACCGCAACGTGCTCTACTATGAGATCCAGGGCAACAACGGCATGAAGTCCCAGGAACACATCATCCTCAAGGATATCGAGAACGGGAAGATCCAGCGCCTCGTCTACGCGCGCCGTTACGATGGCGATACACAGACGCTGCAGGGCGTGACGATGCAGGATTTCAACGAAGAGGGCAAGGTCCGTCACGTGGAGAATGCCGAGTACGCCGAGTACAGCATGGACAAATGGGTCATGCACAACGGCATGCTCTATGACATCTCGGAGGGCCAGAGCGAGCACAGCATGCGCTTTGATACGCAGGTGCTGCCGATCAAGGCCAATCCGAAGCAGATCGTGCGGGAACAGAAGGATCCGGAAGAACTCACGATGAAAGAACTGCGTGCTCAGATCAACATCATGAAGACGCAGTATGTCGATACGAACAAGCTTGAGGCAGAGCTCTATCAGCGCATCACGGTGCCGATGGCGAGCCTGATCTTCGCGCTCATCGGCGTGCCGCTGGGGCTGCAGCCGACGCGCAACAGTTCATCGGCCGGCTTTGCGATGAGCGTCATCATCATTTTCTTCTATTACGCGCTGATGACGATGGGCAATGCCCTGGCGCGCAGCGGCATGCTGGCGCCGCTTATCGCCGTCTGGATTCCGAATATTGTCGGACTGATAGCAGGCGTTATCCTCATACGCAGGGCATCCCGCTGATCCGGGGCCTGTCGCTGCGGGAGCAGAAAAACATTCAGGAAAGGTGGCAGAAACAGGATGTATGGTGTCCTTCTCATTGTAGTCTTGATCATCACTGGCGGAGCCATCGCTTTTATCGGTGACCGGCTCGGCACGAAGGTAGGCAAGAAAAAACTTTCCATCTTCGGCCTGCGTCCGCGTCATACATCAATCATTGTCACGATTTTTACCGGCGTGTGCATTACGACGCTGACGTTCGGTGTCATGGCAGCGACGTCGAAGAACGTGCGCACGGCTCTGTTCGGCATGGAAAAGCTCAATCAGCGCATGCAGACAACCCAGAACAATCTCAACCAGGTGTCGGCGGATCTCGCCGCTGCTCAGCAGGAGCAGGAAGCGGCCAATGCAGCGCTGGAGCAGTCGCATAAGGAGATTGCGGATCTTCAGGAGCAGCAGAAGTCGCTGGAGGAAGAATCGCGTCAGCTGCAGGAGGGCAACCGCCTCCTGGAGCTTGCCAAGCAGGAACTCATGCAGCGCAACGATGTGCTGGCTGCCGACAACGATAAGCTGGGGCAGCAGAACGATATGCTGCTCTCCGCCAATGACTCACTGACGAGCCGCAACGCTGAGCTTTCCGGCCGCAATGAGACACTGACGGCGGACAACAAGACGCTTGAGCAGCGTACCGAAGCGCTGCGCAATGGCCTCATAACGATTCGCGAGGGCGATATCATCTTCCGGGCCGGCGAGGTCATCGCCAGTGGTGTCATCCGTGGCAACCGTCCGGTCGCGGAAGTCGAGGCGGACATGCAGGCGCTCGCACAGCTCGCAAGCCGCAATGTATCGGCGCGTCTCGGACAGGATGTCTCGGACAAGGATGTCTGGATCTACAAGCCGGAATTCGAATCGGCCGTCCAGACCATCGCCAAGAGCCCGCAGGATATGGTCGTGCGCGTGGTGGCTGCCGGCAACCTGGTGCGCGGTGAAGAGGTTCGCGCTTCGCTGCAGCTTTACAAGAACAGTGTCATTTACCAGGACAAGGAATTCATCATCGCTCGCGCTTATCAGCTCAAGGGATCCAGCGGTGAGGCCGAGCAGACGGTCATGAGCTTCCTCAAGGAGGTCAATATCGCGGCTTCCGGCAAGGGAATCCTGCAGGATCCAATCCGCGGATCCGTGGGTGTCATGGATGGTGCTCAGTTCTACGACATCGTCAATGATCTGGCCGGCCGCCGCGGCACGGTGGTGCTCTCCGCCTACGCCCGCGGCAATACGGATGCACTTGGACCGTTGCGCCTCAATATCAAGGCCGAGCAGCTGCCCGACCAGCCCTGAAGGCGCTGAGCCGGGTGCGGGAGCACATGCAGATGAAGAAAAGTTCCGGGCCCGCAGCAGGCAGTTCTGCGCGGGCCCGTTTTCTATGGGAAAGTGAGGCAGGATGCATGGATGTAAAGCAACGAACGATTGCGGCGCTCGACCCCGGCCGCGACAAATGCGGCTTTGCCGTGTTGCGGCAGGATGGCCGCGTGCTCATGCAGCGCGTCATCGAGACGCAGCGCTTGGAAGCGGAGGTGCAGCAGGCACAGGCCGATTTTTCCTTTGAGGTGCTGGTGGAAGGGAACGGCACGACGAGCAAAGCCGCACGTAGCAGGATCCGCGAGGTCCTGCCGGATCTTCGCATCGAGGTCGTCGATGAATACCGCACGACGGACATGGCGAAGAAAGCCTACTGGCAGGCCAATCCGCCGCATGGCTGGCGACGCCTGCTGCCCGTCACGATGCAGGTGCCGCCAGTGCCTGTCGATGATTTCGTGGCCGTCATCCTTGGCCACCGTTATTTGGAGGAACACCATCATGAATGAGAAACAGCATCGTCCTGACTGGACGGAATACTTCCTGGACATTGCCAGAGCCGTAGGCCGCCGCGCCACTTGCCTGCGCCGCCGCTACGGCGCCATCATCGTCAAGGACAAGATTATCATCAGCACGGGATACAACGGCGCACCGCGCGGTGAGGCCAACTGCATCGACACGGGCATCTGCGAGCGCGAACGCCTCCACGTGCCGAAGGGACAGAATTATGAGCTCTGTGTGGCCGTGCATGCGGAACAGAATGCCATCATCAATGCGGACTCCGCCGCGATGGAGGGCGCGACCATCTACATCGTCGGCATCAATGCCGATGGCAGCCTGGCTTCAGGCAAGCCGTGCCTGCTCTGTCGCCGCATGCTGCGCAATGCCAAGCTCGCGAAGGTCGTTTATTACGAGACAGACGGCAGCGTCGTTTCCTGCCGCCCGGATGAGATCCATGACTGACCGATGTGCTGATTTCACAAGGCCTGACGGCATTTTCGAGAACCATCATCAGGGGCTGGAAGTGATTGACACTACTCTGGCGGTGCGTTAAAATAGATATGCTGTATGGTGTCCCATGAATGGGGCAGTTATGGATTTTGAAAAGGAGTGCGCTTGTATGCCAGACTATATGTTGGCGTTTGTCATCGCTGCCGGTGTGGCACTGTTGGTGACGCCAGGGGTCATTTGTTTTGCAGCGAAAACGGGAGCCATGGATGCTCCGGATCCGAGAAAGGTTCACAAGAAGCCGATTCCGCGCATAGGCGGCATTGGCATTTATTTTGCGTTCATGGTCGCTGTCCTCAGCGTCCTGTCCTTCACGGAAGTGACGCATGAGGTGATGACGGAGCTTATCGGGCTCATGGTCAGCGGCACTCTGATCGTGATTGTCGGTGTCATCGACGATTACAAGAATCTGCCGGCCAAGGTCAAGCTGCTGGGCCAGATCATTGCGGCCTGTGTGCTTGTCATTGCCTTCGACGTTCGCATCGACTTCATCACGGACCCGTTCGGCGATTATTTCTATCTCGAGTGGCTTGCCATTCCGGCGACGGTCTTCTGGCTGGTCGGGCTGACGAACACCGTAAACCTCATTGATGGTCTTGACGGCCTGGCAGCAGGCGTATCGACCATCGCATCCATCACGATTTTCCTCGTGGCCCTGCAGCAGGGCATCATGCTCGTGGCCGTGCTGACGGCTGCGCTTGCGGGCGCTGCCTTCGGGTTCCTTTATTACAATTTCAATCCGGCCAAGATTTTCATGGGGGATTCCGGCAGTCAGTTCCTGGGTTTCATGCTCGCGGGCATTTCGGTCATCGGTGCGGTCAAGAGTGCAGCGACGATTGCGCTCATCGTCCCGATCCTTGCCCTTGGCCTGCCCATCCTCGATACGACCTTTGCCATCGTGCGCCGCTACCGCGGTGGCGTGCCGATTTTCAAGCCGGATAAGGGTCATCTGCACCATCGCCTGCTCGATCTGGGCTTCTCGCAGCGCCAGGCTGTCCTGCTGATGTACGTCATCAGCGCGATGCTCGGTCTCAGCGCCGTGGCCCTGACGGAGGTCAGCAGCCAGATTGCTATAGCCATCGTTTGTGTCGTCGTTGTCGTCGTCCTGTTCGGCGCCAAGAAACTCGGCATATTCCATATGAATGATTCCGCGCATCAGCATTGAAGAGGAGGGGCTTGTAGTGGAAAAGAAGAAAATCAAGGTCATGACTGTGTTCGGCACGCGGCCGGAAGCCATCAAGATGGCGCCCATCGTGCTGGAACTCCAGAAGCATCCGGATACGATTGAGCCGGTGGTGGCCGTTACGGCACAGCACCGCGAGATGCTTGACCAAGTGCTGAATCTCTTTCATATCAAGCCGGATCACGATCTCAACATCATGGCGGCAGGCCAGACCTTGTTTGACATCACGACGAAGGCCATGTGCGGCCTCGATAAGGTCCTGACGGAAGAGAATCCGGATATCGTCCTCGTGCACGGTGATACGACGACGACCTTTGCCGGTGCTCTGGCCGCCTACTATCATCAGACGACGGTCGGCCATGTGGAGGCCGGTCTGCGCACGCACAACAAGTATTCGCCGTTCCCGGAGGAGATGAACCGCCGTCTCACGGGCTGCATTGCCGATCTCAATTTCGCCCCGACGGAGACGTCGGAGCAGAACCTCTTGGCAGAGAATGCAGCGCCGGAATCCATCTTCGTGACGGGCAATACGGTCATCGATGCTCTGCATCACACGGTACGTGATGATTTTTCCTTTGACGATGAGCTGCTGCAGCACGTGGATTTCGCTCATAAGCGCGTGATCCTTGTGACGACGCACCGCCGTGAGAATCTCGGCGAGCCGATGCGCCACGTCTATAAGGCACTGAAAGCTCTGACGGAAGAATTCGACGATGTGGAAATCGTCTTCCCCGTACACAAGAACCCAAAGGTGCGCGAGGTCGTCAATGCGGAACTCGGCGGCCTCGAGAAGGTCCATTTGATCGATCCGCTCGATTATGAGCCGTTCGCGAACCTCATGAACAAGGCGTATCTGATTCTGACGGATTCGGGCGGCGTGCAGGAAGAAGCACCGGCACTCGGCAAGCCGGTCCTCGTGCTGCGCGATACGACGGAACGTCCGGAGGCCGTGCTTGCTGGGACAGTCAAGCTCATCGGCACGGACCGTGAGCGCGTCTATGCGGAAGCGAAAAAGCTCCTGACGGACAAGGAAGAGTACAGCCGCATGGCCGAAGCGGTCAACCCGTATGGCGACGGCCAGGCAGCCCGCCGCATCATCCACGCCATCCTGTATCATTACGGACTGGCCGATGGCCGCCCGGATGTCTTTGAGAGCCACATCCGCTAAACGCATATCCAGCATGTCAAAGCAAGACAGGAAATGCATATCCCGTCTTGCTTTTTTATTTGTTTTGTCGGTTTGCATCGAATTGCAAAGACTACAGAGATAATAAAACGATAGGGGGAGAGGGAATGACGGAGAAGAAACCGAAAGAGCATGAGGATTCGCATGAGGGACTCAGGGCGGGACTGCATCAGGCGGTAAAGGCATTTGCCGTCTTGAGCGGCGTCGGCATCTACCTCGTGGTCTTTGTCGGCATCTGCCTGTTCCTCGGCGACCTTGCCGACCGCTTCCTGCTGGGGGATGGTTATGGTGGCAAACTGACCGGTATCCTGATCGGTTTTCCTGGTGCCTTTTACACGCTGTTCCGCCAGCTCAAGCGGAATGGCGTCGTTTGACGTCCGGATGTTCAAGGATTTTGCTTTTCTGGTAAAAAAGGCTTGCTATATCTTCTTTTATCGCATATAATAGTCCATGCGATGAATCAATAGAAAACAATACCGTTGATTTATCAAATAATAAACACTGTTTATTTACGGCATAAATCGTGATACAAAATGCAGATGACAAAGAACTTTTATCGAGCAGGAGTATGATGGATTTTGTCGAAATAAAAAAGATGGAGATTCATGATATCTCCGGTTTTCCTGTGATATTCATCGAAGACGGCGGGGTCGCTGTCAGAGGAGGAATATGAAACAACTTTTATCGGTATTCGTGAAGCGGCTGTCACTGGCTCTGGGAATCGCCACGCTCGTGATTGGTGCCGGGCTCTTTGCAAGAGGAGACGGGACACTCATCGCAGCGCTTTTCCTCGGGTATCTGACGGCACTGGTGTTTGTCTGGAATCAGGCATGGCGCCTCTGGCGCCTGACATTCCTGCGGCAGGGAGGCAAGCAGCAGATGCTCTGGGGCATGGTGCTCCGGATGCTCCTGCTCTTCCTGGTCCTGTTTGCGGCGGCAGCGATCTCCGTCGACGTCTTCAACGTCGTGGCAATCGGCTTTTTGACCTGCTACGGGCTGTCCCTGTTCCTGATGATCCACATGAATCTCGGTAAAAAATAACTCGGGTTTTACCTGGGAGGGAGGTATAGGTTATGCATGAAATCGGTGTTCGTGAAGTAGTGCATTGCGCCGGCTTGACGTTCAACTGGGAAACCCTGTGCATGACCTGGCTCACGATGGCGATTGTTATCCTGATTGCATGGCTGGCCACGCGGAATCTCAAGATGGTTCCGACGGGCTGGCAGAATGTGGTCGAGATCATCGTCACGGGGCTGGAAGCACAGGTCGACTCGATGATGGGCAAGCGAGGTCATTTCCTTGCGCCGTTCATCGTGTCGCTGTTCATGTTCCTGCTGGTGTCGAACTGGCTGGGACTTGTTCCTACGTTGTCTTCGCCGACGAACGACTTGAACACCACCTTGGGGCTGGCGCTCCTCGTCGTCGTGATGGTACATGTACTGGGCGTACATATGAAAGGCGGGCATTATATCGCTCATTTCTTTAAACCAACGCCAGTCTTTGTCATCATCAACGCCATCGAAGAAATCGCAAAGCCGATCACGTTGTCTTTCCGTCTATTCGGCAATATCTTGGCAGGTGAGATCCTGATCATCATCCTGCTCAAGCTGATGCCAATCTGGATGCCGATCCCGTCAGTTATCTGGCTGGCGTTCAGTATCTTCATCGGCGGAGTCCAGGCCTTCATCTTCACGATGCTGACAATGGCGTATCTCGCCAATGCCGTCAAGGAAGATGAAGAAGAGTCGTAATGTCGAAAATGGTTCAAGGAACATTCATTCAATCTTTCACTTTCTTTTTACTTTAAGGAGGATCTTTTCATGGAAAACGCAATCATGGTAGCAGCAGCTCTGGTCGGTGCAGGTGTTTGCATGGGCTTGGCAGCAGTCGGTGCAGGTCTTGGTGATGGTCTCGTCACGAGCCGCTTCATCGAAGGTATCACGCGTCAGCCGGAAGCACAGAGCAAGCTCTTCACGAACACGCTGATTTCCGTAGGTCTGATCGAGTCCATGGCCATCATTGCGACGGTCGTAGCCCTGATCATGCTCTATGCTAACCCGCTCATCAAATAATTCCATTTTTTGATGAAAAACGTAAAAGGGAGGCATAGCAATTGATAGATATCAATGCCACATTGATCGCTCAGATCTTGAACTTCTTGATCTTAGTGGGAATCCTTCGCGCGTTTGCCTATAAACCGGTTATCCGCATGCTCAAGGCTCGTCAGGACAGGATCCAGGAAAGCTTGAACAAAGCGGATTCCGACGTCGCTGAAGCGGACAAGCTGCTTGCCGAGTACAAGGCAAAGCTTGCTGAGGCCAACGCGAAAGCCGAGACGATCGTCATGAACGCAGAAAAGCGCGCCAGTGAAGAACGTGAGGCAAAACGTGAGGAGATGAAGCGTGAGATCGAGCAGATGCGCAAGGCTGCCCAGGCTGAGATCGCACGCGAGCGCGAGCATGCCGTCGAGCAGATGCGCGCTGAGATGATTACGCTGTCCATGGCGGCAGCCGGTAAGATCATTGCCAAGAATATCGACAAATCCGAGAACGAGGCACTCGTTGCGGAATTCGTCGACAAGCTCAACAAAGACAAGATTGGTGATTTGCCATGCTAAACATACAGCTTGCACGGAAGTATTCCCGCGCGATCTTCGAGATTGCACAGGAAGAGGATAAGCTTGTGGAGTATGGCAAGGAGCTCGATGCCGCACGCGAGGGACTGGAGTCCGTGCCGCAGGCCATTGAATTCCTCTCCAATCCACAGGTCGAGCCGAAGGTGAAGAAGGACCTCTTGAAGAAATGCTTCAAGCAGGAACTCTCGCAGAATGTGTACCATTTTCTGCTGTTATTGGTTGACAAGCATCGCTTTGCCCTGCTGCCGGCCATCACGGAAGAGTACCGCGCACTTTCAAATGAGGCCAGAGGCATCCTGATCGCAGATGTAACGACGGCTTCTGCTGCGACGAAGAAGCAGCAGAAGGCCATTGCCGAGAAGCTCGAGAAGGTGACGGGCAAGAAAGTGGAGCTCCGCCTCCATGAGAACAAGGCCCTCATCGGCGGCGTCGTCGTCCAGATCGGCGACCGCCGCATCGACGGCAGTGTAGCGGGCCGTCTTGCCACGCTGAAGAAACAATTACTGGCTAACGAGTGATGAAACTGGGGTGACAGCGAAGTTATGAAAATGAATCCGGAAGAAATAACGGCCATCATCAAAGACCAGATCAAGAACTACGATGTGGATCTCAATGTCGATGATGTTGGTTCGGTTATCGAAATCGGTGACGGCATCGCGCATATCCATGGCCTCGAGAAGGCAATGGCGGGCGAGCTGCTCGATTTCGGCAATGATATTTATGGTTTGGTCCTGAACCTTGAGCAGGACAACGTCGGTGCCGTTATCTTAGGCGGTGAGACGAAAATCAAAGAGGGCACGCAGGTCAAGCGTACGGGCAAGATCATGCAGGTTCCTGTCGGTGAGGCCATGATCGGCCGCGTCGTTGATGCACTCGGCCGTCCGATCGATGGTAAAGGCAAGATTAACGCCGAGACTACGCGTCCGGTTGAGTATCCGGCACCGGGCATTGCAGATCGCAAACCGGTCAAGGAGCCTCTGCAGACGGGTATTAAGGCCATCGATGCCCTCGTACCGATCGGCCGTGGCCAGCGTGAGCTCATCATCGGTGACCGTGGTATTGGTAAGACGGCAATCGCCATCGATACGATCCTCAATCAGCATGACCAGAATTGTATCTGCGTCTACGTTGCCATCGGCCAGAAGGCCTCGACGGTTGCGCGTGTCGTCAAGACGCTCGAAGAGCGCGGCGCCATGAAGTACACGATCGTCGTCGCGGCAACGGCTGCTGATTCCTCGCCGCTGCAGTACCTGGCACCGTATGCCGGTGTTGCCATGGCGGAGCACTTCATGTATCAGGGCAAGGCTTGCCTCTGCATCTACGATGACCTCACGAAACATGCAGCTGCATACCGCGCCATGTCCCTGCTGCTCAGAAGACCGCCAGGACGTGAGGCATATCCGGGCGATGTATTCTACTTGCATTCCCGTCTGCTCGAGCGCGCAGCCAAGCTCAACGATGAACTCGGCGGCGGCTCCATCACGGCACTGCCAATCATTGAGACGCAGGCTGGTGACCTTTCTGCTTATATCCCGACGAACGTCATCTCCATCACTGATGGTCAGATCATGCTCGAGACGGATGCATTCTATTCCGGTATCCGTCCGGCTATCAACGTCGGTCTTTCCGTATCGCGTGTCGGTGGTTCGGCTCAGATCAAGGCTATGAAGCAGGTCGCTGGTACGATGCGACTCGATCTCGCTCAGTATCGCGAACTCGCAGCGTTCTCGCAGTTCGCCTCGGACCTCGACAAGGAGACGAAGGCACAGCTCGACCGTGGCGCACGCATGGTCGAGACGCTGAAGCAGGCTCAGTACAGCCCGCTGCTCGTCCAGGATCAGGTCATGATCATCTACACGGCTGTCAAGGGCTATCTTGCGGATATTCCCGTGGAGAAGGTTGTCGATTTCCAGAAGGATTTCCTGGCCTTCATGCACACGCAGCATCCGGAAGTCGCACAGAAGATCATCGAGCAGAAGAAGCTGGATGATGCTCTTGAGACGCAGCTCAAGCAGGCCATCGAGGAGTTCAAGGAAACTGTACCGTATAAAATGGCATAAGGCGAGGTGATTCTTTTTGGCTAGTTTACAGGATATTCGCCATCGCATCAGGAGTGTAAAGAGTACCAAGCAGATCACGAGTGCCATGAACATGGTCGCCACGAGCCGTCTGCGTCACGCCAAAGAGGCTGCGACGTCGAATCGTCCCTATGCAGAAAAGGTCAGCGAAGTCGTTCATGCCATCGCGAAGAATGCGGGTACGGATTTCTCGCATCCCCTGCTTGAAACGCATAAAGACGGCAAGAAGCTCATCTTCCTCATCACGTCGGACAAGGGCCTCGCAGGTGCGTATTCTTCGAATGCCTGCAAAGAGGCGGAAGCCCTCATCGAGAAGGAAGACGATACGGAGTTCGTCATTGTCGGCCGCAAAGGCGTCGGTCATTTCAAGAGCCGGGGCTATAAGGTCATTCAGGAATACATCGGCATCAGCGAGCGTCCTACACCAGAGAAGGCACATGAGATTGCAATGTCGCTCATTGACCTTTACAAGAGCGGTAAGTATCGTGAAGTGACGATGATCTATACGAAATTCGTTTCCGCAATCAGCTGCGAGCCGAAGTCGGGAGCAATCCTCCCGTTTGCACCGCTGGAGGCTGCGGAAGAAGATACCCTGCATACGGAGTACATCTATGAGCCGGACGCAGCTACGGTGCTCGGCTTCATGCTTCCGCAGTACCTCTTCACGGTTATCTACGCGGCACTTTTGCAGTCGGCAGCCAGCGAGCTCTCGTCGCGCATGAACGCGATGAGCAACGCGACGGACAATGCAGAAGACCTCATGGACAAGCTGAACCTGCACTACAACAAGGTACGTCAGGCTGGCATCACCCGCGAGATCACGGAGATTGTCGGCGGCGCCGAAGCCCTCAAATAAGGGCATATAAGGAGGTTTACCATTGGCAAAAGGTAAAGTCGTACAGGTCATCGGACCTGTCGTAGATATCGAATTCCCGGCAGGTGAACTGCCGGCAATTCTCAACGCAGTCACCATCAAGGGCGAGACGAGCGTCAAGATTGACCTCGTGGTCGAAGTCATGCAGCACCTCGGCGACAGCGTGACGCGCTGCATCGCCATGAGCTCGACGGATGGTCTGATGCGTGGCATGGAAGCTGTCGACACGGGCCATCCAATCATGGTCCCGGTCGGCACGGAATGCCTCGGACGCGTATTCAACGTCCTTGGTCAGACGGTTGACCACAATCCGGCTCCAGTTGGCAACAAGGAGTTCTGGCCGATTCATCGCCCGGCTCCGAAGTTCGACGAGCAGGAGACGAGTGCACAGATCCTTGAGACGGGCATCAAGGTCGTTGACCTCATCGCCCCGTACTCGAAGGGTGGCAAGACGGGCCTCTTCGGCGGCGCAGGCGTCGGCAAGACGGTCCTCATCATGGAGCTCATCCACAACATCGCGACGGAGCACGGCGGTTATTCCGTATTCGCCGGCGTCGGCGAGCGTACGCGTGAGGGCAACGATCTCTGGGGTGAAATGACGGAGTCGGGCGTCATCGACAAGACGGCTCTCGTTTACGGCCAGATGAACGAGCCCCCTGGAGCACGTATGCGCGTTGCTCTGACGGGCCTCACGATGGCAGAGTACTTCCGCGATGTCCAGCATCAGGACGTGCTCCTCTTCATCGATAACATCTTCCGTTTCATCCAGGCAGGTTCCGAGGTTTCGGCACTTCTCGGCCGCATGCCGTCGGCCGTCGGTTATCAGCCAACGCTGTCCACGGATATCGGTGCTCTGCAGGAGCGCATTACGTCGACGAAGAATGGTTCCATCACGTCGGTCCAGGCTGTCTATGTCCCGGCCGATGACCTCACGGACCCGGCACCGGCTGGTACGTTTACGCATCTCGATGCCACGACGGTCCTTTCGCGTCAGATTGCAGAGCTCGGTATTTATCCGGCCGTCGATCCGCTCGATTCCACGAGCCGTATCCTCAATGCAGAGGTCCTTGGCGAGGAGCATTACCAGGTTGCCCGCGGCGTCCAGGCTGTACTCCAGAAGTACAAGGAACTCCAGGATATCATCGCCATCCTCGGTATGGAAGAGCTTTCCGATGAGGATAAACTGACGGTATCGCGTGCCCGCAAGATTCAGCGTTTCCTCTCGCAGCCGTTCTTCGTTGCAGAGGTATTCACGGGTTCGCCGGGCAAGTACGTGCCGCTCAAGGAGACGGTACGCGGCTTCAAGGAGATTCTCGAGGGCAAGTACGATGACCTGCCGGAGAATGCATTCTACATGGTCGGCACGATCGATGAGGCAGTGGAGAAGGCACGGAAGATCAAAGAGGAGGAGTAATCGATGGCGACTATCAAGCTAGAGATTGTCTCTCCGGATAAAGTGGTCTACACGAACGACATCAGCATGCTGATCGTCCGTTCGACGGGCGGTGAGCTCGGCATCCTGCCGCACCATGCGCCGCTCGTGACGGGCCTGGTGCCGCATGCCATGCGCGTGCGCCTCGGCGTTGACCGCGACGAGCAGCTCATCGCAGTGGCCGGCGGCTTCATGGAAGTCACGCCGGAAAAGATCACGGTGCTCGCCACGGCTGCCGAGCAGCCGATTGATATCGATATCAACCGCGCCAAGGAGGCCATGGCCCGCGCCAAGGCCCGCATCGAGGCGTTCCATCAGCATACGCCGGAATCGAAGGATATCGATGTGGAACGGGCGGAACTCGCCCTGCAGCGCGCCATCGCGCGTCTGCGTGCCACGAAAACAGAGTTTGAAGACTGATCCGGTCATACAGGACTTGAAAACTGCTGCGCGAAGCAAATGCTCTGCGCAGCGTTTTTTTTTGTACGGGAAAAGCCGCAGTGCATGCGCACGGGGAGGACAGCAAAGCCCTGGCTATGATATAATAAACAAAGTTTTTGCGATATACACACGTGAGTACATGGAAAGGGCGTTATGTATGGAGTTATTGGATATCAATACCTTGGGGTTCCTCGTATTTTTCGGCTTTATGGCAGCGTTCATCGATTCCGTTGTCGGCGGTGGCGGGCTGATTTCCATCCCGGCCCTCATGTGGACGGGCCTGCCGCCGCTTACGGTGCTCGGCACGAATAAGGTTGCGGCCGTCATGGGCGCGTTCACAAGCTTCGTGACCTTCGTGCGCTCGGGCAAGGTCGACGGCTGGCTCATCCGCCGCCTGTTCCCTATCTCTTTGATCGGCTCGGCCGTCGGCGTGCTGGCCGTGCGTCAGATCCCTTCGGAATTCCTGCGCCCGCTCGTCGTCGTCATGCTGATCCTCGTGCTCATCTACAGCGTGCTCAAGAAGGATTGGGGCAAGGAGTCCACTTACAGCGGCATGAGCACGCGTCTGCTCGCGCTCTCGGGGGTGGTCGCCTTTACTTTTGGCTTCTATGATGGCTTCTTTGGCCCGGGCACGGGTTCCTTCCTGCTGTTTGCCTTCCTGATGGTCGGTTTCGATTTCCTCGGTGCGGCGGCCAATGCGCGCGCGCTGAATTTTGCCAGCAACATCGCGGCGGCCGTGCTGTTTAGTTATTTCGGCATCGTGGACTTTGCGCATGCCATCCCGATGGGCCTCTCGATGATCGTCGGGGCCTGGTGCGGTGCGCGCGTTGCGCTGTCCAAGGGTGCCGGCTACGTGCGGCCGCTCTTCATCATCATGACGACGGTCCTCATCGGCAAGCAGTTGCTGGAGCTTTTCAAGTGAGCGATGGCAGGGGATCTGCCCTGAGGAAAGTTTTCTTGCTTTTATACGCGAATAACCGTAAAATAGAAAAGTACTAATCTATATCTGAATCATGGTGAAAGGTGATTGACTATGAGCATTTTTTCGCGATTCCTGCCGAAAAAGAAACCGGTAGAGATCAAAAATAATATCCCGAAGGAAAAAGCGAACATAAAGAAGACGTTCGGCATCTACTGCCACAGCCATCATGGCACCTCGGGCGACAAGCTCTGCCCGAAGTGCACGGCGCTTCTCGCAACGGTCATGACGAAGATGAACCGCTGCCCCTATGGCATCACGAAGCCCATCTGCGACCGCTGTGACCGTCCGTGCTTCGGCGCCAAGCAGACGCAGGAATTCCTCAAGATCATGAACAGCACGCAGAAGCGCATGTTCCTGCGCCATCCGGTCATGACGTTCAAGCACAAGCTGGCCAGCATGGGCGTCGATTACGCGAAGTATCAGCAGCAGAAGAAGCTTGACGATAAAGTCAAGGCCAAGGAGAAGGCATCGAAGGAGCGTGCCAAGGAGCGCAAGGGGAAGAAATAATCTCCGCATTTTGCGATGCATGACGAGGGAGCGGTTTCTTTGTTCTGGAAACGACACGCCAAGGCAATCATGAATATCCTGGTTGCCTTGCTCGTACTGGCTGCCATATATGCGAAGATGGAGACGGAAGGGACGGAATCCCTGGTGCGCACCAGGGATGGCTATATCCTGATAGGATCCGTGGTTGTCCTCATCGTGCTTCATCGCTTGACGAAGCGGCAGCAGAAAAAATAATGGTACGACCTGTGGATAACTCGGCTGTTTGCGGCGCAGTTATCCACATTTTTATGCACATTTTCAACAGAAGCGGTGGATAACCCGCATCTGCATGTGGAAAAGAGAAAGGATGGATGGCAGATTGCCGGGAAACGATCAAAGGAAGGAGAAACGGGCGCATCACGCCCCGATTGCCGAGGCCATGCGTGCCTACGCAGAGGATGGGGCACTGGCGTTCCACACGCCGGGGCATAAGCAGGGACTCGGCGCGCATGCGCTGCTGCGCAAACTCGTGACGCCGGAGGGGCTGCGCGAGGAAGTCTCGCTGATGGAAGAGCTCGATGACCTGCATGAGCCGACCATGTGCATTCGCGAGGCACAGGAACTCGCAGCTGAGCTTTACGGTGCCGATCAGGCCTACTTCATGATCAACGGCACGACGGGAGCCATCCATGCCATGCTGATGGGCAGCCTTTGTCCCGGCGACACGGTGTTCGTGCCGCGCAATGCGCATCGTTCGGTGATCGGCGGCCTGATCCTCTCGGGGGCCAGGCCGGTCTTCATCCAGCCGGAAATCGATGAGCGGCTCGGCATCGCCATGGGGCTGACTGCGGCCGCAGTCAAAGCCGCCATTGACGCGCATCCGGAAGCGCGGGCTCTCGTGCTCGTCCACCCGACGTATTACGGCGTGACGTTTGATCTTTCGGTGCTGGCGAAGCTCGTCCATGCGCACGGCATGCTGCTGCTCGTTGACGAGGCCCATGGCCCGCATCTGCGTTTCAGCGGGGAATTGCCGCCGCAGGCGCTTGACTGCGGTGCGGATATCGTCGCGCAGAGCACGCACAAGATGCTGGGCTCCATGACGCAGACCTCGATATTGCTCGCCAAGGGGCCGCGCGTTCATTTTGAACGCCTGCGCGAGGCGGCAAGCCTGCTGCAGTCCACGAGCCCCAATCAGCTGCTGCTCGCATCCCTTGACATCGCGCGGCTGCAGATGGCAGAGGACGGGGAGAGGCTCGTGGGCCGTGCCGTACGCCTGGCACGGCAGCTGCGCGCCGGCATCAATGAGATCGATGGTCTCTGGTCCTTCGGCCCTGAATACGTCAGGCGTCCGGGCGCCTCGGCCCTCGACGAGACGAAGGTTACGGTCACGGTGACAGGCCTCGGCCTGACCGGTGTCGAGGCCGAAGCCATCCTGCGCCATACGTACAAGATTCAGTGTGAACTCTCCGATGCGCGCAACGTGCTCTTCATCATTTCCTATGCCGACACGGAGCGCGAGACGTCTTATCTGCTCCATGCGCTGCAGGAGCTGGCCGCACATCACCGCTCAGGAGACGGAGAGGGCAGATTCGATGTGCCGCCGCTGCCGCCTTTGCCTGGCGTCGGCTGCTCGCCGCGTCTGGCCTTCTTTGCCCGCAAGGAGCCGGTGCCCTTTGCGGCGGCCGCAGGACGTGTGGCGGCTGAACAGGTCATGTTTTACCCGCCGGGCATCCCCATTCTCTGCCCCGGTGACCACATCGACGAGGCGAGCCTGCATTACATCCGGTATATGCAGGAACTCGGACTCAAGGTCGTGGGGCCGCAGGACGCCTCCCTGCAGCATCTGCAGGTTCTGGTGGATGACTCCACGCATGTACAGGATGAAGAAAAGAGATATGGATATGAATAAGGGAAAACTCATCATCATTGAAGCCGGAGACGGCTCGGGCAAGGCTACGCAGACCAAAGCGCTCTACGAGCATCTGCGCCGTGACGGCCACCGCGTCCATCGCGTGGAATTCCCCGATTATGCCTCAGATGCCTCCATGCCCGTGCGCATGTACCTGCGGGGGGACTTCGGCGGCCATGCGGAAGATGTCAATGCCTATGCCGCGTCGACCTTCTTTGCCGTGGACCGCTACGCCTCTTTCCGCATGAAATGGAAATCGTTTTACGATGCCGGCGACATCATCCTGGCTGACCGCTACACGACCTCGAATATGGTCCATCAGGCCATCAAGCTCACGGATGAGGACGAGCGCAAGGCGTTTCTCGACTGGCTCTGGGACTTTGAATTCACGAAGCTCGGCCTGCCCGTGCCGGACAAGGTCGTCTTCCTCGACATGGACCCTGCTGTCGCGGACCACCTGATCGCTGCCCGTGCGGCCAAGATGCAGACGGAGAAGGACATCCATGAACGCGATACGGACTACCTGCACCGCTGCCATGCGGCCTATGTCAGCCTGGCCCGGCAGTACGGCTGGGCGCGCGTGGCCTGCAGCGAAGGCGGCGAGCCGCGTGCCATCGAAGCAATCCATCGGGACGTCTATGCGGCTGTTCAATCGGTATTGGCGTAAATTGCATTTCATCGAACAGGAAAGGAACGACATGATTAAAGAAGTATTGGTGGTCGAGGGCAAAATGGATGTCGTGGCCATCGACAAGGCAGTCGAAGCCGACTGCATCATCACGGAAGGCTTCAATTTGAAGCCGCAGGCTTTGAAAAACATCGAACAGGCTTACAAGAAACGGGGCATCATCATCATGACGGACCCGGATTCGGCAGGGGAACGCATCCGCAAATTCCTGTCGAAACGTTTCCCCGAGGCCAAGCACGCGTTCGTGCCGGTCGAGGAAGCGACGGCTCATGACGATATCGGCATCGAGCAGGCGAAGCCGGAGGCCATCCGCAAGGCACTCGCGAAAGTTCGCACGCTCGACTGGGAGCCGAAGCAGATCTTCTCAGGTGCCGATCTCATCATTCACGGCCTTTCGGGTGCACCAGAGGCTTCTTCGCGCCGGGCGCGCCTTGGCGAGAAACTCGGCCTCGGCTTTGCCAATGCCAAGACGTTCCTGACGCGCCTCAATCATTACGGCGTGAGCCGCGAGGAATTTGACCGCGCCATCGCCGAGATGGCACAGGAAGACGAAGAACACGCAGGAAAGCAGGAGGGAATCTGATGAACGCAGAAGACGAGAAGGTATTGCAGCCCAAGATCGCGAGCCGTGAGGTAACGACGCACATCCTCAAGGCCTTTGGTCTGCGCATGAGCAAGAAGCTCGGCCAGAACTTCCTCATCGATGCCCGCATTGTACAGGGTATCGTCGATGCTGCCGAAATCAAGCCGGGCGACCGGGTGCTGGAGATCGGACCGGGCATCGGCACGCTGACGCAGGGCCTTGCGGAGGCCGGGGCCGAGGTCACGGCCGTCGAGCTTGACAAGAAGCTGCCCGCCGTGCTCAAGGAAACGCTCAAGGCCTACGACAACGTCACGATCGTGCCGGGCGATATCCTCAAGGTCAATATCCCCGAGATCATGGGCGAAGGACCGTTCAAGGTCGCGGCCAACCTGCCGTATTACATCACGACGCCGATCCTCATGACGCTGCTCGAACGCCGCCTGCCCATCACGCACATGGTCACGATGGTCCAGAAGGAAGTGGCGGAGCGCATGACCGCCAAACCGGGTTCACGCATCTATGGGGCACTCTCGGTTGCCGTCCAGTATTACACGGAACCGGAAATCGTGCTCGATGTGCCGCCGCGCTCGTTCATCCCCGCGCCGGAGGTCATGAGCGTCGTTGTCTCGTGCCGCGTCCGCCGGAAGCCGGCCGTAGATGTCCAGGATGAAAAGCTCTTCTTCCGCGTCGTCAAGGCCGCCTTCGGACAGCGCCGCAAGACGCTGGCCAATGCCCTGCGCGGCGCCGGCTTCCCGAAGGAGCAGGTCCGCGACGCCCTTGAATCTGCCGGCATTGACCCGATTCGCCGCGGCGAGACGCTCACGCTCGCGGAGTTTGGCCAGCTGGCCGATGCCTTTGCCGCGCAGAAAAATGCATAAAACATTTGCTAGTATGACGCTTTTGTTATAGAATACCTTTGTAACACTAGGAATAAGCAAAGAAAGTAGGTATGATAATGGCAGCAACAGCCTGGTCAATCCTCCCGCCAATCATCACGATCGTCTTGGCACTGTGGACCAAAGAGGTCTACATGTCTCTGATCATCGGCATTTTCTCGGGAGCACTGCTCTTCACGGGCGGCAACGTCCTCACAGCAATCCTCACGATGTTTGAGGTCATGGCCGATAAAGTCGGCAGCAACGTCAACATCCTCGTTTTCCTCGTCATCCTCGGCATCCTCGTGGCCGCCATCACGCGCTCGGGCGCAACCAGGGCGTATGGTGACTGGGCCGTCAGGACCATCCACGGCCCGCGCAGCGCGCTGCTCCTGACGGCGCTGCTCGGCGTCGTCATCTTCATCGATGACTACTTCAACTGCCTGACGGTTGGCACCGTCATGCGCCCGGTCACCGACAAGTTCAAGATTGCGCGCACGAAGCTCGCGTACATCATCGATGCGACGGCCGCACCGGTCTGCATCATCGCTCCCGTCTCGAGCTGGGCAGCCGCCGTCGGCTCCTCCCTGCCGGAAGATACGACCATCGACGGCTTCGCGCTCTTCCTGCACACGATTCCCTTCAATCTCTATGCCTGGCTCACGATCCTCTTCATGGTCTTCATCATCTGGACGGGGCGCGATTTCGCAGCCATGGGCAAGAGTATCCTCGCCAACAAGAAGCATTTTGAGATTCCGAAGGAATATCAGGATACCGATGAATCCCAGATCAAGCATGAGGATCAGGGGCATGGCAAGATGATCGATCTGCTGCTGCCATTGCTCGTCCTCATTGCCGCCTGCATCTTCGGCATGCTCTACACGGGCGGCATCTATGAGGGCAAGAGCGTCGCAGAGGCCTTTGCGAACTGCGATTCCTCGAAATCCCTTGTGCTCGGCTCCTTCATCGCCTTCGTCTTCACGGGCTTTTTGTATCTGCCGCGCCGCATCGTCACGTTCAATGCGTTCTGTGACAGCTTCGGCTGGGGCTTCAAGGCCATGACGCCGGCCATCTTCATCCTCTGCCTGGCCTGGACGCTTTCGGGCATCTGCAGCAAGGAATACCTCGACCTCGGCGGCTTTGTCGGCGCCGTCGTCAGCGCGCATGCCTCGATCATCCTGTTCCTGCCGCCGATTTTCTTCCTCGTGGCCATCGGCCTGGCCTTCGCGACGGGAACCTCGTGGGGGACGTTTGGCATCCTCATCCCGATTGCCATCGCCGTGCTCGGCACGAATGACCCCAACATGCTCGTCGTCTGCGTTGCCGCCATCCTTTCGGGCGCTGTCGGCGGCGACCATGCTTCGCCGATTTCCGATACGACCATCCTGGCTTCTGCGGGTGCACAGTGCCACCATATCGACCACGTCAGCACGCAGATTCCTTATGTCGCAGTGGTGGCATCCTGCTGTTTCCTCGGCTACCTCGTGGACGGCTTTACGGCAAACGGCTGGCTTGGCCTTGTGACGGCTCTCATCTGCCTGAGCATCTGCATGGCCTATATCCTGGCCCGTGTCCCAGCAATCGCCAATGATGAGGATCAGCACTGATTCCCGTCGCATCCCTGATATTCTCTGATGGAAAGAAAGGCAGCGATACACATGATTTACACGTATCAGACAAAGGGCACGTGCTCCCGCCGCATCCAGGTCGAGCTCGATGGCAAGACCATCAGGCACGTCTCCTTTGAGGGCGGCTGCAACGGCAACCTCAAGGGCATCTCGAAGCTCGTCGAGGGCCTCGATATCGATTTTGTCATCGGACGCTTCAAGGGCAATACCTGTGGCGCGCGTCCGACATCCTGCCCCGACCAGCTGGCCAAGGCCCTGCAGGCCGCTTACGAAGCTGAGCAGAAAGGCTGAGGTGGCTCATGATCTTCGACAGTCACAGCCATACGGCCTTCTCAGCTGACTCTGAGATGCGGGCGCAGGATGCTCTGAAGAACGCGCAGGAGCGCGGCGTCGGCATCGTCTTCACGGAGCATCTCGACCTCGACTATCCGGGGGAGCTTGACTTTACCTTTGATCCGCATGCCTACTGGCAGGCATATGAGCCGCTGCGGGGCGAGGGCGTCCGCCTTGGCGTGGAGATCGGCATGTGGGAGCAGACGCGAGAGCGCAGCGCAGCCTTTGCCAAAGAGGTGCCGTTCGATCTCGTCATCGGCGCCATCCATCTCGTCGACGGCGACGATATCTACTACCCGGAATTCTATGCGGGCCGTCAGAAGGCGGAGGTCTACCATCGCTATTATGAACAGATGGCAGAAAATCTTCGCCGTCACGACTTTGTCGACGTGCTCGCGCATATCGACTACATCGCGCGCTATGCGCCGTACGATAATCCGGAAATCTCGTATGGAGATTTCCGCGAGGACATCGATGACGTGCTGCGCGCTGTCATCGAGACGGGAACGGTGCTCGAGCTCAACACGCGCCGCCTCGGCAGCCGCCGCGCACTCAAGGAACTCGTGCCCGTCTACCAGCGCTACCGGGAACTCGGCGGCCGCTATGTGACGGTGGGTTCCGATGCCCATACGGCCGATGCCGTCGCCTGCCATTTCCACACGGCGGAAGAGCTTGTGGACACGCTGGGGCTGCAGATTGTCACGTTCTGCAGCCGCCAGCTGGAATTCTGCCAGCAAAGCTGAACATCACTTGCAGCATTCTATTGCATAGAGGTGCTGCGGCAACAGGCAAAATACCTGCTGCCGCGGCACCTCTATTTTTTTTGATGAATTGTTATTTTGACCTATTGACATTTTGACCATTTGAGCTATAATAAGAATTGTAAAGAGGAAAGGGAACCGCAAGGAACCCGGAACTCCACGATGAAAATGTTTCCAAAAAGTTCCCGGGCAGCGAGCACCGCTTCGGGTGTGCCGCTCAGGCAAGCTTGCAGAAAGGGGATTTTGATTATGTTTGGTTTAGTTCCATTTGTATCCGGTAAAGATCTGGCAAGAGAAGAAAATGATTTCGACCGCCTGTTTGATGTCTTTGACGAACCGTTCCTGACGAACTTCAAGGCACCGGATTTCAAGGTCGATGTCAAGGATAACGGCGACAGCTACGATCTCATGGCTGAGCTGCCGGGCCTCAAGAAAGAGAACATCTCCTTGAGTTATAAAGACAACTACCTCACCATTGCGACGAAGCAGGATGAGAATGAAGATAAAAAGGACGAGAAAGGCAATTATGTGCGCCGTGAACGCCGCACGAGTTCCATGAGCCGCTCCTTCTACATCGACAACATCGATGAGACGAAATGCCAGGCCGATTACAAGGATGGCGTCCTCTGTGTCCACATGCCGAAAAAGACGGAAGAATCCGCCGCAGGCCATACGATTGCCATCAATGGCTGATGCCGGCTTGAATACCATTACTTTAGCTTTCCCTCATAACTCTCTCTAACGATAAAAAGAGCGGGGACCGCAGATCTTGCGGTCCCCGCTCTTTTGTACATAAGAGGAGGAGCGGGAGAGGCAGGGAACATGCCGTGTCCTTACTCATGGCCTTGGAAAATGGTCCCGGGTAAGGTTGGCCAGTCGCACGAGCGTCAGCATGACGGGAACTTCCGTGAGCACGCCGACGGTTGTCGCGAGTGCAGCGGGACTTGTCACACCGAACAGGGCAATCGCTACGGCCACGGCCAGCTCAAAGAAATTCGACGCACCGATGAACCCGGCCGGTGCCGCGATGGAAAAGGGCAGGCGCAGCAGACAGCAGGCGCCGTAGGTCAGGCCGAAAATCAGGAACGTCTGCAGGATCAGTGGCACGGCAATCAGCAGGATGTGCAGCGGATTCTCAAGAATGATTTGGGCTTGTGAGCTGAAGATGATGACGAGTGTGAGCAGGAGGCCTGCCGTCGTGATGCCGTCAAAGGAATGAACGAATTCCTGTTCGAAATAAGCAAGGCCTTTTTTCCGCACGACGAAGAGGCGCGTGGCAACGCCTGCGGCGAGCGGAATGACGACGAACAGGAAGATACTCAGGAAGAGCACATCGTACGGGACGCTGACATGTGAGACGCCCAGCAGGAATTTGACGATGGGCACGAAGGCCACGAGAATGATGAGGTCATTCGTGGCGACCTGGACAACCGTATAGGCCGGATTGCCGCGTGTCAGCGTGCTCCAGACAAAGACCATGGCCGTGCAGGGCGCGGCTCCCAAAAGGACGGCTCCTGCCAGATAGGAGGTCGCAAGATCTGCGGGCAGGAGCGGACGGAACAGGACGAAGAAGAACGCATACGCGAGTGCATACATCGTGAATGGCTTGATGAGCCAGTTGGCAATCCAGGTGACGAAGAGCCCCTTCGGTGCCCGGCCGACCGCACGGATGCTCTCAAAATCGACCTTGATCATCATGGGGTAGATCATCAGCCAGATCAGGATGGCGATGGGGATGGAAATGCCGTCAATCTCCATCTTCCCGAGGGCGGCGGGAATGGCCGGCAGGAAATGGCCGATGGCGACACCGGCAAGCATGCAGAGCAGTACCCAGACTGTCAGGTACCGCTGGAAGAAATTGATGGGACTGCTGTTTTGCGAACGCATGGCAAAAGACTCCTTATAAATAGACAGATTGAAATATATGAATTAAAAAGGGATAAAACCAGGAGCTCAGTCCTGGCAGCGGCAGTTTTTTCCGGGGACAGTTGCCGATACGTGCTGCAGCTCTGAGAGCCAGCTGGAAATTTCCTTTATGGTATCGGCCTGCAGCGTATAATAGACCCATTTGCCGTCCTTGCGGCTCCGGACCAGACTGGCATCACAGAGAATCTTCATGTGATGGGAGAGCGTGGGCTGGGAGAGATTGAGATTCTCAAGCAGGACACAGGCACATTGCTCCCCCTGCTGCAACAGCTGCAGGATATGCAGACGGTTGGTATCGCCCAGGGCTTTGAATACCTTTACGCGTTGTGCGGATGATATCATGTTGTATCTTCCTTTCCTTCATCGATCTCTTGTTTTCATTATAGATAATACATTTACATACGTCAATATATAAGAGAGAATGATGGCACTGATGTGGTATTTCATATGAATACATAAATATTAATTATAATTAAGAAGATGATTATAACATAAAATTTGCATTATATTTTGCTTTGACAGTTGATAATGAGTTTCTGTTTTGATAATATGGTAGAAAAGAAAATGGATGGTAATGAGTATCAATTGTGAAAAAGAGAGGGAAAGACACATTATGAAAAAGAGATTCATCCAACGTCAAATCGCGTTGGCCGTAGTAGGCGGCTGTCTGTTTGCACCGTTTTCGATGCATTCTGCTTTAGCGGCCGATGAAGCAGTCTATGATTCTGGTGCGGTTGATATCTATGCCGCCAAGGATGCCGAACCGGCGCCAGCGGTGGAAGAGAAGGCAGCTCCCGAAGCACCTTGTGTGGAACCGGTAGCAGAACCGGAGCAGCCGACTGAGAATGCCTATGCAGGCGGTCAGGTGGCCAAGAATGTTGACCTTGGCATCCTGGGGGATAAGCCGGCACTTGATGCGCCGTTCAGCATCACGGGGTATACGGAGCAGACCATTGAGAACAAACAAGTCACGCAGGTGGCAGACCTCATCGCCAATGATCCATCCATCAGCAATCAGACGCTGTCGGGCGTTTCGAGCGCCTGGAATATCCGCGGCTTCAAGGCGCAGCAGCAGGATGTCCAGCTCAATGGTCTTTACGGTGTGGCGCCGCGCTTCTACGGCGGCATCGAAGGCGTCGAGCGCGTCGATGTGCTCAAGGGACCGAGTGTCCTTCTGGCCGGTATCGCACCGAACGGCTCGCTGGGCGGCACGGTCAACTACGTCACGAAGCGAGCAGATCAGGAACCGCTGACGCGCCTGACTCTCTCATTCGGCGACGGCACGATCTTTACGCAGCACCTCGATATCGGCCGCCGCACGGACGATGGCAAGGCTGGCCTGCGCATCAACATCCTCAACCGCAATGGTGAATCTTCCCTCGACGAGCACAATCGCACTTCATCCATCACGATTGGCACCGATTACAAGACGGACCGCTGGCGCACGAGCTTCGATTTCGGCTCGGTCTACAACAAGGTTTCCGATCAGCAGTATCAGCTGACGATCGGTGCCGGTGCCCTCAAGACGATGAACAACATGTTCCGCGTGCCGCGCGATACGAAATTCGGCGCGGATGGCGGCTATCGCTCCATCCATGAAAATTACGGCATGATCCACAGTGAATACGACCTGAACAAGGATTGGACGGCGTATTTCTCGTATGGCCTGCGCAATACGAAGATGGAGTACTTCTACAACAATTTCAAGCTGTCGGATGCCCTGGGCAATGCTACGATGCAGTACAATTACAACAATCAGGCCAACAAAGCGGATTCCGGCGAAGTCGGCGTGCGCGGCAAAGTCTTTACGGGTGACTGGAAGCATGAGCTGACGCTCTCGGCCAACCGCATCCACTACACCCGCTACATGAATAACCGCAAGGTGGGGTCGTCACTCAAGACGAACCTCTGGAACATTGATTTCCAGACGCCGGAAAACCCGTATTCCTGGTCTGAGCCGAAAAATGATGAGAATACCTTCACGGGCATGGCCATCTCCGATATCATCTCATCGCCGAACGAGAAATGGCAGCTCATCATGGGTGCCCGCGAGCAGAATGTCAAGGTCGATACGTACAATACGAAGACCGGTGCCGTCAAAACGCATTACGATGAATCCGTCTTTACGCCGGCCTTTGCCGCCGTCTACAAGCCGCGCAAGAATGTCTCGCTCTATGCCAACTACATGCAGGGCCTCGATGCCGGTGATTCCGTCGTCTCGGATACGACGGCCAAGAACTACGGCGAAGCCTTTGCACCGTTCAAGACGAAGCAGTATGAGGTCGGCGTCAAATACGACTTCGGCAAATGGGCAACGACACTCGCCGGTTTCGATATCCAGTCGCCGACGCTGATCAGTGACGGTGCCGGTTATTACTCCCCGAGCGGCGAGATCCGTCATCGCGGCATTGAGTGGAATGTCTACGGTGAGCCGCATCAGGGCACGCGCATCATGGGTGGCATCATGTTCCTCGATGCGAAATACCGCAATACGCAGGACGGCCAGTACGACGGCAACCGCGTGGCCGCAACCTCGCGCTGGAATGCCGTATTCGGTCTCGAGCAGGACATCCCGTCAGTGCCGGGTCTGACGCTCACGACGAATCTCACGTACAACAGCGATGCCTATACGAACGAGAGCAACAGCTTCCGCGTTTCGCCATGGGCTACCTGGGACATGGGTGCCCGCTACAAATTCAAGGCCGGCCACATCCCCATGACGCTGCGCGGTGATGTCTACAACATCACGAACCGCAATTACTGGCGTGCACTCATCAATGACGGCGTCTTCCTCGGCAAGTCGAGGACGTTCATGCTGTCGCTGAGTGCCGATTTCTGAATGGGAAGGGGTATATCTTGCAAGCGAGACTGATTTCAACGAGATATTGTGCACTCTTTGCGGTCTGTTCGGTTGTTCTCTTCCTCGGACTTTCTCTCTTTTTCCTGACGATCGGCATACAGGATATCCCGCTGCGGGATATTCTGTATGCTTTTACGGCGGCCGATCCCTCGGATGTGCAGGGGCTCATCGTGCGCACGCTGCGCTTTCCGCGCCTGCTGGCAGCCATCGTCTGCGGTGTGAGCTTTGCGGTGGCAGGCGCCCTGATGCAGGGCGTCACCAACAATCCGCTGGCAAGCCCGTCCGTCCTGGGCATCAATGCGGGGGCGAGCTTCGGGCTGGCCGTGGCGATGATCGCCTGGCCGCTGGCATCGTTCCAGGCCACAATCCTCTGCGCGTTTGCCGGTGCGGCGCTGGCGACGGCCCTCATCCTGCTTCTGGCCTCCGCTCGCCAGGGCAAGGTATCGCCTGTCTTCATCGCCCTGTCTGGTACGGCCGTCAGCGCCGTCTTTCTCGCGGTCACGCAAGTGCTCGTCGTCTACTTCGATGTGGCGCAGGAACTCAGTTATTGGACAGCAGGCGGTATCTCCGGCATCAAGCTGCCGGCAATCCTTTCCGTCCTGCCCTGGACCGCTGTTGGTCTTTTGACGGCGCTCTCGATCTCGCGCTCCATCACGCTTTTGTCCTTCGGTGAGGAAATGGCCATCGGCCTCGGCGGCAGGATCCCGCGCATCCGCGTGCTCGCGGGACTTTCCGTGCTGCTGCTGGCCGGTTCCGCCGTAGCGGTGGCCGGTCCCGTCGGTTTTGTCGGCCTCGTCGTCCCACATATCGTGCGGCGGCTGGTGGGCATCGATTACCGTCTGGTCATTCCGTTTTCAGCTGTGCTCGGCGCCAATCTCGTCATGATTGCCGATATCCTGGCACGCATGGTGGCGCCTCCGTTTGAGACGCCGCCCGGTGCCGTGACAGCTGTCGTCGGCGTGCCGTTTTTCCTGTACCTGGCCAACCGGAAGGAGGTGCGCCGCGGATGAAATCCACCCTGCGTTATCCCGCACTGCTCACCGTGCTGGTCCTATTCCTGGCGGTACTGTTCTTCTGGCATCTTTCTTTGGGGTATCACTATCTGTCAAAGGAACAGCTGGCTTCCATCCTGATTTTTGGAGGCACGCCGCAGGAGATGCTGACGGTTTACGATTTCCGCATGGTGCGCTCCCTGCTGGCCGTGCTCATCGGCATGGGGCTGGCCATTTCCGGCGCCATCTTCCAGACCGTCTCCAAGAATGAGCTCGCGAGCCCGAGCCTTTTGGGCGTCAATGCCGGCGCCGGGCTCATGGTCATGCTGCTCATCTACATGACGGATGCAGCCAAGGGCCTTGAAATCTGGGAGCAGCCGCTGGCCGCGGTAATCGGCGGCGCGCTGGCGGCACTGACCATTTACCGCCTGACGTACCGCAGCGGGCATATGACCTCGACGTACACGCTGGTGCTCAACGGCATTGCCGTGACCGCCGGGCTCCACGCCCTGCAGATCCTCTGCCTCGTCGGCCTGGATTTGACGAAATTCCATCAGGTCAATACGTGGCTGATCGGCAGCATCTTCGGCAACAGCTGGAGTCAGGTCACGGTGCTCCTGGTGATTGTCTGCCTTTTCCTCGCATTCTTCTTTGCCAGCCATGAGACGCTCGACATCCTGTCGCTCAAGGAAGAAACGGTCATCGGCCTCGGTATTCCCATCAACCGGGCGCGTTTTCTCTACCTGATGGCGGCCGTGGTGCTCGCTGCCGCCTGTGTGGCTGTAGCCGGCAGCATCGGCTTCATCGGGCTCATCTGCCCGCATATCGCCCGTCGCCTTGTGGGTGTCATGCATCGGCGCTTCCTGCCGGTGACGGCACTTTTGGGCGGCATCCTGCTCGTCCTGTCCGATGGCGTCGCGCGCGTCGTGATCGCACCGGACGAGATGCTCGTGGGCCTCATCGTTTCGCTGATCGGCGCGCCGTATTTCCTCTATATCTTGGCGCGCAGCAGAGGCTGATGCAGCCGCAAACGCTCAGACAGCCTCAGAAAGGAAGGTTACAGATACATGGAGCTTGAAGCCCATAATCTCAGGGCCGGTTATGAGAATGCCGTCATCATTGAACGGATGAATCTCAAGATCCAGGCTCACCGCGTGACAGCACTGATCGGTGCCAACGGCTGCGGCAAATCGACTCTTCTCAAGACGATCTGCCGCATCCAGCCGGCACTGGGCGGCGAGGTCCTCCTGGATGGCAGGCCCATTCACGATGAAGACAGCCGCACGCTCGCGCGGAAACTCGCCATCCTGCCGCAGAACCCGACGGCCCCTTCCGGGCTAACGGTACGCGAGCTCGTCAATTATGGACGGGCACCGTACCGCCCGCGCTTTTTTGCCCGCACGACGAAGAAGGACCGCGAGATGGTGGAGTGGGCACTTGCGGAAACCGACATGATGGAATTTGCCGACCGTCCCGTGGAAGCCCTGTCGGGCGGCCAGCGTCAGCGTGCCTGGATCGCCATGACCATTGCGCAGGATACGGAAATCCTGTTCCTTGACGAACCGACGAGTTTCCTCGATGTGGCACATCAGCTCGACGTGCTGACGCTCGTGCGCCACCTCAACCAGGCGTACGGCAAGACCATCGTCATGGTCATTCACGAACTCAACGAGGCTGCCCGCTTTGCCGACCATCTGCTGGCGATGAAGAAGGGGCAGCTGCTTTACGAAGGAGCGCCGGCGGAAATCTTCACGCAGGATATGCTGCGCACGGTCTTTGGCATCGATGCGGAAATCCTGCGCGATCCGCGCTCCGGCAGCCCGTATTGCATTCCCTACGTGCAGCGGGAGAGAAAGGAGCCACAGCATGCGTAAGCGGCCGTACGCCATTCTTCTCGTGCTTTTTGTGCTGTTGTCCGCCGTTTGCCTGGCAGGCTGCGGCGCACAACAGGCAGCACCCAAGAAAAGCACGGCGCTCTTTGACCCTGCCGTGCCGCGCGAGGATACGCCCGAAGCGATTGACGCGGAACTTACGGCCCGTTTCCAATCCATACAGAAAAAAGCGCGCAAGAAATTCACGGAGGAGGACGGCCATAAGATCCTGATGCATAAATACGGGCAGACCATGCTGCCGGATCACCCGCAGCGCATTGCCGTGGTAGGGCTGGAGGATACAGCCGTTTCCATGCATCTGCCCATCGTCGCCGCGCATGTCGTATCTACGTCGTATCTCTATCCCTTCATGAAGGATATGGACCTTGCGAATATCCATATCAACCCGGATACGCGCACGGTCAACCTTGAAGAGGTCCAGGACGTCCATCCGGACCTCATCCTGCTTCGTGACAGCTATGACAAGAATACGTATCTGGCACTCTCGAAAATTGCGCCGGTGGCGCCGCTTGACCTGCAGGATGAGGAAGTGACGGAGCTGGCCATGGCAGAAGCCGTGGGCCGGCCGGAGCTCGGCGAGAGCCGCCTGCTCTCGTACTATGCCACGGTCAGGCAGGCCCGTCTGGCCATCAAGCAGCAAATCGGCAATCAGACGGTGGCACTGCTGCGCGTCCTGCAGAAGGAAATCCGTCTTTATCCCTACTCGGCCAATGCAACCAACCGCTTCATGTACGAGCTGTTGAATCTGCGCCCGCCGGACATGGTCGTGGCGCTCGATGCAAACAAGAACAACATGGTGCTTTCCATGGAGTCCCTGCCGGACCTCGACGCCGATTATCTCGTGCTTTCCAGCGGGTACGGCGCGGGTGCGGCGGGCAATCAGGAGGCTGCCGCGAAGCGCTATGCTGCTTTGCGTGAGGACCCGCTCTGGCAGACACTGCCCGCCGTGCGCAAGGGCCATCTGCTCGAAGTCAATTCCGTCGTCTGGAATGCGCATGGCCTCATCGCCAAGGAACTGGCCATCGAGGACCTCGTGAACTGGCTGGGGCATGGGGCCGCAGCAGACCGATGACAAGCATATCTCTATTCGTGAATATACGTGAACACAGGAGGAAAAAACATTATGGAACTTCTCGCAACCGGTTTTGAATTTTTCCAGAAGGGCGGCATCGTCATGTACATCCTTCTGCTCTGCTCGATTTTCGTCGTCTCGATCGGCGTGGAGCGTGCACTGTATTTCCGCCGCATGGATTCCGGCCGCGGCTTTGCCCGTGACTTCTATCTGGCACTTTCCAACGGCAACTGGCAGAAGGCGCGCAAGCTGGCCGATGATTCCCGCGGAGCCCTGGCGGACATCCTCTTCACCGTCATCACAAAGAAGCCGGAAGCAGCCGTGAACCCTGCCGCCTACATGGAAATCCAGTCCGGCATCGCTCTCGCAAAGCTCCGCAACCGCCTGTACTACCTTAGCGTCATCGTCACGATGGCACCGCTTTTGGGCCTGCTCGGCACGATCAGCGGCATGATTACCTCGTTCTCGGTCTTCAATCTGGAGTCCGGTCAGGCCACGGCCATCACGGGCGGCGTCGGCGAGGCCCTGATCGCTACGGCCATGGGCCTCTGTGTTGCGATTTTCTCGCTGGCTGTTCACGCTTACTTCACGCAGCGCGTCGAGAACATCGTCACGGATATGGAGCAGTGCTTCTCGCTGGTCGAAGCGACGGCCGGGGCAAGTGAGGAGGCGGCCTGATGCGACTCAGAGACAGACGGAGCTTTGCCAAGCCGGAAGTCATGATCATCCCGATGATCGATATCATGTTCTTCCTGCTCGTATTTTTCATGATCAGCACGCTCTACATGGTCAACCTCAAGACGGTTGATGTCAACATGCCGCAGGCACAGCACGCCCAGACCCAGATGAACGTGACGTACCTCGTCACAATGAAGAAGGATGGAACGTTGTACCTTGAGGATAAGCCCATTGAAGAAGCGGCGCTCATCAAGAGTGCCAAGGAAGAGAACCGCCAGAACTCGCATTTCGCGATTGTCGTGCGCGCCGATGAAGGCATCGATTACGGCAAGGTTGTCGAGCTTCTGGATCATTTCCGCGCAGCTGGTATCAGCCGCTTCGGCCTGGCTGCCGATTCGGTGGGAGGAAAATCATGAAGACCACAGAAGATAAAGACCGGCTGATCGGCTGGTGTTCCTCCGTGGGCGTTCATGTCATCCTTCTGCTGTTGGTCGCCGCCACCGGCCTTTTCCAGGCCGTTTCGAGCGAGAGCCGTCCCGTCGATGTCGAGATCTACGAGAACATGACGGATGAAGATGACTCGTCCGCCGAGGAAGCAGCGGCTGACGATGCGGCATCTGAGCCCGCGGAAACGCCGGCTGTGGATCCCATCGTCGTCAATCCCGATGTCCCGGCGCCGGCGGTGGAACAGGATCAGAAGGAAAAGCCGGATGAAAAAAAGCCGGACAAGGAGAAGCATGCGGATAAACCCGCCGGCGATGCCAAGGCTGCGGGCAAGAATCCCCATGGGGATGCGCAGGGCAAGCCGGACGGCCATGGCTGCAGCGGCCAGCAGGGCCCCGCACCGCATGACCCGGGCAAAGCCAAGCACGTCAAGATGCGTGCGCAGGAGCTCGGCGGCTCGGCGCCGTCGTATCCGGAAAGCCTGCGTGCCCGCAACGTCTCGGGCAGCGTGACGGTCAAGTACGTCATCAATGAAGACGGCAGCGTCAGCAACCCCGAAATCACGGTTTCCTCCGGCACGCCGGAGCTCGATGCCGCCGCCACGTCGGCCATCATGACTTACCGCTACACACCGGCCCGCAACGACTACGACGAACCCGTCAAGAGCTATTGGGCCAAGACCTTCAACTTCCATCTATGATGGTATAACTCTTTCGTGAGAATCAGCAAAACGACCATTTGACGTCAACTCGTCAGATGGTCAATTTTTTTGCAGAATTGCCCTACCAAAGTCCAGAATCAACGCATTGTTTTGAATTGAGAAAAATCATAAAATTAAAGTAACAAATCAAAAGACAAAGGAGGAGAAAATATGAAATTCGGGAAAATAACCATGTTCTTGACCGCGGCGACTCTGGCGGGCAGCATGCTTTTGACAGGGTGTGGTGGCGAAAGCAATTCTTCCAGCAGTTCAAACGCCAAGGACGATGGAAACGTGCTGGTCGTCTACAACTGCAATACGGATGATTGGACAGCACCGATTGTCAAGGAATTCCAGGAAGAAACCGGTATCGAGGTACAGCTTGTTTCAGGTGGCTCTGGTGAATTGATGGCACGTGTGAAAGCGGAGAAAGACAATCCGCTCGGCGATGTCATGTGGGGCGGCTCTGGTGATTCTTATCTGGCGCTTTCGCCGTATCTGGAACCATATGAATCCCCCGAGAAGGCAAATATCAATCCGCAGTTTGTTGTTGCAGACAATTCGTTCTACAACATTACCATGGATCCCTATGTCATAGCGTACAATACAGATTTAGTCAATCCGGGAGAAGCACCGACGGGCTGGAAGGATTTACTGGATCCAAAATGGAAAGGCAAAATTGCCATTGCTGATCCGGCAAAATCAAGCTCCACGTATGCGGTCCTCTTAACCATGATGGATAAACTGGGCGGTGATCCGGCTATTGTCAATCAACTGGTTAAAAATCTGGATGGCAAGATCGCAAGTGGCTCGGCTGCACAAATTAAATCCCTTTCGGATGGCGAGTATGCGTTGACCGCGACATTTGAAGAAGCGGTTATGAAATATATCGTCAATGGATCGCATATGAAGATTGTCTATCCATCAGAAGGAACGGCAATCAGCACGGGCGGCATTGGCATCATCAAAGGTGCAAAACACATGGAGAATGCAAAGAAATTCATCGATTTTGCTATGAGTAAAAAAGTTCATGAACGTTTTGCTCAGTATCAGCGTCGTTCGACGCGTACCGATATTCCAGCCCCATCGGATTTGAAGCCGATTTCGGAAATCAATTATGTGCCATTTGATACGAAGCATGCTGTTGAATACAAAGATACGTTCTTAGGCCTCTGGCGCAAAGCTGTAACACAGTAAAAGTAAACAGGTGGAGGAGGGTGGATGACCACCCTCCTTTTTAAATCATGAAAAAGGGGGAAAATCCAATGAGTTTTGCTGTACATATTCAAGATGTAGTCAAGGAATACGGCGATTTTTTAGCCGTTAACCATATAACGCTCTCTATAAAGAATGGAGAATTCTTCACGCTGCTGGGGCCGTCCGGCTGTGGTAAGACAACGCTTTTGCGCATGATTGCCGGCTTTAATCCGATTGACGGCGGCACCATATCGTTTGATGATCGCGTCATCAATGATGTTCCCTCCTATCTCCGCAATATTGGCATGGTCTTTCAGAATTATGCCGTATTTCCTCATATGAGTGTAGCTGACAATATTGCGTATGGTTTGAAGGCGCGCAATTTTAAAGGCGAAGAATTAGACAAAAAGGTGCGGGCAGGTTTGGCCATGATGAAGATCGAAAACCTGGCAGACCGCATGCCATCGCAGTTATCCGGCGGCCAGCAGCAGCGCGTGGCTTTGGCACGTGCTATCGTGATTGAACCGGATGTCATGCTGATGGATGAGCCTCTTTCTAACTTGGACGCAAAATTACGCTTGGAGATGCGTTCTGTGATACGGAATATCCAGCAGACTCTGGGCATCACGACGATTTATGTCACGCATGACCAGGAAGAAGCACTGGCTATTTCCGACCGTATTGCGGTAATCAACAGTGGCACGATCATGCAGGTTGGCAATCCGGAAGATATTTATAAACATCCTGCCAATACTTTTGTTGCCAATTTCATCGGTACATCGAATTTTATTCATGGTACGGTGAAGGAAGGACAGTTGGCAATCCTGGATCAGGCTATGTATGATTTTTCGCCAAAAACGCCATACGAAGGCGATGTACAGATTTCTGTACGTCCGGAACAGATTGTCCTGTTACGCGGACATGGTGAAGGTATTCCAGGGGAGATTGTACGCGCGGTTTTCCTCGGCACACGGTACGAATATGAGATTGCGATTGCGGATGGAACACACGTCAAAGTCAATGCCTATAACATCCATTCGGATGAGGTCTATCATGCTGGCGATAAAGTGGGCTTACGTTTGTCTGCCCAACATATGAATATCTATGATGCGAGCGGGGAGGTGCTGTTGTCATGAAAAATTGGCATACGATGTCTCTTTACGATCGTTTCAACTGTTGGACCATTATTACCGTTGCTTCTTTGTGCCTGATCCTGCTGTTCATCATCTATCCATTTTCGGTCCTGGTGATTCATTCTGTTGTTACAGAAACAGGCGAGATCTCTTTTGCCAACTATGTAACATTTTTCCATAGCGACTACTATCTTCAGACTTTGTTCAACAGCTTCATTGTATCGTTGAGTGCAACGGTACTGGCCTGTATAATCGGCATTCCTATGGCGTATTTCACGTCGCGCTATCACATTACGGGAAAACCCTTGATTGATAATCTTTGTATCCTGGCCATGATGTCGCCACCTTTTATTGGCGCCTACTCCTGGGTCGTACTCCTGGGTCGAGCCGGCTTCATAACGAAATTCATGCAGTCGCACTTTGGTTTTTCCATGCCGTCCATCTATGGATTTGTGGGCATCTTATTGGTTTTCACGTTAAAACTATTTCCCTATGTGTATCTTTATGTGTCAGGAGCCCTGAGAAGCATGGATGCTTCTTTGGAGGAAGCAGCGGAAAGCCTCGGCGTTGGAGGCTGGAAGAAATTGCGTACGATAACATTTCCCTTGATTATGCCGACGATTTTATCCGCTGCTTTGATGGTGTTCATGACTTCTTTGGCAGATTTTGGTACTCCTGCTTTGATTGGTGAAGGGTTTCGCGTATTGCCGGTATGTATTTACGATGAATACATGAGTGAACTGGGTGGAAATACGGCTTTTGCCAACGTATTGAGCGTCGTGGTGATTGCTTTTGCGATGCTGGTGCTGCTGCTGCAAAAAAAGGCAATTGCAGGGCGCAATTATACCATGAGCAACCTGCGGCCGCCTAAAGTAAAATCTCTGCCACCGATTTCTCGTATGGTCGTTACGGCAGGCGTCTACCTGGTTGCCTTCTTGGGGGTTTTGCCGCAGATCACGGTAGTGGCCACCTCCTTTGTCAAGACAAGCGGTCCTGTCTTTTTACCTGGTGTTGGCTTGGACAGCTACCGCGAAGCCTTTTCTAAAATGTCTCTGGCAATTTCTAACTCGTTCATGTTCTCCATTATCGCGATTTCCATCATGATCTTTTGTGCCATGCTGTTGGCTTATTTGATTGTGCGGAAAAGCTCTCGTGTCGTTAATTTAATTGATATGCTGGTCATGTTCCCCTACGTTGTACCAGGTGCCGTACTTGGTATCATGCTCGTTTCAGCTTTCAACTCCAAGCCTTTGTTATTGACCGGAACGGCTGGCATCATGATCCTCTCGTATGTGATTCGCAAGATGCCATTTACGCTGCGTTCCAGCATTGGCATACTGTATCAGATTGAATCAAGCGTAGAAGAAGCATCCATTAGTCTGGGCGTGCCGCCGTTTAAGACATTCTTTAAGATTACGGCGCGGCTGATGCTGCCGGGAGTCATATCGGGAGCCATCTTGAGCTGGATTGCGACGATGAATGAATTGAGTTCTTCGATGATTCTCTATACTGGCGCAACGCAGACAATATCGGTAGCCATTTTCAACGAGGTTACGAGCAAGGCTCATTTTGGTACAGCAGCGGCTCTGGCTACAGTCCTTACAGTTGCCACGATTTGCTCTCTTTGGCTTTGCAAGCGCTTGTCAGGAGGTAAGATTTCCTTATAAAATATTCTAAATATTACCAACAAGGCTTACCTGTGATAAAATGATACCATAGTGGTAAGCGGGAATTGGGGACAGGAGGTAAGCAGGATGCTCCATAAATGGAAAATGAGTTATCGGCTGCGTCTCCTGTCCTATATGTTTCTCGTCGGTTTTTTACCTGTTCTGGTACTATCTGCAGGTGTTTTGCTGATTGTTTATCAAAATATTGATAGAACGGAGGCACAGGAGGCATATCAAAATATTCATAGTGTCGCTGAGCAGGTTTCAAGCTCTGTCGATGGATATGTTAAGCTGGTAGATACGTTATCTGAATCTGTGGTTATTGAACATGTCCTGGAACAATCCTCTGATAATGTACGCGAAGCATATGCGCAGATGTTCTTATTGATGCGGGGCAATCATGAGCAGGCTACGCTATACGTTTTATCTGGGAATGGACAGGTAGCCCTTTCTACATCGGACATACCGCATAGCTATAAACTGCCTCAGAATAGTGGCTGGGGCGTATTTGCAAAAGCTGCACGGTCCAAGGATGCCGTACTGATATCGGTACCAAAGCAGGATCCTGATTTTCGGAATGTCGTTTTGACCGTGTGCAGGGCTGTACGCAAAGATCAACAGATTATCGGTTATGTCATTATTGATATTGAACGCCGGGCCATATGGGATATCTTGAATAACTATTCTTCGCAGGATATTATTCTGACGGATCAGTATCATTATGTTTTTTATGATACTCTGGGAAGCAGTAAAGAGGGTGTGGTATCCGGGATTACCGGCAGCGGATCTTTTTCTTCGACTAGTGGAATTGTCAGGGACCCCGACAATCCGGATAAAAAGCTTTATTATTTTCACGAACCCAAATACCATATTGGCGTGATGCAAAAAGAAATCACGGATAGAAGTGGCTTTTATGCATTGCGACGTACTATTGCAATTTTTGATTTGGTCGTATTGGTTATTATTATTCTGCTCTCGTATAAGTTGACACGTGACTTATGGAAACCTATGGGGGATTTAGTTACGGGGATGGAATGTGTTCGGCAAAATAATTTAGACGTGCGAATCCCGATTCGAAGAAGGGATGAAATTGGTGCTCTGGCGGCAACTTTTAATAAAATGGTTTACCATATCCGTCGTCTGCTGCGAGAGGCAAAGCAAAAAGAAGAAACCTTGCGCATTGCACAGATTAAAGGACTGCAGGAACAGGTCAAGCCGCATTTCATCTATAATACACTGGATCTGATCAAATGGAGTGCCAAAGCTGGCGATACGAAGACGGTGGCACTTTTAGCGGTATCATTGGGACGGTTGCTGCGTAAGATTTTGGGGAAGTCGGCGTTTATCACGGTTCGGGAAGAGTTTGAGATTTTACAGTCGTATATGACGATACAGGAAAAGCGGTTTGGTGACCGGATTCAAGTCGAATTTTTATTGGAACCGGATTTGGCAGACAAGTATCTGCCCAAACTGATTTTGGAACCTGTGTTGGAAAATGCCGTGAAGCATGGGCTGGGGAGCGTGACAGAAAAAGGAAGAATCTGTGTTTCGAGCCGCTTGAAAGGAAAATACATGGAATTTGAGATTGCAGATAATGGTGCAGGAATGGATCTTGCCAAAGCTCAACAATATCTTGAAGGTCATGATGATCAGCATGTGGGACTCTATAACGTACATCTGCGTGCTAAACTTAATGGAGATGCGACTTGTGGTGTTACGATCAAGCCTCAGGCAGAAGGGGGAACTCGTGTGATTATCCGTTTATTGGTCTTGGAGGAGGGAACTAATAGTTGAAGTTAAGTTATAAAATACTATAAATACTCTTGCTGAAAAGTCAATTTATTGGTAAAATGGTATTGAGGTGATACCAT
>CABJCJ010000007.1:0-24506 GCA_902364065.1 Veillonellaceae bacterium SB90
CTACCCCCAGTTGAACTGGGGGTTTTGTCATGCCTAATCGGTGCACAATGAAAAAGACACATGGCGGCTGCAACCGTCACGTGTCCTGATCTTGCGATACGATACATGCTGACTCATAACCGCATTCTCTCATGACGGTTCTTTATCTTTCTCTTACATTTGCATTATAACACATCTTGTTCAAGAATCCTGCCAGCATATCCTATATTTATGATATTTTCTTCTTTTTTGGACAAACACATGTGTCAGATGATCTTCGTCGACCAGCCCTCGATGTTCCAGACAGCATCCACGAGGTCTTCGTAAAAGTCCGGTTCATGCGAGACGAGCAAAAGCGTACCCTTGTACTCTTTCAGCGCACGCTTGAGCTCTTTTTTTGCCTCCACATCAAGATGATTCGTCGGCTCGTCGAGCACGAGCAGATTGACCGGCTTCTGCATGATCTTGGCCAGGCGGACCTTGGCGGCCTCACCGCCAGAGAGCGCCGTCATCTTCGTCGTGATGTGCTCATTCGTCAGGCCGCACGAAGCGAGCGCCGCGCGCACCTCGAAATTCGACATGCCCGGATATTCCTGCCAGAGCTCCTCCAGCGCCGTATTCATGTTCCCCTTGGCTTCCTCCTGCTCGAAATAGCCGACGGAAACAAACTCGCCCTGTTCGAGCTCGCCCGAGATGGGCGGAATCAGGCCGAGCATGGTCTTCAGGAGCGTCGACTTGCCGAGGCCATTCGTGCCGCGGATGGCGATTTTCTTATTGCGCTCTACCTTGATGTCGACTGGTTTCGTCAGCGGCGTATCGTAACCGAGCACAAGGCGTCTGGCCTCGATGACAAAGCGCGACGGCGTGCGGTCCGGCTGGAAATGGAAGTGCGGTTTCGGCTTCTCCTGGCGCTTCGTCAGGACCTCCATCTTGTCGAGCTTCTTCTGGCGGCTGTTGGCCATGCCACGCGTCGCGACACGTGCCTTGTTGCGCTGGATGAAGTCCTGCTCCTTCTTGATTTCGGCCTGCTGGCGTTCGTAGGCGGCTTCTTCCTGACGGCGCTTGAGTGCGGCCATCTCCTCGAATTTCTCATAGCTGCCCGTGTAGCGCGTGAGCTTGAGGTTGTCAACATGCCAGATCACATTCGTCACGGCGTTGAGGAACGGCACATCGTGCGAGATCACGATAAAGGCGTTCTCATAATTCTGCAGGTAGTTCGTCAGCCAGCTGATATGCTCGGCATCGAGGTAATTCGTCGGCTCGTCGAGCAGCAGTATCTCCGGGTTCTCGAGCAGGAGCTTCGTCAAAAGCACCTTCGTGCGCTGGCCGCCCGATAGCTCGTCGACCCTGCGCTCGAGGCCGATGTCCCTGAGGCCCAGGCCGCCCGCGACTTCCTCGATCCGCGCATCGATGGTGTAATAACTGCCGGCATCGAGGATGTCCTGGATGTCGCCGACATCCTTCATGAGCTGATCCATCTCCTCGGGCGAGGCCTCGCCCATCTTGTCATAGACCGCCAGCATCTCCTGCTCGAGCTGCACAAGGTGGTCAAATGCCGTGCGCAGCGTCTCGCGGATCGTCATGCCTGCCTTGAGCTCGGCATGCTGGTCAAGGTAGCCGACCTTCGTGCGCTTCGCCCAGGTCACGGTCCCCGCATCCGGCGTCAGCTTGCCCGTGATGATGGACATGAATGTGGATTTGCCCTCGCCGTTCGCACCGACGAGTGCCACATGTTCCCCCTTGAGCAGGCGGAACGATACATCTTCAAAAATCTCCCGGCCACCGTAACTGTGGGACAGATGGGATACTTCCAATACGCTCATGTTCTCTTCCTTTCTTGGCTCTTTGGCCCCTGACCTGGCATTCCTGCCGCCCGTTTCGTAAAACAAAAATTAGTATATCATATCCCCGGTTGCGGAGAAAGTCTTTCTTGCGAGTCCCTGGTATCACAATGAAAATGCCGCAGCCGGTCGTTTTGACCAGATGCGGCATTTTCTATAAGCGGCCAGGCAGCCTGCTGACGGCTCAGCCCTTGACCACGATATTGACAAGCTTCTTCGGCACGCAGATGACCTTGACGATTTCCTTGCCAGCCGTGAGCTCCTGCGTGCGCGGCAGCTTCATGGCGATTTCCTGCATGCCCGCGCGGTCCGTATCGGCAGGGATCGTGATCTTGTCGCGGACCTTGCCGTTGATCTGCAGCACGATCTCAATTTCATCGAGCTTCGTGGCCGCTTCATCGTAAGCAGGCCATTTCTGCTGATGGACGCTGCCCTGACCGGCGAACAGGCGACTCCAGAGCTCTTCCGTAATGTGCGGGGCAAACGGGGCCAGGAGCTTGATGAGGTTCTCGGCCACCTCGCGGGCGAGGCCGGCGTTGAGCTCCTTGTCCTGGAAGCCATAGAAGGCATTGACGAGCTCCATGATGGACGATACGGCCGTATTGAACATGAAGCGGTCGCGCACGTCCTCCGTAACCTTGCGGATCGTCACATGCAGGACGCGGCGCAGATCTTTCTCGTCCTTCGTGAGCTTCGTGATGTCGTACTTCTCCGGGCCGTTCTTGATGGCGTCTTCGAAGTGGCCGAGGATGCGCCAGACGCGGTTGAGGAAGCGGTACGAGCCCTCGACGCCCTGGTCGCTCCACTCGAGGTCGCGGTCGACCGGTGCGGCGAACAGGATGAAGAGGCGTGCTGTATCGGCGCCATACTTCGCAATGATTTCCTCCGGCGAAACGACATTGCCCTTGGACTTCGACATCTTCGAGCCGTCCTTGAGGACCATGCCCTGTGTCAGGAGGTTCGTGAACGGTTCATCGAAGTCGACGAGGCCGGCGTCGTGCAGCACCTTCGTGAAGAAGCGTGAGTACAGGAGATGCAGGATGGCGTGCTCGATGCCGCCGATGTACTGGTCGACAGGTGCCCAGTAGTTGACCTTGTCCTTGGCGAACGGCTCCTTGTCGTTGTGCGGATCTGTATAGCGCAGATAGTACCACGAAGAGCAGATGAACGTATCCATCGTATCCGTCTCACGCGTCGCATCGGCGCCGCACTTCGGGCACTTGCAGTGGACGAAGCTCTCACTCGACGCGAGCGGCGAGAGCGAGCCCTGCTCAAACGAAACGTCCTCCGGCAGCATGACCGGCAGGTCTTTTTCCGGCATGAGGACTTCGCCGCAGTGCGGGCAGTTGATGACCGGGATTGGTGCGCCCCAGTAACGCTGGCGCGAGATGAGCCAATCACGCAGGCGGAAGTTGACGCGGCGCTTGCCGAAGCCTTCCTTCTCGGCCTTGTCCATGATGCCCTTCATAGCAGCCTTGATATCGAGCCCCGTGAATTCCGCGGAATTGACGAGCACGCCGTCCTTGTCCGTGTAGGCTTCCGTCATCTCCTCGAGCTTGAGCTCGTGGTCACGCGGCTGCAGCGTGATGATTTTCGGGATGTCGTACTTCGTCGCGAACATCCAGTCACGCGAATCCTCGGACGGCACGCCGATGACGGCGCCCGTGCCGTAGTCGGCGAGGACGTAGTTCGTGACCCAGATCTGCACCTTCTTGCCATTGAACGGGTTGATGCAGTAAGCGCCCGTAAAGATGCCTTCCTTCTCGGACTCGCTCGACGTGCGCTCAATCTCACTCTGATTGCGCGTGCGCTTGACAAAAGCCTGGATCTCCTCGGCCTTCGGATTGTTCTCGCAGATCTTGTCGACGAGCGGATGCTCGGCAGCGAGCGCGAGGAACGTGATGCCGTAGACCGTATCGGGACGCGTCGTGTAGGCGGCAATCGAGGTGCCGAGCTCTGGTGCCTCAAGGTTGAACTCGAGGCCTTCGCTGCGGCCGATCCAGTTGTCCTGCATCGTCTTGACGCGCTCCGGCCAGCCCTTGAGCTTGTCGAGGTCCTTTAAGAGCACATCGGCATAATCCGTGATCTTGAGGAACCACTGCGAGAGATCCTTCTTGTGAACCTCATGGTCGCAGCGCCAGCATTTGCCGTCGATGACCTGCTCATTGGCAAGCACCGTACCGCAGGTGTCGCACCAGTTGACCGATGCCTTTTTCTTGTAGGCGAGGCCGCGCTTGTAGAAGAGCTCAAACAGCCACTGCGTCCACTTGTAGTACGACGGATCGCACGTCTTGACCTCGCGGTCCCAGTCATAGGAAAGACCAAGCTTCTTCTGCTGCTTCTCCATGTTCTCGATGTTGCTGTACGTCCAGTCGGCCGGCTTGACGCCGTGCTTGATGGCGGCATTCTCAGCAGGCATGCCGAAGGAGTCGAAGCCCATCGGGTGCAGGACGTTGAAGCCCTCCATCGTCTTGTAGCGCGCCATGACATCGCCGATGGCGTAGTTGCGCACATGGCCCATGTGCAGATTGCCCGACGGATACGGGAACATCTCAAGTGCGTAATACTTCGGGCGGTTGGGGTCGGCTTCCGTCTTGTAGACCTCTTCCGCTTCCCATTTCTGCTGCCATTTCGACTCGATGTCCTGCGGCGAATATCTTTCCATGCTGATTTCCTCCTAAAAACAAAAAGTCCCCGGCCGTCTTTTCAGACAGCCAGGGACGATGATTCGCGGTACCACCCTGCTTGATGCCGAAGCATCCTCTCGGTGCCGTAACGTGGCAGGCGTCAGCCGTTTCCTTCCAAAAGGGTTTCCCAGCTGCTCCTCCGCAGCGAGTTCAGCGTTTCGTGTCACCGGCTCACACCTGCCGCCGGTTCTCTTTGGGCGTTCCGCGCCTACTGCTCTGCATCCAAGGATTTTACGTGTTTACATATGATTTATTATAGCGGGGAACGCGCCTGCCGTCAACTGTTTCCCGCATCCCGGCCGCTCCCCGTCTGAAAGGCCAGCTGCTTTTCGTGCGTCTGCCTCCATTTGCGCCGTGCATCCTCGTAGCTCTCGCATTCGAGCGTGAAGCCCTTGCCCGATACCTCGGAGGTATCCGAGACAATCATGAAGGCCTGCGGGTCATGATGATCGACAATCGTCTTGACGCGGCTGACCTGCGTGAGGCTCACGACGACGAAGAGGATGTTCTTCGGTTCCTCGGCGAAGCCGCCGCGGCCGTCGATGAACGTTGCGCCGCGATGCACATTCTCCATGATGTCCGCACAGATGGTCTTGGCCTGCGGCGAGACGATGACGATGGATTTCTCGCGATTGAGGCCGGCGGCCACGCGGTTCGTGAGCTCAGCCGTCACATAAATCGACACAAGGCTGAACAGGGCCACTTCGATGCCAAACAGGACCATGGACCCGATGATGATAAGGAAGTTCAACAGGAAGACGACCGTACCGACATCAATCGAATAATATTTTTTCGTGATGGCGGCGATGACGTCGAGTCCGCCGGTATTGGCGTTCGAGCGGAAGACCATGCCAAAGCCCGCGCCGGCGAGCACGCCGCCGAAAATCGAATTGAGCATCGGGTCTGCACATACGTTCCAATCCACCATGAAGTGCGTCGCATCGAGGATGATGGAGAGCACGACCGTGCCAAAGATCGTATCAGCGGCATAGAGCTTGCCGAATACATGATAGGCCAGATAAAGGATTGGCAGATTGTAGACGATATTCTGCATGCCGACGGGCAGTCCCGCCAAATAGTAAACAATGAGTGCAATACCACTTAGACCGCCCGTCATCAGATGGGCCGGTATCAAAAACAAGTTGAAGCCCAGGCAGACAAGCGTGCAGCCGATCGTGATCTGAGCATAACGTGCCGTGTGTTTCCGCAAAGCATTCTTGACCATACAATATTCCCCTGCTTTCTCCGACGCATAATCGTCAGGCTAATTCAAAGAAATCACGGGAAGACTGGTCCTCAAGGACCCGGACCTCGCCCGGTACCTGCTGAAGTTCCTGGCGCAGACGCGCCGCCAGTGCACTGACCACGGGGAATTCCGTGCCGAAATGGCCGGCATCGATGAGGTGCATGCCGAGTTCCGCTGCCTGCTGGGCGTCGTGATACTTGACATCGCCCGTCACGTAAACGTCGGCTCCCATCATGGCCGCCTTGCCGATGAATTCTGCACCGGCACCGCTGCAGAGCGCGACCCTACGCACGGGGCGGGCGCCGGCATCCACGAAACGCACGTGCTGTGTCGGCAGTGCCTCGCGCACCTTTGCCGCAAAGTCGCGGATGGTCATGGGCGCTGGCAGGAAGCCGATGCGCCCGAGGCTCTCGGCCGCGCCGTCTTCATGCTGCTCCGTGATGATGAAGCTCGAAAGCTTTGAAAGGCCGATGGCATTTGCCAGCACATCGTTGACGCCGCCCTGTGCGATGTCGAGATTCGTATGCGCCGCCACGACGGCGATATCATGCTTCAGCAGGACGGACAGACGATGGCCAAGCGGCAGATCCGTGCGCAGCTTCTTGAGCGGATGAAAGATGAGCGGATGATGGGCAACGATGAGTTTCGCGCCCTGCTCGATGGCCTGATGAACGACTTCATCACTGACATCGAGCGCCACGAGGATCCTGCCGACCTCCTGTGCCGGGCTGCCGACCAAAAGACCGGGATTGTCCCATTCCTCCGCCAGATGCCTGGGTGCGATGCGCTCGATGGCATCGAGTATGACTTGACATTTTACCACGATAAACGCGCCTCCAACTCTTTGATGCGATCTTTTACTTTCTGATACTTCTTGGAGGACAGGGCCCGCTTGCTCTTTTCCATGCCGATGGCCACGCGCCGCTGCTGGAACAGCAGCGATTCGATGTGATGGCGCAGAAGCGGCGGCTTCTTTTCCCAGAGCACGGGTCCGATCTCCAGCAGGATCTCCTCCGGCATCTTGCGCTTGCCGCGTTCGGCCTTGATGATCTCATAGATGCGGCCATCCGCGATGGCCAACGACTCGTCGACGATATGCCAGTGGCTGTGATAGAGCCAGCGGCGCAGTTCGGCTGCTGCGCTCTGAGGCTGCAGAATCAGTGTCGTAAGCTTCGCGACGACATCCTGTGATGCGTTCAGGATGTCCGTCATGAGCACGCCGCCCATGCCGGCGATGCAGACCGTATCCACCTCACCCGGCTTCACGGTGGCGAGTCCGTCGCCGAGGCGCACGGAGATCTTGTCCATGAGCCCGGCTTCCCGGACCGTGCGGTTCGCAGCCTCGAAGGGGCCGGCATTCTTGTCGCTGGCCACGACAAAATCCGCTTTTCCCGCCTGGACGAGCGCGATGGACAGGTACCCGTGATCGGTGCCGATATCCGCCACGCGGCTGCCCTCCGGAACAAAGTCGGCCAACGCTTGCAGTCGATCATCAAGATGCATGAGGAAGTCCCCCTTTTCAGACTATGACACTATCATAACATAACAAAAAGGGTGTAACAACTGTTACACCCTTACAATGCTTATGGCTCCTCGAGCAGGATTCGAACCTGCGACAGCCTGATTAACAGTCAGGTGCTCTACCGGCTGAGCTATCGAGGAATATCAACAACAGATATTATTATAGGGTGTGTACAGGGATATGTCAATACCTGCCGACAAAAAAATTGTCCTGTTCCATCTGGCAAATATACGTCATGGCCAGAACATCCAGCGCCGGTCTCCCGCTTTCCTGTGTCAGAAACGCAAAAAATTTTTTTTAGTTGATACAAAAAATAACCTGTTCCATGCCAAACATGAAACAGGTTATTTTTATGCACGAATCTCAAATCCTGACTCAGTCCAGGAAATCCTTGAGCTTGCGGCTGCGGCTCGGATGGCGCAGCTTGCGCAGGGCCTTGGCCTCAATCTGGCGGATGCGCTCGCGCGTGACACCGAAATTCTGGCCGACCTCTTCGAGCGTGCGGGCACGGCCATCGTCGAGTCCGAAGCGCAGACGCAGAACCTTTTCCTCACGCGGCGTCAGCGTATCGAGGACGTCCTCGAGCTGTTCCTTGAGCAGCATGAATGAAGCCGCATCGGCAGGTGCCGTTGCATCCTGGTCTTCGATGAAATCGCCGAGATGCGAATCCTCTTCCTCGCCGATTGGCGTCTCGAGCGACACCGGTTCCTGCGCGATCTTCATGATCTCGCGCACGCGCTCGACGCTGATCTCCATTTCCTTGGCGATTTCCTCCGGGGTCGGTTCACGTCCGAGCTGCTGCAGGAGCTGGCGCGACACGCGGATGAGCTTGTTGATCGTCTCGACCATGTGTACCGGGATGCGGATGGTACGGGCCTGGTCCGCGATGGCGCGCGTGATGGCCTGACGGATCCACCAGGTCGCATACGTACTGAATTTATAGCCCTTGTTGTAATCGAATTTCTCCACGGCCTTGATGAGGCCCAGGTTGCCTTCCTGAATGAGATCCAGGAAGAGCATGCCGCGGCCGACATAGCGTTTGGCGATGCTGACGACCAGGCGCAGGTTAGCTTCCGCCAGGCGCTTCTGGGCTTCTTCATCACCAGCCTCCATGCGTTTGGCCAGTGCAACCTCTTCTTCTGCTGTCAACAGGGGGACGCGGCCGATTTCCTTGAGGTACATGCGCACAGGATCATCGATGCTGACACCTTCCGGTACGCTGAGGTCGATTTCCACATCTTCGTCAGCTTTGTCCACATCCATATCCACATCGTCATCATGGGAATCGCTGTTGGAATCATCCACGATCTCGATGCCACGCTTGCTGAACATATCGTACATGGCGTCAATCTCATCCGGCGACAGATCCTGCGTCTGCAGGGCATCCACCAACTCTCCATATGTCAGCGTGCCACCATTCTTCTTTCCCTTCGATAACAGGCTCTCTATGATCTCAGAGCTGCGGCTCTTGCCAGCAGCCTTTGCGGTCTTCTTTTCAGCCATTCGACTGCCCCCTTTCCAGACGTCCCATCCATAAATTCGTCAACAGTTCACCATTCATCCATTTCATGTTTGATCTTATTTACCTCATTCAATTCATCCAGATACGCCTTATTGCCAGCCTGCAGGTATTCATTGGCCCTGCGGCTGTGTTCCATATACAATGCGTTGAGCTCCGCTTTCTTGAGTACCTTGAGCGAGTCCTCATAAGCCTGGGTTTCCTCCCGTCCCCCGAGATTCTCGACGAGGGCGCGAGAAAGCTCTGCGGACGCTTCATCGCTCAAGCCGGCCGTCATGGCCTCATCCACGGGACGCCCCTCTGAAAGGCCCTGCTTCAAAAGCAGCAGGATTTCGCGCTGCACGGGGTCTGCCAGCTTCTCGAGCGTGAGGATTGTCTCCACGTGGGCGAGGACGGCAGGATCCTGCCAGGCCATGCGGATGACGATGCGTCCGGCCCGGCGCAGGGCATCGTCCTGCTGCACGACAGCCTGACGCACAGGGGCCTTCGTCTCCTTCGGCAGGACCTCCGGCCGATAGCGGGCCAGTTCGGCCTGCACGACGCCCTCATCGAGCATCAGGGCCTGTGCAAGCTTTTTTTCGTATTCACTGCGCTCAGCCGGCTTGCGGATGCCCGCGAGCACGGGCATCATGGCCTGCAGGGCCTGTACCTTCCCGGCCAGCGTATCGTAACGCATGTGAGAGAGCACGTAGTGCAGGCGGTACTCCACGAGCGGCATGGCCTTTTGCACGAGGACGCGAAAGGCCTCTGCGCCGTGCTTCCGTATGTATTCATCCGGATCCTTGCCATCCGGCACGACGATGACCCGGACCTCCGCTCCTGTATCGCGGACAATCGACAGGGCCCGTATCGTCGCATTCTGGCCGGCCTCATCGCTGTCGTAGCAGAAGCAGATCACCGGCGCATAGCGCAGGAGCAGTTTGCTGTGTTCCGGCGTAAAGGCCGTTCCCAAAGAGGCGACAACGTTTTCGACGCCAGCGTCAAAAACAGAGATTGCATCCATGTAGCCCTCCACGACAATGGCGTATCCTTCGCGCTGGATGGCGCGGTGAGCGCGGTCCAGTCCGAACAGGATGCGCCGCTTGTTGAAGATCACGGTTTCCGGCGTATTCAAGTATTTCGGGGTCGAGTCATCGAGGACCCGGCCGCCGAATCCAACCACTCGCCCGCGTTCATCCGCAATCGGGATGATGACGCGGCCTCGGAATCTGTCATAAAGGCCGTTGCCGTTACGACGCTCAGCCGCGAGGCCGCTTGCCAATAAAAATTCCTGCTTGATTCCACGCTTCAAGAAAGCCGTGGACAACTTATCCCAGGCAAGTGGTGCAAAACCGAGTTGAAATTCCTCAATCGTCTCAGGACGGATGCCACGTTTCTTGAAATATGCCAATCCCGGTTCCCCGAGCCGCGTCATCGTCAGGCAATTGTGGAAGAAATCCCGCGCGAGCTCATTGACCTTGCGCAAATCCTTCCGCTCCCGTTCACGGGCCAATTCCTGCGGACTCTTGTGACGCTCCGGCAGGGGAATCCCCAGCTTTTCCGCCTGGAGCTTGATGGCTTCAAAGTACGATACGTTCTCGATCATCGAAAGGAATTTGAAGGCGTTGCCGCCCGCATGACAGCCAAAGCAGTAGAAGAAGCCCTTGTCGGGTACGACGGAGAACGATGGCGTATTTTCCTGATGGAACGGGCAGCAGCCCCAGTAGCGGTTGCCCTTGCGTTTCATGGGAACATATCCCTGTACGACGCTCAGGATATCCGTCTGGGCATTGACCCGTTCGACGAAATCGTCCATCTCCTCATTGCGCATACGATCCACCTTGCTGTATCCTTCCATTCTATTGGCATGCATCCTGTGCCGATTCTTCTGGCACTTGTAGTATATTCGCTACGATTGTCCAAAAACCTGCCTGACGGCAAGAAAGTTTTCAACCAATCGCGCAAACGGTTCATCCCCGGCCAGCCTCAGGAGCCCGCCTTCAGCACGCGGCCCACCGGCGGCACGAAGATTTCATTGAATCGCTGGACGGCATAACTGTCCGTCAGCCCCGCCACATAATCCGTCACGATCTGGCTGCGGCTCCACCGCTTCTCCCGCTGCCGGAATTCTTCCGGCAGTACCTCGAAATGGTCGAGGAAATACGCGTAGAGCGCCCGCAGCACAAAGCCTGCCTGACGCCGCTCATCGGCCAGCGCCGGCGAGAGATAGATATGCTCGAACATAAAGCTGCGGAAATGATCCATGACGTCCTGCACCCTGCGGGAGGGCCGGACATCCTTCAATTCCCGGGAATTCTCAATCATGTCTCCGACCATGCTCGTGATCATATGCGAAGTATCCGGCCCAAAGCAGTCGTAGACCTCCTGCGGCAAATCACCGTCCTTGAGCAATCCCGCGCGCAGGCTGTCGTCGTAATCGTGGCAGAGATACGCGATGCGGTCAGCCGTGCGCACGATGCGCCCTTCGAGTGTCTTGGGAAGATGCGGCCCCGTGTGATTGACGATTCCGTCCTTGACCTCATACGTCAGGTTGAGTCCACGGCCTCCCTTTTCGAGGAATTCCACGACGCGCAGGCTCTGCTCGTTGTGCGCAAAATGCCCCGTCAGTTCGTTCATGACGGCTTCACCGGCATGACCGAAGGGCGTATGGCCGACATCGTGCCCGAGCGCGATGGCTTCCGTCAGATCCTCATTGAGCCGCAGCCCTCTGGCAATGGTTCTCGATATCTGCGCCACTTCAAGGCTGTGTGTCATGCGCGTGCGATAGTGATCGCCGGCCACGATGTAGACCTGTGTCTTCCGCTTGAGGCGCCGGAATGACTTGGAATGCAGGATGCGGTCGCGGTCACGCTGGAACTTCGTGCGGAACTCACATTCCTCCATCGGCAGCTTGCGCTTCGCCGCCCTGCTTTTCGCCGCCTGCGGTGCCAGCAGCTGGTATTCCAGCTCTTCCGTCCGTTCTCGGATATTCAAGGCACATCCCACCTCCTGCCAATCAGCTTCTTGTCTTAACCATTTTGCGTGTACAGGAACCACAGAGACACGTCTCTTCAAGTTCCCGCTATCTATTATATTACGAGAAAGACTGCCCGATTTCCTGCCCCTATTTCGTATCGCTTGCCCCCTATTTTGCAAAATAATCACGACTGGAGTAAAATAGAAGTGTAAAATTGGACGATTATGAGGTGATTCCCGTGGGAAAAGGAAAAATATGCCTGCTCTTCTGCCTGGTCTTGCTGATTGCCCTGCACACCGGCACGCGCCCGGGGGCCGCGCAGACCCTGCAGGCACCGGGGCGCAGCCAGCCGGAGGCTGTATCAGCCGACCAGGTGAGCTATGATGAACAGACAGGCCGTTACGTCTGCCACGGCAACGTGCGCATCGATCTCGGCAGCCGCATGCTGCTGGCCAATGAAGCACAGCTGACAAGCAATCTGCGCACCATCTGGATGCAGGGCAATGCGCGCCTGGTTGAAAACGAGATCATCTTCAGCGGCGAGGCCATCTATGCCAGCCTTGACGACAGCCGTGCCTTCCTGTTCGGCCAGCGCTGTTCCATGAAGCGGCCGGGACTCTCCATCAGCAGCGATGCTGTGCAGTATCGCTGGGACGACCGCCTGGTCCTGTTTGACGGACACGTGCTCATGGTCGACGGCGATCAGGAAAAGGCCTGCACACATCTGGAATACGATCTTGAGAAGAACAAAGCTTCCTAAAAACAAAACGCACCACCTGAGAATACAGGAAAAAGAAAGGGCCTGGTATCCGGTTTTCATCGGATATCAGGTCCTTTTCCTGTCATTGCCTGGTCCGGTATCGAGCCAGAGGCATCAGGCCGTGACGATCTTGCTGAAATCAGCCACGCGCTTCACGAGTGCATCGATGCTTTTCAGCAGTCCCAGACGGTTGTCGCGGATTTTCTCATCCTTGTCCATGACCATGACGCCATCGAAGAAGGCATCGATGGGCTGCGAAAGCTGCGTGAAGGCTTCAAGGGCGCCGGCGTAATCCTCGGCCTGAAGCTTCTCGGCAGCAGCCTTATCAGCTTCCTCATAGGCCGCATAGAGTGCGCGTTCCTCGTCATTCTGGAAGAGCGCTGCATCCACAACAGTCTGCCCGGCCTTCTTGGCCAGGTTGCCCACGCGCACGAATGCCTGGATATCCTTCTCCGCATCCTTGCCTGCCACGAATGCTTCCACAGCCACTGCACGCTGAGCGACGGCGTAGAGGTCATCGACATTGCTGAGCACGGCATCGAGCACGTCGTAGCGGACGGACTCGAGGACGTTCTTGAGGCGCAGGCGCATGAAGTCTGCCACATCCTGCTGCATCTTTTCGCGAGCTGCCTCATCCGCAATGCCGTAGAGGTCCATCGACTTGCTGACGAGTGCAGAAAGGCTCAGATGATATTTCGCTTCGATCATCATGTTGACGAGGCCGAGAGCCTGGCGGCGAAGGGCGAACGGATCCTGCGAGCCCGTCGGGATCTTGCCGAGGCTGAACGTGCCGACAATCGTATCGATCTTGTCAGCCGTACTCACGATGCGGCCGGCCGTCGTAGCGGGCTGGCTGTCACCGGCAAAGCGCGGCTTGTAATGCTCGTCGATGGCGATGGCCACCTTCTCGCACTCGCCGTCAAGCTTTGCGTACTCGCGGCCCATGATGCCCTGCAGTTCGGTGAACTCCGTGACCATGCCCGTGACGAGATCGGCTTTCGAGAGCAGTGCCGCGCGATGTGCGTGCTTGTGTGCCTTCTCATCGGCATGGAGTTCGTCGGCGATGAAGTCTGCGAGAACAGCCAGGCGCTCCGTCTTCTCGTACATCGTGCCGAGGCCCTGCTGGAAGACGACGGTCTTTAATTTGTCGCGATGCTCCTCGAGGCTCTTCTTGCGGTCTTCATCGAAGAAGAACTGGGCATCGGCCAGGCGGGCGCGCAGCACGCGCTCATTGCCGTGCTGAACCGTCTCGAGGTATTCCCTGCCGCCGTTGCGCACGGTGATGAAGAGCGGCAGCAGCTTGCCCTCGACCGTCTTGACCGGGAAGTAACGCTGATGGTCGCGCATCGGCGTGATGACAGCTTCCGGCGGCAGCTGCAGGTATTTTTCCTCGAATTTGCCGCAGAGGGCCGTCGGATACTCCACGAGATAGAGGACTTCTTCGAGCAGGTCTTCCGTAATCTCGGCCTGGCCGCCATTCGCCTTGGCGACTTCCTCAATCTGCTCGCGGATCATAGCCTTGCGCTTATCCTGATCGACGATGATGAAGTTCTCCTCGCAGGCCGCTTCGTAGTCAGCGGCCGAATCAATCGTGAAATCGCCCTGCGAGAGGAAGCGGTGGCCGCGGGACGTGCGGCCCGATTTGACGTTGGCGAGCTCAAACGGGATGACATCCTTGTCATAAAGGGCAACGAACCAGCGGATCGGGCGGATGAACTTGAAGTCGAGGTCGCCCCAGCGCATGTTGTTCGGGAAGGAGAGGCCGCAGACGAGTTCCGGCAGCAGCGTCTCGAGGAGCTTTGCCGTCAGCTGGCCTTCCTCATGGACTTCCGCATAGACATAGCCGTCTTTGACGACGAGGTCTTCCGGCGCGACGTGCTGACCGCGGGCAAATCCCTGTGCAGCCTTCGTCGGCTTGCCGTCAGCATCAAAGGCAATCTTGACGGACGGGCCGCGGTTCTCGCTCGTGACATCTTCCTGTTTCTCCGCTAGGCCCTTGACGAGAAGTGCCGTGCGGCGCGGCGTACCGAGCGTGCGGATGGCATCAAAGGCGATGCGGTTCTCCTTGAATGCCTTTTCCGCATGTTCCTTGAGCTGGGCCAGGGTGCCCGGCATTACATGGGCCGGAATCTCTTCCGTGCCGATTTCAAATAACAGATCCTTAGCCATGCTCACTTCTCCCCTCTATGCAGCATCGGATAACCGAGCTCTTCACGCTGTTTCAGATAGCACTCGGCGCAAAGGCGCGCGAGCTTGCGGACGCGGCCGATGAAAGCGGCGCGCTGCGAAACCGAGATGGCACCGCGGGCATCCAGCAGATTGAAGGTATGCGAGCATTTGAGCACGTAATCGTAAGCCGGATGGACGTAGCCTTTCTCGATGATACGCACGGCTTCCTTCTCGTATTTGTCGAAGAGATCGAAGAGCAGGGCCTCATCGGAAAGGTCGAAGGCGTAGACCGACTGCTCGTACTCGTTCTGATGGAAGACATCGCCATACGTGTAATCATCCGTCCACTGGATGTCGTAGACATTCTCGACGCCCTGGATGTACATGGCGAGACGCTCGAGGCCGTACGTGATCTCCGAAGCCACCGGACGCACATCCTGGCTGCCGACCTGCTGGAAATACGTGAACTGCGTGATTTCCATGCCGTCAAGCCATACTTCCCAGCCCAGGCCCCAGGCGCCGAGCGTCGGCGATTCCCAGTTATCCTCGACGAAGCGAATATCATGCTGCTTCGGGTCGATGCCGAGACGCTCAAGACTCTCTAAGTAGAGCTCCTGGATGTTGTCCGGCGACGGCTTCATGATGACCTGGAACTGATGATGCTGATACAGGCGGTTCGGATTATCGCCATAACGGCCATCGGCCGGACGGCGCGAAGGCTCGACATAAGCGACATGCCAGGGCTCCGGGCCCAGCACGCGCAGGAAGGTCGACGGATTCATCGTGCCGGCGCCCTTCTCCACATCGTACGGTTCTGCCAGAATGCAGCCCTGCTCCGACCAGAATTTCTGCAGGGCCAGGATGATTTCCTGAAATTTCATGGGAACAACTCCTTTTCCAAATTGTTACAGAAACAAAAAAGTCTCGTTCCTGCAACGTGACGTTACAGGGACGAGACTTGCATGACAAGTACCGCGGTTCCACCCTGATTGGTTTTCCCAGGGAAAACCCACCTCAAGCTATGGGATTCTGCTCCGAAGTGCCTTTCGCCTCCCTGACGGCCTTGCACCATCGCCGTCTCGCTAGCTTTGAGGCTACTCTTCTTCATCATTGCTATTACGAGTTTAGCAAAAGGGCGTCCGCTTGTCAACCTCAGTCTTTGTGCCAGAGAATGATGAGCGGTTTGCCATATTCCTTCTTGAATTGCTTAGCATACGTTTTCATTTCAAAGTCCGCCGCACTATGCGAGGTACCTTTACCGCTGCGAACGGCCAGCACGACGCCCTCTTCGTCATTTGTGACGTCAAAGCCCGTGACGACGCCTTCATACGTCACATCGGCGGCTTCTGACAAAGCCAGCAGCAGGGAAAGCCTGCGCACGAGCTGCCAGTCTTCCTGCGTCAGCATCATCGCGTAGCGGTAGGAACGCATGATCTTGTTGCTGATACCGTGATGGAAGCCCGCGATGAAGGACGCGATGAGCTGTTCCTTCTGACGCATGCCATAGATTGGAGCATGCGCGATGATGAAGGCGGAATGGCGCGCGTGCTCATAGTAATTGATGGTCTTGCCCGAATCGTGCATCGAAGCGGCCACTTCGAGGAGTTCGCGCTCGCGCCTGCCTGCCTTGTGCAGCGGGCGCAGCTGGTCAAAGAGGCTGAGTGCGAGATCGCGCACGCGCGCCAGATGCTCCGGCTGGCACTCCGTCGTGCCGAGATAATTCTTCACGCTGGCGCGCAGGATATCCTGTACGACAGGCCCCTGCCCGTACTTCTCTCCGTAGTATTCGTAGAAGACGCCTTCGCGCAGGCCGCAGCCGGAGACGATGAGATCGCGTCCCCCGGCAAACCCCACGAGGCAGCGGATGATGAGCGCGCCAGCCACGATGATATCGGCTCGCTCCGTCGAAAGACCGCGCATGCGACGGCGGTTTGCAAGGCTCGATTTGATGATGGCATTGTAATTGTCGTCAAAGCGCTTGCGCGGGATGATGTAATTATGGATACGGGCCAGCTGGTAATTCGTGTGGGCCTGGTCCATCTTGGCGAGGTTTCGCACGGTGCCGCCCACGCCGATGATGGGAAGATTCACGCCCTTGGCCCAGGGGATCATCGTCTCATACTTTTCCTGGATGAAACTCTTGCAGCGGTCGAGAGCCGCCGTGGTCACCTTGTCCGACAGATTGAAGGCATCGGTGACCGTTACGGCGCCAATGGGTACGGATACGGATTCCACGATCTTGCGGTGCTCGACCAGCGAGACTTCGATGGAAGCACCGCCGAGGTCAAACTGCAGGTAATGGTCCTCGGCAATCGTATTGACCACGCCGAGATAGCCGAGATACGCCTCGCGCTCGCCCGAAATGACCGTGACCTCGATGCCCGTCTCGCGCTTGATGCGCTCGATGAAGGCCGGGCCGTCCTTGGCATTGCGGGCAGCAGCCGTCGCCACGGCGATGCATTTCGTGATCTTCATGACCTCCATCATGTGGCGGTAGACCTTGAGGCATTCCATCGCCCGCTTGACACCGGCAGGATTGAGCTTCCCCGTCTCTGACATCCCGCGTCCCAGGCGGATGGCTTCTTTCTGCTGATATTCCAGGCGATAGGAATGATTCTCCGCAATCTGCATGATGATAAAGCGGATTGAATTGGATCCCATATCGATGATTGCCACTCTCTCCATAAAAATCCCCTTCCTGACCATAACTCTCTTTCCTTTCAGTATATCAATTCACAAGACCCGCTTCAAGATTAGAAATGCACGGTCCATCTTTCCCTTCATGGATTCGAACAATTGTCTGCGGATATATACAAAAAATTTACAAAAACATTACAATTGAGATGCATGTTCCCATATAAAACGTGTTATCATAAGTTTAATACAGGCAGTGAATCACGCCCTTGATTTACCCGAAAGGATGTAGATTGTTATGAAGAGAAAAACGACCTTCGGTGTCGTGCATATTGGCTCAATCCACACAAGTGTGGCCATCGTGGCCTACCGCTCGCCGACGGATTGCGAGATCATCGAAGCAGCCAATAAGGAAATCCCGCTCGGCGAAGAGATTTTTCATCACCAGCGCCTCTCCTTCGCTTCGATTCATGAGCTCTGCCGTGTCCTGCAAGGATTCCGCCAGCTGCTCGCCGATTATGGGGTCACCGAGGTCTACCCGATTGCCACTACGGCCATCCGCGAGGCAGAAAACAGCCTTGGCATCCTCGACCTCCTGAAACTGCGCACGGGCTTCGTCTTCCACGTTGCGGATATGACGGAAGAAATTTACTACAAATTCTTTGCCCTGCATCAGAAACTCAAGAAAAACCATGAAGCAATTGGCAAGAAACCGGTCCTGCTGCTCGATGTCACCTCCGGTGGTGTGGGCTTCACAGGCTGGCAGAACGGCAATCTGCTCTTCCAGACCAATATCGCCAGCGGACGATTGAGCATTCTCGAGCATTTTAGCCAGGAAGAACGCTCCGATATCATGTTCCCCGCTGCCGTACGCGACTACATCCATGCCTCCTTGTCGCCGCTCTGGAGCAGCATCGAGCACGCCAAAATCCACACGCTGGTGCTTTCAGGCTTTGAGGCGCGCATTTTTGCTTCGCTGCTGGCACAAAAGAAGGATTCCTATCCCATCCAAATCGACCCGGATGCCTTCCTGTCCATGACGACTTCTCTAATCCCTCTGACAACGCGCAAACTCATGTACGAATTCAATCTCAACGAACAGCGCGCCCAGCTCCTGCTGCCGACCCTGCTGCTCTACGAAGAGGTCGTGCGCACGATGCACATCGAGTCCATTCTCGTCATCGATACGACCTTCCTCATGAGCTATGCCGTCTGGTGCGGTGCCATCAAGCAGTCGCCCCAGGCCATCGAGGAACAGAACGAGCTGCTGCTCGGACTTGCCCACAGCATCGCAGCACGCTACAGCTGCAATCTCGACCATGGATCCCGCATCGAGGAATACGCGGCCATGTTCTTCACAGCCCTGCGCAACGTCCATGGCCTGACCGAACGGCAGGGCATGCTGCTGCGCATGAGTGCCATCCTGCATGAGGTCGGAAAATTCGTCAATCTGCGCAATTACACGCTATATTCGTGGCAGATCATCCTCGGCACCGATATTTTCGGCATCACCGATGCCGAAAAGGAAATCATCGCCTGCATCGATTACTATTACAACAAGGATAATCCAGACCGTCATGACCGGCATTACCAGGAACTCACGCGCGATCAGGAGATCATCGCCGATAAATGCTGCGCCATCCTGCGCCTGGCCGATGCCCTCGATCAGGGCCACAGCGGCAAGATCAAGAACGTATCCGCCCGCCTGGTCCGCGAGCAGCTGATTGTCGAATACACCGCCGAAGATGATATCTCGCTGATTCGTTGGACCTTCCAGCGCGCATCGGTACTTTTCTGTGAAATTTTCGGCATTGAACCGGTTCTTAGGAGGAAATAACCCATGAAAAAAAAGAAAGAGAACGAACAGGAACGAGCGGTGGACGTCATTGACTTCCACAAGCGGGAATACTATCTGAATCGTGAATGCACCTGGCTCAAATTCAACCAGCGCGTCCTGCGCGAGTCACTGAGCAAGGAGAATCCTCTGCTGGAACGCCTTCGCTTCATCGCCATCACCTGCTCCAACCTCGATGAGTTCTTCATGATTCGCGTGGCCGGCCTCAAGCATCTGCTCGAGAGCGGCATCGACCATCACGACATCAGCGGTCTGACGCCACGCGGCCAGATGGAAGCCGTAAGCTGCCTCGCGCATAATCAGATTCATGACATCGACCGCTGCCTGCGTCTTATACTCGCCGAGCTCAAGGGCGAAGGCATCCACTTCATCAGCCCGACTGACTTGACGCGCCAGCAGGAACTCTGGCTGACGGAATTCTTTGAGCGCGAGATTTATCCGATTGTCACGCCGATGGCCGTCGATCCCTCACACCCTTTCCCCTTCCTCGCCAGCAAGAGCCTGAACTTGGCCGTGCATCTCAAACGCCATGAAGAAGAGGACATCCGCCTGGCCATCCTGCCGGTGCCTTCGGCCATCCTCGGGCGCCTCATCAAGCTGCCGGATACGCTGCATTTTCTCTATCTCGAAGATGTCCTGAGCTACTTTGCCAGCCGGTTCTTCACCGGTTACGAGATTCTCGAAACAACGCCGTTCCGCATCACGCGCGATGCCGATCTCGATATCCGCGAAGATGTCGACGACCTGCTGACCGAGGTCGAAAAGTCTCTGGAAAAACGCCGCAAGGGCGCTGCGGTACGTCTGGAAATCGCCAAGAGCACGTCTGCCGAGACGCGCCAGATTCTCCAGAAGGAACTCGAGCTTGAAGACGGCGATATCTACACGATTCAGGGACCGCTCGGCGCTGCATTCTTCTCGTCCTTCGCCAACATCGAAGGCTTCGATCACCTGCGCTACAAGCCCTTTATCCCGCGTCCGTCCATCGAACTCGCAGCCCGCAAGGCCCCGGATATCTGGAAGGCTATCCGCGAAGGCGATATCCTGCTGCACCATCCGTTCGAGAGCTTCCACACCGTCGAACAGTTCATCCATACGGCGGCCTACGACGACAATGTCCTTGCCATCAAGCAGACCTTGTACCGCGTGAGCAGCAAATCCCCGATCATCGCAGCCCTCGCCGCAGCTGCCCGCAACGGCAAGCAAGTCACGGTCCTCATGGAGGTCAAGGCTCGTTTCGACGAGGAGAACAACATCCTCATGGCCAGACTGCTTGAAGAAGCCGGCTGCCACGTCATTTACGGCATCCTCGGACTCAAGACGCACTCCAAGATCACGATGGTCATCCGCCGCGAAGAAGACGGCATCCGTCGTTACTGCCACCTGGCCACGGGTAACTACAACGGCTCCACGGCCAAGATCTACACCGATGTCGGCCTCCTGACCTGTGACAATGAGATTGGCATGGACGGCTCCCGCTTCTTCAACTTCCTGTCGGGCTTCTCTGACCCGCCGGTATGGAACAAGCTCATCGTCGCGCCGCTCAATCTGCGCGAAACCATCATGGCTGAGATTGACCAGGAAATCCGTCACGCCCAGAACGGTGAAAAAGCCTATATCGCGGCCAAGATGAATTCCCTGCTCGACCGCTTCCTGATTGCCAAGCTCTACGAGGCTTCTGCTGCCGGCGTCAAGATTGACCTCATCGTCCGCGGCATCTGCGTCCTGCGCCCGGGCATCAAAGGCGTCAGTGAGAACATCCATGTACGCAGCATCGTAGGACGTTTCCTCGAACACAGCCGCATCCTCTACTTCCGCAACGGCGGCAAGGATGATGTCTTCATTTCCTCGGCTGACTGGATGCCGCGCAACCTCAACAACCGCGTGGAACTCATGATCCCGGTGGCAGGCAAGGCGCACAAGAGACGCCTGCGGGCCATCCTGAACACCTATATCAAGGACAATAAGAAAGCCTATCTGATGCGTTCCGACGGCTCGTATGTCCGCGCTTCGTGCCGCAAGGGCAGCACGCCGGTAGCCGCACAGAACTTCCTGATGGAAACAGCCATAAAGGGAGAAGTGCTCGGTCAAAAATAACAAAATCCCTGCAAGAAAGGAAGGGCTCACCTGATGGTGAAGCCCTTTTTTCTTGCAGGGATTTTGTCTTCAGTACGAAAAAAGCACCCGCTTTCGCAGGTGCTTCATGCACACTCAAAACTATACAGAAGAAATTACGCTGCACGAACATTTTAGTTCTAGGACTGAATCACTCAACCTCATTACGTCTTAGAGGTCTACAAAATCTGCAAGCAGATTTTGCATAAGCGATTCACAATCGTTTGCGCGTCACTTGCGTTCCTTCAAACGATGTTCCCTGCTTAAGTTAAGCCCTCGACTGATTAGTAGTAGTCAGCTTCATGCCTTACGGCACTTCCACACCTACCCTATCGACCTTGTCTTCTTCAAGGTGTCTTACTAGCTTACGCTATGAGATACTTCATCTCGGGACGGGCTTCACGCTTAGATGCTTTCAGCGTTTATCCCTTCCGGACGCAGCTACCCAGCTCTACACCTGGCGGCATAACTGGTTCACCGGCGGTCCGTCCACTCCGGTCCTCTCGTACTAGGAGCAGCCTCCCTCATGTATCTTGCGCCCGCGATGGATATGGACCGAACTGTCTCACGACGTTCTGAACCCAGCTCACGTACCACTTTAATGGGCGAACAGCCCAACCCTTGGGACCTGCTTCAGCCCCAGGATGTGATGAGCCGACATCGAGGTGCCAAACCTCCCCGTCGATATGGACTCTTGGGAGAGATTAGCCTGTTATCCCCAGGGTAGCTTTTATCCGTTGAGCGATGGCAATTCCACTCTCATTCCACCGGATCACTAAGCCCTACTTTCGTACCTGCTCGACCTGTATGTCTCGCAGTCAAGCTCCCTTCTGCCTTTATACTCTTCGCGCGATTTCTGTCCGCGCTGAGGGAACCTTTGGACGCCTCCGTTACTCTTTCGGAGGCGACCGCCCCAGTCAAACTGCCCACCTGATACTGTCCTCAGCTTCGTTACTTCTCGAGTTAGATCCCTAGCACATAAAGGTTGGTATCCCAACAGCGACTCCGATAAGCCTGGGGGCCTATCCTCTCCGTCTCCCAACTATCCTGTACGTTACATGCCAAAAATCAATGTCAGGCTGCAGTAAAGCTCCATGGGGTCTTTCTGTCCAGTCGCGGGTAACCTGCATCTTCACAGGTATTTCAATTTCACCGGGTCCCTCGTTGAGACAGTGCCCAAGTCGTTACACCTTTCGTGCGGGTCGGAACTTACCCGACAAGGAATTTCGCTACCTTAGGACCGTTATAGTTACGGCCGCCGTTTACTGGGGCTTCAATTCAAAGCTTCTTCTTGCGAATGACCTCTCCTCTTAACCTTCCAGCACCGGGCAGGTGTCAGCACCTATACGTCAGATTTCTCTTTAGCAGGCACCTGTGTTTGTGGTAAACAGTCGCTTGGGCTTCTCTTCTGTCGCCGGCTCCAGCTCCAACCGCGAAGGTCTTCACCAGCTCCGGCCATCCTTTTCCCGAAGTTACGGATGCATTTTGCCGAGTTCCTTAACGAGGGTTTTCCCGCGCACCTTAGGATTCTCTCCCCGCCTACCTGTGTCGGTTTTGGTACGGGTACATGATGTCTCGTTAGAAGCTTTTCTCGACAGTGTAGTACGCTTGAATTCAGATTGTACCGAAGTACGCTCCTATCTGTCAGTTCTCGGCCTTGCAAGAGGGATTTGCCTCTCTTGCAGCCTACCGCCTTCGACACGCATTTCCAATCGCGTGCTCAAGCTCCTTGCTGTGTCACTCCATCCTCAAACAACATCATGCAGTACAGGAATTTTCGCCTGTTGTCCATCGCCTATGCTTTATGCCTCGGCTTAGGTCCCGACTTACCCTGAGTCGACGAGCGTTGCTCAGGATCCCTTAGGCTTTCGGTGGATCCGATTCTCACGGATCGTTTCGCTACTCATACCGGCATTCTCACTTCTTAATCGTCCAGCTGTCCTTCCGGTCAACCTTCAACCAATTAAGAACGCTCCCCTACCCATGCATTTGCATGCCGCGACTTCGGTTCTGTACTTGAGCCCCGGATATTTTCGGCGCAGGGCCTCTCGACCAGTGAGCTATTACGCACTCTTTGAATGGTGGCTGCTTCTGAGCCAACATCCTGGTTGTTTTGGAAGTCCTACATCCTTTTCCACTTAGTACAGCATTCGGGACCTTAGTCGGCGGTCTGGGCTGTTTCCCTTTTGAATACGGGTCTTATCACTCGCATTCTGACTCCCAGGCTCTTCTCATGAAGCCATTCGCAGTTTGACTAGGCTCGGTAAGCTTTACGCTCCCTTACCCGATCAGTGCTCTACCGTCTCCATGTGTCACCTGAGGCTAGCCCTAAAGCTATTTCGGGGAGAACCAGCTATCTCCACGTTCGATTGGCATTTCACCCCTATGCACAGCTCATCCCAAAGTTTTTCAACACTCACGGGTTCGGTCCTCCACTCATTTTTACCTGAGCTTCAACCTGGCCATGCATAGATCACTGTGGTTTCGGGTCTAATCCCAGAGACTTGCGCCCTTTTCAGACTCGCTCTCGCTTCGGCTCCGCGTCTCCCGCTTAACCTCGCCTCTGAAATTAACTCGCCGGTTCATTCTTCAATAGGCACGCCGTTGCACCTATAAAGTGCTTCGACTGCTTGTAGACATACGGTTTCAGGTTCTATTTCACTCCGCTCCCGCGGTTCTTTTCACCTTTCCCTCACGGTACTATGCGCTATCGGTCGTTCCGTCGTATTTTGCCTTGGATGGTGGTCCACCCTGCTTCCCACAAGGTTTCACGTGTCTCGTGGTACTCTGGATACCAGCCCATCAGCTCTGGATTTCGTCTACCGGAGTTTCACCGTCTGTGCTCAACCTTCCCAGATTGTTCGACTATCCCTGACTGACTTGATGCTGGTCCTCAACCCCGGTCATCCGAAGATGTCCGGTTTGGGCTCTTCCCTGTTCGCTCGCCGCTACTGAGGGAATCTCCGCGATTCACTCACCATAAATCTGACGCATCTGCTGGTCTGCTTCCCGTCCTGCTGCGTTATCGTCAGTCGACATGGCCACCGCCATGCCTCCCTCCTCTGCCTTGCAGTACAGAAAGCATCCTGCGCATTTGCATTCAGCCCTATGGTGAGCAAATCGCATTTGATTACTCTTCCTCTGGCTACTTAGATGTTTCAGTTCACCAGGTCTGTCTTCCTTTCGGATGGTACAACATAACTCGTACCGGGTTGCCCCATTCGGA
>CABJCJ010000007.1:24516-25108 GCA_902364065.1 Veillonellaceae bacterium SB90
TGCAGTACAGAAAGCATCCTGCACATTTGCATTCAGCCCTATGGTGAGCAAATCGCATTTGATTACTCTTCCTCTGGCTACTTAGATGTTTCAGTTCACCAGGTCTGTCTTCCATGTCACACATGGATGATGCAACATAACTCGCATCGGGTTGCCCCATTCGGAAATCCATGGATCAAAGCCTACTTGCGGCTCCCCATGACTTATCGCAGCTTATCGCGTCCTTCATCGACTCGGAACGCCTAGGCATCCGCCATATGCCCTTTGTAGCTTAACTTATGTTCGCTAAAGGTATCATATCACTATGATGTCTATGCTTGAGAATCACATTTGTAATTCTCGAAAATCCTAAAATGTCCGTTCAAACCATTCTGTTCACACTGTTCATGTGTACTCGATGATTTTGATACATTTTATTTCTTCTGTGTAGTTTTCAGTGTACATATACCATTTTGTTTTTAATGGTGGGCCTAAGTGGACTTGAACTACTGACCTCACGCTTATCAGGCGTGCGCTCTAACCAGCTGAGCTATAGGCCCATAATGGTGGAGACGAGGAGAATCGAACTCCTGACCCCCTGCTTGCAAGGCAG
>CABJCJ010000007.1:25284-105815 GCA_902364065.1 Veillonellaceae bacterium SB90
GGTGCTCTCCCAGCTGAGCTACGCCCCCATTATGGTATGTATATTTCCCTCTTAGCCTTCCCCTCTGGGGAAGGTGGCAGTCCGTAGGACTGACGGATGAGGTTTGTGAGAGGTTGTTCTCTCAAAACTAGACAATGCAACTTAGGCCAAATGACCGACCAGAGTCATGAGCTTGCGCTCATTTACTCCTTAGAAAGGAGGTGATCCAGCCGCACCTTCCGATACGGCTACCTTGTTACGACTTCACCCCAGTCATCGCCCCCACCTTAGACGGCTGCTCCCTTGCGGTTAGCCCACCGGCTTCGGGTGTGAATGACTTCCGTGGTGTGACGGGCGGTGTGTACAAGGCCCGGGAACGTATTCACCGCAGTATGCTGACCTGCGATTACTAGCGATTCCAACTTCATGCAGGCGGGTTGCAGCCTGCAATCCGAACTGGGAGATGGTTTATGGGGTTCGCTTGGCCTCGCGGCTTCGCTGCTCTCTGTCCATCCCATTGTAGTACGTGTGTAGCCCAGGACATAAGGGGCATGATGACTTGACGTCATCCCCGCCTTCCTCCGCGTTCTCCGCGGCAGTCTCTCCTGAGTTCCCACCATTACGTGCTGGCAACAGAAGATAGGGGTTGCGCTCGTTGCGGGACTTAACCCAACATCTCACGACACGAGCTGACGACAGCCATGCACCACCTGTTTTCGTGTCTCCGAAGAGAGGGAGCTATCTCTAGCTCTTTCACTCAATGTCAAGCCCTGGTAAGGTTCTTCGCGTTGCGTCGAATTAAACCACATACTCCACCGCTTGTGCGGGCCCCCGTCAATTCCTTTGAGTTTCAGCCTTGCGGCCGTACTCCCCAGGCGGAATACTTATTGCGTTAACTCCGGCACAGAAGGGGTCGATACCTCCTACACCTAGTATTCATCGTTTACGGCCAGGACTACCGGGGTATCTAATCCCGTTCGCTCCCCTGGCTTTCGAGCCTCAGCGTCAGTTACAGTCCAGAAAGCCGCCTTCGCCACTGGTGTTCCTCCTAATATCTACGCATTTCACCGCTACACTAGGAATTCCGCTTTCCTCTCCTGCACTCAAGAAAGATAGTTTCCATCCCCTCACGGGGTTGAGCCCCGCACTTTTAAGATAGACTTACCTTCCCGCCTGCGCTCCCTTTACGCCCAATAATTCCGGACAACGCTCGCCACCTACGTATTACCGCGGCTGCTGGCACGTAGTTAGCCGTGGCTTCCTCGTCAGGTACCGTCATTGGAAACGACTGTTTGCCGTCTCCACGTTCGTCCCCGACAACAGAGCTTTACGAGTCGAAACCCTTCTTCACTCACGCGGCGTTGCTCCGTCAGGCTTGCGCCCATTGCGGAAGATTCCCCACTGCTGCCTCCCGTAGGAGTCTGGACCGTGTCTCAGTTCCAATGTGGCCGTTCATCCTCTCAGACCGGCTACTGATCGTCGACTTGGTGGGCCGTTACCCCGCCAACTATCTAATCAGACGCAGACCCATCGCAAAGCGATAGCTTACAAGTAGAGGCCATCTTTAATGAAGTTCCCATGCAGGAATCTCACAACATTCGGTATTAGCAGTCCTTTCGGACTGTTGTCCCCATCTTTGCGGCAGGTTGTCTACGCGTTACTCACCCGTTTGCCACTCGGTTCATCAAAAGCAAGCTTTCAATTCACCTCGTACGACTTGCATGTGTTAAGCACGCCGCCAGCGTTCGTCCTGAGCCAGGATCAAACTCTCCATAAAATTTATGAAGAACCTTGATTGGCTCTAATTATCTTTGGATCTAAACTTCAATGAAGCTTAGTAAAGAAATTGCCGATTGCTTATAGTTCATAATCAATCGATGTTTTTAAAAACATCTGGCTTGAATCACAAATGATTCATGTTGCATTGTTTAGTTTTCAAAGAACAACTTTTGTCTTTCGAAGCTCTCGCTTCAAGCGACTTTTATATCTTATCGCATTTTGTTCAGGCTGTCAAGAAGTTTTTATTTCTTTTTTTCAGCCCGATGCGTCCGGCCCCAGCGGCTTCCGTTCAAGGAGCTCTGCGTGGCTGCCGTATCTCGCAGCGACTTGTATTATGATACACGTCCTTGCTGCTTTTGTCAACACTCTTTTTGAAAAAATCTCAAAAAGTTTATAGAATGCACGATACTCTGCCAGGAAACGAAAAAGCACCGCTTGCGCGGTGCTCACTTCCATATGGCAGGGGTAGCTGGACTCGAACCAACGCATGCGGGATTCAGAGACCCGTGCCTTACCAACTTGGCGATACCCCTGTGTTTTCAGCTCTGCGCTGTCAACATGTGATATTATAGCGCATATATACGTTCTTGACAAGCCTTTTTTTAATTTTTTTCGTTTCCAATAAATAAAAACAAGGAATGAAGTACAAAAAAAGGATGAAGCCAGATGTCCTCTTCACAGAAAAGACTTTATGATATAATATAAAGATATAGATGTGTGAAATAAAGCAACGATATTGTATGTATGTATATATCAGGAGGAACGAAAACATGGAAATTAAGTATGATGTCTCAATTACAGCCATCGGCAATCTCGCGCGCAACTTCTTAACAAACAACCACAGCGCCATCCTGCTCGATGAAGGCATCCGGCCAAATCTCGCCGATATGGTCATCGAGCATACGCCTGGCCAGCTCACGGAAGACATCAAGAAGGGCGACAAGCTCCTGATGGGCGGTGTAAAGTACACGATTGAAAAAGTCGGTGCGGCTGCCAACGACAATATCCGCGAAGAAGGTCACTGCACGATTGTCTTCAACGCCGAAGGTTCCATGCCGGGACAGATCATCGTCAAGGGTCCGTCTCAGCCTACACTGTCGGTTGGTGCTCACATCACCTTCACCAAGAAATAAACGGCTCCCTGCACAAAAATACGGCTTGTGGCAATTGCCACAGGCCGTATTTTTGTGCAGAATCATGTCATGCTTGCATAAGCTGTCGGTTCCTGCTGCTCAAAGTCCTTCTTGAGATTCCGCACGCTCTCGCGTTCGACAAAGAACACCGGCATTTCCATCGGACCTTCGGGTTCTCTGTCAGCCAGCAAATCCAAGAGATACTGCGCGGCCTTCATGCCCATGAGCTCATAATCAAAGGCCACTGTCGTCAAAGCGGGATAGACGACTGCACCGACATCATAACCGCCAAAGCCGACAACGGAAATCTGTTCCGGCACCCGGATGCTGCGTTCATGAAGATAGCGCAATACGCCGAGGCTGATATTATCCGTAGCGCCGACAATCACGCTCGGCTCCAGCTGCACGATATCGGCCGCCCGGTTATATGCCGAGAGAAAATCAAACCCCGTTTCCACAAAATCAACACGGGCTTCCGGGCGATTTTCCGTAAAGGCATCGATAAAGCCCTGCTTGCGCTCGATGCCAACGGCCTGGTCTGCTTCGGTAACACCGGCAAAAACGGCACGCGTATGTCCCATCTGACGCAGATATGCGCCGACCAGGCGGCCGGCCTGATGATCATCGATCTTGATGCAGGGTACCCCCTCGTGACGCTGCCCCGTATAGAGGATTGGCACGGACGTGCTGGCCGAAAGCTCCAGATGTTCCTCCGTAATGCCAACGGAATCCACGAGGATGCCATCGACGCCTTGCTGCTGCAGATTGCGGATGTTCTCCAGTTCCTTGGCTGGTGACAGATGGCTGACGAGCAGGATTCCCTGGTAGCCAGCCGGCTCGAAGATGCGGCTGATACCCATGAGCAGCTTGCCAACCGTCACGGAGTCCATACGCGGCAGGACAATACCGATGAGCTTGCTCTGTTTCGTCTTGAGCCGTTTTGCAAAGAAGTTGGACTTAAAGCCTGTCTTTTCGATGGCTTCGCGGACACGCTTCTGTTTCTCTACACTGATATAACCGCGATTCAGATAGCGGGAAACTGTGCTTTTCGAGACGCCTGCCAGCTCCGCCACATCCTTAATGGTTACCTTTGTTCCCAAAATTGCTCCCCCATATATAAATATATTGTTGTTTCACGGCCGCTCATCATACGGCCGGTATCATCAGATATCGGGCAGCTGCCAGTCAATCGGCGTCTGCCCCGTGCTGCGCAAGAAATCATTGACGCGGGAAAACGGACGGCTGCCGAAAAAGCCACGATGTGCCGACAGCGGACTCGGATGTGCCGACTCTACGATATAGTGGCGCGGATTCGTGATCATGGCTTTCTTGCGCCGCGCCGGACTGCCCCAGAGAATGAAGGCCATCGGCTTTTCACGCTGGTTCAGCAGCTCGATGATGCGGTCGGTGAAGATCTCCCAGCCCTGTCCATGATGCGAGTTGGCCTGATGTTCCCGCACCGTCAGTACGGTATTGAGCAGGAGTACCCCTTGATCGGCCCAGGGCTTCAGGCAGCCGTTGTTCGGGACCTTGCAGCCAAGATCCGTCTCGAGCTCCTTGAAGATATTCAGCAAAGACGGCGGCGGCTGAACGCCTGGCAGAACCGAGAAGGAAAGTCCGTGCGCCTGGCCGGGGCCATGATAGGGATCCTGACCGAGTATGACCACCTTCGTATCGGCATAGCTCGTATAATGAAGTGCATTGAAGATCGCGTACATGTCCGGATAGACATGATGGGTACGGTATTCCTGGATCAGGAACTGCCGCAATTGACGATAATACGGCTTCTGCAGCTCCGGATTCAAGAGTTCCGCCCAGTCATTATGAAAAATCTCCATGGTAAACACTTCTTTCTATACGATTAAACACCTTTTCCAATCACAGCCATTCGCATCGGATAGCAATAGCTGCAAAAGGCAAATCCCGGATGAACCTCCCGCCCCGTGCAAATGACTGAGCCCAGGGGCGGCAAATGACAGTCTGCCGCATAGGATGCCGTGAGTTCGGTGATATAGGCCTCACGCACATAGGGCAGCAGTTCCTCATAGACATGAGCGCCGCCAATGCACCAGAATATGCGGCCCGGATGCGCCAGAGCCAGCTTTCCCAGTAACGTCCAGAGTTCTGCCAGGCTCCGGCAGAGCAGGAATCCCTGTGCGTCTTCAGCCGGAAGCGTGCGGGAAAGGACGATATTGACGCGCCCTCGCAGAGGCTGCCGCCCGGGCAGGGATTCCATCGTACCACGGCCCATGATGACCACCTGCCCCATCGTCAACTGGCGAAACCGCGCCATATCCTCGGGCACGGATGCCAGGAGATGCCCGTTTTTCCCCAGTCCACGATCCGCATCAATGCAGGCCAGCAGGCGAAGAGGCCAGGGGTCCGACAGCTCTGCTGCAGGCACGACTCCCTCCCTGCTTACCTCCCGGCACCAATCACGAACACTGCGCCCTTTGACGAAATGTTCCGGCGCAATATCGGCCAGCGGCACGAGGACAAAGGCACGTTCCGTCATATAGGGATGCGGCAGGCGCAGTTCCTCGTCATCCGATGTAAAGCCTTCGATGGACAGTAAATCGATATCGATGGTTCTGGCGCCCCAGTGCTCATGGCGCACACGTCCCAGGTCCCGTTCAATGCTCTGGCAGGCGTGAAGGAAATCACGCGGCGCCAGCGATGTCAGGACCGTGGCCGCCGCATTGAGAAAAGACGGCTGATCGAGTTTGCCCCAGGGGGCTGTTTCATAGAACGGCGAGACTGCCTCCAGTAAAGTAACGGGCAGTGCTGCGATACGCCGCAGGGCCTCGCGCAGTGTCTCACCTCTCTCGCCGAGATTGGCTCCTAGGCTCAGATAACAACGGTATTCCATGTCATGACCGCTTTCTGGTCAGCGAAACGGCAGCATCGCGGAACTTGCCCGGAATCGGCGCAGAAGGCTTGTGAACCGTCACATCAATCACCGAAACGGGAGGATATTCCCTGAGAATGGCCGCTGCTATGCGCTCCGCCACGGTCTCAATGAGGTTGACGGGCTCGCCTTCCACGATGTCGCGAATCGTTGCAAAAACCTCGGCATAATTGACCGTGGCCGACAAATCATCATGAAGACCTGCCATCTGAAGGTCCAGATACAGCCTGACGTCCACGAAAAACGCCTGTCCCGCCCGGCGTTCAGCCGGCAGACAGCCATGATACCCATAGAATTCCATTCCATCCAGTTTGATGCAGTCCATGCGATCATCCTCTCCATTTTCTTCCGTCCGACAAACGGCATCAGGGTGCCTGCAGGACTGCATCCGTCATGCGGCACATGCGCGCGATAGGCTTGACATCGTGAACGCGCACGATGTTTGCCCCTTTTGTAATGCCGATCACACAGGTCGCCCCCGTCGCCTCCATGCGCTCATGAACATCGAGCCCCAGCGCAGCTCCCATGAAGCTCTTGCGGCTCGTGCCGAGCAACAGCGGATACGATTCTCCATCGATTGTCAGGAGCTCCTGCTGACGCCGTAATACCGTGAGATTTCCCTCCGGTGTCTTGCCAAAGCCAATGCCCGGATCAAGGATCAGATTCTCGCGCTTCAGGCCAGCCCGGTCGGCAATTGCAATGGTACGGCGAAAGAAATCCTGCATGGATGCGATGATATCCTTGTCGTAAACCTTCGTCGTCTGATTGTGCATGACGACAATCGGCGCATCGGCTCTGGCTGCAACCTCAGCCATGCGGCCCGGTTCTTCCGCATACTGCAGGCCCCAGATATCATTGAGGATATGCGCTCCGGCCTCAACGGCAGCCTGCGCCGTATCAGCCTTGAACGTATCGACGGAAACGGGCACCGGGCACTCTGCCAGCACCTTGGTCAGAAAAGGCATCAGGCGCTCGATTTCCTGTGCTGCCGGCATGGTATGAAACCCCGGACGGCTTGATTCCGCACCGACATCGATGATGTCGGCGCCATCACGTACCATGTCTTCCATATGCTGCAGGGCTTTGTCAAGGGTATTCCAGCTGCCGCCATCCGAAAAAGAATCCGGTGTAACATTGAGGATACCCATGATCAGCGTGCGCTTGCCGATCTCCAATTCCTTGCCGTCCCGAAATACATACTTACGCGTTACTGTCATTTCTTACTCCTTCCAACAGGGACCATGCCTGCTGACACAGTCCATGATCTGTCGCAAAAGCCCCGGTATATTCCGAAGTAACCGTCTGGGTACCATGTGCACGGCTGTCCCGCATCGTCATGCAGAGCTGCTGTGCCGTGACGACAGTCAGTACGCCGCGCGCGCCGAGGCCATCGGCCACCGCATGTGCGATCTGCGCCGTCAGCCGTTCCTGCAGCTGCGGCTGATGCGCCAAGCAGTCGACCAGTTTGACGAATTTGCCAAACCCGGCCACCTGCCCATCCCGCGGCAGATAGACAATACTGACCTCACCAAAAAAGGGAACAAGATGATGCTCGCACATCGAATGGAAGGGAATGCGGCGCACCGCCACGAGGCCATCCGCTCCCGTATGGAACAACTCGCCCCATAAATCTTTCGTATTGCAACCGAGGCCGTCAAACAAGGATGCATACATCTTCGCGACGCGCTCCGGCGTCTTTTCCATACCACGTGCCGCCAGATCGATTCCCAGTGCTTCCAGGAAATCCCGCATGGCCCGTACTGCCCTTTCATTCGTATCGCGCATTTTACTTTGCCCTCTCGTTTGCTATGACTTCATTCCTTTCCATTATAGGGAATCCCGTCTTAAAAAACAACTAAAACCGCGGCATACGCTCATGCAGGATCTGTCCTGCGCAATTCGATGGCACCAGCCGGACAATCCTCCAGCACCTGCCAGGCATCATCGAGATATTCCGCAGGGATTTCCCGTCCACCTCTCGCCCGTTTCCCTTCCATCGAGAAAGCCACCGGACAGGCAGCGGCACACATCCCGCAGGCAACACAAAGTGCCTCATTCACATACCCCGTATAACCGGCCATCTGCCCATTCCTCCTTGTAACAGAGCATACATACATACATACGTTTCCTACATATATAATATATCGGAAATCACCGCTCTGCAATCAGCAGCGGCTCATTTTCGGACCGAAAAAAATCCCCGCCAAAAGGCGGGGATTCAGAAGGGGTTGGAAAAAGGGGTAATTATTCTACTTATTCAGCAATGCCCGGCGTCGTCATCTGCTTCGGGGAGAGGATGTGCTCCATCTTTTCCTTGGAGAGCAGGCCCTTCTCCATGATGACCTGACGGATTGGTTTGCCCGTGTTGTATGCTTCCTTCGCAAGCATTGCGGAGTTCTCATAGCCAATATGCGGCAGCAGAGCCGTGACAACACCGACGCTCTTGTCGAGCCATTCCTGGCACTGTTCCTTGTTCGGTTCCAGACCGATGAGGAGCTTATCAACAAACGTATTCACAGCATTCGTCATGTACGTCATCGAATTGAACATATTGAAGGCCATGACCGGCTCCATGACATTAAGCTCAAACTGGCCATTCTCAACAGCCATCGAAACAGCGAGGTCATTGCCGATAACCTGATAGCAGGACTGATCGAGGACTTCTGCAATAACTGGATTGACTTTGCCCGGCATGATGGAGGAACCCGGCTGGCGTTTCGGCAGCTTGAGTTCGTTGAGGCCGCAACGCGGGCCGGAAGCCATGAGACGGAAGTCGTTTGCCATCTTGATGAGGACGAGTGCCGTCGTCTTCATAGCACTCGAAACATCAGAGAAACCATCCGTGTTGTTCGTGGCATCAATCATATTGTCAGCCGTAACGTATTTCTCACCCGTTACCTCACTGAGTGTCTCCGCTACTTTCTTGATGTAAGCAGGCTCTGCATTGAGGCCCGTACCAACAGCTGTGCCGCCCATGTTCATGACATGAATTTCTTCTACCGCATGATTGATACGGCGGATGCCACGACGGACAGCCGACGCATACATGCCCATTTCCTGGCCGAGCGTGATAGGAACAGCGTCCTGCAGATGCGTACGGCCCATCTTGAGGATATCCTTGTATTCCACAGATTTCTTCTCGAGTTCCGTAGCAAGACGGTCAAGAGCGGCCGTAACCTTCTTGGCCTTATGGCTCAGGCAGACCTTAATGCTCGTCGGAAACGAGTCATTCGTGGACTGTGCCATGTTGGCATGGTTGTTCGGGGAGATGATGTCATAACGGCCTTTTGCTTCACCGATAATCTCCAGAGCACGGTTGCAGAGGACTTCGTTCATGTTCATGTTGATAGATGTGCCAGCACCGCCCTGAATCGGGTCAACTGGGAACTGATCGAGGAGCTTCCCGGCGATAATCTCGTCAGCGGCCTCTACCAGGGCATCACCGATTTTCTTATCGAGACGGCCCGTTGCCATATTTGCCATAGCAGCAGCTTTCTTGACCTTTGCGATTGACTGAACAAAATCCGAATCGATTACCTGGCCGGTAATATGGAAGTTGTCGATAGCACGCATCGTCTGAACGCCGTAATAAACCTCATCCGGTACTTCGAGCTCACCAATGAAATCATGTTCTTTTCTCATTGTGTCCACATTCCTTTCTTAATCTCCGGTCTGTCCGGATCATATTTACCTTTTTATACTCCCCTGGCTCTTGGAGGACCAGGTCTGCATGGATAAGCGGCATTTATTTTTTTATTATCTCCGCTTGATGACTGTATTGTACCATGTATACAAAATACATGCAAGTACATTTTTGACAAAATGTTTATTTTTGTATACAATGTTGCAGGTGACTCAGAGAAAACATCGAATGATGCTTTCTCTCAAGGACACCTTCCTCTCAGATTTCCCTTACATCATACCAAGGATCCCCATGATTGGCAGGCCGAGCGCCATCCAGACCACGATATGCATGACCGTGATGACGAAACCGATCTTCCACCATTCGCCTTGGCCCATGAAGCCGGCACCGAAGAAGATTGGCGTAACACCGCAGCCGTAATGCGTCAGGAACGAAGCACTGTTGCAGAGGATGGCCAGGATGATGGCCGTCGGGATGACAGGCGCACCTGCTGCCACCAGAATGGTTGCAAAGGCAATGAACATTGCAGCGATATGTGCACTGTTGCTGGCAAGCAGGTAATGGGCCAGCGTGTAGATGATGCAGAGGACGATGAGCATCGTGAACCACGACATGCCGGCACAGGCAGCAGCCATCGTAGCAGCAAACCATTTCATGAAACCGAACTTCGAGAGATAGGCAGCCATGTTGACGAGAACGCCCATCCATACGAGGACATCCCATGCACCATGCTGTTTCGTGACATCGCTCCAGTCAATGCATTTCGTGATGAGCATTGCCGAAAGACCGAGCAGGGCGACAATGGCAGAATCGATGTGATGGATGCTGCCCGTTGCCCAGAGGAGCAGGCAGGCGATGAAGATGACGCAGAGGATCTTTTCCTTGCTGCTCATGGATCCCATCTTGCTGAGCTCTTTCTTGGCAAGAGATAGTGTCTCCGGTGTTTCCGTGAGTTCCGGCTTGATGAACTTATAGAGCAGGTACGGCGTGACGATCGAGAGAAGCAGGCCGGGGATGATGCTGACCATGAACCAGGACATCCAGCTCAGGGACTGACCAAAGGCCTGTTCCGTCAGGGTATTGGCCAGCACGTTGTTTGAAGCACCTGTCATGAAAATGCAGGCCGACGTGATGACAGCGGCATAAGCACTGTACATCAGGAATGCGCCCGTGCGCTTGTTCTTGCCATTTTTAGCATCACAGCCGAGAGCAAGGGCAACACTGTTGACGATCGGGTAGATGATGCCGCCGCCACGGGCCGTATTCGACGGCGTGAACGGTGCGATAATGAAATCAGCTGCGCTCATGACGTAAGCAACGCTCAGCGTGTTCTTGCCGAAGCGCGAGAGCAGCAGGTAGGCGATGCGCTTGCCGAGGCCCGTCTTGATGAAGCCCGTGGCAAACATGAACGCGGATACAATCAGCCAGATCGTGCCGTTCGAGAAGCCTTCCAGTGCCTGACCAGCCTTCATGATGCCGAGGACCGGGAGAAGTGCGCAGGCGATGAGTGCAATAGCGCCGAGTGGCAGCGGCTGCAGGATGAAACCCGCGATCGTCGCGACGAACACCGCGAGCAGGCCCCATGCCTGTGGCCCAACGCCAGCAGGTGCCGGGATGAACCAGATGATTGCGCCGAGGGCCACACAGAAGAGTCCTCGTAGCAAGTTTCCACTATTTTCTTTTGACATATCATACCCTCCTAAACTATCGATATGACTTATTGTTTTATTACTGTATTTAATATACAGTATCACCTACTGAAAACGACAAAATCCTACATTATCGTATGAATAGTTTTTTTTTTACTGACAACTTGTAATATACGTTTTCGAAGATGGACGTATGATATAATAAAGACAGTGCTTTGCCGCACATATTTGCACAAGAAACAAAGGATATGCTAAACTAGAGCACATACATCGCATATTTCATTCCTATCGTGCATGTATGGTATCATAAAAGGAGATTGTCATGCTTAGCAAACACCGGGAACTCTTCATCTTCATCTGTATGCTCATCATCGTGCCGCTGGCAGGCGAGCCGCAGATCCATCCGTTCGGCGGCGACTTCCAGAATTTCCGCGTGAGCTTCGGTTCACCGCTGTTCCTGCTGTTCCTGCTCTGGCTGCGGCGTGTCCCCATGGTCGTCTCCGGCCTCTGCACCGGTATCGCCGTCGTGCTGTTCCGCGCCCTGCTCGATGTCATAGGCGGCATGGATTTTTTCCCTGCACTCTATCTGCACGTCCCGACCTTCTTTTATTATTTTACCTACGCCATCTGCTTTGCGACCCTGCGTCTCAATGACATGCCCATTACGACGCAGGCCATGAAGATTGCCTGCTACGCCATCGGTGCAGAGGTGATTGCCAGCATTGCCGAACTCTATTCCATGGATTTCTTCCTCGGCACACATGCGGCCATCATCAATCTGTCCGTACTGACCAGGCTCACCGGCATTGCCTTCCTGCGCTGCTTCTTCATCCTGAGCTTCTTCTTCCTCTCACAGCTCTACATCACGGAAATCCATCTCTCGCACGAATCGCGGGAAAAGAATCGCTTGACCATGCTGATTGCAGGACTCTACGAAGAAGTATTTGAGCTCCAGAAAACCCTGCGCAACGCCGAAACGGCCACGCACGACTGCTACGGTGTATACGAGGAACTGCGCGTCCTGCACAGCAGGGAAAGCCTGCCGCGCATCACGCAGGAAGTCCTGCGCATCGCAGGCGAGGTCCATGAGATCAAGAAAGACAATCAGCGCATCTACGCAGGGCTCAGTGAGCTCACGAACAACCACCACATGAGCGATTACCTGTCGGCACCGGAGCTCTGCCACCTGATCATCAGCACGCAGAAGAAATATGCCCGCCGCCTCGACAAGAACATCACCTTCCTGACGAATCTCTCGCCGGAGCTGCCGGACATCCATGTCTACACGATGCTTTCCATTCTCAACAACCTCGCGGCCAATGCCGTCGAAGCCATTCATCAGAAGGGCACGATTTCCATTACGATGCGACGATCGATAACGGAAGACCTGATTCTCGAAGTACAGAATACAGGCAGCTCCATTCCCCTGCGGCGCCTCGCGCAAATCTTCCGCCCGGGCTATACGACGAAGTACGACAGTACCGGCCGCGCCTCCAGCGGCGTAGGCCTGACCTATATCAAGACCCTGGCGGAATCCCTCGGCGGCTCCATCACGGCGGCTTCCGACGGAACGTCCCAGGTACTCTTCAAGGTCACTCTGCCCCTTGCGCAGATTGCCCCGCAAAATGAAATGACTCCTCCCGCAACCACAAATGCCGAAACCATCGGCAAGAAAGGATTTTCATCATGAACATCATGCTCGTCGATGACGATGAAGCCGTCCGCACAATGCTGCAGGACATTATCGAAGACTACGAACTGGGGACAGTCGTGGCCTCACTCCCGAGTGCGGCCAATCTCACGCTTTCGGAGCTCGTTGCACGTCATATCGATCTGCTCATCATCGATATGCTGATGCCCGACTGCGACGGCATCGAGACGGTCCGGCGCCTGAAGAAATTTACCGGCAAGATCATCATGCTCTCACAGGTCGACAGCAAGGATCTCATCGGCAAGGCATATGAGAGCGGCATCCATTCCTACATCACCAAGCCGCTGAACCGCAATGAGATCGTTTGCGTGCTGCGCTCGGTCGAAGAACACATCCGCCTCGAGCGCTTTGCTCACACGCTGCAGAATACGCTGCAGACGACCCTGAATCCGGACGTCGTCATGCCGCAGAAGATGACACCGGAAGAAAAGGGCTCCAGCCTGCTCAAGGAACTCGGTGTCGCCAGTACGGCCGGGTACGATGATCTCATGGAGATCCTGCGTTACCTGCAGCTCCATGTCCAGGGCACGACCATTCCACCGCTGAAGACCATCTTCACGGCAGTAGCCGCTAATCACGCCACGGATAACGTGCAGAAAGAAGCCAAGGCCATCGAGCAGCGGCTGCGACGCACGATTTTCCAGGCCATGGTCAGCACGGCATCGATGGGTGTCGTCGATTACACAAATCCGAAATTCGAGGAATACGCGCCCTTTTACTTTGACTATGCCGATGTCTGTGCGCTCATGCACGTCATTGAAAACCATGAGAAGCCTCATATCTCCCATGTCCACATCAATATGAAGAAATTCATCCAGGCTTTTTACGCCGCATCCCTGGAACGATGATCTTATCCACAGAATTATCCACAAATCAGAAAAATGCTGTGCACAACTTGTGAAAAATCACGAGTTATGCACAGCATTTTATCATTTCTGCCTCAATCAGCCTTTGGAAGAAACTTCATTGTAAACGTCTTTCAGCAGGGTTTCCTTGCGCAGCTCACGGCATTCGCAGTGGTGGTCATCGGCGTCGACCTGACGGATTGTCTCGAGGATGATCTCGCCGATCATCGGCGCATCGTCGTAGAAGATGTTGCTCATATCCTCATGCGACCACTTCTCGCGGATGCCCTCACCGTAATTGACCGTGAAGTAAAGCCCCGCATAGCAGGCCCCAATCTCACGTGCCAGATAGACCTCCGGTGCGATGCTCTGGCCGACGATATCGGCATGGCCGTTCATCATCGCCACTTCAGCCGGACTCTCAAAGTGGCGGCCATCCGTGACGGCATAGGTGCCGCGCGTGAACACGCGGCCCGTGAAACGCTTCTTCGTCGCCCGGATCAGTGCCTGCCGCATCTCCGGACAGAGGGCATCGCGCATGATAAGCAGATAGCGCCCGTCGAGCATGACATCCTTGCGCACCGAAAGGTCCAGGTAATCATCGGGAATAATGAAATCGCGCAGATCGAGCAGCTTGTTGACCGTGCCGACACCGCCCTCCGAGATGATGCGCCGCACACCGGCTTCGCGGAACGTCCAGAATACCTGCCGGGAGGCATCGGCACGCGTTACACCGGAGCGCCATCCATGCATCCTGACGGTCAGCACGCGCTTCTCGCCCACGCGGAAGAGACGCATGGCGGGACTCATGCCGTAAGGTGTCTCAAAATGCATGTTATCGCTTATGATTTCCACATCTTCATCCGGCAGTCCCGCCGGGAAATTGCTCGAGAGCGTTCCCGAGCCGCCGACCACGGCATAAGCTGCCTTTGGGATTTCCTGATTCGTCATACTTTGCCTCTCCCCTTTTAAAATTCGCGGATGATCCGATATTCCGTATTGCGCTGCGCTGCTTTTTTGCCGGCGCCTTCGATAAGGTGGACCATCTTTTTCGTCGACATATCATAGGCCGTGCCGGCCGCCCGCACGACATTCTCCTCGAGCATGATGCTGCCGAGGTCGTCAGCGCCAAAGCCCAGCGTCAGCTGGCCGATGCGCTCACCCTGCGTGACCCAGGAACCCTGGATATGCGCGATATTGTCCATGTACAGGCGCGTGACTGCCAGCGTCCGCATGTAGTCCCAGCCGCTCGTCTTCTCGCCGCCGAGTTCCGTATGGCCCGGCTGGAACGTCCAGGTGATGAAGGCTCGGAAGCCGCCCGTCCTGTCCTGCAGGCGGCGCACTTTCTCCATATGCTCGATGCGCTGCGCCATCGTCTCGCCAAAGCCGATGACCATCGTGGCCGTGCTCTCCATGCCGATGGAGTGCGCACACTCCATGACATGCAGCCAGTCATCCGTCATGATCTTCTTGGGGCTGACGCGGCGGCGTACTTCGTCGACCAGGATTTCGGCACCACCGCCCGGCAGGCTGTCAAGCCCGGCTTCCTGCAGGCGCTTGAGCGTGTCGAGGATGGAAAGGCCGGCCTGACGGGCAAAATGCTGGATTTCCGTCGCCGTGAACGAATGAATCGCGATGCTCGGGAATTCCCGCTTGATGAGCCGCAGCATCTTCTCGTAATACGAAAGCCCGAGATCCGGGTACAAGCCGCCCTGGATCATGACCTGCGTGCCGCCGGCAGCCACCGTTTCGCGAACCTTGTCGAGAATCTCATCGTACGACAGGAGGTAGGCATCCCGGCTGCCCTGACGGCGGAAGAATGCGCAGAACCGGCATTCGTTGACACAGACATTCGTGTAATTGATGTTGCGGTCGATTATGAACGTGACGCGGTCCGACGGATAACGCCGATGACGCTCTGCGTCAGCCAGGCGTCCGAGTGCAATCGGGTCGCCGTGCAGGAGCATCTCCTCCCCTTCCCGTGGTGTCAGTCGCATGATGTCTCCTCCTTCCCGATTGCCTCAACCGGCTGATAAAACGTGTCACGTTCCACAGGCTCATAGCCCGTCTCACGGATGATGGCCTCGAGCTTCGTGCGCGTGATGCCCGTATTCGTCCTGGCACCGGCGGCATGGATGATCTTTTCCTCGCCGATCGTGCCGTCGAGATCGTCCGCACCGAAGCCCAGAGCCAGCTGCGCAATCGGCATGGTCAGCATGATCCAGAACGCCTTGATGTGATCGATGTTATCGAGAATCAGACGGGAAAGGGCCATCATCTTCATGTCTTCCCACGAGCCGGTGCGCTGCAGGTGATACGTGTCCCCAAGCTCCGTATGTCCCGGGTGGAACGGGAAGAGCATAAAGGCCTGGAAGCCGCCCGCCTCATCCTGGATGTCGCGGATCGTGAAAAGATGCTGCAGCCGCTCTTCGATGGTTTCCACATGACCGTACATGATGGAGGCATTCGTGCGGATGCCGAGGCTGTGCGCCGTCTTCATCGTCTCAATCCATTCCGCCGCCGTCGCCTTATTCGGACAGATAATCCGGCGCACACGGTCCGACAGAATCTCCGCGCCGCCGCCCGGCAGGCTGTCAAGCCCGGCCTCCTGCAGGATGGTCAACACCTCACGGATGGATTTCCCGGTCATATGCGCGAAATTCGCGATCTCCACCGGCGTAAAGGCCTTGACATCCACCTGCGGCAAAGCTTCCTTGACCTGCCGCACGACCTCCACATAATAAGAAAACGGCTTGTCCGGATGCAGGGCGCTGACGATATGAATCTCAGAAAGATGTTTCGTCGCCTTCGCTTCCATCAGGATTTTCGCGATATCATCCCGTTCCAGCACATACCCGCGCGCATCGCCCGCCCGTACCTGGAAGGCGCAAAGCGGGCAATTGGCACTGCAGATATTCGTCAGGTTGATATGACGGTTCACCGTATAAAAGACCTGTCTGCCGCTCTTCTTTTCCTTGGCTCTGCGGGCACAGTCCGCCAGGAAGAGCAGATCATTGTCTTCGTAGAGGGCCATCGCATCGACGAGGTCAAGGCGTTCGCCATTTGCTGCCCTTCTGCGGGCCCTTGCTGTATCTGCCATGAATCTTCACCTCACTCAATTGTCCGGATGATGTTGAAATTGCAGTCACAGGCTGCCGGAATGCGCCCGGCCTCCTTGATGATGCGGATGATCGTATCCTCGCGCAGCGCCGTCGGGCTCTTGGCTCCGGCATCGTGCAGGATGGTTTCCTTGTGGACCGTGCCGTCGATGTCGTTGGCACCAAAGCCCAGCGCCACCTGTGCCACGGGCACCGTCAGCATAACCCAGTACGCCTTGATGTTCTTGAAATTATCGAGCATCAAACGCGAAATTGCCATCGTGCGCAGATCATCCCAGACACTCGTCTGCTTGACGTGCTCGCCGAGCTCGGTATGCTTGGGCAGGAACGGGAAGCAGATGAACGTCTGGAACCCCCCTGTCTCATCCTGCAGCTCCCGCAGGCGCAGCAAATGGTCGACGCGTTCCTCCAGTGTTTCGATATGGCCGTAGAGCATGGATGCATTCGACTTGATGCCGAGCTCATGTGCCGTGCGCGCCACCTCCAGCCATTCATCCGCCGTGGCCTTATGCGGGCAGAGCTCTCCGCGCACGCGGTCCGACAGGATCTCGGCTCCGCCGCCGGCAATGGCCTGCAGGCCTCCTCTATCCCGCAGCTCGATGAGGACCTCGCGGACGGAAAGCCCGGAAATCTGCGCGAAATGCGTGATCTCAACACCCGTAAATCCCTTCATGTACAGATTGGGGAAGCGCTTGTGCAGCGCTTCGACAATGCCCAGATAATCCTCGAAGGACCATGTCGGATGCAGGCCCGAAACGACATGCAGCCCGGCAAGATTCGGGTCCTTCATCGCATCCTCGACCACGGCGATGGCCTGCGCCTTCGTCATCGCATAGGCTCCCTTATCCTCTGCATCGCGTCCAAAAGCGCAGAATTTACAATGCGACGTGCAGATATTCGTCAGATTGACGTGGCAATTGACGTTGTAGTAGACGATATCCCCGCATTTTTTCCTGCGCACATGATCGGCCATCGTACCGAGCCAGGCAAGATCATGGCAGTGGAACAGGCGGATACCATCTTCGCGCGTGAGACGCTCGCCGCGCATCACCTTTTCTTCAATATCTTGATATTCCCTTGTTGCCAGCAAAACAAAAACCTCCATATTCTGTGCCGCTTCCGGCAGCACGGATCCGCTCGTATGCGTGTAAGCAGATTCCATTATATCATTGAACCATTTAGATGCCTAGGAGAAAAGTCCGCAGGAAAAGCCAGCATAAACAACCATCAAAAAATGTCTCTAATCAGGAAACGGTTATGGCTTTTTCATGTGTAACATTGTATAATATAAGAGTCCATTCATCATGCACGCAAGTGTACAAAAACGAGAGAAAAGGTGGGATTTCCTATGAACTTATCGAGAATATCCAAGCAATGCCGCTTGCTGGCACTCGGCGCCACGGCCCTGCTGGCCCTGGGCCTGACGGCCGGCTGCAGCTCCAGCGACCAGGCTTCATCCTCCGGTGGCAAGACGTACAAGATCGGCATCGTCCAGCTCGTCGAGCACAATGCGCTCGATGCGGCCAACAAAGGCTTCGTCGACGGACTCAAGGAGCGCGGCTTCGAGGAAGGCAAGAACATCACCATCGACCGCCAGAACGCTCAGGCAGATCAGTCGAATCTCCAGAACATCGCCCAGCGCTTCGTCAGCGCCAAGATGGACCTGATCTGTGCCATCGCCACGCCGGCGGCCCAGACCATCGCCAACGCCACGCATGACATCCCGATTGTCGGCACGGCCATCACGGATTACGAGGGGGCAAAACTCGTCGCTTCCAACCAGGAACCGAAGGGCAATGTCACAGGCACAAGCGACATGAACCCGGTCAAGGAACAGATTGACCTGCTGCTTAAGCTCAAGCCGGATGCCAAGACCATCGGCACGGTTTACTGCTCCAGTGAAGTCAACTCCGAAGTCCAGGTCAAGGCCATGACGGAATATGCCGAATCCAAGGGCCTGACCGTAAAGGTCGCGACGATCTCCACGGTCAACGACATCCAGCAGGCGGCACAGAGCCTCGTCGGTTTCGTCGATGCCTTCTATGAGCCGACCGATAACATCATCGCGTCAGCCATGCCGACGCTGACGGATATCACGAATGCCGCCAAGATCCCAGTCATCTGCGGAGAACCGAACATGGTCAAGGCCGGCGGCCTTGCCACCTACGGCATCGATTACTACAAGCTTGGCGTCCAGACCGGTTATATGGCCGCCGACATCCTCGAGGGCAAGAAGCCAGGTTCCATGCCGATAGAAATGGCCAAGGACCTCAAGATCACCGTCAACAAGAAGAACGCCGCTCTGCTCGGCATCACGATTCCTGAGGATGTGCTGAAGGATGCCGATGTAGTCGAATGATAAGGAGTTTCCTATGGATTTAGTCATCTCCACGGTTTCACAAGGACTGCTCTGGGCACTGCTCGCCATCGGCGTCTATCTGACGTTCCGCGTGCTCGATATCGCCGACCTCACCGTCGAAGGCAGCTTCCCGCTCGGAGCCGCTACAGCAGCCACACTGCTGACTGCCGGGTATCACCCGATTCTCGCAATCCTTGCGGCCTGCGTAGCCGGCATGCTCGGCGGCGTCGTCACGGGTTTCCTCTGCACGAAACTCAAGATACCGGCCCTGCTCGCCGGCATCCTGACGATGATTGCCCTGTACTCGGTCAACCTGCGCATCATGGGCAAGGCCAACCTGCCGCTCCTGCAGCAGGACACGATCTTCACAATCTGGCAGTTCGCCGGTCTCGACAAGGGCATGACCACCCTCATCATCGGTGCCATCATCGTCGTACTCGTCGCCATACTCAATTACTGGTTCTTCGGCACTGAGATTGGCGCAGCCGTGCGCGCAACGGGCAATAACCCGCATATGATCCGCGCCAACGGCATCAATACCGATGCCATGATCGTGCTGGGCCTGCTGCTCTCCAACGGGCTCGTCGCCATGTCCGGCGCCCTCGTCGCCCAGAGCAACGGCTTCGCCGATGTCGGCATGGGCGTTGGCACCATCGTCATCGGCCTGGCCTCCGTCATCATCGGCGAAGTGCTTTTTGGCACCAGGAGCTTCAAGAACTGCCTGATTTCCGTCATCCTCGGCTCCATCGTCTACCGCGCCGTCATCGCCGTGGTCCTGCAGATGGGCATGCCGCCAAATGACCTCAAGCTCTTCACGGCCATCCTCGTGGCCATCGCCCTTTCGCTGCCGCTCATCCAGGCACGCGTCAATGCCTTTCGAAAGGCGGTGAAGAAATAATGTTGGACATCTCCCATATCTCCAAGACCTTCAACGCCGGTACCATCACCGAAAAGCTCGCGCTGCATGATGTAAGCCTGCACCTCGAGCCCGGCGAGTTCGTCACCGTCATCGGCGGCAACGGCGCCGGCAAATCCACGCTGATGAACTCCATCGCGGGGACGTATCCGGTCGATGAAGGCTCCATCAAGATTGCCGGCACCGACATCACGAAATGGCCGGAACACAAGCGGGCCAAATTCATCGGCCGTGTCTTCCAGGACCCGATGATGGGTACGGCCGGCGGCATGATGATTGAGGAAAACCTCGCCATTGCCGCCCGCCGCGGCCGCCGCCCCACCCTGCGCTGGAGCTCTTCCTCCAGAGACCGCGAGCATTTCCGCAAACTGCTGGCGGGGCTGAAGCTCGGCCTCGAAGACCGCCTGGAATCCAAGGTCGGCCTGCTCTCCGGCGGACAGCGCCAGGCACTGACCCTTTTGATGGCCACTATGGCCAAACCGAAACTGCTGCTGCTCGATGAGCACACGGCAGCGCTCGACCCGAAAACAGCCGAGAAGGTCCTCAGCCTGACCGAAAAAATCGTCGAAGAGCAGGAACTCACGACCCTCATGATCACGCACAACATGCGCGACGCCCTGCGCCTCGGCGACCGGCTCATCATGATGTACAACGGACATATCCTCTTCGACGTCAAAGGCGAGGAGAAGAAAAACCTCACGGTCAAGGACCTGCTTGCCATGTTCGAGAAAGCAGCAGGCAGCGAACTCACGAGTGACAGCCTGCTGTTGAGCTGAACACCGAAGCCATACATCTGATGAGGTGTACGTGCCCAAGCGGAGGTATGTATTCCGCCTGCAGGAGCGCAATGATTGCCCGCAGGGATGGGCCCCAATACTAAAGTGACCTGTTTGATGATGTCAGAACGCCGTGATATACGGCGAAGCAGCTTTAATGCATGTTGTCTGTTGGGGCCCATTTAATGGAGCGACGAAGCCGGAATACATACCGCAGCGACTTATACTAATAATATAATATTCTCCCCTAAAAATTAGAAGGGCTATGACATCCCGTCACATGCACGAGATGCCATAGCCCTTCTTTATTCTGTAACTCGATTGAAAAAACTCACAGATATTCCTCAAACCGCTCCAGGTCGAGCACCTGTATCTCTTTGCCCGACACGGACAGGAGCCCGTCCTTCTGCATCGCAGAAAGCTCACGCGACAGCGAAGGCCGCGTGACGGCCAGATATGCCGCCAGATATTCGCGGCTGACAGACAGCTCCACGCGCCCCTCTGCGTCCATGCTCTGGAACAGGAAGCGCACGAGCTTTTCGCGCAGGCTGCCACTCGCGAGCACCTTGATGCGTCCGTGCATGAAATACGCTTTGCGTGCAAAGATGCGCATGAGATTGCGCTCCACGAGCAGGGCGCTGCGCGATGGATTATCGCCGTCGAGCGTAAAGAAGCGGCTGCCGATCTCAAGAAGCTCGGTCTTTGCTGCAGCCTCGACGTATACATCATAAGGCTTGCGCAAAACTTCATAGACCTCGCCGAACATATCGCCCGGCTCATTGATTTCCGAGACGAAGATGCGCCGTCCCGAAAAGGTATCCTTGAGGATGTGGACTTCACCGCTCAGGAGGATGTACAGGGAATGCGGGACATCGCCCTCATGGAAGACGATTTCCCCGGTTGAAAAGACATGACGGCGGACCTGGCTCGAGGCCAGAAGATCCGCAATCTCCGCTTCGCCCATGCCCGCGGTCAAGGTGCTGCAGCGCAATACGGCTGCCACAGGAGAATCCGTGCCCGCCTGGCAGGCACATTCCTTCTGATGGGGCCTCACGAGCTCACTCATGCGTCTTCATTGACGAGAAGTTTCTCGATTTCAACGACATACATCGTGTGGTAATCGTTGTCGTACCACTTCTCATCACACGATTTGTCGATGAAGCATTCCTTCTTGAGCTCCTGTGCATAGAGCTTGCGGCAGAGCATCGTGACGCGGGCCTCCTGATAATAAGTGCGGCCATCATCGTGCAGGACAGTCAGGCCTGCCTTCTGGATCTTATCTTCATCGCGGCCCGACACCGTGCCAAAGTAACTCATCATCTTGCGATACGTTTCGGGAAAGACCGACAGCGAAAGCCCTTCGGCCTTGTCCACGAACTCCTTCGTATAGCGGCTCGGACGAATGAAGATATAGGCCACGGGCTTGCCCCACATGATGCCCAGACCGCCCCAGGAAGCCGTCATCGCATTTGCCTTGCCCTCGTACTCACCGGTCACGAGCAGCCAGTCCTTGCCGATGACCTGGAAGGCGCTTTCCTTGAATTCATACGGAGAAACTTCTTTAAATGCCATTGTTATCATCCTTTCATCTGCGGCTTTTCCACAATAAATGCACAGGGAAAGCCAGGTTATCCACAGAACACTACCGGATATCCACAGAAATATGTGGATATCCGGTAGTCTGTCATGCGTTCTGAGGATCTTTCAGGGCATCATCAAGCGTATGCCAGGCCAGGACCGCGCATTTGACGCGGGCCGGCATATTGGAAACATTCTGCAGAGCCAGGGCTTCATCGAGCTCTTCGAGCTCCGATTCATCCGTGATTTCCCGCTTGATCATGCCGATGAACTTATGCGCAAGTTCCCGGGCCTTCTCGACGGACTGTCCGCGGATCAGGTCAATCATGATATCGGTGGAGGCCTGCGAGATGGCGCAGCCCACGCCCGTGAACGAGGCGTCCTTGACGATCCCGTTCTCCACCTTGAGCTCCAGCGTGATCTCATCGCCGCAGCTCGGATTATGCCCCTTGAGCGCGCAGGTCGCATGATCAAGGTGATGCTTGTTTTCCGGATTGCGGCTGTGCTCGCCGATGAGCTCCGTGTAAATGTCCTCAAGCGCCATAGCCGAGCACCCCCCTTACCTTCTTGAGCGCATCGATCCAGCGGTCGATGTCCTCGCGCGTATTGTAGAGATAGAAGCTGGCGCGGCAGCTGGCGTTCTGACCGAGATAGCGGTGCAACGGCTGTGCGCAGTGATGGCCGGCGCGGATGGCCACGCCGTAGCTGTCGAGGATCGAAGCCACATCGTGCGGATGGACATCCTTGACATTGAAGGCAATGATGCCCGTCTTGTTGTCACGCGTCGTATCGCAGCCGTAAAGCTCGATGTACGGCAGCTCGCGCAGCTGCGGCAGTACGTAATCGACGAGGTCCTTCTCGATGGCCTCGATGCGGTCGAAGGTGATCGTCTCGAGGTAATCGATGGCAGCCGTCAGGCCGGCGGCACCGCCGACGTTCTGCGTGCCGGCCTCGAATTTCGAGGGCAGTTCCGCATACGTCGTATCCTGTTCCTCGACGTATTCGATCATATCGCCGCCGCGCAGGAACGGGGGCATGTCATCGAGGATATCATATTTGCCGTAGAGCACGCCGATGCCCATCGGCGAAAGCATCTTGTGGCCGGAAAAGGCAAAGAAGTCGCAGTCCATGTCGCGAACGTCGACCTTCATATGCGCGACGCTCTGGGAACCATCCACCACGCAGACAGCACCGACGCTGTGCGCTTTCTTGACGATCTTCCTGACATCATTCTTGAGGCCGAGCACATTGGAAACCTGCGTCACGGCGACAATCTTCGTGCGTTCCGTGATCTTCGTCTCGATATCCTCATCCGAAAGATTGCCGTCTTTCTCCAGATAGATGTACTTGAGCACGGCTCCCGTCGTCTTGGCCACGAACTGCCACGGCACAAGGTTGCTGTGATGCTCCGAAATCGTGATGACGATCTCATCGCCGGCCTTGACCTTGTGCAGGCCATAGCTGTAAGCGACGAGGTTCAGCGCTTCCGTTGCATTCTTCGTGAAGATAATTTCCTCGGGACGCGCGGCATTGATGAATTTCGCCGTGCGCACGCGGGCATTCTCATAGATTTCCGTGGCCTTGACGGAAAGCGCATAAGCCCCGCGATGCGGATTGGCATTGCAGCCGCCGTAATACCCGCAGATTGCCTGGATGATCTGTTCCGGTTTCTGCGTCGTGGCACCATTATCGAGATAAGCAATCTGTTTCCCGTTCATCTTCATCTTGAGGAGCGGGAAATCCTTCAAAAATTCCTGTGCATCAGCCATTGGAAAGTCTCCTCTGCAAATATGTATCGATCTCGTCTTTCAGTGATTCTTCCGGGATGCGGTCGAGTACCGGATTGAACGAAGCCTCAACGACCAGGCGCTGAGCCTCACTGAGGTCCAGGCCGCGGCTCATGAGGTAAAAGAGCTTGTTCTCATCCATGCGGCCGACGGAAACGGCATGATGGCCATCGACATCGTCCTCATGGGAGAGCATGATCGGCACGCTGCGGTTGCGGACCTGCGGGGAAAGCAGGACCACCTCTTCGTTCTCGCGGCCGACCGAGCCCTTGCCGCCCTCAAGGAAATCGAGGGTGCCGCGGAAAATCTTCTCGCTCTTGCCGAGCAGCGCCCCGCGAACCTGCATATTGGCGTCCGTGCGCCTGCCGCCCTGGCGGATCACGTAATTGAGATCGACGAAGCGTTCGCCGTCGCCGAAGTAAAGCCCCCAGATATCGGCCCGGGCCTCATCGCCGACAAGATCGACGTAGAGTTCCGTGGCCGTCTTGGAAGCACCGGCTTCCACAACCGTATAGGAGAACGTCGCGCCCTTGCCGACAAAGACCTTGACGCGGCAGGTGTACGGCTTTTCCGCATCCACAAGCTGCGCGTTGACCAGATGGAGTTTCGCGCCATCTTCAATATGGACCTGGATCTCAAACTGGCCGCTCTCGCGCTGTACCAGGACGACCTCGTCCTCTTTTCCCTTCTCTACAAGGATCTGCTGCGTCTTGACGGCGGTACCGTCAAGCTGTTCCGGGATCCTGCTCTCATTGACGCCGAGCCAGCGCCAGGTACGCATGGGGATCCGGGAGAATGTTTTTGTATCTGCCATATCAGCCCATCGTCCCTTCCAATTCAATATTGACCAGATTATTCATCTCAACAGCGTACTCGAGCGGCAGCTCCTTGGCAATCGGTTCGACGAAGCCGCGCACGATCATCGCGCGTGCCTCATCCTCATCGATGCCGCGGCAGGTGAGATAGAAAATCGCTTCATCGCTGATGCGGCCAATCTTGGCCTCATGCCCGATATCGGCCTCATCCCCCTCGATGTCCATGACGGGCAGCGTGTCACTGCGCGATTCATTGTCGAGCATCAGGGATTCACAGTTGACGGAGCACTTGGCAAACGGCGCGCGGCGCGTGACTTTGACGGCGCTGCGGTACGTTGCCTTGCCGCCGGCCTTCGAGATCGTGCGCGTGTTGATGTTCGCGGAAGTATGCGGCGCGGCATGGATGACGCTGGCACCCGTATCGAGATTCTGTCCCTTCGAGGCGAACGTGACACCCGTGAACTCGCAGCGCGCGTTCTCACCATGCAGGATGCTGCACGGATAGAGGCACGATACGTGCGAGCCGAACGAACCCGATACCCACTCGATGATGCCGTCCTTTTCAACGAGTGCACGCTTCGTGTTGAGATTCATCATGTTGCGCGACCAGTTCTCAATCGTCGAATAGCGCAGGCGCGCGCCTTCCTTGACGAAGAGCTCGACACAGCCGGCATGCAGGTTCGTGACATTGTATTTCGGAGCCGAGCAGCCCTCGATGAAATGCAGGCTGGCATTTTTCTCAACGATGATCAGCGTGTGCTCGAACTGACCGGCACCTGCCGCATTGAGGCGGAAATACGACTGCAGCGGGATTTCCACATGTACGCCTTCCGGCACGTAGACAAAGGAACCGCCCGACCAGACCGCACCATGCAGGGCCGCGAATTTGTGGTCCTTCGGCGGCACGAGCGTCATGAAGTATTCCTTGACGACATCTTCATGCTCGCGGATGGCCGTCTCCATATCCGTATAGATGACCCCCTGCTTGACGAGGTCTTCCTGGATGCTGTGATAAACGACCTCCGAGTCGTACTGCGCACCGACGCCTGCCAGGCTCTGCTTCTGCTCAGCCTCAGGAATACCGAGGCGGTCAAATGTATTCTTGATGTCCTTCGGGACTTCCTTCCAGTCGCCCGTCATCTTGGCATCCGGCTGGACATAGGTGACGATATCATCCATGTTGAGCTCGGAGATATCCGGTCCCCAGGTTGGCAAGGCCAGTGAATTGTAAACTTCGAGGGATTTGAGGCGGAAATCGAGCATCCACTGCGGATCGTGCTTGCGCTTCGAGATATCGCGGATGATATCCTCCGTCAGGCCGCTCTGGGTCTTGTAGACGGAATGGTCCGCATCCTTGATATCGTAGAGGGTGCGCTCGATATCCTCTACATATGTTTTCTTCTTCTCTGTCATGGCACGCCTCACTTCCCGGCCTGAGCATCGAGGATATGCGTAAAGCCACGGCTGTTGATCGTATCGATGAGCTCCGGACCGCCTTCCTCGACAATCTGGCCGTTCATCAGGACATGGACGCGGTCAACCTTGAGCTTCTCGAGGATGCGCGTATTATGCGTGATGATGAGGCAGGAATTCTCATCGTTGTGGAACTTGGCCACGCCTTCCGAGACAATCTGCACGGCATCGACATCGAGGCCCGAATCCGTCTCATCGAGCAGCGCGAGCTTCGGCTCGAGCATCAGGAGCTGCAGGATCTCGTTGCGCTTTTTCTCGCCGCCCGAAAAGCCCACATTCATGTAGCGCTCGGCATATTCCGGCTTCATCTTGAGTTCTTCCATCATCGCCTTGAGCTTGCGGCGGAACGGGATAATCTTGATCTTCTCGCCCGATATTGCCTGCTTGGCCGTGCGGATCATGTTCTCGACCGTGATGCCCGGGATCTCTTCCGGTGTCTGGAACGAGAGGAACAGGCCCTTGCGCGCGCGCTCAAACGTCTTGAGGTCCTTGAGATCTTCTCCTTCAAACGAAAGGGTGCCAGCCGTGACTTCGTATTTCGGATGGCCCATGATGATGTTCATGAGGGTCGACTTGCCCGAGCCATTCGGTCCGAGGATGACATGTACTTCACCTTTGCCTACGGTGAGATTAAGACCCTTGAGGATTTCCTTGCCTTCTACGCCAGCATGGAGATCCTTGATTTCCAAAAGCTTCTCTGCCATATATAAACTCTCCTTTAATACAGGACTTGTTAATCCTTACAAAAATACTCGGGATTGATGATTTCATTTTATGGCCTATGACAAAAATTGTCAATAGGAACGGCCCTATACCATAATTTTTATCTATACTTGATAAATATTATCATAAAGATAAAGCAAATGGGCTGCCCATATCTCCTATGGACAGCCCGATAAACAAGCATCATTGCCTCAGTCAGGACAGGAACGGATAATGGCGTTCGAGCGAAACAGCAATGCCATCTTCATTATTGGAAAGCGTAATCTCATCTGCCATCGCCTTGAGTTCTGCACAGGCATTGCCCATGGCGACGCCATGACCGGCGAAATCGAGCATGCTCCTGTCATTCTGGGCATCCCCGAAAGCCATGACCTCATCCTGACGGATGCCGAGGCGGCGGCAGACCTTCGCGAGCGAGCTCGACTTGCTGACCCCCTTGACCGTCGCTTCGTAGAACCACGGAGCCGACTGCACGAAGGACAGCTCCTCCTCAAAACCACGGCGGATATCCGCCAGGCGCGGCACGAGGATCTCCTCGGGGGCTGCCGTCAGGATCTTGACGGGGCGGAAGCCGCGTTTTTCCACTGCATCGGCAATGTTCCCGACGATCTCAATTCTTAGATTGTTGTTGCGGCTTTCATCCTGTACCTTGTGGCGGTTCGCATCCGTCGTGAAGATGGAGGTACCGTCATCAACAATCGGGGAAAGTTCCGGATACGCTTCAAGGTGGCGCAGGAAGCGCAGAGCCGTCCCGCGTTCAATTGCCTGATCAAAAAGCACCTCTCCCGTCGTCGCATCCTGGATGCGTCCGCCGTTATACGAAAGCAGCAGACCATGGTACTCCTTGAGGCGGAGCGCTTCGGACTCGCGCCGCAGGCCGGGAGCCTGTCGTCCGGAGGCCAGCACAACCGTCACGCCATGGCGCTGCACGGCAAGCAGTGCGTCCCGCGTCTTGGGCGTAATTTCCTTGGCATCGTTGTTCAGCGTGCCATCCAGATCAAGGGCAATCATCTTATACATCAAGTTCCATCCTTTCCCGCCGGAAGCTGACCGGAGAATCATCATTTCAATCCGTATTGAGATACAGTATAGCAAATATCGCGCAAGGAAACCAGTCAGACATGCAAGAAAATGAATGCTCCATTTGCCACTTCAAGACAAAAACAGGACGCATTCCCCAAAAGGAAATACGTCCTGCCTGGTTGTCAGAAATAAACCAATCAGAAAATGTCGTTGGCGATGACAATCGTCTCATCGCGGTTCGGGCCAACGGAAACGATGCCGAGGCCGATGCCCGTGACCTCAGCCATGCGCGTGAGGTACTTCTTGGCATTCTCCGGCAGGTCTTCGTACTTGCGGACCTTGCTGATGTCGCACTTCCAGCCCGGGAACGTCTCATAGACCGGCTCGACTTCCGCGAGGACCTTGAGGCTGGCCGGAATCTCGTTGAGGATTTCGCCCTTGTACTTGTAGGCGACGCACATCTTGATCTCATCGAAGCTGTCGAGGATGTCGAGGCGCGTGACAGCCATGTAGTCAATGCCCGAAAGGATGCCGGCATAGCGGACGACGCAGGCATCGAGCCAGCCCGTGCGGCGCGGACGGCCCGTGACGACGCCGTACTCATGGCCGACTTCGCGCAGCTTGTCGCCCGTCGCGTTGAGCTGTTCCGTCGGGAACGGGCCCTCGCCGACGCGCGTGCAGTAAGCCTTGACGATGCCGACGACCTTGTCGATCTTCTGCGGGGCCACGCCGGCGCCGATGCCGACACCGCCCGAAATCGGATGCGATGCCGTGACGTACGGGTACGTGCCATAGTCGATGTCGAGCATCGTGGCCTGTGCACCCTCAAAGAGGATCTTGCGGCCGGCCTTGATTTCCTCGTCGAGCAGAGCGATCGTGTCACAGACATACGGACGCAGGCGGTCAGCATAGCCGTTGTACTCATTCAAGATCTCATCGTAGTCGAGAGGCTCGTGATCGTAGAGCAGCTTGAGCTCGCGGTTCTTGATGGCGAGGTTCTCCTTGAGGCGTTTCGCGAATTCTTCCTTGTCGATGAAGTCGCAGACACGGATGCCGATGCGGTTGTCGCGATCGACGTAGCACGGGCCGATGCCGTTGTGCGTCGTGCCGACCTTGCCCTTGCCGCGTGCATCATCGGCGAGCTGGTCCATCAGGCAGTGGTACGGCAGGACGAGCTGAGCACGATTGCTGATGCGGATGCCGGAAAGATCGATGCCGCGCTCTGCAAGGCCGTCCATCTCCTGGAGCATGACCTTCGGATTGAAGGCCACGCCATTGCCGACGACGCAGTGGGAGCCCTTGAACAGAATGCCGGATGGCATCAGGCGCAGTTTATAATCCACACCGTCGACGACGACCGTATGGCCGGCATTGCTGCCGCCCTGGAAACGCACGACCGTATCCGCCTGCTGTGCGAGATAATCGACAATCTTGCCCTTGCCTTCATCGCCCCACTGGGTGCCGGTTACTACTACTGTTGACATAACTAGTCTCTCCTTTATGAATGGATTCATCCGATGAGATGTTCCACAGACATAGAAAAGCCTTCTCCCCGCAGGGAGAAGAGGCTTTCATTCACTTATTGGATTCTCAAAGGCCGAAGCGCTCGAAAATCATATCGACATGGCGCAGGAAATACTTGTAATCGAAGCAGTCATCGATTTCTTCCTTCGTCAGGTACTTCGTGATATCCGGATCATTCTCCACGCTCGTGCGGAAATCCTGGCCTTCCATCCAGCGTTTCATCGCATTGCGCTGTACCCACTTATAGGCATCCTCGCGCAGCACGCCCTTGTCGACAACCGACAGCAGGATGCGCTGGCTGTAGATGAGGCCGCCCGTGCGGTTCATATCGTGCAGCATCTTATCCGGATAGACGAGGAGCTTGTCGATGATGTCCGTAAGCTTCTGCGTGCAGTAGTCGAGATTGATCGACGAATCCGGCAGGATGACGCGCTCAACGGAGGAATGGGAAATGTCGCGCTCATGCCAGAGCGTGATGTCTTCAAGCGCCGCAACGGCATTGCCGCGGTTCAGGCGGGCCATGCCGGAAATGCGCTCGCAGTTGATGGGGTTGCGCTTATGCGGCATTGCAGAAGAACCCTTCTGGCCCGGGGAGAAGTACTCCTCTGCCTCGCGGATATCCGTGCGCTGCAGGTTGCGGACTTCCGTCGCGATCTTCTCGAGCGTCGAGGAGCAGATTGCGATGGAGGTGACGAACTCAGCATGGCGGTCACGCTGGATGACCTGCGTAGCAAGGCGCACCGGCGTCAGACCAAGCTTCTTGCCGACCATCTGCTCGATTTTCGGATCGATGTTGGAGTACGTGCCGACGGCACCCGAGAGCTTGCAGACCGAGACGATCTTTTTCGCATGCTCCATGCGCTCGATGTCACGCTCGATCTCCGCGCTCCAGAGGAGCAGCTTGAGGCCGAACGTCATCGGCTCGGCATGGATGCCATGCGTGCGGCCGATGCACGGCGTGTGCTTGAATTCCTTGGCGCGGCGGCGCAGGACTTCACGGAATTTCTTGAGGTCGTCGAGGATGATCGTGCAGGCATCGCGCATCATCATGCAGTATGCCGTATCCTTGACATCCGAGGACGTCAGGCCCTTGTGGATGTACTTGGAGTCATCACCAACGTTCTCAGCTACATTCGTCAGGAATGCAATGATGTCGTGATGCGTGACCGACTCGATCTCATGAATGCGGTTGACATCGAATTTTGCTTTCGCGCGAATGTTCTTGGCAGCCTCTTTCGGGATCTCTCCGAGTTCGGCCATGGCATCGCAGGCAGCCATCTCAACATTCAGGATCTGCTGCCACTCGTTCTCGATAGACCAGAGATGGCCCATTTCCGGCTTAGTATAACGCTCGATCATTTAGTGATTTCCTCCTCAATTTCCTGGCGGCGTCTCTGCACCGCGGAAGTGAAAACACGACGAAAAAACCCAAATTGACTTTTCCCTGCCTATCGCGGCATCTTACTGAAAAGCCTCATTTTGAGTTTGGAGAAGTTACCGATATTCCCTTGTCTATCATAGCATTTTCAAGGCCTCAGTGTCAACGTGTCAAGGTCATCCGGGCTTCTCTTTCCCAAACGCGCAGGAGCGCTTAAAGCTCCTTGCGCAGATAAACGGTGCGATGTTTTTTCCCGGGCAGCTGCACCTCGCGGAAAGCCGCAAACCCCAGCTTCTCGTACATCGTCCGCAGCCACGGATGGCTCGTGGCGGTGCCGAGCGTCACGAAGGGGACCTTGAGCTGCTTCTTCAGGACATCCTCCGCCACCAGCAGGATGAGCTTCGAGGCATAGCCCTTATGCATGTGCTGCGGGTCCGTGACGACCTGACCGATGTGCGGGACACCAGACGGGCCGGGATTTGGCCCCCAGGGCATGCGCAGCGAGATGGCGCTGACCAGGGTCCCGTCGACAAAAAGCCCGTACGTCGGATTGTTTGCCAGCCAGTCGCGCTCCTCTTCCTTCGTCGCCGTAATCGCGGCAAAGGAAATCGGATATTCCTTATCCGTCTGATACCCTTCGTGCAAAACATGGTAATACGCGTCCAGATCCGCTTCGCCGAGCTGACGATACGTTTTCATAAGCATTTGCCTCCTTTCTCAAATTCCTGCGCCATCACGCAGCGTCGTCCCGCCCAGATAACGGTTGAGGAACGCCCGCGTGCGCTCTTCGCGCGGATGGACCAGGACTTCCTGCGGCGTGCCGGACTCCACCACCATGCCGCCTTCCATGAAGACGATCTGATCGGCCACTTCGCGTGCAAAGGCAATCTCGTGCGTCACGATGATCATCGTGACCTTGAGCTTCTCGGCGACATCGCGGATAACCGCCAGCACCTCCCCGACGAGCTCGGGATCCAGCGCGCTCGTCGGCTCATCGAACAGGATGACCTGCGGCTCCACGGCAAGCGCGCGGGCGATTCCCACACGCTGCTGCTGGCCGCCGGAGAGCTGCGCCGGATATTTATCCGCATGCTCGCCCATGCCGACCTGCTGCAAGAGCTCCCGCGCCCGCTCGCGCGCTTCCGTTTTCTTCCTCCCCTGTACGGTCACCAGTGCTTCCATGACATTCTGCAAAGCCGTCATATTGGAGAACAGATTGTACGACTGGAAGACCATGGCCGTCTGACGCCGCACGGCAAGGATCTCCCGGCGCGAGGCGCCGTGAAGATCGTAGCTGGTTTCATTGATGGAAAGCCTGCCGCCGTCGGCCTGCCCCAGAAAGTTGATCGTGCGCAGCAGCGTCGTCTTGCCGCTGCCGGAAGGCCCCAGGATAACCGTTACGCTGCCGGTCGGCACCGTCAGGCTGATATCCTTGAGAATGGCCTTATCGCCAAAGGCTTTCTGCACATGTTCCAATTTTATCATATCTTACACCTCTTATACGACGAAAGGCTGTCTTCCAACTTCGTGAACAGATATTCAAACAGGATGCCAAGCCCCCAGTAGAGGCAGGCCGCCACGATATAGGCTTCAAAGTACTGCGAATTGTCCTCGCAGAACAGCTTGGCCGCACCGAATACCTCAATGACCGTGATGACAAAGACGATACTCGTGCTCTTCATCGTAGAAAGGAACTGATTGGCAAAAAGCGGCAGGGCAAACACGACGGCCTGCGGAAAGATCACCCGCCGGTACATCTGCCACTCCGTCATGCCCATGGCCCTGGCCGCCTCAAACTGTCCATCCGGCACGGAATCAAGCGCCGCACGGAAAATCTCGCTGAGATAGGCACCCGTGTGCAGCGTCAGGCCGATGACGGCGACCGCCATGGCCGGCACGTGCTCCATGGGGATATGGATGCCCGTCTTGCCGCGCAGGGCCAGGAAGGCCAGCGGCAGCCCGTAGTAGACGAGATACAGGAGGACCATGTTCGGGATGCTGCGGCAGACGTAGACGTAAAGCGCAAACAAGCGGCCCAGGACCGGCACGCGGCTCTTCTGCGCCAGGCAGCTGATGAGCCCCAGCACAGCTCCCAGAAACACGCTCGTGAGCGTCAGGAAAAGGGTCACCTTCACATAAGGAAGGATGAAGGCAAAGCCCTCTGCAATGTATTGCCAATCGATAAAACTGTGTCCATTCATATCTTACGCCTCACTGAGTTCTGCCAGATCCCGCCCGTCGCGATGGCGTCTCTCGAGGAAACGCCCGATGCGCGCGATGAGGAAAATCAAAATGCCATAGATGATCGCGACATCCACGTAGAGCTCCAGGCTGCGCTGAGAATTGCCCGCCATGAGCTCCGCCTTGCGCATGATATCGACGACGCCGACATTGAAGATCAGGCTCGTGCCCTTGACGACGCCGATCACCGTATTGATGAGGGCCGGTATCGCCATATGGAAGGCCTGCGGCAGGATGACGCGCCGATACATCTGCCATGTCGTCATGCCCAGGCTCATGGCCGCTTCCTTTTCGCCCACGGGCACCGCCAGGATGCTCGAGCGCAGGATCTCCGCGCCGTAGGCGGCCATATGCAGGGAAAAGACGGCCAGAACAAAGGCGAGCGGCGGCACGCCCTTCATGCTGATGCCGATGTGCGAGAAGATTTCCGGCACACCGAAATAAGCCAGGAAGAGCTGTACAAGAAATGGCGTGCCGCGCATGAACGAAATGAATACGCGCAGCACCGGTGCAACGACTGGCACCTTCTGGATCCTCAGGATGGCAATGCCCGCGCCCAGCAAGATGCCGCAGACCGCCGCGACCAGGGTCACCAGCAAGGTAATATGTACCATTCCCAGCAAGGCTGGAAAGGATTTGATCATATACGTGACATTAAAATACATTCCCATCAGGCGTTCTTCTTTCTATCCGTCAAGCCGGGCCAGGCACAAAGGCCGCGTTTATTCCGCCGGCTCCGATGTGTAATCTGCACCGAGATACTGTTCCGAGAGTTTTTTCAGCGTGCCGTCTTCTCGCATCGCTTTGAGTGCTGCATCAATCTTGTCAGCCACCTGCTGCATGTCGTCATCCTTGCGCAGCAGGAAGAAGGTCGGCACCTTTGTCAGCGTCGGTCCCACTGCCTTGATTGGCAGATTCTTTTCCTTCTTTGCCACGGACACGATGTATTCGTATTCACCGGCTGCCTGTGCACGTCCCGTAGCCACGAGATTCATAGTTTCCGACGGGCCCTTGTCCGTGTAGATGATCTCAATCGGCGTATCGGCCGTCTCATTGAATTTCTTGACGAGATCCGCAAATTCCGAATTCGTCGTTACGGCAACCTTTTTGCCCTTCAGATCGTCCAGCGATTTCGTCGTATTGTCGTCTTCCGGCACGACCAGCTTGCGGACCGTGTAATTGTTGACTTCCTTCGGGAAAATGTACTTCTCATCGCGGGCCGGGGAATGACGCATCTGATTGGCGATCATATCGACCTGGGAAGAATCCATGGCCACGAAAGCGGCATCGACGGCCATGGGCTTGAATTCAAAATGCAAGCTCGGATCGCGCTTCTCCACTTCTTTGAGGATTTCCACATCATAGCCCGTGAGCTTGCCGTCATCATCGGTATAGGAATACGGTTTCACGGTGCCACGCGTGGCGACAGTCACGGTCTTGGCATCCTTATTGACACTCGCGCTGCCATCCTCGTCGCTGCCGCAGCCAGCCAGCACGCTGAGTCCGGCCACCATCAGGGCCGCGGTCAGCATGCGCAAGAATTTATTCGATAACTTCATCAAAGATCACTCCTTCAATCGTTGTTAAGCACGATCCGATGGTTCCGGCAGGCCAGCCGCGGACCTCATGGATCAGCCTGGCGGCCAGAGGGCTTTCCCATGCCGCCGATACTTTCTCTTCTTCCTGAGCAAGCGTCAGGGGATTTGCCGGTGAGCCCTGCGGATCCCGTATGTCAATATGATGGCGCGTGCCATCCTTCATGATGGCTGTAACCGGTACAGCCCGTACAGAAAGGGGCAGCTTCCCTACATCGTACACGCGCTGGAATTTCGGCAGTGCTGCCAAAAACTCTGCAGGGACCTCCGGCAGCTGGAAATACGCATCGTCAATATCGCCATGCGCCAGGATCTGCCAGACGACGTACTCAGCAGAAAACTGTCCTTCCCGTCCGGTCTGCGGCTTTTCGTAGCGCAGCGCCCGGTCCGCTCCCGGCGGGAAATGAATCAGGACACGGGAGATATCGCCAAGCCGCACCCCCTGCTCATAGAGCTTTGCGGCCCCATCGGCCGCGCAGATGGCAGCCGAGCAGTAGCGGTGGCGCTTCATCCATAGTCCCGGCTCCAGGATCTGTCCGGGCTGGAGCCAGCAGCGGCGCCATGATGCTTCGTCAAAGCGCTGCTGCCCATTTGAGAAAACAGCCAGCCAGCCGGTTTCATCCTGGAAGATATTCGTCCGGGCAGAAAGGCCATATTCTGCCACGAGCCGCCAGGCGGCAAGAGCATGCGACGCGGCAAAGCCCGCATGCAGGGGCTTGCCGTCCGAGCCGGCTTCAAACGCCATGCCGGACGACTGCGTGGCGGCCAGCGACAAGACCATGGCTGCCTGCTCCCCGCTCAGGTGACGCAGGCGTATGATCGCTGCTGCTGCGCCCAGCGGCCCGATCGTCCCCGTCGAATGCCACCCCTGCTGGCGATGCGCCGGATTGAGGCAGGCGCCCAAAAGCCCCTCGAGTTCGGCCCCGGCCACATAGGCGGCCAAAAAATCCCGGACCGTGTCCTCAGGCCGCGCCGCTGCCAGCAGCGCGGAATAGAGCACCGTGCTGAAATGGCCCGCGATATTGGCCTGGGCATCGTCATAGTCGAGATAATGCGACGCAAAGCCGTAGGCCAGCGCCTTGTCCTCCGGCCGGCCGCGCCTGACGCCAGACAACAACCTCCTGACGGCCGGCTCGCGGCGGGCGGCGAAAAGAGCGGCGAGATAATCGAGGAAGGCCTTCCCGGCCTGCCCGGTGAGATCATCGCGGCCGGAAAGATCGGTCTCCGTCACGAGTTCAACGACAGTCCGCGTATTCTCATCCATAACGCCTCTCCCTCCCGAAACATACTCGTTCATTACTTGGCAAACTTGGCCGCTCTGTCATTCGGTTCAAGCCAGCGGCTGTCATCCGGGCCTTTCGGCATGATGCGCTTGAGGTCGGCAAACGGCGTATGGTCGACGTAGTAGAAGCGCTTGCGCATGGAATCGAAATCCGTATTGTTGCCAAATGCCGGATTTGAATAGAGATCCTTGGCGTAATTCCAGAGATTCGGGTAATCGACAAGGCGCTTCTTGTTGACGAAGTACTTCTGATAGAAGACGAGGTCAAAGCGCGAGAGCGTCACGAACAGGCGGATATCCGGCAGCGTGATCGTATCGCCCATGAGATAGCGGCGCGTTGAGAGGCGCTTGTCGAGCCAGTCAAGGCGGTCGAAAATCTTGTCATAATAGAATTCGTATTCTTCCTGCGTGCCGACGAGCGCCGCGAGATTGACGGCAAGATTGACATCGGCGTAAAGGATGATGTTCAGGGCGTCGATATCCTCGCGCAGGTCCTCGGGATAGATATCCGGTGCATCCTTGGCGATATAATCCTTGAAGGCAACGGCCAGCTCGGCATCGAGCACGTGGTAGTCGTTGTTGACGACCTTGCCCGTCTTGACATCGACGAGAGCCGGCACCGTGGCGCGCTGATCGAAATCAGGATCTGCCTTGCGATAGCACTCGCCCAGCGAATGAACACCGAGCACGGGATCCTTCTCATCCGGATCCAGCGTGAAGAACCAGTCGCCGACGACGCCGGCCGGACGCAGCGGGTCGACAACGCCCTTCGAAATCACCTTGTCGAGACCCAGGAGATCGATCGCGATGGAGATGCGGTTGGCCCAGGGGCAGTGACGCGACCAGACGAGGCGGTAGCGGTCCGGCTCCACCAGCAGCTCGCCCGTCAGGAAGCTCGCCGTGAACTGCGGCTCTTCCTCATCATTGTATTTCTTGCGGCGATTGAAATTCGAGGCATCGCGGCCCTCATACTCCTTCTGCTCGCCGTTGGCACGCGGATTCGTCGTCTGCAGTTCCGAGAAATCAATCGGGCAGGGATCCATCGCACGCTTGAATTCCACGTTCTGTCGCTCCGCTGCAATATCCTTGTCTTTTATAGCCATCTGTATCGTCCTCCATATTTTCATGTTTTCATGCAAAAAAGGAGACTCCAAGCGAGCCTATGGAAACGATTCAAAAAAATGACTGTGCCCTTATAGGCTCCATCGTCATAATCCGAAGCAAAATCCATATGCTGCTCAGAGTCTCCAATTCTTTTGGTCAACTCATCTTATGGGCTTTATCATATCAGTTAAAACATATAATGTCAATATGTTTTATAAAATTTTAAATAAAAAAGCTGTACGCATCGCGTACAGCCTGAGTATTCATCTGGTGCTCGCTGAGGGATTCGAACCCCCGACCCCCTCCATGTGACGGAGATGCTCTAGCCAACTGAGCTAAGCGAGCAAACAAAAAGAGGTTTCGTCGTCCGACGAAACCTCATCTTTCCTAAATGGTGGGGTTAACAGAATTCGAATCTGTGACCTCCTCGATGTCAACGAGACACTCTAACCAACTGAGCTATAACCCCATGTCTTAACGACAGAATTTATTATACGGTATATCGCCGCTCCTGTCAACAGGGATTTGAAAAATTATCATAAAAATTTTTTCACCGTCTTCGTGCTATAATAGATGGGTAACATATCGATTCCAGGGGAGGGAATGTTTCATCATGAACGATTTACTCGATGTCCATATGCACACGCTTGCCAGCGGGCATGCGTACAATACGATCCGTGAGATGCTGACAGCCGGCAAAAAGCACGGCCTGCAGCTCGTCGGCATCTCCGACCATGCACCGGCCATGCCCGGCTCCACTCATCGGTTTTACTTCGAAAACATGCGTGTCTTCGACCGCCAGGCATACGGCCGGGAAGCCGGCCTCGAGGTCCTCATGGGCGCAGAGCTCAACATCCTCAATGAGACGGGCAAGGTGGACCTTGAGGAAAAGGCCCTGAACTCCCTCGACTACGCCATTGCCAGCCTGCACAAGCAATGCATCGAGCCGGGCACCGTGCTCGAGAATACGACGGCCATCATCAGTGCCATGGCCAATCCCTACGTCAAGATCATCGGCCATCCGGATAATCCGACCTACCCGGTTGATTTCGATGCACTTGCCCGGGCAGCAAAGGAAAATCACGTGCTGCTCGAATGCAACAACAGCTCGTACCGCTCAAGCGGCAGCCGCGCCGGATCCCGTGAGACGGCGAAAGTCATGCTAGCCGCCTGCAAGAAATACGGCACGCATGTCATCATGGGCAGCGACGCCCATATCGATCTCGATGTCGGCAACCATACGGGCTCCCAGGAAGTCCTCGCACAGGCCGACTTCCCGGAGGAACTCGTCATCAATGCCTCACCGGAGAAATTCAAGGAATGGATTCGCCGTTAAAGCCGTCGCAAAAACGCATAAAAAGGAAGACAGCGCAGCGGGAATTCCCCGGAATGACAAAATTGCATGGCAGGGCCTCCGTCATATTGACGGAGGCTTTTGTGTTCCTTATAATAGTAACGTTATATGCGTAACGTTGTAAACAACGTCTGGAACAGAAAAGGAATGGTAAAAACATGAACTTATTCCGCACCAAAAGCATCGAACAGATGCGAGAAACGGCCGCCCATTCGGGCATGGCCAAGACCCTGGGCGCCTTTGACCTCATCCTGCTCGGCATCGGCTGTGTCATCGGCACCGGCATCTTCGTCCTGACGGGCGTGGCGGCAGCCAAGTACGCCGGACCGGCCGTCACGGTCTCCTTCATGATCTCAGGACTTGCCTGCGCCCTCGCGGGCCTCGCCTATGCCGAATTCTCCTCCATCGTGCCGGCCTCCGGCAGCGCCTACACCTACACGTATGCGTCCCTGGGCGAATTCATCGCCTTCATCGTCGGCTGGAATCTCATCCTTGAATACACCGTCACGGCAAGCGCCGTAGCCTCCGGCTGGTCCGGCTACGTCACGGGTCTCCTGCTCTCCGCAGGCATCGACCCAGGCCACGCCTTCACGCATGTGCCGGCCGACGGCGGCGTCATCAATATCCCGGCCATCTTCATCACCCTGCTGCTCTCCGTGCTGCTGATCCGCGGCACGCAGGAGAGCACGAAGCTCAACCGCATCCTCGTCGGCGTAAAGCTCACGGCCATCGCGATTTTCCTGCTGCTGGCCATCCCGCACGTCAATACGATGAACTGGGAGCCCTTCATGCCGTTTGGCGTTTCCGGCATCTTCGGCGGCGCCGCCATCGTCTTCTTTGCCTACATCGGCTTTGATGCCGTGGCCACGAGTGCCGAAGAGTGCAAGAATCCTTCGCACGACCTGCCGATCGGCATCATCGGTTCACTCGTGATCTGCACGGCACTCTACGTCATCGTCGCCGGTGTGCTCACGGGCATCGTGCCGTACACGGAGCTCAACAACCCGGAGCCCGTGGCCTTTGCCCTGCGCTACATCGGCTACAATCTCGGCTCAGCTCTCGTCGGCGTCGGTGCCATTGCCGGCATCACGACGGTCCTTCTCGTGCTGCTCTACGGCCAGGCCCGCATCTTCTTCGCCATGAGCCGCGACGGCATGGTACCGGCGCGCGTCTGCAAGATCCACAAGCGCTATCACACGCCTTACATCGTCACGGTCATGGGCGGCATCTTCGTTTCCATCATCGCCGGCTTCGTCCCCATCGGCATCATTGCCGAAATGGCCAATATCGGCACGCTTTCGGCCTTCCTCATCGCGGCCATCGGCGTCATGGTGCTGCGCATCACGAAGCCGGAAGTCCCGCGCACGTTCCGCTGCCCGCTTGTCTGGCTCATCGCACCGCTTGCCGTCCTGACGTGCGGATATCTCATGTATCACCTGCCCTGGGAGACCTGGGTCCGCTTCATCGTCTGGTGCATCTTCGGCTGTCTCGTCTATTTCGGTTACAGCTATCAGCACAGTGCGCTGGCACATCCTCACGAAGAGGAATAATTCCCCTCATGCACTTGAACATCCTTTGACAAAGTTTATGACCTGGGTATAAAATTAGGGTTGTAACAACTAGAAGAATTGTCCTCTGTGAAGGAAGGAATACAATGTTTGTACATGAACTGATCTACCAGGGAGATTCGGATTCCCTGGCCATCGTCGATCACGAGCGCCGCATCACTTACCGGGATCTCGGGCAGCACGTCGCTGCCTGCCGCGACCGCCTCTACGCCGCCGGCGTGCGCGTCGGTGACCGCGTCAGCATCTTCTCGCGCAACAGTGCAGATTACATCTACGCCTACATGGCCATCGCCTCGCTCGGCGCCATCGCTGTCCCCATTAACTTCCAGCTCAGCAACCGCGAGATTGCCTACATCATCAAGGACTCCGGCTCCCGTCACATCCTGACGTACCAGCCGCTGAACCTCGTTGATGCGCTCGCCGCGCTGCGCTGCGACATGCGCGTCACGCAGCATGACATCCGCCAGATGAGCAGGAAAGACGAGCGCATCCAGCCGGCACCGCCCCTGCCCGCAACATTTGACGAGCAGAACCCCTGCGTCATCATCTATACCTCCGGCACGACGGGCGCGCCCAAGGGCGCTGTGCTCTCGCACCGGAACCTCATCGCCAATGCCGAGCAGATGAGCTTCATGGGCTGCGAGGCCAAGCATCACGTGCTCTGCGTGCTGCCGATGTATCACTGCTTCGGCTGGACCTGCTCCGTACTCTACCCGCTGTTCTGCGGTGCAGAAGTCGTCATCCTCGATTCCTTCACGCCGAAGGAAACGATCAGCGTCATCCGCAACGAGAAAGTCAACGATCTCTACATCGTGCCTTCCATCTGCAGCCTGCTGACCAAGCTGGCCACGAAGGACGACATGGCATCGCTGCGCCTCGTCGTCTCGGGCGGTACGACCCTGCCGCTGAAGATTGAACAGGACTTCATGAACAAATTCGGCGTTGATATCTGCGAAGGCTACGGCCTTTCCGAGACTTCGCCAGTCGTCACGATGAACCCGCCGGAACGCCCGAAGGTCGGCTCCTGCGGCCCCGTCGTGCCCGGCATCCAGTGGAAGCTCGTCGATGCCGAGGGCAAAGAGGTCCCGGACGGCGAAGCCGGCGAGCTCGTCGTCAAGGGCGACAACATCATGCTCGGCTACTGGAATCTCCCGGAAGCCACGAAGGACGCCCTGCGCGGCGGCTGGTTCCATACGGGCGATGTCGCGCGTGCCGACGAAGACGGCTACATCTACATCGTCGACCGCATCAAGGACATGATCATCAGCATGGGCGAGAATATCTACCCGCGTGAGGTGGAAGAGCTCATCTATCAGTTCCCCGGCATCAGCGAAGCCGCCGTCATCGGCATCACCGACAAACTGCGCGGCCAGGCCGGCGCCTGCTTCTACAGCCTGCACGAAGGTGCCTCAATCAATATCCGTGAACTCAAGAAATTCCTGCAGGCAAATCTGGCACTCTACAAGATTCCGCGTGAGTTCCATGAGCTGCCGTCCCTGCCGCGCACGACGACAGGCAAGATTGCCAAGCGCCAGATCCTCAAGGATTTCCTGGCCAGCAAAGACAACAAATAAAACAGATGTTGAAAAACTGCTGCACATGACAAAATGTGCGGCAGTTTTTTAGTAAAAAGATTGCCGGAAGCAGCCCTGTCTTTCATCTGGTGATGATGCGGGCTTTATCCGCCCTGAAATGTGGTTGACTTCACCAACTATATAGTCAAGAAAAAACACCCGCCGCGTTCAGCGAGTGTTTTTGTCCTGGTTATCCTGCTTCTCAGAAGTGGTAAGCCGCCCAGATGTTGCCGCCAAGACCTTCATGCTGGCCAGCATAGGCTTTGAGGCTCAGGTTGACTTCCCACGGATTTTCCGGCGTTGCTTCCAGCTTCCAGCCGGCTTCAGCCATCAGGCTGCTGCCGCCGACATCCGCTTTGCGGATTGGCGCGGAAAGTCCGCCTGCCGAAACACGGCCCGTGCTCTCGCCGTCAAACTCATAGTCCCAGGCCAGGCCATAATAGAGATTGTTTCTGCCCGAACGGTTGTTGATGCGCGCGCCGATGCGCAGGACATCGCTGTTCATGCTGTCAATCGCATAGTTGACGTCGCCGGCCGTGAACGTATCGCCACCGAGATGCGTATGGAAATACTTGCCATAGACATCGAGATCACGCACGGCACGCTCCGTGCCGCCGCGGCTCTCGCTTGCCGCTTCATGCGTGAGATTGAAGATATGGCCGACGCCGACATGACCGGCCCAGTAATTCTGACTCGTCCTGTAGCGCTGCGCAGAGCCGTCCGTGCCATGCAGGACAGAGTCGGCATCGTTATCGAGCTGGCCAAAACGCAGGGAACCTTCGACATACGTCTTGTTTTTGCCGATGAATTTGCCCATGATGCCGCCACCATTGTAATGCGCGTCACCGCTGCCCGCATAGCCATCGCCCGAGACATCATAATTGCCTTTGCCGTATTCGTAGAACACGCCGCAGGTCAAATCGCCGCTGGTGAGCCTGGTATCATTGCCAATGCCGGCCACGCCGTTCCACGTATGCGTCGTCACGCTGTTGCCCGTGTCGTAGCGGTCGCGGCCGCCGCCGATACTGGCAAACGTGATGGTACCATTGCCCTGGTTCTGCAGGCCGTCGAGGACGCCTTCCATGCGATCACGGCCGGCAGCCAACGTGCCCATACCTGCTTCGTTCGCGATCAGGGCCTGATGCGTCTGCTCCGTGGCCGTAACGACTGGTACCGTCTGTCCGCCATTGCCAGTTTCAACGTTTGTCGTTTCCATCTGGTAAACGACGTTGCCATTGCTGTCGAGGCTCGCGATGCCTTTGCCGGTCAGGGCATTACCGATGTCCCATTTGCCTTCCTTGGCAGTGAGATTCCCGGCCGAAAGTGTCGTATTGCCCTTCGTATCAAGCAGCGTCATCGCATAATTGCCGGCACTCGTAATGCTCTGCAGAGAATTTGCGGTAAACGAAATGTTGGCTGTATCGACTTTCGTATTGGCAAGATCATAAGTTTTGCCGGCGTCCAGAGATACTACCGTGCCGCCGGTTTTCCAGTCCAGTGTGCCGTACGAAATCTTGTCAATGGAAGAAATCGTGTAATCCAGATTCTTCCCGTTGTCCTTCAGGGCGCCGCTGCCGGTGACGGTGACCGCACCGTCTGCCAGGTCATAGCTGTAGCTGTTATTTGCCGCCATGGCATCCAGCCCTGTCACGGTGCCTGCCTTCGTTCCGTCCACGAGCGTCCTGCTGTCTCCGGCGGCCAGGAGCGTCCTGCTGTCTCCGGCGGCCAGGAGCGTATCCGTTCCCGTAATCGTCATGTTTCCATTGGAGCCAAGCGAGAGGGCTGCCTGGCTGAAGTCAAAATCATAACTGCCGAGGTTGAGTACAGAATCATTGCTGCCCCAGTCAAGGGTACCAGCCGACAGATTGACTGTACTCACCTGGAGCGTGCCCGGTTTCAAAATAAGGTTTTCCGCATCGCTGTGGGCCGCATTGGTCTCGGTCTTCGCTTCATACAGGCTGCTGGCAGCAAGGGAATTCGTTTCATCCGCACTCTTCAAATCATAATCGAATCGATATTCTTTGAGTCCCGTGCTGCGGATATCCACATTCTTCACATTTTCGAGAAGCGTAATGGTTCTGCCCGCTTTTACAGCAGCTCCATTATCGCTGAACGAAAGATTCGACAAGTCGATGGCCGTGTCCGTAAGGTCTGCTGTATTGGTAACCGCAAGGACTGTGTTGGCCGGATTAATGGCATAGAAGGCGATCTTGTCGAATTTGTAAATGCCATTCACCGTACCGCCATTCCATATGCTCGCTTCGCCGCCGTCAAGGACCTCATAGCCGTTTTCATCTGTTTTGAGCTTCGATGCATAGCCGATGTTCAGGGCATTGCCGCTGTGTGAATCGGGGATTTCATTACTGGCATCTGCTGAATCTCCGTCGAGTGTGCGGGTATAGCCATAGAGATTTGCATACGTGATATCTGTGCTGCCGCTGAGATTGATGGCATTATCCGTAACAACGGGTCCTTCGCCTGCGACTACGTTAACAATCTTATTCTCTGCTCCCAGAGTACCGCCGGAGAGATTCACCACGTTCCCGGAAGCAGTCCCAGATTGGCTGTAGCCGCCAATGATACGGGCTTTAGAAGAAGGCTCGATGGTGCCGCCGGAAATATTCACATAGTTATTGGTGGCACTGCCAGTATTGGTATAGCCGCCCATAATTAGCAAATCAGTAGCGTCTTGACCCGCACGAACCGTACCGCCAGCGATGGTGACGCCATTATTCGTGACATTCCCATGGTTTGCCACACCACCACGAATGCCATTACTATCATATAACTGGATGTTTCCGTTCTCGATGGTGACCGTATTGCCACTGACCTTCGTATCATTATCTTCATCGGTATCCGAATTGCCACCGGTAATCGTGTTGAGGCTTAACGTCCCTGTAGTATCAATATCCACCGTGTTGTGAAGTACATTCCCTCTCATGGTATAGCCGCCATATAACTTTACCTGGGAATCAGGACGATGCAGGTCAACCCAAGTACTAGAAATAGACGTATCCCCAGTGATGGTAAGCACGTTATCCTTTACATGCGTATTGAAAGCCCGACCGCCGGCAACGATGTCCGGCAGCTTAAACGTACCGCCGGTCATACGGAGTTGGTTGCCGCTTACCACATAAGTGTCAGAGGCAGCAGTATCCTTGTTCCCACCGTGATAACCACCGGCAACACTTCCCGCATACAGAGTCGTCGTGCCGGAAATGGTAAGTATATTATCCGTCACATTGCCGCCGGAGCTTCCTACATAGCCTCCCGCTACGTAAGGGGACGAGTTGGGGATAGATTCTCCAACCGTGCCATTATCAATGGTTACCGTATTTCCTGCCGCATTGCCGCTTCCCTTTTCAACATAGCCGCCTGCAACCTCACGATCCGCCGCGCTGCCGGTCAAGATAACGGAGTTATGATTGGCATTGCTCGCATTGCCCATAGCATAGCCGCCGTAAACCGCCTGCGTTTTACTATTGTTTTGTACGGTGACTTCATTCGAAGAAGCATCGCCCTCATCGGAAGTACCGCCGGCGATAATGGATTCATTCGTCGTGCTGTCAACAATTACCTTGTTATTTTTCGATGTTCCAGTACCGCCGCCCGAGATATAATTACTGACGGTAGTCCCCGTAACGGTCACGGTATTTCCGGATGTCTCCTTCTCACTGCCTTGATATCCATAAATACTTTGCCAGCCATCCCCTTTGCTGATTTTCTGCTCAGGAGCAGATGTATCGTTGCGATTGGAAATGACCGCCTCTGTATTATCTACTATCACAACATTCCCAGAAGAATACTTTGACTCATGATGGCCTTCATAGTCATATGGGATAACATAAGTCTCAGCAAAAACCGGAGTGCCGCCCATCATCAAGCTTGCCACCACGGCCAGTGCCAGCTGGCGTTTGGCGGCTTTGCCGTATTTTTTATACTGTCCCCCCCCTGCTGGACAGATAACCGCATTTCATCATTTCATGGTTCCTTTTTTTCATCTTCTGAGCCTCCCGTTGTCCGTGGATTCTTGTTTTATCTCAGATGAATTTGCTCTTTTCGTCTTCTTGTAGAATCATCATAAACCGCTAAAAAAACGCGTGGAGCAAAATGGCACGAAAGGGCGACTTTTTGTCATGAAAAGACAATATTCTCTTTTATCCGCCGTTGCAGCATAAAAAACACCCGCTTGTTCAGCGAGTGCTTTTCTCAACATATGTGTGCAGCAGCTCTTTATTTTTTGCTGCCGGCTTTGCAGATCTGGTCGGCCCAGGCGAAGAGTTCGTCGAGGTCGTAATCGCCTGCATGACCCTTGCCCCACGGCGAGGCAAAGTTGACATCATAGCCGGCATTCTGCAGCTTGAGCGCCAGTACCGCCGGCACGGCCAGGCAGGTATCGCGGTCCTTCGCGCCGTGGCGGATGCGCCAGTGCGGGGCAACCGTCACGCCTTTCTGACCGATATAGTAGAGCGGGTTCAGGCGCTTGATGTCCTCCCACGGGGCCAGCTTCGTGCCGGGCTTCGTGGTGCGCGTCAGCGAGAAGCCCGTGAAGTCGCGCGGCTCATTCGCCGTCGTGCCGAATTCATCGTTCTCACCCGAGCTCAGGTCGAATTTGTCAAAGGCAGGCGTGGCCTTGAGCCGCGTTGCCCATGGCGCATACTTCGTGAGATCGACGTCTACGACCTTGCCGTCTTCAATGGTCAGCCAGTCAAGGTCAGAAAGATCCTCACCGGCATCGAGCGCCGTCTGTGCAGAAGCCGCATAAATGGACTTGATGTAGTCAGCAAAGCTGCCCGTGCCGTCCTTCTCGAGCGTCAGAGCCTCGCCATCGGCATCCTTGAGGTTCAGGCTGTTGATGTACGCCGGGTAGAGCGCCTTGAGCTGGCCCGACGCCACCTTCTGCGCATCGGTGAGCGGCGTGGCGGCGGCCGTCTCCGTCGGCGCATTGTCCGGACGGTTCGTCACGGTATCCGTTGCTCCGTCACCTGCCTCCGGCATGGCTCCCAGCGGCGGCAGCTTGCCATCGGCACCATCCATGTTCGTTCCTGCACCCGGTTTCATCAGCGGCATCATGACGCCGCTGCTCTGATAGGCCTCGTTGACGCCATTGAACATCCACTCATAGGCCATGTCCGCATGGTCGAGGTCGGTAATCGGACAGTAATCCTGAGAAGCGAAGATATCATCACGCTCACTGGCCGCACCGATTGCCTTGAGCTCCGCATCATAATCCCGGCTGTTGCCCGTTGCGCCCAGCAGGGCTGAGAGCGCACCGCCGGCACTCGTGCCGTTTGAGATGATCTTTTCCGTATCGCCGGCCGGCAGGCGTCCCTTGTTGTAGCGCAGGTAGCGCACAGCCGCCTTGTAATCGACGATCAGCGCCGGTGCCTTGCCGACATACGTCGTGCCGTCCGTCCCCACCGTCGTACGGCCGCGGATTGCAGGTGCGGCGACAACATACCCCTTGGAGAGCGCGACGAGCGATGCATTGGCGCCGCCGCTCATACGGTCATTGGCGCTCGGCTCCTTGATCTCGCCCGGCATGTAGCCGCCCACGCCATTCGGCAGGAAAATCGGGGCCGTCTTTTTCGTATAGCCGTTGACCGTACCGCCAGCCTTGAAATAAGCCTCGGGGATGAAGATGCTCATCGATTCTGCTTCCACGGAAGCCGGTTTCGATACGTAAACGATGTTGCGGTAAGCGCGAAACGCGACATCTTCGCCATTTAGCTTCAGCGTTTCCTTCGTATAGGCATTCTTATCGAATTTCAGGCTGTACGTCTTCTGCTTGGCGGCCGCAGCCGTCTTTGTCGTCGCGGCAGCAACGCTCGTCTCCTGTACGGCCGTCTTCGCCACGGCAGCGGCCGGCACGGCCTGCACCGAGGCATCTGCCGCCGCAGCCTGGCTGATCCCCGGCGCAAACGGCACGGTCAGGGCGCTGACGGCCAGCATCGTCAATACGTAACGTTTCAAACTCATAGTATCCCCATCCTTCCTTGTCAACAAAAAAGAAAACCGCCGTCCTTTCCGGAATAGCGGTTTTTAATTCTCTATATGCAATGTCACTTGGCGGCTCATCGGAGCCGATTCATTCAGGAAAGAAGACCGGCAGCCGGCTTGATGACAGCGGCCGTCGTTGCCTCTTTCTGCGCGTTCCTGACTACATTCGCTGCCTTCTTGTCCTTGGAAGAAGCAACTTCCTCCGGAGCCGGATTCTTGGCATCATTCCGAGCCGGCGCCTTGGCATTCTGCTGCGCATTGCGCTCCGGGACCGGATTCTTTGTCGTATTCTTGTTATTCTCCACAGCCGGAGCTTTTTCCTTCTGCGCTGCCGATTTATTTTTATCGTTTTTATCGCTGGTCTGGTTCGGCTGAATCTGCGGATCCTTCTGGATCTGCTGATTGTAATCCGCCGGCTCACGTCCTGCATCCTTTGCCGATGCCGCAAACGACGTGCTTGCCACCCCCAATGCCATGAAACCCGCCATCATCATCGTCAGGCCCTTCTGCCAACGCTTCTCTTTCATCATATCAAACCCTCTCAATCCAAATGCATGATCATCTTTGCCGTCAAAAGCGGCGTTTTGTTCTCTGCGGCTATCCTGCCCGTCAGGTGTTCTTGGCAAGGACAGCGCCGACGACAGCGCCGACAACGGCAGCCGTTGCCATTTCACCCGTGGAGTAGCTCTTTTTCGTCTCCTTGCGGTGCGTGCGCTTCGGCGGCTGCGGCTTATGCAGGTCGCGGTCATGATCCTGCTCAATGCGCGGCGGATCGTAGTTGCGGTGGCTGGCAGCCTCTGCCGAGGCCGAAAGCGTCGTACTCAGGATGCCAAAGCTCATGATGCCGACCAGTACGGCGGCAATCCCTTTTTTCCACTTCATCATGATAATCTCTCCCTTTCTTGTAACGAGAGTGTGTTCTCTTTTGATGATTGCAGTATACGGGAGCCGCCTTGCATTCGGCTTAGATGGCTGTTGGATTTCTGTTAAAACTGTGCCAGGAAGCGCTCGGCCAGCGAAGAGAGGTATTTGTCGCGCGGCCATATGGCCGCCAGCCTCGTTCTGAGCGCGGGCTCCTCAATCCGCTTGATGTGCAGGTTCTCATGCGCGGCGAGATCCACGGCTCCAGCCGGCGCAATGGCCACGCCAAGCCCGGCATTCGCCCAGAGGATGGTCGTGCGCGCATCATCATTGCGGCAGTAAATATCAGGAGAAAAGTCATGCGCCGCGCATGCATCCTGGATCAGTTGATGGAAACGGCGGTAGACGATCAGCGGCTTGGCCGCCAGCTCGTGAAGCGCGATGACGTCGCGCTCCGGCGCCCAGTCAAGCGCCGCGGCCATCGCCGCGATCATGGGCTCCGGGCGGCGGTAGCGGCAGTTGAAGCGCGCAGCGTTGAACGGCGTGCGGACAATGCCGATTTCAATGATGCCCTTTTCCAGCATGTCGATGAGCTGATACGTATTGCCATCGTAAATCTCGAAATGGATGCCCGGGTATGCCTGACGGAATTTCTGCATGCCGGGGCTCAGCAGGATATTGCCCGAGGACGATACCGTGCCCAGCGTCAGCGTGCCGCTGAGTCCCCGCCGCAGATCATCGATCTCGCGCCTGGTTGTATCCGCCATATCCAGAAGCTGCCGCGCGCGGCGGGCCAGCATGCGCCCGGCATCCGTCAGCTCGATGTGATGCGGGCCCCGTTCAAAGAGCTTCATGCCAAGCTCAGACTCCAGGAGTTTCATCTGATTGCTGAGCGGCGGCTGCGCCATATGCAGCTTCCTGGCCGCTGCCGTGATCTGCCGTTCTTCCACGATTGTCAGGAAATAATGAAGTTGTTTTAAATCCATATATCCTCGCCTTCATATTTTTAAAATATGATATTTATACTATTCAGATATAAAAAATATACTTGTCTTTCTTTTATCATAACAGTGTGCCGCATGAAAAACAAGCAGACCTTTCATTATGGCAGAACTGGTACGGCAATGCGCGTGATATATTCGTCCGGATCCGCCGTGCTGAGATCCTCGAGGATGCTTTCTTCATACGAATATGGACCGGGAGAAATCTCCGGATGCGCAGCCAGATAAGCGCGCAGGCGGCCGTAAGCAGCAGATGTATCCATATAATCGCCTTTGAAATACGTCACGAGGTAGCGGCCCGCCGAACGCACGGCGGCAATTTCTGCCGGAACATGCTCCAGGCTTTTGTCCGTAAGCGTGAAAAACCGCGTGATGAGCGTTTCCTGTCCCGGCGCCAGGAAATCGTCCCGGGCCACCAGTGCACCAAAGCCATAGCCTGTGTTGAGCCCGTTCGTAAGGATATAGCGCATATGCTCCATGATGATGCGCTCGACGCCATTCCAGTCCTCTGCGGCCATGGCAGCGCGCACGGGTGACGAATAGACAAGCGGCATGGCGGACATCTCCTCCTCCATCACCCGGTCGCAGACAATCGAGCGGGCATGTGCGAGTATGGCACGCTGATTTTCCACCATGCGCTTCATGTCCTGCAGGCGCCGCAGTTCCTGCTGCAGCCATTCCTCCTGACTGGCCAGCAGCTTCTCGAGCCGCTCGGGACTGCGCGCGGCCATATAGCTCTTGATTTCTGACAAATCAAGCCCCATCTGGCGCAGCATGCGGATCATGATAAACGGATAGAGCTGCCGCACGGCATAACTGCGATAGCCGTTTTCCTCCACATGATCCGGCGAGAAGATCCCCTGTTCATCATAGTAATGCAGCGTGCGCTTGTTGACGCCGCAGATCCTGGCGAATTCTCCCGTGCGAAACCCCATCTTATGCGTCATTTTTTACCTCCCTATTGACATTACAGTTGCTGGATACTTTACGATAATTATAGCACAAGCTTACATAAGCTTCATTCACCAGAAAGGACTGCGATATCATGTCACAAATTCTTGCAACCGCATCACCGCTGGGACGTCACTTCACTTTGAAATCTCTGCTGCGCTTTGCAGCACCGTCCATCGGCATGATGATCATCATCTCCCTCTATACCGTGACCAATGGCATCTTCATCGGCCGCTATGCCGGCAGCGACGCGCTCGCCGCCTCCAATATCGTCTACCCGGCCATCAATCTCGTACTGGGGCTGGCCATCATGCTGGCCTCAGGCGGTTCTGCCCTCGTCGCCAAGAATCTCGGCGAAGGCGAGCCTGAGGCCGCGCGGCGGCGCTTCACCATGCTCACCATCGCCACGGCCGTCTTCTCAGGCGTACTGGCGCTGCTGGCCTTTGCCGCAGGAGACAGTCTTCTCTTCCTGCTCGGTTCCTCCGCCGAACTCCTCAACGACTGCCGCAGCTATCTCTACGCGCTCCTGCCGTTCTTCCCGTTCGCTGCGCTCATGATTCTCTTCAATGCCTTCTTCATCGCAGACGGCCGCCCCAGCCAGGGATTCATCGTCTCCGTACTCGCCGGCCTGACCAATGCCGGGCTCGATTACCTGTTCCTCGCCCATCTCGGCCTCGGCGTAATGGGCGCCGGACTGGCAACCGGCCTTGCCGACGTGCTGGCGGCTGCCATCGGACTGATCTACTTCCAGCGTTACAGCCGCATCCTGCATTTCGCGCGCCCGCGCATGGAATGGTCCGCACTCGGGCAGGCCATGTACAACGGCAGCTCAGAACTCATCACGCAGCTCTCGGTCGGCATCACGACCTTCCTGTTCAACATCCTGACCTTCCGCTATGCCGGCGCCGACGGCGTCGCGGCCATCTCCGTCATCCTCTATGCCGAGATGCTGCTGACAGCCGTCTACATGGGCTTTACGAACGGCGTCGCCCCGATTTTCTCCTACCGCTTCGGTGCGCGGGACTTTAAGGAGCTGCGCCGCCTCGTCCGCCTGAGCCTGACGATCATCGCGGGCGGTGCGCTGCTCTCCTTCAGCCTCTCGCATCTGCTTGCTGAGCCGCTCGTCTCGCTGTTCCTGCCGCAGGGCGGCCACGTCTGCGAGCTCACGCGCCAGGGCTTTGCGCTCTTCTCCTTCACGTTCCTGCTCTGCGGGTTCAACCTCTTCATCTCCGGCTTCTTCACGGCCATCTCAGACGGCCGCACATCCGCGCTGATGTCGTTTGCCCGCAACCTGCTCGGCATCGTCTTCTTCCTTTTGACCCTGCCCCGGATGTTCGGGCTCTCCGGCGTCTGGCTCGCCGTACCGGCTGCCGATATCACGGCCCTGCTCTTCGGCATCTTCCTGCTCACCAGCAGGATGCGCGAGTTCAAGGATATGGATGCGGCACAGAAAGAAATCCGCCTGACCGGTATCCATGGCAGGAATGCCTGACAGCCAGGCGCAGATGTTTTACAGATGTTTCACGTGAAACAAAATCAGCCTTTCCACTTCGCAGCGGAAAGGCTGATTTTTTATTGCATGTGCTCCGATATGCCTCAGGCTTTGGCGCCCGTGGAGTACATCGGGATCTTTTCCGGATTGTCCTGGATTGTCCAGACACCGCAGGGGCAGACACCGGCACAGATGCCGCAGCCGATGCAGCGGTTCGGGTCGGACACGTACTCCCACGAGCCGTCTTCCTTCTCGACACGCGTGATGGCCTTCTCCGGGCAGGACTCGAGGCACATCTTGCAGTCACGGCAGGTACCGCAGCTCACGCAGCGCGTATGATCGCTGACGGGGTCGCCGAGCAGGCAGTGATGGCATTTATCGAAATACGCCTTGGAAAGGCGCTCTGCAGGGATTTGCGGCTTCTCAGGGAACGGCTGGGCAGGCTTGCCCATGACGTACTGGTCAACGAACCAGGCGGCCTTGCGGCCGCTGCCGATCGCATCCGTCAGGCGGCCCGGCTTGATCGTATCACCGGCCGTGAAGACGCCGTCCATGATGGAAAGGTCTTTCTTCGGCACAAGCCAGCTCTTGCGGAAGTATTCGATGCCCTCATCCTCCGGCAGGAAGTCGAGGACCGGCTCCTCACCGATGGAGACGATGACCTGGTCCGCTTCGATGAAGCGGCCGTCATTGCCATATACGCCCTCGGGCGTGATCCTGCTCGTGAAGAACGGCCAGACGATCTTGCCGCCAAGTCCCTCGAAATAAGCGATTTCCTTGGCAAACGCCGCCGGCTTCTGGACATCGACGGCGATGACGGATTCCGCGCCCATCTCATAGGCGCCGCGGCACGTATCCATGCCGGAGTTGCCGGCGCCGATGACGACGACCTTCCTTCCCGTTTTCGGGTGCTCGCCGCGGTTGATGGCCTTGAGGTACTCGAGGCCCATCGTCAGATGCTCCACGCCCTCCCACGGGAAGAAGCGGGATTTCGTGCCGCCCGTAGCGACGACGACAGCATCGCTGCTCTCGCGGATCTTGTCAAATTTCTCACGGTCTACCTTGCAGCCCGGAACAAATTTGACGCCGACGCTCTCAATGCGCTTGAGCTCGGATTCGAGCAATTCGTGTGAGAGACGGCCACGCGGGATGACCTGTTCGAGCTTGCCGCCAATGTGGTCAGCATCGTCGTAGACCGTGACCTCATGGCCCTTGCGGGCGAGCTGCCAGGCCGTCGAGAGGCCGGCGACGCCGCCGCCGATGATGCCGATCTTCTTGCCGGTCTTCGTCTTCGGCGGTTCCACCTTGGCAAAGGCGGAGCTGTAGCCGAGGTCACCGATCTGGATGGGCTCATCAATCGTGCCGCGCGTGCAGGCATCCATGCAGGGATTCGGGCAGACCGAGCCGCAGACCGAGCCGGGGAACGGCGTGTAATCGAGCTCAAGCTGGATGGCCTCTTCGAGGCGGCCCATGCGGATGAGATCGTAGCGGCGCTGCGTCGGGATGCCCGTCGGGCAGTTGAATTCGCAGGGTGCCGCGAATTTCGCATTGTCCCAGCTCGGCACGCGCAGACGGTAAAGGCCCGTGCAGATCGTATTGTGAACCTCGAAATCATCGTGTGCGACATCCGAGAAAATGCCGCCCTTGACCCATTCCTTGAGGCGGAAAGCGTGGAGATCCGGCGCTGCCTTCGGCTTGCGCTCAGCAGCCGTCAGCGGGCGCAGCTTGTGCCACTGGCTCCAGTCCGTCAGCTCCTTCAGGAGTTCCGGACGCTCGATATGCGCGAGGAAATCCTCCATGCCGCCTGCGAGGAAGGCAATGTCGTCATCGTCAAGGTCCGAGCAGATGATGTCGGCCGGATGCGTGCCGATCGGGCCGCGCACGTAGACGACGCCGCCGACCATGCCGACACAGGCGCGCTCGCCGAGTACGGACTCGAACTGCTCGCTGTCGTAGCCGCAGACGACGGCCTTGCCGCCACCCATGAACTCGAAGGAGAACGAGCCGACATTCTTGAGGATCCAGAGTTCCGGCTCCTCATAGAGCGGATCGTGCTTCATCAGGGAACCCGTACGCGTGCCGCCGCGGCCGCCGATAAAGATCTTGCCGCCCGAGGAGCAGTGACCTGCCGTATCGCCGGCATCGCCACGTACCGTAATGATACCCCCGGCGTTGAGCCAGCCGACATCGGCTGAGGTCGATTCCTCGATGATGATTTCCGTGCCCGGCAGGCACATGGAGCCGGCACGCTGGCCGGCGTTCCAGACATGGAAGTGCAGCTTCTTGCCTTCCGGATGCCAGAGCGGACCGCCGATGTCGTGCTGACCGGAAGCCTTGATCTCAAAGTCCGTCTCGCCCTGCTTGACGGCTTCGCCGATGGCCAGGAGCAGGTCCTGGGTGGACATGCGTTCATGCCCTTTCATGGTGTCTATCTTAAACATTAAGCTCTCCTCCTGCTATCAGCAAACGTACTGGATACCAAGCTTGTCCGCCACGGCCTTGTCCGTGGAAACGAGCGCATCGCTGCGGCCGATTGGCAGCGAGCTGTTGCCGATTGGCGCCATGAGTTTCTTGAGCTCGGCGTCGAAGGCCAGTACGTAATCGACGATTTTCTGTGCACCGCGGTCGATGTCAAGGCGCTTGACGAGACGCGGATCCTGCGAGCAGATGCCCATCGGGCACTTGCCCGTATTGCAGGAATTGCAGCGGCCCTGCTCATTGCCGATGCAGCCGAGGAGCTGGATGAGGATCTTGCCGACGAAGACGCCGTTGGCACCGAGGCACATCATCTTGAAGGCATCAGCTGCGGCATTGCCCGTCATGCCGATACCGCCGCCGCCGTAGAGGGGAATCTGTCCCTGCAGGCCCTGCTTGACGGCTGCGAGATAGCAGTCGCGGATCTTCGAGACGACCGGATGGCCTGTATGGTCGAGCGAGACTTCGTTGGCCGCGCCCGTGCCGCCCTGGATGCCGTCGATGAAGAAGCCGCCGCAGATCTTGTACGGATCGCGCAGCAGATTGTTGTAGACCGATACCGACGTGGCCGAAGCCGCGCACTTGATGGCAACCGGCACACGGAAGCCGAAGGCCGCATTCATCGAGAGATGCATCTTCTGGACGGATTCCTCGATGGAGTACAGGCCCTGATGGTTCGGCGGCGAAGCGAGCGTCGCCTTCGGTACACCGCGGATGGCCTGGACATGCTCGGCCACCTTTGCCTCCGGCAGCAGGCCGCCATCACCCGGTTTTGCACCCTGGCCAATCTTGATGAGGATGCCGGCAGGATCCGTCTTCATGTGCGGCATGGCCTTGATGATGCGGTTCCAGCCGAAGTGACCGGATGCGATCTGGATGATGAAGTATTTGAGGTAATCCGATTCGAGGAGTTTTACCGGCATGCCGCCTTCACCAGAGCTCATGCGTACCGGCAGGCCGCATTTCTCATTGAGGTAGCCGACGGCGAGAGCCACGGCCTCCCAGGCGCGCGTCGAGAGAGCACCGATGGACATATCCGAGAAAATCAACGGGTAGATCCAGTGAACCGGCGGCGTGTGTTTCGTCTCGACGAGCTTGCCATCCTTGATGGCAAACGGCAGTTCCTTGGCCGAGAGCACGCGACCGAACGGCGAGCGGATATCAAAGGTATGGCGCGCAGCATCGAGCGACGGGTCCGTCATCTGCGAGATGCGGCCGACGACGATGGAATCGAGCGTGCGCTGTGCATTGAGGTTCGTGCGGCCGCCGCGCTTGATGGGGCCATGATCCTTCGAGAGCAGCGTCTTTCTCGTATCCGGGTTGCGCACGGGGCGAATGGCATTGTTCGGGCAGACCTTCTCGCAGATGCCGCAGCCACGGCAGAAATCCGTGAGGCTCGCCACCTGCTTGATGACCGGACGGGCCGCATGCAAATGCTTTGGCTCCGGCTGCGTGCTCTCCGAAATGGTCATGTCGCGGCGCTCCACGCTGACCTTGATGGATTTGAAGGAACAGCTGGCCACGCAGCTGCCGCACATCGTACAACGCGAGGGATCGTATTCTATTTTCCAGGGCAGATCGTTGACGCCCACATCCTGAGTCTTTACTGCTTCCATCTCTGTACCTCCAGGTCATTGTCGATGACGACGATTTCACGTTCATTCGGATAGATATCCTGCGTCTGGTCACGATCCGGCATGATTTCATTGAGGCCGCAGACCTCCGACGAGATGGCTACCATATCATCCGTGCGTCCGACCACGACGGGGCGCAGCTTCTTGGAATCGCAGCAGGTAATCATCTTCATGTCCGGCAGGACGCCGATGATGGTGTTCGGGCCGTTGATCTCGAGGTTCGCGAGGCTCTGACGGATCGCGATGAGCACATCCTTGTCGGGACGCTCGGCGATCTCCTCGAACGGCAGCGGCGTGATGACGTGCTTGTAATACGTCAGCGGCCACTTGAGTTCGTGATGGACGTAATGGAGCGTATTGAGGAAGCACTGGGAATCGGACTCAAAGCCGATGTAGCCGCGGTGCAGGGATTTCTGGAATTCCTTGTTCTTCGTGTAGAACGTATTCTCACCGTTGGCGCAGAGCGTGTAGCCCTGCAGGAAGAACGGATGCGCCGCATAGCGGACGATGTCGTAGTTCGTGTTCTGACGGCACTGGGCCACGATGGATTTCGCCACGAGGCAGCCATTGTCGTCCCAGAGATGGAAATACGTCGCGATATCGCGCGGATCGCCGATCTCCTTGAGCGTCAGCACATCCGGCCAGAAGGAATAAACAAAGCCGGCATCCTCTTTCTCGAGCAGCTTGCGCAGTGCCAGGCGCGTATCGAGCAGCAGGTCTTCCTTCTGCTCCTTCGTCATGTGTTCGGCATCCTCCGGATAATCGTAATTGCGGAAGATGTAGTACGGCATCGCCTTGATATCAAGGCCCGGACGTTTATCCGGCACCGGGATCCACTCGGCCAGCTGGATGAAGTTATGGGCATCCATATACTCCTCCACGAGCTGCGCGCCGCGCTGCGTGCAAGCCAGCGACAGCAGCGGCTTGTCCTTATAATTGGAAAAGATTCCGTACAGGTCCTGCATGACCATGGCGAAACCAGAATTGTCGTGCCCTTCCTGCTGCGGCAGCATCAGGTGAAGTGCCTTGGATGGCTGAATGGGTACTTTACTCTTGATTGAACCTATCCGACACATGGCGGTCTCTCCTTCTATATACACACAAATGTATTTTTACAATGCATATTGGGTTACGTAACTTCTATTATAAAAATGTATACTTGCTATGTCAACCGGAATGTAACATGTATACATGAATACCACGCTTCCCATAATTATTTTTTTTTGTTTATACTTGTATGAAAAAGAATACAAAAAAATCCCGCGCAAACTCGAACAAACAAGTTTGTGCGGGATTCACTGTCAATCCAGAACCGATATGGCTTAGAGATAACCCACCGGATTGACCGGCGAACCATTGACACGGACTTCATAGTGGACGTGCGGGCCCGTCGAGAACCCCGTGCTGCCCATGTAGGCAATGATCTGGCCGCGGCGTACATGCTGGCCGGCCGAGACGACGACCTGCATCGCATGGCCGTAACGCGTCATGATGCCATTGCCATGGTCGATGTCGACCATATTGCCGTAGCCGCCCGAATTCCAGCCGGCCGTCGTGACGACACCATCCGCCGTTGCAACAATCGGCGTGCCCATATCATTGGCGATATCGATGCCCGGATGGAAGTCCGAACCGTTCCAGCGCAGGCCGAACGGCGAGCTCACATCGCCGCGTGCCGGCCAGATGGAAGGCGTCGTGATGGATACACCGGCCATCGTCGTCATGCCCGGCAGCGAGGAACCCGCGGCCATGCCCAACTGCTCCTGCTGCTGCTTGAGCTGCTCCTGCAGGGCCAACAGGGATTCGCGGCGCTTGGCGACATCCTTCTCGAGATTGTCGAGTGCCGCGCTGACATTCTCCAGATCCGGCGTCACATGTGGGCCGCCCTGGCCATCATGCGTGCCGTCGCTGCTGTTATCCATCTGTCCGGCATCATCCTCTGCAGGGCCGGCGCCCGACATGCGGCGCAAATCCGATTCCAGCTGCGTCAGCTGATCGAGCTGGTCCTGCAGCGCATTGGCCTTCTTCGAGAGCTGCAGCAGCTGTTCCTGCTGGATATTGTTGACTTCCCGGAGCTCGCGGATTTCCGAAGCGCCATTCTGATTGACGAACGTGCTGTAAACCGAATAGCTGAAGGCGCCGACAAACAGCAGTGCACCTGCGGCCAGCGAGGCTGCCCCGTACTTGAGCATGCGTGCCGAAAGGCGGATGCTCTTGACATCGCCCTTGTCATCCGGTATGAGCTTGATTGTATAGATGGTCTGCTTCTTCTTCGGTTTTGCCTTCGGCTGCTCTGCCTTCTGCTTCTCAGCGGCAGCCGCCTGTTCCGGCTGTTTCTCTTCCTTATTATCGTTATCCAAAAAACCGAACCTCCAAAAACAAAAATAATCCACGGACCCTTACTCTCCCTGGATTACAACTGATCAAATGACGAAAAATGAACCTTATGCTTTATTATAGCATAAGGTTCATTCCAATTCAAAACATTATTTTTCCATTCAGGCCTCTGCCGCAACTTTCCCCATGGCCTCATCAAGAGCCTGCTGTTCCTCTGCCATCAGTGCATACGTGGACGTTCCGTTCTCCACAGGCTTGACGTAGCTGCGCGAATCCTCACGGCCGAAAATACTCGTGAGGATGACGCCGTTGTTGTGTGAATCCAGCAAAGCGACCGCATAGCTGAGGTCGCTGCCCATGTCGTCAAACGCACGGAAACGCACGACGCTGACACGCGTGATGGCCAGCTGCAGCAGGGCATCAAGGCGCTCATTTTCCTGCTTGATGCGTTCATTCTCCTCAGCCACGGCCTTCATCTCATTGATATGCCCGATCAGCATGCGTTCCAGATTCGACCCATCAGCGCCCGTCATCATCTTGCGGTACCGCTTCTTCATGTAATTGACCTTCATGTAGAGATTGATGGTCAGCAAAAGCAGCAGCAGGGCCAGAATGCCCAGGGCCGCAACGATTACGACGATATTATCGAGTGCAAGTTTGGTGATTACCTGAATATCCATTTTCTTCTTGAAAACTCCTTAGAATGTATAACAACGATGTTTCACGTGAAACATCATGGATCAAACCACGAAATCCTTTGGTCCTCCGGCCGACGGAGCAGGAGGATTCTCCTGCCTGGTCAGGAGTTCCAGCAGCCGTTCCAGATCGTCTTCTGAATAAAATTCGATCTCGATGCGGCTTTTTTTGCGTCCCGGACGAATGTGCACACTCGTGCCGAGGGCCTCGACCAGACGGTTCGCCGCAGCTTCGAGGAAGGCGTCCGGATTGCGCCCGCTCTGCCCGTCATTCGCCGCCTGCTCTACTTTCGCCCCAGACAGGGACTGAAGATACGCCGGGTTCTCAAGCAGCTTATGCACGAGTTCCTCGGCCTGCCGGGCTGAGCTGCCATGCTCGCGGATAAACGCGGCAGCCTGACGCTGCAAATCCATGTCGTCAAGCGCGAGCAGCGGCTTGGCCTGCCCCATCGACAAATCGCCGCTCGCGACATCATCCTGAATGTCGGGTGCCAGGCGCAGCAGCCGCAGGAAATTGGCAACATGTGAACGGCTGCGGCCGATCTTCTGCGCAATGACCTCCTGCGTCAGATGGAAATCCTGCATGAGGCGTTCGTACGCCCGCGCCTCCTCAATCGCATTGAGGTTCTCACGCTGGATGTTCTCGATCAGGGCAATCTCACTGACCTCCGCATCATTGTACTCACGCACAAGCGCGGGCACTTTCACGAGGCCGGCCAGGCGTGCCGCACGCAGGCGGCGCTCCCCGGCTATGAGCTCATAGCCGTGCTCAGTCAGCCGGCGCACGATGAGCGGCTGCAATATGCCGTAATGCTGGATGGATGCGCGGAGCTCCTCGAGAGCCCCTTCATCAAATTCCTGACGAGGCTGATAACGGTTGGCCTGTATATCAGCTGCCGGGATTTCCTGCACCTGATCTCTGGCCGGCGTGATCTTGCGGTCCTTGAGCAGGGCTCCCAGTCCCTTGCCAAGGCCGCCATGCCCCTTACTTGCCATGAGCCATCACCTCTTCTGCCAGCTGGCGGTAGGTATCCGCACCCTTGGAGCGCTTATCGTAATAGATGATCGGTTCGCCGTACGACGGCGCTTCACTGAGCCGCACCGTACGCGGAATCATCGTCTTGTAGACGAGTTCCCCAAATGTTTCCCGTACTTCGGCCACGACCTGCTCAGCCAGACGCGTGCGGGAATCGTACATCGTCATGAGCACGCCTTCGACCTCCAGGCCGGCATTGAGATTGGAACGCACGAGCTCAATCGTATTCATGAGCTGCGAGACACCTTCCAATGCATAGAACTCGCACTGAATCGGCATGAGCACCGAATCCGCCGCTGCCAGGGAATTGAGCGTCAGGAGCCCCAGCGAAGGCGGGCAGTCGATGATGATGTAATCGTAAGCCCCGGCTACGGTATCGAGAGCCCGCTTGAGGCGCGTCTCACGCGAGATGGCTGCCACGAGCTCTACCTCAGCCCCCGCCAGTTCGATATTGGCCGGCAGGACATCCACCTGGAATTCCGTATGTACAAGCGCCTGTTCAATCGGCGTGCCCTCGATGATCACCTGATAGATGGTCGTATCGAGCGCGGATTTATCGATGCCATAGCCACTGGAGGCATTGCCCTGCGGATCACAGTCCACCAGCAGGATTTTCTTGCCTTTCTCCGCCAGGCATGCCGCCAGGTTGACGGAAGTCGTCGTCTTGCCGACGCCGCCTTTCTGATTGGCTACTGCAATGATTTTTGCCACATAGTTCACCACTTTCCTAGAATTTGCCCCAGACCACGGCCTGTCAGGAATATCGATACATTATTCCTTGTAAAAAGACCCCGGAATCAGTATAATTGTTACATTGTAACATTTGTAAACGACGAATGCCACAGCACGTGGCTACCATACATATGGGCAATTTTTTCCTATACCATATAATATAATGAATTGGTGAAAAATGCTATTGTTTCACGTGAAACAACATAAAAAATTTTCCTGAGGAGGTTTTCTCATGCCCGTCTACAATGCCCCACTGCTCACGATTGATCCCAAGGAAACCCGGCGCTACGCAGGGCTCATGCGTGCCAAGAACTTCGACGAAGCCCTCATTGAAGAGGCCTGTCAGGATGCGCGCCTGCTCGCCAAGCCGCAGGGTATCTGGCAGCTCTACGACTACGACTGCGAGAAGCAGGAAGTCCTGGCCGATCCCCCCTTTCACATCGAAGGCGCAAAAATCGGCAAGCATCTCGCCGGCTGCGACAAGGTCATCCTGCTGGCCGTCACGGTCGGCGATGATATCGAGGACATGGTCACGAAACGCTTTGCCGATGGTGAGTACGCCTCCAGCGTGCTGCTCGATGCCGCAGCGACCACGGCCGTCGAGCAGCTGGCCGACGGCATGGAACGGGCCATCAAACCCAAGATGGCGGCACAGGGCTATGGCATGCGCTGGCGTTTCAGTCCGGGCTACGGCGACTGGCCGCTCGACCAGCAGCCTGAGCTCATCCGCCTGACACGCTGCGAGACGATCGGCATCACCCTTTCTGAGTCCAAGATGCTCATGCCGCGCAAGAGCGTCACGGCCATCATCGGCCTTTATAAAGAAGAAAAGCACACCACCCCGGAAGCAGATGCTCACGAAGCCAGGGGCTGCGCTGCGTGCGGCAAGAAAGACTGTCCTTCACGCAGACAGGGATAAATAAAATGACGCAAAGGAACGAATTTTTCTTGACATATAATGCATACTAACATAGTATGGTTATAAAATAATACATATATAAGCCGCGAAACTGAATGAACAATAAGGAGCGTTACCATGATCCATATCTTTGACGGTGCCATGGGCACCATGCTGCAGGCCGGCGGGCTCAAACCAGGCGGCTGCCCTGAGCTCATGAACATCGAGCATCCGGAAGTCGTCCTTGGTATCCACCGCGCATATATCGAAGCCGGTGCGACCATCATCGAGACGAATACCTTCGGCGCGAGCCGCCTCAAACTCGACCATTACGGCCTCGAGGACCGCGTGGCAGAGCTCAACGCCGCCGCCGTGCGGATTGCCCGGGAAGCGGCAGGCGAAAAAGCAAAGATTGCCGGCTCCATGGGCCCGACGGGCCGTTTCATCAGCCCGCTCGGCGATCTCGATTTTGAAGAAGCCTATGCCTGCTTCCACGAGCAGGCCGCTGCTCTCGCCGAGGCCGGCGTCGATTACTTCATCATCGAAACCTGCATCGACATCCAGGAAATGCGCGCCGCGCTGCTCGCCGCCAAGGATGTCGCGCCCAACGTCCCCGTCATCTGCCAGCTGACTTACAGCGATGACGGCCGTACCGTCACGGGCACGGACCCGCAGTCCGCCGCCATCATCCTCTCGGCCATGGGCGCCGACATCATCGGCGTCAACTGCTCACTCGGACCGGAACAGCTCGTGCCAATCGTCAAAATACTTGCCGAGAACTGCGACTGTCCGATCAGCGTACAGCCGAACGCCGGCATGCCGCAGCTCGTCGACGGCGAAACGCACTTCCCGATGGGACCGGAGGACTTCGGCAGCTGGGCACCGAAGCTCCTCGCCGCCGGCGCCACCTACCTCGGCGGCTGCTGCGGCACGACGCCGGAGCACATCCGCGCCCTCGCCTCAGCCCTCGCTGACTGTGAAGAACCCAGACGCGCCGCACGCCCCCAGCGCCTCTGGCTGGCCAGCCGCAGCAAATCCGTCTGCATCGACAAAGACCTGCCGACCGTCCTCATCGGCGAACGCATCAACCCGACGGGCCGCAAGAAGCTCGCTGCCGAGATTCGCGAAGGATCGCTGCTCTCCGTCAAGAAGGAAGCCGTCAATCAGGTGAAGGCCGGCGCCAGACTTCTCGACGTCAACATGGGCGTTGCCGGCATCGATGCCGTAACAGCCATGAAGCAGGCTGTAACCGAGATTGCCCAGCTCACCGACGCACCGCTCGCCATCGATACGAACGACGCCGCAGCACTCGAAGCCGGCCTGCGCGCCTATCCGGGCCGCGCGCTCATCAACTCCGTCTCCGCCGAGGATGCCCGCATCCGCGATTTCCTGCCGCTCGCCAAGAAATACGGCGCTGCCATCCTCTGCCTGCCGATCACCGAAGACGGCGTGCCCAAGACGGCAGACGACCGCCTCAAGGCCGTGCAGTTCATCATCGAGAACGCCCGGAAAGCCGGGCTCAAGGACGGAGATTTCCTGCTCGACGCCCTCGTCATGACCGTATCGGCTGACAAGAATGCCTGCCGCGAAGTCCTGCGTACCCTGCATCTCTATCGCCAGCATCTGGGCTTCCCCTCCACGATGGGCCTTTCCAACATCTCCTTCGGCCTGCCGAACCGGCCGCTCATCAACAGCACCTTCTTCGCCATGTGCCTTGTGGCCGGCCTCGATGCGCCAATCATGAACCCCTACGATGAATCCATGCAGAAAGCCCTCAAGGCCAGTGCGGCCCTGCTCGGCGACGATCCCTGCGGCCTGGCCTTCAGTCAGGACGAGAGCAACCTCGCCGTCCCCAAGAAAGCAGCCGTGATGAAGACGACGAACCTGCCAATCCTTGAGGCCATCAAGCAGGCCGTCATCGAAGGCGAAAAAGACATCATCGTCGACCTCGTCATCAAGGCGCTCGAAGAGGGCAAGACGGGTAATGAGATCACGGAAAACGGCCTGACCGCTGCCATGACGGAAATCGGCGAAGACTTCGGCTCCGGGCGCATGTTCCTGCCGCAGGTCCTCTTGTCTGCAGAAACCATGCGCGCCGCCTTCGACAAGCTCAAGGAACTCATCCCGGCCAGTGCCGAAGCGGACAAGGGCACCTTCGTCATTGCCACGGTCAAGGGCGATGTCCACGACCTCGGCAAGAACATCACGGGAGCCCTGCTTGCCAACTCCGGCTTCAAGGTCATCGATCTCGGCAAGGACGTCGATGCCGATACCATCGTGCAGGCAGCTAAAGAACACCAGGCCGACATCGTCGGCCTCGCCGCACTGATGACGACCACGATGCCGCAGATTGACAAAGTCATCGCCAAACTCCGGGATGAACAGCTCGACGTGAAGGTCATGATCGGCGGCGCCGCCGTCACCCAGGACTACGCCGATGCCTGCGGTGCCGACGCCTACGCAGCCGACGGCGTAAAGGCCGTCAAGCTCGCCAAACAAATGGTCGGAGCGGAATAAATCTTACTTATTCAAGATGCGGATATCATAACCTTCGGCGGGAGGGCTGCGCAAAAACGAAGCGTTGGCGCGCTGCGTAAAGAATCGATTTTTTTCCTGCCAGCTTCCTGTCAAAAGTGCGTCGTTCAAGCGCAGCGCGTTTCGCACTTTTGGCAGGCTGCCTTAAAAGGAAAAAGATCGATTTAGCAGCCCGACTTCGCGAAGTGTTGCGCAGCCCTCCCGCCGCCATCTCACGATCGTCACATCCCCTGTATAAAAGAAGCCCGCCTCCTCATCCATGACGGATGGGAAGCGGGCTTCTCTTTCGTTATGCAAATCCTTGCGATCAGAACAGGACCTTTGCGAGATGCAGATAGTCCGGATCAAGAACCTTCTTGTTGTTGACGGCATCATGCAGGTCGATCGAAACGACACGGCCCTTGCTGTAGCCGAACACGATATCCGACAGACCGGAAATCAGTGCAAGAGCAGCCTGCTCGCCGAGCTGGCTGGCGCGTACGCGGTCGATGACCGACGGAGCTCCCCCACGCTGGATATGGCCGAGCACCGATACGCGCGTATCGAGCTGCGTCTTCTCGGCAATGTGCTTGCCGATTTCCTGGCCGCTGCCGGCACCCTCGGCCACGACGACGAGAATGTAACGCTTGCCCTTCTTGTAGGCTTCCTTCATGTCTTCGCAGATGGCGTCGAGATCGTACTCCTCTTCCGGTACCAGGATGTACTCCGCACCGCCCGAAATGCCCGAAACAAGTGCGAGCCAGCCGCAGTTGCGGCCCATGACCTCGAGGACAATGACGCGGCGATGAGCCGAAGCCGTATCGCGCAGCTTGTTGATGGCATCGATAATCGTGTTGGCAGCCGTATCACAGCCAATCGTGTAGTCAGAGCCCCAGACATCGTTATCGATCGTGCCCGGCAGGCCGACGATTGGCATGCCCGTCTCCTTCGACAGGAGGGATGCGCCGCGCAGAGAACCGTCACCACCGATGACACAGAGGCCTTCGATGCCGCGGTCCTTGAGGTTCTGATAGCCCATCATGCGGCCTTCCGGCGTCTTCCAGCGTTTGCAGCGTGCCGTACCAAGGAAAGTGCCGCCACGCTGGATGATGTCGCCGACATCCTTGGACTGCATCTCAAACATATCCTGCTCGAGCAGACCGTGATAGCCTCCACGGATACCCCAGACCTTGACACCTTCGTATAAAGCAGTACGTACAACCGCGCGTGCCGCTGCATTCATTCCTGGGCTGTCGCCGCCACTGGTCATGACTGCAATGCTTTTCAACATAATGGAAGTCCCCCTTGAATTGAGAATAGCTAGCATATTGACTGGCTGAAAGCCATCGTATGACGTTTAACTACACCTAATGATACCATAAAAATCCCTTTGAAAACAGGGATGCCGGTTATTTTTTCGGACCAGCTCAGACCTTGACAAAATTCCATCTGGATGATAGATTTTAGTTAGATGCTGTGCAACTGACGGAAGTGGATGACCACAGGGAGCACAGGGAAGAAGAGCCGACCGTCTGGGCAGAGCCTGGATTTGTGTCGGCTTTTTTGTATGTGAAAAGGAGCAAATAGCAAAATGAAAGAACTGGAACTCAAATACGGGTGCAACCCGAACCAGAAACCAGCCCGCGTTTTCATGGAAAACGGGGAACTGCCTTTCGAGGTCCTCAACGGCCGTCCCGGCTACATCAACCTGCTTGACGCCATGAACAGCTGGCAGCTCGTCCGTGAGCTGCGGGAAGCCACGGGCTTGCCGGCTGCCGCTTCTTTCAAGCACGTCAGCCCGGCTGGCGCTGCTGTCGCCGTTCCTCTTTCGCCGGTCCTCGAGAAAGTCTATTTCGTCGAAGGCGTGGAGCTCTCCCCGATTGCCACGGCCTACATCCGTGCCCGCGGTGCTGACCGCATGAGCTCCTACGGCGATTTCGTCGCCCTCTCGGACGAATGCGACGCACAGACGGCTTCCTTCCTCAAGCGCGAAGTATCGGACGGCATCATTGCACCGTCGTATTCGCCGGAAGCCCTCGAGATCCTCAAATCGAAGCGCAAAGGCACGTACCTGATACTGCAGATGGATCCTGCCTATCAGCCGGAAGAACTCGAGCGCAAGCAGGTCTTCGGCGTCACGTTCGAACAGAAACGCAACAATGTCGAAATCACGGAAGACTGCCTCAAGGACATCGTGACGAAGAATCATGATCTGCCGGAAAGCGCCAAGCGCGATCTCCTAATTGCCCTCATCACGCTCAAATACACGCAGTCCAACTCCGTCTGCTACACGAAGGACGGACAGGCCATCGGCATCGGCGCTGGCCAACAGAGCCGCGTCCACTGCACGCGCCTTGCCGGCACGAAGGCGGACAACTGGTTCCTGCGCCAGAGCCCGCAGGTCCTTGGCCTCCCGTTCAAGCCGGAAGTCCGCCGCCCGGACCGCGACAATGCCATCGACGTCTACATCGGCGAGGAATGGGAAGACCTGCTCGAGACGGACGACTGGAAGCGCGTCTTCACCGAAAAACCGCCTGTCTTCACGCGCGAGCAGAAGAAAGCCTGGCTCCAGAAGGAGACCGGTGTCTCTCTTGGCTCCGATGCCTTCTTCCCATTCGGCGACAACATCGAGCGCGCCCACAAGAGCGGCGTGACCTACGTCGCTCAGACCGGCGGTTCCATCCGTGACGACAACGTCATCGAGACAGCCGACAAATACAACATGACGATGGCCATGACGCACATCCGTCTGTTCCATCATTAAGATACCGCCACTGACTATGAGCTTCTCCTCTTTCTGGAACTCGGTCACAAGACAAGGCTGCTGACCTGTGCTAGAATAATGTCAAGGAGAGTTTTCACTGCTAACGATGATTCGTGAGAGCCGCCCCGGTTGAGCAGAACCGGGGCGGCTTTTATTTTTACAAAAATAATTTATTTAAGTATTGATATTCATTCTCATATATGCTATATTATCTATAGGCTTTCGTTAGCACCTCAATATGAGGCGCAAAGCTCTCCTAAGATATAATACACAGCAAAAAACCCGGCGTACTGCTCATGCGCCGGGATTTTTGTGGGTAAAATAAAATTTTGTTCATTTTTATATTTACACTTGTTCACGCCGGTGTTATGATAAATCATGTCAGAACGATAGATCATCATTTTGAGGAGGATAAAAATGGAACTTGCAAAATTCATTGACCACACGTATCTCCAGCCGGATGCTCAGAAGAAAGATATTGACAAGATTCTTGCCGAAGCCAAACAGTATCACTTCGCTTCCGTCTGCATCAGCCCGATCTGGGTTTCCTATGCTCATAAGGAACTGGCTGGTTCCGGCGTCAATGTCGTCACGGTCATCGGCTTCCCGGAAGGTGCTACGCCGACTTCCGTCAAGGCCTTCGAAACCAGACAGGCCATTGCCGATGGTGCGGATGAAGTCGACACGGTCATCCCAATTGGCTTCCTCAAGGATGGAGAATATGATTATGTAGAAAATGACATCCGTGCTGTTGTCGAAGCTGCACAGGGCAAGACGACGAAAGTCATCATCGAAGCCTGCCTGCTGACGGATGACGAGAAGGTCAAGGCCTGTGAACTCGCCAAGAAAGCCGGTGCCGACTTCGTCAAGACTTCGACTGGTTTCTCCAAGTGGGGCGCCACGGTGGAAGACGTCAAGCTCATGCGCAAAACGGTAGGCCCGAACATGGGCGTCAAGGCTTCGGGCGGTGTACGCGACCGCCAGGAAGCCGAGGCCATGGTGGCAGCCGGCGCCAACCGCATCGGCACAAGCCACGGCATCGACATCATGAACGGCTGATCTCATTCAGCTCCATCCCATTACTCATACACTCCTTACATACACACAAGTCCTATCGACAGGATGGCCCTTCTTGCAGGGGCCATTTTGTTTATGCCGCTGCACGGGGTATAATAAAGACATCAAACAATCAACATACATCACCGAGGAGATGAATGAATGGAACAGAATAAAGATCGGCTGAGCATCGATGCCGCCCGCTTATATTACGAATCCGACATGAGCCAGCAAAAAATTGCCGATGAACTCGGCATATCGCGCCCGTCCGTTTCACGGCTTCTGCAATATGCCAAGGAGCAGGGATATGTACAGATTTCGATTATAGATCCCACAGAGCTTGGCCTTTCCCTGGCCAGCGAGCTGCGCCAGCTCTACCACTTGAAAACGGTGAAAATCGCCAATGCACCGCTCGACCATGCACGCGAGATTCGAAAAGCCTTGGGGCAGAAGGCCGCAGAATATCTCCATGAAATCGTGAAGGACCATGACATCATCGGTGTGGGCTGGGGCTCTGCCCTCTATGAGATGGCGCAGGATCTGCAGGCCAAGCCCGTCAAGGATGTCCAGGTCGTGCAGCTCAAGGGTGGCAGCAGTTACTCCAAAGTCAACACATACGCCCATGAAATCGTCACGCTCATGGCCAATGCCTTCGCAACCACGGGAACCTTCCTGCCTCTGCCCGTCATGTTCGACAACACGGAGGTCAAACGCCTCGTCGAACAGGATAAATACGTCAAGCACATCCTCGATACCGGCAAAAAAGCCAACATCGCCATTGTCACCGTCGGCCCCGCTTCTGATGAGTCCATCCTGTTCCACCTCGGCTACTACATCGGCGAACGCGACCGCGAACTCCTGAGCCAGAAGGCCGCCGGCGACCTCTGCTCTCATTTCTACGACGACGAGGGGCATATCGTAGACAAGGAACTCGATGACCGCACGGTCGGCATCCGTCTCGATGAACTCGCCCAGAAAGAAACCCGTATTCTCGTTGCGGGCGGCAAAGAAAAACTCCGCGCCATCCACGCAGCGCTCAAGGCAGGCTACATGAATACACTGATCACCGATCAGTACACAGCACTTGCCCTGAAAAGAATGAACACCATCTCTGCATAAGAAACGCCCTTGAGCAAAACGCCGTTGATGTTTCACGTGAAACATCAACGGCGTTTTTGTCTGCAAACTCCTATTCATGGATGTGAAGGGCGTCCTCTATCTTGGACAGCAAAGCTTGTGTCTGAAGCAAAGCCGATGGTTTGACCTGCTCCTGGATGGCGCATGCCTGCGTCAGATACTCTCGGGCTGCCGGCAGATTGTCCAGATCATATTCTGTTTTACCCAGCCAGAACATGATCTGAGCCGTATAGGCATGGCGTTCTCCCAGGGCGGAACGGCGAATGGACAGGCACTTCAAAAAAGCCGCTTTTGCCTGTGCATACGCTTCCTGCTGATAGTAGATCTTACCAAGGCTTTCGTAGCTCCATGCCGTTGCCGGATGGTCCGGTCCCAGGGAATTTTCTCGTATCTTGAGCCCTGCCTGAACGTATTTCAGCGCTGTCGCATAATGCTTATCGTCTTTCCCCTTGGCCATTGTCGCATAATCATTTCCCAGCATAGTCAGAGAATCCGCAATGGTCGGATCGTCCGGCGTATAGACTTCGCGGCGCAGGTTCAGCCCCTTTTCATGCCAGGCTATCGCCTCCTCACATTTATCCTGCCGTTGATACACCGTGCCGATATTGTGATACGAATATGCCAGCTGCTGCTTGTTCGGCACCGGCTGCTTCTCACGGATCTCCATACCCTTTTTATAATTTTCCAGGGCTTTATCGAGATTATCCAGATTGATATAGACGATCCCGATATTATTCAAGATATCCGCATGCAATTCCGGATTGTCAATCTTATGGACATCCATGCGATTCTCGGCCAGTCGGAAGTTGTCCAGCGCCTCGGTATACTGAGAGTTCTTACGGTAAACATTGGCTAGATAGTTATAAGCTTCCACGATATCTTCATAAGGAGGATGCGCTTGTTTTTCCCACATGTCGATAGCCGTATGGTAAGCCTTGATTGCCTCCTGATAATCCGCCAGTTTCACGGCCAGATTAGCATGCAGGCAATACGCCTGTGGCAGCAGGGTCTGACTCGCATCATCCGCAGAAGACTTGCAGATCGATAACGCCAGATTGCACTGTCCCCAGGCCTGCCGGTACTGATGTGCCTTATAAATCACCTTTGCCTGGCGAATGAGCAGACCGGCCGAATCCTTGTCGTATAATGCACGAAACAGTTCCCCGGCACGGATCAGGATGGTACAGACATCGTGACGGTCCATGGCCTGGATTTCTTCATTATTGTCCGCATACACACGGATTGCCGCTTCCAAGTAATCCTGACAGTCCCTGAGCGTCGGATGCAGATTCCACAAGACAGCCGTTTCAATCAGAGGATGCAGATGGATCCGGTCGTCCTCGGCCGCCTGATGCGACTCGCGAACAATCCAGCTCTGATTGACGAGAACATTGATTGCGCTGATGCTGCAGCCATCCAGCAGGAACTCATCAAAAAAGGTCATACGGACGCCGTTGATCGAGCAAAGGGCGAGTTTCATCAGGATTTGCTTGGCCTGCTCATTCATCGCACTGATATTGAACAAGGTCGAGATGACATTATAAATATCTTCCTGCTCATAATTATTATCTTTCTCGACCGGAATCTTCAAATCACGCGTGTCCCGTTTCTCCTTGAGCAGCTTAATCATTCTGGCAGGCGACATGGAATACTCCCGCATCGTCTTGGCGATAAGCTCAATCAGCATGGTATGTCCGGATACCATATGGCAGAGTTCCTTATACTTATCCATGTTTTTAGCAGGCAGCTCGATGGGATCTTCCTTGCGGGGACTGTAATTCAAACGGAAGAGCTCCAGTTGTTCCGCATCGCTCAACGGCTTGATGGGGACCATATACATATCTTTGTAAAGGGTCGTGTTGCGGCTCGTGATCAGCACATGCAATTCCATATCCGCGAGTTCCTCAAGGATGCGCTGATCCTCCTCCGGCAGAACAGCCCCCATGATGTCCATATTATCGATGATCAGGAGAGCATCTTTATGGAACGTTTTCAATGCCTTCATACGAATCTGAAACCCTTCATCACCGGCTTTGTCTTCCTTCTGATATTTCTTCAAGCCCTGAAACGGAATATCCTGGATTGTCGCTTTGAGGTCCTGATGAAAATAAACCATCTGTATCTGTTTATAGATATGATTCTTCTTGCCACGGTCTGCATAATGCAAAGCCGTCTGCGATTTGCCCAGGCCACCGATGCCACAGATAACGGCCAGACTGTATGCTTCCATCACAGAAGAAATTTTCTCCAAGAGTTCATTGCGTCCAACAAACCCCTCCGTCAGCCGGTAATTGAGCGGTGCAAAGGAAATATCCGGAGCAGAAGCCTTGACATTGACAAGATTCGCTTGGCGTGACTCTTCAGCCCTATGCAATACCAGGTGTAAAAAAGCTTCCATGGCACCCTGCAGCCGCTCCTGCGACCGGTTCTTGTCCCGTTCCACCAAAAACGTCCGGTATGCGGCGTCAAGCTCATCATCCGTAGCCTCGCATTCCCTCAAATGCCGATAAAGCTTATGAATATACTCCGGATGTGCTTCCATACGAAATAACTTCTCGTAAAAGAATTCTTCTGTAATATCTTGGTTCAGCTGATTGCCTTCTCCGTTGATCATCCTGGAAATATAGGATTTACTGATTGACAGAGCTTTTGCTATTTTAGTTTGAGTCACCTTTTCCTTTTTATGCAGAAACTCCATTAAAAATGGATACGTAATATACACACCAGATTCCTCCTTGAAATACTTCGTCGACAAAGGTAGATTTCTGCAATTTCCCGCAACATTCCTGCAACATTTCTGCAACTGGAGAAAATATTGTTGCACACGAAAAATGCATCGAAAAAGCATCGCGTTTGACTCGGCCTGCAACGACAAAAATCGTATCATAAAGACAACAAAGAGATACGGGCTGTGGAAAGGAGCACGACCATGAAACAGGAACAACAAAAGAGCTTTCGTCAGCAACTAAAAATCATGTTCAAAGGTTACCGCCATCTGACCCGAAAGCTGAGCCGGCAGCTTGCCCAGCTCGGCTTCACGCTGGAAAACGGCAGGACCCACTACAAGATTTACTATGGCGAAGATCACCAGCACGCCGTAATCATCAGCAAGACCTCTTCCGATTACCGTGCGGGAATGAATATCTGCCGTCAGCTTTATACACTCGTACCGGCCCATCCATAAGCCGGTCCGGGGATCACAATAAACAGGAGGAATACATCATGAAAAACGAAATGAATTCTATCTATGCAGGGGCAGTCGGTACGGCGAAAAACGCCAAGGCCGTGCATCAGGCAGTCCGGAAAATGCGGGCCTTTGAACAGGCCCAGGAGGAGTTGTCCGGCCTGAATACGCTGCGGGGTGGCAGCAAGGGATTCAAGGGTTTTGTCGGAGAAAGCCTGGAGGCTGCTGAATCCTCAGCCCGCGGGCGCACGACCATCGTCCTGAACAATAACGGGATTGCCGACCTGAAGCATCTCAAGACGAACGGGAAAGCTGCCTTCCAGCAGGTGAAGATCGGCTACAAGCCCGGACAGATTGATTTTGCACGCTATAAGGGACAGACCATCGTCGTCGATAAGGGTAACCCCTATTTCCGCACGCTGAAAGCAGAAGCAGCAAAATCCGGCGTAAAAGTGGTCGAAGGCCATGTCACGGAACAGGAAGCCAGGTTCTGGGCTGACGCCATGCAGCTGGAAACCAAGGTAACCGGCAAGACGAATGCAACCGTCGTACCCAAGTTTTACCAGTCGGCCAAAACTGCAGCGGCCGCACATCGTGCCGGCGTATCGGCGGCCAAGTCCGGCGCAGCAGCCGGCGCAGGATTCAGCCTGGGCAAGAATATCGTACAGGTGGTCAAGGGCAATAAGACGGTTTCAGAAGCCGCCGGCGATGTAATCGTCGATACGGCAGAAGCCGGTGCGATCAGCTACGGTGCCGGTGCCGCAGGCAGTCTGATGGCCAGTACGGAAATCGGTGCGGCCGCACTCGAGACGGCCAGTACGGCAGGAGCGGTAATTTCCAGCGCGCCTGTGATCAGCTCAGCAGTCAATGCCGGAACGGCAATCACAGGAGCGATTGGCGGAGCTGGTGCTTCGGCGGCTGCAGCCGCGACGGGAGCCGTAACCAGTGCCGTCACCTCCGCTGCTGCCGCTGCTTCAAGCGTCGCGGCGGGGACAGCAGCCGCCGGTGCCGTCGGTGCCATCGGGTCCGGGGCCGTAGCTGGTGCGGCCGCCATCGGTGCCGCAGCCGTAGCAGCTGCACCCGTTCTGATCGTCGGCGGCCTGATTGGCGGCCTGATCAGCCTCTTTGATGACTGAGAATATTTGCCCGCAAAAAATCCGTGACCTGTGATTTTTACCTCACGCCCTATCCGCTTTCCTCTTTATCCAGTATGATTTCCATCTTATAAGGCAATGCAACATATATCATAAATTTTTAGTATTTTATATTTCTGAAAAATAAGTATATAATATGATTAAATGATAACAAATATTGAAATGAAGTGAATATCAAAATTTGATAAATGTCACACAGACGTTTTGGCGGTTTCCGCTGCACAAGCATATTCCCTTCATCCTTGAATGGAAAGGCGGGATTGGACATGAAAGAACGGCCGCGTGTCGTCATCCTCGGTGGGGGTATCGGCGGCATCAAAGCAGCACAGCAACTAGCCAATCAGCCGTTGGATGTGCTGATCATCGATCACAACAACTACCAGGTCTTCCAGCCGCTCCTTTATCAAGTAGCGACATCGATGCTTTCGACGGATGAGGTCGTCTACCCCATTCGTGGGTTCTTCAAAAAAGCAAATAACGTCGATTTCCTTTTAGCAGAAGTCCATGGCATCCAGCAAAAAGAAAAAATCGTCAAGACGAGTCACGGGGATGTTCCCTACGACTATCTCATCATCGCTCTTGGCTCAACACCAAATTTCTTCGGCAACGAAGAAGTAGAGCGCAACGCATTCCCATTGAAGACCCTGCAGGACGCGATTCGCATCCGCAGCCATCTTTTAAGTGTCTTTGAAGAAGCTTCTGCTGAGACAGACCCTGAAAAGCGCAAGGCTCTGCTGACCTTTGTCTTTGTCGGCGCTGGCCCAATTGGTGTTGAAGGTGCCGGCGGTGTATCCGAGCTCGTTTACGATGTCCTGCAGAAAGAGTTTCACCATATTGACTTTGATGAAGTCAACATCCATCTGATTGGCGCTGATAGATGCGTGCTCAGCATGATGTCCGAAAAGCTCCGCACAGAGACGCTCAAGGTCCTGCAGAAAAAACGTATTGATGTACAGTGCTCCATGCTCGTGACGGGCTACGACGGGAAGACGCTTTTCTACCGTCCGATGAATGCTCCAAAAGATGCGTCATGCTCCACGATCAAGACTAAAACGGTTGTCTGGTCGGCAGGTGTACGCCCTGTGGACTGTCTCAGCAGCTTTGCATGCGAAAAAGACCGCGACAAACGCCTGCTCATCGATGATACGATTCGTGTCCCAGGCATGCAGGATATCTTTGCTATTGGAGACTGCTCAAGCTATACGCTGCCTGGTGAACAGCGTCCTCTGCCGACGCTTGCGCCCGTTGCGCTGGCTGAAGGAGAGCTCGCCGCCAAGAACATCCTGCATGATGTACGCGGGGAAGAAATGGAACATCTCCATTACAAGAGCAAAGGCGTCATGGCCATCATCGGTAACAGTGAAGCCGTCATGGAAGCTGGCCCTCTGCGCGGCCGCGGCTTTCTCGCCTGGTCGGCCTGGCTCTGGATTCATCTGCTCACGAAAGCAGGGTTCCATGCCAATATCTCCGTCACGTTTAAATGGATTTTCAATTATCTTTCGGGGACACGACTTGGGCGCCTGATCACTCGTCCTGAATTGCAAGGCCTGCCTGAATCCATAAAAAATGCTCCAGGAGTAAAAGATGCCGGAGCAGAGAAACAAGCATCGTAATGCACGTAAAGTAAAAAGCTTTTATATAAAGAAGATTTACTCTTCAATCCAGATATATAGGAGGGATTCACATGATTCCAGATACGAAACTGAACAGTCAGTATGCCCTTTTCATCGACGGGGCCTGGCGTCCATCAGCCGATGGCAAGACATTTGATACTTTTTGCCCTGCGACTGGTGACAAGCTTGCCAGATGCGCAGAAGCTACGCCGCAAGATGTCGATGCTGCCGTAGACGCAGCCTGGAAAGCCTTTGCCACATGGAAGAAGACCACGGTCAAAGAGCGTGCCACCCTTCTCAATAAGATTGCCGACGTCATCGATGCGCATACGGACGAGCTTGCTCTCATCGAGACCCTCGACAATGGCAAACCCATCCGCGAGACAAAGAATGTCGATGTGCCACTTGCCGCTGCCCATTTCCGTTATTTTGCCGGCTGCATCCTCGCCGAGGAAGGCTCTGCCACAATGCTCGATAATACGACCATGAGCATCATCTTGCGTGAACCGATTGGCGTTGTCGGCCAGATTGTACCGTGGAACTTCCCTTTCCTCATGGCAGCGTGGAAACTCGCACCGGTACTCGCAAGCGGCTGCTGCACGATCCTGAAGCCGTCAAAGACGACCTCCCTTTCCGTGCTGTACTTTGCCGATCTCATCAAGGATATCCTGCCTCCAGGTGTCTTCAACGTCATCACGGGCGCAGGCTCAAAAGCCGGTCAGTACATGCTCGACCACAAGGGCTTCTGCAAACTGGCATTCACAGGCTCAACAGAAGTCGGTCTTTCCGTTGCCAAAGCTGCGGCCAAAAAACTCATTCCGGCCACGCTTGAACTCGGTGGCAAATCTGCGAACATCTTCTTCGCGGATTGCGACCTCGAACAAGCTTATGATGGTGCCCAACTCGGCATCCTCTTCAATCAGGGGCAGGTCTGCTGCGCGGGTTCGCGCATCTTCGTTCAGGAGGATATCTATGACGAATTTGTAGCAGAACTCGCCAACCGCTTCAACAAAGTCAAGATTGGCCTGCCGTGGAAGGAAGACACGCAACTCGGTGCGACTATCTATAAATCTCAGCTCGATAAAGTCCTCTCCTATGTCGAACTCGCTAAAAAAGAAGGTGCGACCATCGCCTGTGGCGGTGAGCAGGCAACTGACGGTGTACTCAAGAACGGCTTCTTCATAAAGCCGACACTCATCACAAATGCCACGAACGATATGCGCATTGCCCGCGAAGAGATTTTCGGGCCTGTCGCCGTTGTCATCAAATTCAAAACGGAAGAAGAAGTGGTTAAAATGGCCAATGACAGCGATTACGGTCTTGGCGGCGCTGTCTGGACACAGGATATCAACCGTGCATTCCGTGTCGCCAACGCTATCGAGACAGGCCGCGTATGGATCAACACATACAACCAGATCCCTGAAGGCTCGCCGTTTGGCGGCTACAAGCAGTCCGGTATCGGACGCGAGACACACAAAGTCATCCTTGAACACTACACGCAGATGAAGAACATCCTCATCAATCTCTCGGGACAGCCATCCGGCTTCTACCCGCAGAAATAAAACACCTCCACTCCTTGGCTTATCACATTCCCATCCTGCTTTTCCTCACATACAGCAAAAGGCTGCCGCAAGTCCGGCAGCCTTTTGCATGTCCAGAAGCCACATAGGATCAAGGCCCTGTACCCTACAGATTGGATTATTACAAAATTCTTGCGTGTTTTCTCATTTGCGATACAATAAAAGAAAGACACAGATATATGCAATCTATGAGAAATGAGGCGATTTTGATGTTCCAGAAATTCGGCGTGCTGGCCATGGTACCCGTGCTCGTAGCAGCAGCGCCCGCCTATGCCGAATGGCACGGCAATGCCCACATCGAGAGTGTCGAGGTGACGGGCAGCTACCTGACGGACGACACGTCTGAGGCGGGACTTCAGAAGGCCCGCGAAGAAGCGCATAAGGATGCTCTGCGTCTCGCGACGGAGAAGGCCGGCGTCTTTGTCCAGAGTTATTCCAAGACCCACAATCAAGTCCTTACTGAGGATGAGATTCAATCAATATCTGGCAACATCCTCGCCGTCCAGAACGAGTCGTATGCGACGAGCAAGACGAGCGACGGCTACACACTCGTCACCTGCCACCTGACGGCCTACATCCAGCTCGACCAGGTCGACCTCAACCAAGCCATCCAGCAGATCAACATCGAGGGCGAGAACCGGGAGCTCAAGGCCGTCATCGCGGGCCTCAAGCAGAGTCAGGGCAAGGCAGGCGAGCTGCCCTACGGCACGACCTACTTCCAGAAATTCGCCCAGAACAGCGCCCTCTTGAAGAAGGTCTGTGACGTAGGCTACGATGTCGACAGCGTGAGCTACGACAAAGCGACGGGCCTGATTCGCTACAACCGGTTCACAAGAGCCGTGGACGATGATCAGCTCTATGCGTTCCACGTCGAGCTCTCGTATCCGGATAACACCGAGCGCATCTACAAGATCACAAAGATCACTGAGAAACCATTCCAGGCCACTGAGTTGAAGTTCAAGAACACGCGCGAGACCATGCTGCCGATTGCCACCTACTCCACGGACGACTACTACCGCCGCCTCGTCTGCAAGCAGCTGCAGCTTCCCGAATACGCGCACCTCAAACAGCCGGGCTGGGGACCGATCCCTCTGCTCGACCCGCCGCTCTACACCGACAAGCTCAACATGAAGCGCATCGATGGCATGCTCTACTGCTCACTGGCCGATACCGAGGATGGCCTTGAGAGTCTCCTCTTCCCGAGTTTCGCCGTCCGCTACGACCCGCAGCGCAAAGTCCTCGAAGAGGCCGATATCCTCTACACCGACAGTTGGATTCCCGCGAGGACAGAGTATCTCTCCGCCATCCCCTATCTCGACTTCCTCTACCATGACGGCAACTTAGAGAATCCATAAAAATACCAGCAAAAAGAAGCGTCGATGTTTCACGTGAAACATTGACGCTTCTTTTTGCTTTCACTGCACAGCTAGTTCGTAGAACATGTAGGCGCAGATAAAGTAGAGCATGAAGAAAATCAGGAAGCGGAAGAGCTTGACGGAGACGAAGCGGATGACGGCGTGACCGAGCAGCAGGCCGATGACGAGGGCTGGTATCAGGTAAATCGACTCCACGGCGGCGGAATACATGGACACGCCCTGGAACAGGAAGAAGCCGATGGAGATGATACCGCTGATCAGGAAGAAGACGACGCTCGTGCCGCGCAGCTCCGCCGGCGTCATCTTCGTGTAGGCAAAATAAAGGATCAGTGGCGGACCGGCCATGCCCGTCGTGACACCGCAGAGGCCGGCCAGGATCCCCATGAGGATGGAATTGCGTCGACAGAGAGAGAACTCATGATGCGTGAACTGCATGAGCAGCAGCGAAACGAGAATGACCGTACTGACGAGCAGCTTCAACTGATTGGCCGAAAAATGCGCAAAAATCCAGAAGCCGAAGGGCTGCGCCACAATGTAGCCAACCAGGATTGCCCCAATCAGCTTGTAGCGTGCATCCTTCCAGACAAGGAAGGTCTGCACGATGCTGGTAATCAGGCCCACGACAAACATCATGAGCACGGTTTCCCGCGGGTCATAGAAAAGCATGAGCAGCGGCGCCGCAATGATCACGAGCCCGAAGCCTGTGATTCCCTGCATGAACGCAGCCACTCCGATGGCCAGTGCCGGCCAGAGATGTGCCTGCCAAGCAGTGATATCCAAAACAACCACAACCTTTCTGCAAATGATGCTGGTAATCTTGCTGCCAAAGATTATTTCGCTGCCACGTCCTAACTTTCCTCTATCGATGTTTCACGTGAAACAACATTCGGTTCAATAAGATGCTGCATATCTTCGGGAATGGGGGCTTCGAGGTGGATTTCTCTGCCGGTATCAGGATGGCGGAAGTGCACGCGCCAGGCATGCAGGGCCTGGCGCGGAATGACATCACAGGGGCCGACATACGCGCTGTCACCGAGCAGCGGATGACCAAGCGCAGAGAAGTGGACACGAATCTGATGTGTGCGGCCGGTCAGCAGATGAATCTTGAGCAGGGAATAATCCGGCCACACGGCACTGACCTCGTATTCTGTCAGCGCACGCCTGCCGTCAGTGTGCACCTGCCAGTGATTGGCCCGCGCCGGATCACGGCCGATGGGCATGTCGATGCACCCCTTGCTGGCATCCAGATGCCCTGTCACCAATGCCAGGTATTCACGGTAAAGCTGACCATGATATTTCGTCATCGCATACTGTGCCCTGGCCGACTTCGCGATGACGACGATGCCCGTCGTATTGCGGTCTAGCCGGTAGAGCGGATGGATGCCTGCCGCCTCTCCCCGGCGCTCGAGGTAGCCCGCCACGGCATGGACAAGCGTATCGCGCACCGCGCGATGTGTCGGATGGACGATCATGTCCGCATGTTTATTGACAGCAAGAATAGTTTCATCCTCATAGAGGATATCGAGTGGCAGGTCGACTGGAACGACGGGCGATGTTTCCTGCCAGAGTAGCGTCACCTCATCCCCCTCGCGGACGCGCAGACGGGCATCGTGATGTGCCTGCCCATTGACAAGGATCGTGCCGTTCCACTTGATGCGTTTCCAGAGTTTGGCCGAGAGCCCGAGAGGCGCGCGCACGAGCTGGCGCAGCTCTCTGCCGTCATGAGCAGCATCTACGATGTAGAAAATCTTCAAGAACATCACTCTCTTCTTCTGCAAATAATCTTGGGGACCTCTTCCGCCTCGCAAGCTCGGCACCTTCTCCGTGCGCGGAGAAGGCAACCTCATCCGTCAGCTGCGCTGACACTTTCCCCAGAGGGGAAGGCTGCGCGTCTTACTGCACGCTTTGTTCTCCTGCAGGGCAAGAGCCCCAAAGCCGTCTCCCGCAGGGCGCGAAGCGCGGGATGCCGGGGGCATCCCCGGGGAAGGGGGACCGCGCAGAGGTGGAAGAGGTCCTTGGATTTGCGGATAAGAAACAGAACAGTCAGCAGGCCATTTCTGGCGTCGTAGCTCCCCGCAGGGACGCGAAGCGCGGGATGCCGGTGGCATCCCCGAAAAAGGGGACCACGCAGCGGTGAAAGAGGTCGAGATTGTGCCGGGAATGCAAAGGGGCTGTGACAAAATGTAAAATCATTTTGTCCACAGC
>CABJCJ010000008.1:0-71006 GCA_902364065.1 Veillonellaceae bacterium SB90
TGTGGACAAAATGATTTTACATTTTGTCACAGCCCCTTTTTCTGTTGGGAAAATATGGAATGAAAAAAGCTGTCATCATCCGGAAGATGTGACAGCTTTTTGACATGTTGGGAAGGCGGAGGTATTGTTTACCCGAAGAACTGCTGATACAGAACAACGAAAAAGACTATAACAGCACAACCAAGACAAACCAGACTGGTCCGTTCCACGATGACTTGCATGGTTTCACTGAGCTTGGCGTGACGGCGGATATAAGTCAGAGACAGTGAAATCGTCAGCAAAGCGTACATGGAACGATTCATGACATCAAGTTGCGACCAGCCGGCAATCCCCACAAAAACAGTGAAGATAATTAAAATCAACAGCATGTAATCCTTGCCAACCTTGGGCTCGGGGGTCTTTTTTGACGAATTTTTCTGGGAATACAGCTTTTTTTGCAATTTTTTGTACTGATTTGCCATAACGGTACACCTATCTTTCTTTACATGTAATCACTCCATATTATACATTTTTGTAAACTTTTTTGCAAAAAGAATTGCAGGTGTCAACGATGCTTGTTAAAATAAAAGATACGATATTTCGCAAAGCAGACCGTTTGTGGTTCTAATAAAAGAGTTGGAGGGATTTTTATGATCCGGGAACATCGCAGCAGGAGCAAGCTGGAAGGCTACTATAAGAAATTTGTCGAAGAGGGAGTGCTTGACCCGAACGTGCATCCCTGGGTGGCAGAATCGTGGCTCAAGAGCAGGGAGCTCGGCATTGGCACGAAGACGATGGACGTGACGCGCAAGATGGCAAAGGAGGAGTTTGCCGCCCTGCAGAAGAAGCATCAGGATGCCATTGACTATCTGGGCAAATTGAGCGAGGAAATCCGTGAGTTTTTCCAGGAGTACAATCTGTCGCTGCTGCTCATCGATGCGGAATGCCGCGTGCTCAAGAGCTATTCGCTGCCGTTCTACCAGATGACGCCGGGCGAGATCGAGGGCGTGCGCGTCGGCATCGAGGATGTGGGCACGTCGAGCATCAGCGTGGCCTATGCACATCAGACGGCGTTCTGGATGTTCGGTCCGGAGATGTGGATCAAGGAGTGCCAGCTCGGTGATGCGTGCTCGGCGCCCATCAAGGTCAACGGCGAATTCCACTACATCATCACGCTGGTGTCGATGGAGCAGGTGCCGCTGCCGCAGGATGCCATCATCGCGCTGCTCTATACGATGAAGAACGCACTCGAGCAGCATCTGACGGAGTCCATTCGCATCAAGGCTGAAGAGGCCATCCTCGACGCGACGCCGTTTGCCGTCTACCACGTCATGCCGGGCGGCGAGGTGGCTTACGCCAACGAGCTCGGCCATACGCGCCTCGAGGGCATCGGTGCGAAGAAGGACGGCGACAAGAAGTATACGTCCAATCTCAACGACGTCATCATGAATTATCAGCATACGCCCATCTACAAGGGCTTCAACGGTGTGCCTTCGTACAACAAGGAAGTGACGTGGATCACGCCGAAGAAGACGTATGAGGACATCACGACGGTCGTGCCGCTCGAGCGCGATGCCGACCGCGCGGTCGAATCGGTGGTCGTCGTATCGATGCCGATTGAGGACCTGCGCACGCTCGTGGCCCATGCGGCAGGCTATACGGCCAAATACAGCCTGAGTTCGATGGTGGGCGAGGGCACGACCTTTGCCAGCGTGCGCGCCAAGGCTGCCCGCGTAGCCAAGAACAAGCACCACATCCTCATCCAGGGTGAGGCGGGGACCGGCAAGCAGCGCATGGCACACGGCATCCATCAGGCCAGCCCGCGTGCGGCAGGCCCGCTCATCTCGCTGCGCTGCGGCGATACGACGCCGGAGCTTCTCGAGCAGGAGCTCTTCGGCGTCATGATGAGTCCGGAGGTCAGCCATCAGGGACGCCTTGAGCTCGCTTCGGGCGGCACGCTGTTCCTCGATGAGATCGAGAAGATGCCGAAGAACATCGCCGTCGAGCTGGCCAATGCCCTCAAGACGGGCAGGACGCGCCGCATCGGCGAGAACGTCTACCGCGATATCGATGTGCGCATCATCGCGGCCTGTGACAGCGATCTCAAGCGCTTGACGGAGCGCGGCCTCTTTGCCCCCGAACTCTACGAGATCGTCTCGAAGAGCGTCGTGCGCGTACCGCCTCTCAGGAGCCGCCGCGAGGACATCCCGAAGCTCGCCGAGCACATCGTCGCCGAGCTTGCCGAGCAGCATCAGATGAAGCCCAAACGCATCCTCAAGGAGACGGACGATGTCCTGCGCAATTACGACTGGCCGGGCAACATCAAGCAGCTTCAGAGCGTGCTGGAGTACGCCTTCTTCAATACGACGAAGGATACCATCGCACCCGAGGACATCAGCCTCATGGGTGATGTGAAGCCGGACAACAAGTGGAAAGAGGATAAGGATGTATTCGTCAAGGCCTGGCAGGCAGCGGGCGGCAATGTCAGCCGTCTCGCCAACCTGCTGAATGTCAGCCGCGTGACGCTCTACCGTTATCTGAAGAAATACAATCTCGAGAAGAAATAAGGAGATCAGACTGTGCGTTTAAGAAGAAAGCCATGGGTCGATGAGGCCATCCATGAATTCGATGATTTTGTCGTGAGCCGTGACCAGGAAATCGGCGAGGAGAAGAAGGGCAAGTGGGCGGAGATCTTTGGCCGCCAGGCCCCGCTCCACGTCGAGCTCGGCACGGGCAAGGGCGATTTCATCAGCCAGCTGGCTGAACGTCACCCGGAAAACAATTACATCGGCATTGAGATGCAGCAGGATGTCCTGTATTCTGCTGCGAAGAAGGTCGCGGAAAAGGAACTCAAGAATGTTCGCCTGCTGGTCTTTGACATCAATCACATCGAGGATATCTTTGCACCGGGCGAGGTAGACCGCTTCTACATCAATTTCTGTGATCCCTGGCCGAAGAAGCGCCATGCGAAGCGCCGTCTCACGCATGTCGGCTTCCTCGAGAAATACCGTCAGCTCCTCAAGAAAGGCGGAGAGCTGCACTTCAAGACCGACAATCGCCCGCTCTTTGATTTTTCGCTGGAGCAGTTCGAGGAGGCCGGCCTGCGCGTCCAGGATGTTTCCTTTGACCTGCACGCGGAAGACCGTCCGGACAATATCATGACGGAATACGAACGCAAGTTCAGCGGCTTCGGCGAGAAGATCAATCGCTGCGAAGTCATCTTTGATTGACTTCTCATAAGGAGGCTTTTTGATGCGTATCCGGAAAACCCTCTGGAGCAACGAGGCAGAACCGGTTATTGTGATCATGGCCGTGCTGCTCCTGCTGGGAACCATCAATGTGTTCAGCTCGAGCTTTGTCAAGGCGGCTACGGAATACAGCAATCCGTATTATTTCCTGCTTCGCCATGTCATCTGGCTGCTCATCGGCATCCCCATCTGCTTTGTCTGCAGCCGGATCAATTATCACCGCTGGCGCAAATGGCTGCCCTGGTTCTTGGCGTTTGTCGTTGCTTCTCTGATAGCCGTCTTGTTCCTGGGAAATGTGGTCAATGGTGCACGGCGCTGGCTGTCCGTCGGTGGCTTCAGTTTCCAGCCAGCTGAGTTCGCCAAGCTTCTCGGCATCTTCGTGGCGGCCAACTACCTTTCGGTTCAGGTCAAGGCAGGAAGGACCATCAAGGTCTGGAGCGGCCCGTACATCCTGATGGCCGTCGTGGCAGGACTCGTCGAGCTTGAGCCGGACATGGGCACGGCCTGCATCGTCTTTGGTGTGCCGTTTCTCATGGCCTTTACTGTCGGCATTCCGTGGAAATATCTCAAATTCCTGCTGCTCGGCGCTCTCGTCGTGATCCCCACCCTGATTGCCTCGCAGCCCTATCGCCTGGAGCGTGTGCGCGTAACGTATGACCCCTGGAGCGATGCGCAGGGCGTAGGCTATCAGGCGGTCCAGTCCATGTCGACTATCGGCTCGGGCGGTTTCTGGGGAATGGGGCTCGGCACGGGCGTCAGCAAGTATGAATACCTGCCGGAGGCCCACACGGACTTCGCCTTTGCCATCTTCGCCCAGGAGCATGGCTACATCGGCGTCTTCATGGTCATCCTGATGTTCTTCCTGCTGACCATCTGCTGCTATTACATCGCAAGCCGTGCCCAGGATCTCTATGGGCAGATCCTGACCATTGGCATCATGCTGCTCGTCGTCGGCCAGGCTGTCGGCAATCTCTTCATGGTCAGCGGCGCCTTCCCGGTCGTCGGTGTCCCGCTGCCGTTCATCAGTTACGGCGGTTCATCCCTGATCGTCACGATGGCGTCGATGGGCATCCTGCTGAACGTCTGCTACCATGGGCGCAAGAGTCAGTCCCCACAGTCTTCTGAGTCCATACAGGAGGAAAGCCCTCAAGAGCCGCCTTCCCAGCCGACGGGGCTCCATCTCGTAAAATAGGCCTTTTTGACGGACGCTTGTCTGTTATGGTAAAATGATGGAGTAGATATGTCATAGATAGATGTGCTTTTGAGTGGATATTCAGAGAGAGGTGTTTTCACTTGCATAATCGATGGTTTTTTTCCATGGTTCTTCTGGTGACCCTTACCCTGCTCTCCTTTACGACAGAAGCATTCGCTTCTTCGATTCTCGTCAAACAGGGCTCGCGTGGTCAGGCTGTGCGCCGGGTGCAGACGCTGCTCATCGAGCAGGGCTGGCTCGATGACAGTGCTGACGGCATTTGCGGCGCCAGGACAGTGGCCGCCATCAAGGCGTTCCAGAAGGCCAATGGGCTGGATACGGATGGCATCTGCGGCAACGGCACGTATTGGGTGCTTTCGGGCGGCGAGGAATACGACGGTCCCGAAGAGGGCCTGGCGAGCCGCGGCGGCAGCCGCGTGATCTATGTGAACGCGACGGCCTACAGTGCCGAAGACCCTGGCAATTCGAGCTATACAGCCTCGGGGACACGCGTTCGCTACGGGGTCATCGCAGTGGATCCCAGTGTGATCCCGCTCGGGACACATGTCTATATCCCCGGTTACGGGGAGGCTGTAGCTGAAGATATCGGCTGGGCCATCCAGGGAAACCGCATCGATGTGGCATTCGACACACATGAAGAAGCATTGAGCTTTGGTAGACAAGATCTGGAAGTATATATAAGGGATTGATTCCCTTACGGAATGGAGCACGGCGTTTGGCCGTGCTCTTTTGCATGTGCGAGACTGTACGAGTATACAGTTAAATTGTAAACTTATGCTTTAATTCGCGTACTTTTCATATATTTTTTCCGTTTCAACGATACAAGTTCGCATGGAATACGAGGAAAGTCCGTTTTAGAAAAACAAAATAGGCGTATCGGTGCAATTTTTTAATACAAGCTATTGACTATTGTAAAGGTGTAAACTATAATGAATGCATCGCATGGAAATGCAATAGAGATTTGGGAAAGCAAAAGGGAGGAATCCGTATGAATTTCAGCAAGAAAAGCTTGAAACTCGCCAGCGTGTTCATCGGCACGATGCTGATGGGCGGCGTGCTGGCAGGCTGCGGCAGCCAATCGGATAGCAATGAGATCAAAGTCGGTGCGAACTTCGAGATGACCGGCAACGTCGCCAACTACGGCAGTGCGACACTCGACGGCTTGAAGCTCGCCATCGACGAGATCAACGATGCCGGCGGTGTGGACGGCAAGAAGATCACGCTCGTCACGGCCGACAACAAGTCAGAGGCTTCTGAGGCCGTCAATGCGGCAACGAAGCTGATCTCGGACGATAAGGTTTCGGTTCTCGTAGGCCCGGCTGTCACGGCTAACGTCATTGCCGAGTCTCAGGTGGCGACGGATAACAAGGTCCCCATCATCGCGCCGGATGCCACGAGCCCGGATGTCACGGTAGAGAATGGTCAGGTTAAGCCGTTCGTGTTCCGCAGCTGCTTCATCGACCCGCAGCAGGGCACGGTCATGGCGAAGTTTGCCATCGAGAACCTCAAGGCCAAGACGGCTGTCATCTACGTCGACAACAGCACGGATTACTCCAAGAGCCTCGGCAAGGTCTTCAAGGAGAAGTTTGAGGCTGCCGGCGGCAAAGTCGTCATGGAAGAAGCCTTCCTCGCCAAGGACCAGGATTTCAAGGCCACGCTGACGAAGATCAAGACGGCGAATGCCGATGTCATCTTCGTTCCGGCTTATTATGAAGAGGTCGGCAAGATCGTCAAACAGGCCCGCGAGCTCGGTATCACGAGCCCGATCCTCGGCACGGATGGCTGGGATGATTCGAAAGTAACGGATATTGCCGGTGCCGATGCCCTGAACAACACGTATTTCAGCACTCATTACTCCGATAAGGATGAATCCGTAAAACCGTTCGTGGAAGCATTCCAGAAGAAGTACGGTCATATGCCGAATGTATTCGCTGCTCTCGGCTATGATGCCGGCAAGATGCTTGCCGATGCCATCAAGCGTGCAGGCAGCGCAGATCCGGAGAAGATCCAGAAGGCTCTCGAGGAGACGAAGGACCTCAAGGTCGGTACGGGTACCATCACGATGGACAAGAACCACAACCCGATCAAGCAGGCCGTCATCCTGGAGAACAAGAATGGCGATCGCGTAATGGTTGCCAAGATCATGCCGGAAGAGTAAGGAACAGCGAATAGAAGGGGGCCGCAGGAATGCGGCCTCTTGCCATCTGTATGGAAGGAGCTCTCTATGGAAGTCTTGCATCAAGTCTTGCAGCAGCTCATCAACGGCATATCGCTCGGGAGCATCTACGCCCTCATTGCGTTAGGCTATACGATGATTTACGGTATTATCAAGCTCATCAACTTCGCCCATGGCGATATCTACATGGTGGGCGCTTACATCGGTTTCTTTGCCATCACACAGGCACATCTCTCAATCGTGCCGTCACTGCTCATCTCGCTCGTCGTTACGGGCGCGCTCGGCATGCTGGTCGAGCGGCTGGCCTATAAGCCGCTGCGCCATGCACCGCGCATCTCCGTGCTCATCACGGCCATCGGCGTCTCGTTCTTCCTGGAGTACACGACGATGTATTTCGTTTCGCCGACGCCGCGCACGTTCCCCGCGATGTTCGGCGATGTCGCCGTGACGATCGATTCCCTCGGCGGCATCGTCATCAACGGTCAGCAGATGCTGATCCTCGGCATCACGGCCGTTCTCATGGTCATCCTGACGTACATCGTCCAGCGGACGAAGACGGGCAAAGCCATGCGCGCAGCCTCCTTCGATACGGAGACGGCCGAGCTCATGGGCATCAATTCGGACCGCATCATCTCGATTACGTTCGGCATTGGTTCGGCGCTCGCAGCTGTCGCCGGTGTCCTCGTCGGCATCTACTACAATTCCATCGATCCGCTCATGGGCATCATGCCGGGCCTCAAGGCCTTTGTCGCGGCTGTCCTCGGCGGCATCGGCATCCTGCCGGGCGCCGTGGTCGGCGGTTTGATTCTCGGCGTCGTCGAAGCGTTCGTCTCGGGCTTCATCTCCTCGACGTTCCGCGATGCCGCGGCTTTCGCCATCCTGATCCTCGTGCTCCTGGTCCGCCCGACGGGCATCTTCGGCAAGAACACGAAAGAAAAAGTGTAAGGAGGGGAGCATATGAAGTACTTACGTAAAAATGATCTGATCATGCTCGCCCTTTCCCTGGTTCTGTTTGCCGTGCTGCAGGGAATGATCACGGAACGCATCCTGAGTTCCTTCTGGCAGCTCAACCTGCTCATCATCGGCATCAACATCATCCTGGCCGCGAGCCTCAACCTCATCAATGGCTATACGGGCCAGTTCTCACTCGGCCACGCCGGCTTCATGGCCGTCGGTGCCTACGTCGGCGTCGTGCTCACGACGAATTTCCATGTGCCGTTCGGCCTCGCGCTGATTGCCGGCGGCATTGCAGCCGGCTTCCTGGGCTTCCTCGTCGGCATTCCGACCCTGCGCCTGCGCGGCGATTATCTGGCCATCGCGACGCTCGGCCTCGGCGAGATCATCCGCATCGTCATCATGAACATCCAGTATGTCGGCGGTGCAGCCGGCTTCAAGGGCATCCCGCACAACACGACGTTTGCCTGGGTATTCTTCATCATGCTGTTCACGCTGTTCTTCATCAAGAACTTCGTCAACTCAAACCATGGCCGCGCCTGCCTGGCCATCCGCGAGAATGAGATCGCGGCAGAATCCATGGGCGTCAATACGACAAAGTACAAGGTCATGGCCTTTACGATCGGCGCGGCGTTTGCCGGTGTGGCGGGCGGACTCTTCGCGCACTGCTTCTATATCATCAGTCCGTCATCATTCACCTTCATGCAGACCTTCAATTACCTCATCATGGTTGTCATGGGCGGTCTCGGCTCAATCACGGGCTCGATTGCCGGTGCTTTCGTCGTCACGTTCATTTCGGCGGCCCTTGCGAGCTGGCCGGAGTTCCGCATGATTATCTACGCCATCGCGCTGATTCTTCTGATGTTCTATCGTCCGCAGGGCCTCTTCGGCTACATGGAAGTCACGAATATGGGCATCTTCCGCCGTATCTTCAAGAAAGGAGGCACGCCGCATGAGTGATATGAATGAAATCCTGCTCGCCGAAAACGTTTCGGAGGTTTTCGGCGGCCTCAAGGCTGTGTCTGACTTCAATCTGCGTCTCAACCGCGGCGAGCTCGTCGGCCTCATCGGGCCGAACGGCGCGGGCAAGACGACTGTGTTCAACATGCTGACCGGCGTTTATCAGCCGACCTCGGGCAACATTTCCTTCGAGGGCAGGAGCATCGTCGGCCTCAAGCCGTACCAGGTCACGCAGCGCGGCATCGCGCGTACCTTCCAGAACATCCGCCTGTTCTCTGAGCTCACGGTCTTGGAGAATGTCAAGATTGCCTTCCATTACCATGTCAAATACGGACTGATTGAATCCGTGCTGCGCATCGGGCGCTACTTCCGCGAGGAGGAGGCCATCGAGGAGGAGAGCTTTAAACTGCTCAAGATTTTCCATCTGGAGGATAAAGCGAATGAAGTGGCGAAGAACCTCCCGTACGGTGCACAGCGCCGCCTCGAGATCGCCCGCGCACTCGCGGCCAAGCCGAAGCTCCTGCTGCTTGACGAGCCGGCTGCCGGCATGAACCCGCAGGAGACGAAGGAACTCATGGATATGATCCGCTGGATCCGCCATGAATTCGGCCTGACCATCCTGCTCATCGAGCATGATATGAGTCTCGTCATGGGCATCTGCGAGCGCATCTATGTGCTGGAGTACGGCGAGGTCATCGCGCAGGGGACGCCGGACGAGATCAAGCAGAATCCGGAGGTCATCCGGGCTTATCTGGGCGGCGAATGACGCCGTCCATCAGGTGAAAAGTACGGAAAGCAGGTATGTATATGGCAGAACCTATGCTGAAAATAGATAACATCGATGTATACTACGGTGCCATCCATGCACTCAAGGGCATCAGCCTCGAGGTCAATCAGGGCGAGATCGTGACGCTCATCGGTGCCAACGGCGCCGGCAAGTCGACGACACTGCGCACAATCTCGGGCCTCCTGAAGCCGAAGAACGGCTCCATCACGTTCATGGGGAAGAATATCGCCGGCGTGCCGGCTCATCAGATTGTCCGCGAGGGCATCTCGCAGGTGCCGGAAGGACGCCGCGTCTTTGCGGAGATGACCGTCATGGAGAATCTGGATCTCGGTGCCTTTGTACGCAAGGACAAGGCAGGCATCCAAAAGGATCTCAAGACGGTTTTTGAGCTCTTCCCGCGCCTTGCGGAACGCAGGAATCAGTCGGCCGGCACGCTGTCAGGCGGCGAGCAGCAGATGCTCGCGATGGGCCGTGCGCTCATGAGCCGTCCGAAGCTCCTGCTGCTCGATGAGCCCTCCATGGGGCTCGCGCCGCTGCTCATCAAGGAAATCTTCCACATCATCGAGGACATCAACAAGAGCGGCACGACCGTATTGCTCGTTGAGCAGAATGCGAATATGGCGCTTTCGATTGCCAACCGCGCGTATGTGCTCGAGACGGGACGCATTACCCTGTCCGGTGCAGCGCAGGAACTCGCTGCGAGCGAGGATGTCCGCAAGGCTTATCTGGGTGGCTGATCCGCAGTCATGGCAGGATTTTCCCGTGCTGGCAGCGAAGTATTTCGGCAAAGCACAGGCAAAGGATGTAAGGGGGATGAAGTGATGTTTGTAGCAAATCGCATGGCGAAGAACCCGGTGACGGTAACGCCGGATACGACAGTGGACGAAGCGGCTTCCGCGATGCGGAAGGGGCATTTCCGCCGCCTGCCGGTCGTGGAGAATGGCAAGCTCGTGGGCTTCCTTTCCGACAAGGACCTCATGCGCGTGATGCCGTCGCCGGCCACGACGCTCTCGCGCTATGAGGAGCGGTCGCTCCTCGCAAAGCTCAAGATCTCGGATGTCATGCAGACACCGGTCATTTCGGTCGATGAGGACGCCACCATCGAGGAAGCGGCGCTCATCATGTACAAGCATAAAATCGGCGGTCTGCCGGTTGTCTCTAAAGTCGGCACGGTTGTGGGCGTCATCACGGAGACGGATATCTTCAAGACGTTTGTTGATGTCATGGGCCTGCAGGAGGGCAAGACGCGCCTGACGCTGCTCGTCGACAACAAGATCGGCGTCGTTCACGATATTGCCGGCATCTTCACAGAGTGCGGCCTTTCTATCGACAGCCTCGTGACCTGCCGTCAGCCGTACGGCAAGTATGAAATCGTCGTCCGCGGCGATATTCCCGATGTCGATGACGTGAAGAAGAAGATTGAGGCCAAGGGCTACGAGGTCATCCATACGGCCAAGATCGGCTGATGACATTCATGAGCCGCACAGGAAAAGCTGTGCAGCCATCGGTTTTCAGGCAAAGGAGCCTTTTCCCGCAGAAGGGATAAGGCTCCTTTTGTGTTTTGTATACAGATAAACATTACATAATTACATGTATTCTTTTTCAATGGCTTGATTACTGTATATAATCTATGTTATACTCTTATACGTAATATATTTGTTAATACATGTTTGTATGAGAGTGGGGGCGTTTTCGATGAAGTTACATGCATTCACCAAAATGTTGGCTGTGGGTATCATAGCAGTCCTCAGTGTTGCCATGCTTGCAGGCTGTGGCAGCGAAAGTTCACAGAAGAAATTCCTCAATATCGCCACGGGCGGTACGGCTGGTACGTACTATCCGATTGGCGGTGCGATGGCGGAAATCCTCAACAAGGATATTGAAGGCATGAACGCCAGTGCGCAGAGTACCGGCGCCACGGTGGCGAACATCAACATGCTCAAGGATGGTTCTGTCGACCTGGCCATTGTCCAGAATGATATCACGTATTATGCCGTTCACGGCACGGAGATGTTCAAGGACAAGAAGGTCGACAATATCCGCGGCATCGCGACGCTGTACCCGGAAACCTGCCAGTTTGTCACGCTTGATAAGGCCGGTATCAAGAGCATCGCGGACCTCAAGGGCAAGCGCGTAGCTGTCGGTGCGGCAGGCTCCGGTGCAGAGGCCAATGCCCGCCAGATCCTCGAGGCATATGGCATCACCTATGACGATATCGATGTCCAGTACCTGTCCTTTGCGGAAGGCGCCAGCGCCCTCAAGGATGGCAACGTCGATGCCGCATTCCTGACGGCTGGCTATCCGACTTCCTCCGTACAGGATATTGCTTCGCAGAACAAGATTCGCCTGCTGCCTGTGGATGCGGACAAGGCTGATGCTTTGATTGCCAAGTATCCGTTCTACACGAAGACGACGGTACCGGCTGGCACGTATGCCGGCTTTGATGAGGATGTCCCGACCATCTCGGTCATGGCTATGCTCGTTGCATCCGATAAGGTGGACGATAAGCTGGGTTATGAAATTGCCAAGGCGCTCTTCACGAACCTTGACCGCCTCCAGGCAGCACATTCCGTCGGCAAGCTCATCACGAAAGAGGGCGCCATGAAGGGCATGTCCCTCGATATGAATGCCGGCGCAGAGAAGTTCTTCAAGGAATGAGGAATGAACGTCATCTGACCGGTGACAAGAGCGGCTCCTTTGCCGCTGCCAACACAGATTTTGTTTCATGATGGGATAGAGACTTCCTTCCATGGCTCCGGCAGCAGTTCTTCTGAGCGGAGCGGCGGCCCGGCACTCGTTGCGGGGAAGCTTCTCGCGCAGGTGCGCATGGGGCGATGGCGGGAAGTCTCTTTCTGGTTGAAGATGGTGATTTTTTGCTGCGCAATGCTCGCATTCCGATTGTACTCTGCCTGCTGGGTATCTGCTTCGGGCTGCTCGACGTGCTGCTGACGCCCTGCTTTGTCGTCTCGGCAGCCGGCGAGCGGGTGGCTCTCGTGGAGGCACGCCCGGAGCTGCCGTTTTCCATTCACTTCATCCATTCGGTGCAGAAGACGCCGGTGCTGGAAAATCTGGAAGTGAACGAGAAACGCGATGGCTTTGACCTGCTTTCGACGAAATACCAGTCGTTTGGCGTCGGCCTGCCCTTCCTTGCGGAAGAAGGGGCGTTCCGGCAGGAAGGGGATTATTATGTATTCGATCACATGCATCGTCATTTCCCGTCACTCCAGCTGCGTACCGGAGTCGGGACGAAACTCACCCTGACGGTCGCGGGCAGGGAATACCGGCTGTATGAACGGTATGCACCCGGCACGCGCATCGATCTTTACATCGCGCCGCTTTACCGTGCTCTGTGCGGCTGACGCATTCAGGAAGGGATGGTATCCATATGACAGATAAACCCGATAAAAACAAACCAGCATCCACACCCGAGGACATCCTTAAGAAATACGACAAGGAATCCGATACCATGATGTATACGGGCCTCATGGCCAAGATTGTTTCGGCCATTGCTATCGTGTTTTCGGTGTTCCAGCTCTATACGGCCACGTTCGGCGTGCTCGATGCACAGCTCCAGCGTGCTGTCCACCTGGGTTTCGGCCTCACGCTTGTCTATCTCTTGTATCCGACGCGCAAATCCTGGTCGCGTCATAAGCTGCATCCGTTTGATTTGCTGCTGGCCATTTTAGGCGCGGCAACGCCGGCGTATATCGTCATTGAGTACCGCCAGCTTGTCCTGCGCTCGGGCATGGTTTCCAGCACCGACCTCGTCGTCGGCACGCTCGGCATCCTGCTCGTCATCGAGGCGGCGCGCCGCATCGTCGGCCTGCCGATGGTCTGCGTGGTTCTGGCTTTCATCGCCTATGCATTTGCCGGCCCTTACATGCCGGGGGTGCTTGCGCATCGCGGCCTGACGCTGGAGCAGCTCGTCGGTCATCTCTACTTCACGACAGAAGGCGTCTTCGGCATCCCGCTCGGCGTTTCCTCGACCTTCATCTTTCTCTTCATCCTGTTCGGCGCCTATCTGGAATCGACGGGCCTCGGCAAATTCTTCATCGACCTCGCGAATGCCGTGGCTGGCTGGGCTAGCGGCGGCCCGGCCAAGGTTGCCGTTCTGTCCTCCGGACTCATGGGTACCGTCTCGGGCAGCTCGGTTGCCAATGTCGTGGGAACAGGCTCTCTGACCATTCCGATGATGAAGAAACTCGGTTACCACAAGAACTTTGCCGGCGCTGTCGAGGCAGCCGCTTCGACCGGCGGCCAGCTGATGCCGCCGGTCATGGGCGCTGCGGCCTTCCTGATGGCGGAGTTCATCGGCGTGCCGTACATCGATATCGTCAAGGCCGCCATCGTACCGGCTTTCCTCTATTTTGCCGGCGTATGGCTCGGCGTTCACTTTGAAGCCAAGCGCAGCAACCTCAAGGGCATCCCGCGCAAGGATCTGCCGAAATTCGGCGTCATCTTGCGCGAACGCGGCCATCTGGCTCTGCCGCTCATTGTCATCGTCTACCTCCTGGTCGCCGGCTATACGCCGATGCGCGCCGCTCTCGTGGCCATCGTGCTCTCCATTGTCTGCTCGGCCCTGCGCAAATCGACACGCATGAAGCCCATTGAGATCGTCAAGGGCCTCGACAAGGGCGCGCGTAATGTCCTGTCTGTACTCGTCGCGTGTGCGGCGGCCGGTATCGTCATCGGCGTCGTCACGAAGACGGGCGTGGGCCTCAAGCTCGCTTCCGGCCTGCTTGATCTCTCGGGCGGCCTGCTGTTGCCGACGATGTTCTTTACGATGATCACGGCCATTGTCCTCGGCATGGGCGTGCCGACGACGGCCAACTACGTCATCACGTCGACGATTGCTGCGCCGGCGCTCGTGCAGATGGGCGTGCCGGTACTCTGTGCACATATGTTCGTCTTCTACTTCGGCATCATCGCCGATGTCACGCCGCCAGTGGCTCTCGCAGCCTTCGCCGGTGCCGGCATTGCGGGCGGCGATCCGCTGAAGACCGGCATCAACGCCTCGAAGCTGGCCATAGCAGCCTTTATTATCCCGTACATGTTTGTCCTGTCGCCGGTCCTCCTGATGGTGGATGCGACGGCGTTCAACCTCATCATGACGACACTGACCGCGCTCATCGGCATGATCGCCGTATCGTCGGCGCTCATCGGCTATCTGGCGGACGACTGCAGCCTGCTTGAACGCCTTGTGCTCGTCGCGGGCGGTCTGATGATGATCAAGCCGGGCTACATAACGGATGCTGCGGGTTTCGTCCTGTTCCTCATCATCCTCTTCCTGCAGCTCAGACGCCGCAAGGCGGCAGCTGATGCCTGACATGCTCATTTTCGGGCATTGACATCATAAAAGAAAGGCGTTTCCATTTTCTTGGAAGCGCCTTTCTTTTATCGAGGGATGCATCATTTGTTCAATGCATGGCATGCATATGCTGCTGCTGTTTTTCCTGGCATTCCGGGCAAACGCCGAAGAAATAGATCTGATGGTCGGTAAGTGCATAACCGGTTTCACGCGTGACTTCCTGGTATACGCCTTCCGTCTTGAGGGCAGGGACATCATCGACGCGGCCGCATTTCGTGCAGCGGACATGCGGGTGATGGCTCGTATCCGCATCGTAGCGGAATGCATCCTCGCCAACGTTGAGCTCCTGGGCAAGTCCCAGATCGCAGAGAATGGAAAGGGCCTTGTAGACCGTGGCCAAACTCATCGTGGGGTAGAGGGGCTGCAGCTCCTTGTAGATGGTGTCAGCGTTTGGATGTACCTTGGTATGGGAAAGCATATTGTAGACAGCCAGACGCTGCGGCGTCACCTTGAAGCCGGCTGCGCGCAGACGGCCTGCCAGTTCCATCGGGCTTAGCATGGTATTCACCTTCTCTTTCTAAACCTTTCTTAAAAATTTAATGGTAATGGATAATTTATATCGTTTAATTTATTCTACCCAGAAATTATGTTCATGTCAACTAGTATTTATTATTTTAGGAGAAAATGACTTTCTTCTTTGTACGCTGTTTTGAACAGGATGTGATGGTGCGTGGACGGAACAAATCAAAATAAATGGCTTTACAAGTCGAAAAAGGTATGTTATAATACTTCATGTTCTCAATGAACACGGAGAGGTGTCCGAGTGGTCGAAGGTGCTTGACTCGAAATCAAGTGTGGTTAATAGCCACCGTGGGTTCGAATCCCACCCTCTCTGCCATTTGACGATGAAGCTCTGCAGTGCGCTGCAGGGCTTTTTTGTATGTGCGGGGCGGTCATCTGAGGAAAGAAAAAGAAGCCGCAGCATCGAGTGAAAACCTCGTCGCTGCAGCTCCTTCTTCGTGCTCTTATTCTGCTGCCTTGATGACTTCTTTGCCATCGTAATAGCCGCATTCCGGGCATACGTGATGCGGCATTTTCGGCTCATGGCACTGCGGGCAAGCCGTGAAGCCCGGAGCCGTCAATTTCCAGTTTGCACGGCGCTGATCGCGACGGGCCTTGGAAGTTTTGCGCTTTGGTACTGCCATTTGATGTTCACCTCCGAGTCAGAAAATCCTTCAGTGAAATCCATGCAATAGGTTGATGCTGATGGATTACGTTCACGTGAATCATGTGATTTTGACACATATATCTATGATAGCCGTTTTTGCCTTGACATGCAAGGAAAATTTTATTTTTTTGACCGGGATTCCCTGTTCTTGGCGGCGGGAAGAAAAAATAGGATTTTCTGACAGAAATATAACAGAAATAAAGGTAATTTCCCTTTCATCGCGAATTATATTATAGAACGGAATCCTGCCTTTGGTTACAGGGGCAGTAGAAAGAAATGAGTGTGGTAGATATGACAAGAAATAGTGAAGTGATCACGGGCAGCGATTTCAAGCGCATGGTATCGGGCGCCTACAGTGAATTCTTGCTGGAATATGAACAGATCAACGGGCTCAAAGGAGCGGGGCATCTGCCCGGGACGCATATCCTGCGGACAATGGGCGCTGCTGTCATGCCGCTGGCGGAGACGAAGGACGACAGCATCGGCGGCCTCTCGCGCCGTGTGGCGACGGCGGCCATCTTCGGAGCCCGCGGCAGCGCGGGTATCGTCCTCGCGCAGATGTTCCGCGGTCTGTCCAAGGGTCTGTCGGGCAAGTACAATGCGACTTCGTCGGAGTTCGGCAAGGCCTTCCAGTACGGCATCCTCTATGCGCAGCGCGTCGTGCCGGAGAAGCCGGAGCGCCCGATCATCACGGTTGCCAAGGCCGTGGCCAAGGGGGCTTACCATGCCGTGCGCGCCAACCTGCCCATCACGGAGATCCTGCAGGCGGCCATTGAAGCCGGCGAGGCATCGCTTGAGCGTGTGGACCATGAAGATGCCGGCGCTCGCATCATGTTCAATTTCCTGTCAGGCTGCCTCAAGGGACTCGACGGCAACTTCGTCTCGCCGGCCGTCAGCCTGTCCCTGGGGCTTGAGGCCGGACAGCCGGGCCTGCAGGACCCGCGCGAGGACCTCGTGCGCCCGTATTGCGTGCGCTTTACGGTGCTCAATACGCGTGTCGATATCCCCGCTCTCGAGCGCCATCTGCGCGAGCATTCGAGCTTTGCGCTCGTGGAGCGTCATGAGAAAGGCGTGGAAGTTCATCTGCATACGGATCATGTCGGCAAGGTCATTGAGCAGGCCGTCGGCTGGGGGCCGCTCAAGAACCTCCATGTGACGAACATGAGCGAGAGCCATGTGCTCGGCGCGCACGGCGCACTCATGAAAGTTGCGCTGCTGGCCGTCGCGGAGAACAAGGTGCAGGCACGGGAACTTCAGGAGGCCGGCGTGCACGTCATCGTCAACGGCAGTGAAGATTCCTGCCCGTCGGTCGGGGAGCTCGTCAATGCCGCGCACAGCGACCTGGCTTCTGCCTACGTGATGATCTCGTGGAGCCGGGACTTCCGCCTGGCCTTCCAGCAGGCCAAGCGCCTGCTCGGCGAGCGCGTCGAGCTCGTCCTCTGCGAGAACAAGATGCAGCAGGCCCGGGCCATCAAGGCCTTTGACCCGCATGAGGATGCGACTGCCAATGCGCGGGCGATGCAGCAGGCCAGTGAGGAAGCGTGAAATCGGAAGGCCGCTTGCACATATCGGTCAGATTTGCTAAAATAGATATATTGTTGCGGTTGTAGCTCAGTTGGATAGAGCGTCCGCCTCCTAAGCGGCAGGTCGTGAGTTCGACTCTCACCAATCGCACCATGCTGAAAAAGCAGAGTCCCCGTCTTCATCTCGAAGAAGATGGGGGCTCTTTTTGCTCGGCGTAACAATTGTTACAGAATGATGCCGCTGCTCCTGCTATGATAGAGACATCAGGTTGATTCGTATTTTGTATGATATATAAGGAGAGTTCAAGATGGAAAACAAGATGTTTTGCTTTCAGTGCCAGGAAACGGCTGGTTGCAAGGGCTGCACGCAGGTAGGCGTCTGCGGCAAGAAGCCGGAAGTTGCTTTGATGCAGGATCTGCTCATCTACGTGACGAAGGGTCTGTCGGCTGTTACGACGCGCCTGCGCGCTGAGGGCAAGCCGGTTTCGCGTGATGTCAACCACCGCGTGACGGAGAATCTCTTCATCACGATCACGAATGCCAACTTTGACCGCGAGGCCATCGTGGCTGCTGTTGAAACGACGATGCGCTGCAGGGATGAGCTCCTGGCAGAGCTCACGGACCGCGAAGGCCTGCCGGCTGCTGCACTCTGGCAGGACAGCCGTGAGAACTTCGACAGCAAAGCCCGCACGGTCGGCGTCCTCTCGACAGAGAATGAGGATATCCGCAGCCTGCGCGAGCTCATTACGTACGGCCTCAAGGGCTTGGCAGCTTACGTCAAGCATGCCAATGCCCTGCAGCAGGAGAACGAGGAGATCGATGCCTTCTTGCAGTCGGCTCTTGCGCGCCTGCTCGACGATACGCAGACGGCTGAGCAGCTGACGGCCCTGACGCTCGAGACGGGCAAGTTCGGTGTCGACGGCATGGCTCTGCTCGATACGGCCAACACGACGGCTTACGGCAATCCGGAAGTCACGACGGTGGATCTCGGCGTGCGTCAGAACCCGGGCATCCTGATCTCGGGCCACGATCTGCGCGACCTCGAGATGCTGCTTGAGCAGACGGAGGGGACGGGCGTCGATGTTTACACGCACGGCGAGATGCTGCCGGCTCATTACTATCCGAAGTTCAAGCATTACAAGCACTTCGCAGGCAACTACGGCAACGCCTGGTGGAAGCAGAAGGAAGAGTTCGAGGCCTTTAACGGCCCGGTCCTCCTGACGACGAACTGCCTCGTGCCGCCGAAGGATTCCTATAAAGCACGCGTATTCACGACGGGTGCCGTCGGTTTCCCGGGCTGCCCGCACATCGAGGCCAAGGCAGACGGCACGAAGGACTTCAGCCCCATCATTGAGATGGCCAAGAAGTGCCAGGCTCCGAAGGAACTTGAAAAGGGCCAGATCGTCGGCGGTTTCGCTCATGAGCAGGTCTTCGCTGTGGCCGATAAGGTCGTCGAGGCTGTCAAGAGCGGTGCCATCAAGAAGTTTGTCGTCATGGCCGGCTGTGACGGCCGCATGAAGAGCCGCGAGTACTATGCGGAGTTCGCCAAGGCTCTGCCGAAGGATACGGTCATCTTAACGGCTGGCTGCGCGAAGTACAAGTACATCAAGATGAATCTCGGCGATATCGGCGGCATCCCGCGCGTTCTCGATGCCGGTCAGTGCAACGACTCCTACAGCCTGGCACTCATTGCCCTCAAGCTCAAGGAAGTCTTCGGCCTTGACGATGTCAACAAGCTGCCGATCGTCTACAACATTGCCTGGTATGAGCAGAAGGCCGTCATCGTCCTGCTGGCCCTGCTGCATCTCGGCGTCAAGAATATCCATCTCGGACCGACGCTGCCGGCATTCCTCTCTCCGAATGTCGCCAAGGTTCTCGTCGAGAACTTCGGTATCGGCGGCATCACGACCGTTGAAAACGATATCAAGACGATGATCGGCTGATCGTCGCTCTTGCCCGAAACTGCTGTACGCATATGACGTGCAGCAGTTTTTTTATTATACTTTGTTTAGAAGTGGTATTGTATACACGGTATGGTTGCAGAAGCAACACCTATTTGTCGGTTTGGATGATATAATACAGACAAATGCAACGATTTGAATAATTGGAGGGAAGGACATGAGAAGTTATGATCTTGGCTTGCAGGAGCTTCCGTTCTTTCAGGGATTGAAGCCGGATGAGGTGGAGCATTTCATCGAGGCGGTCGGTGCGGTGGTGAAGCGATATGAGCGGGGAGCGAGGATCCTGCAGGCGTATGAGAAGAACGAACGGATTGGCATCCTCGCGGAGGGGGAAGCCCTGGTCGTTGCGGAAGACCGTTTCGGCAATGAGAGCGTGGGGCACCGGCTGGAGCGCGGCGCGCTGTTTGGCTGTTCTTCTGCCATCCTGCCGGATTTTGCGAGTCCGACGGCCATCGATGCGGTATCCGATGTCCTCGTGCTCTGGGTACCCTATCCGGCGCTGCTGACGGCCGGGCCTCGCCTGGGAAGGATTCACGGCATCGTCATGCGGAATCTCCTTGTGGCTTTCAGCCGCAAGAACATCCTGATGGTGCAGCGGCTGGAGCTGCTCTCGCAGAAGACCCTGCGGGAACGGCTGATCCTCTACCTGCTGCAGCGCAGCAAGCGCCAGCACAGCAGGCGCGTGAAAGTGCCGGGGCGCGTACAGCTCGCGAAGGAGCTGGAATGCAACCGCAGTGCGCTGACGCGCGAGATCGGCCTCATGAAGGCACAGGGTGTTCTGGAATGCCAGGATGACTGGATGGAATTCCACGATGAGCAGATGGAAGAAAGACGGTGAGGTCATGGTGCACATAACCTTTGATGATGTCACGCAGCGCTTTCGCGGGCGGACGATCTTCGAGCATGTCAGCCGGGATCTGCCAGGCGGACAGGTCACGGCGGTGACCGGTGCCAACGGCAGCGGCAAGTCCACGATGCTGAAGCTGGCTGCTCATCTGCTGCAGCCGTCATCCGGCGCAGTGTGCGTGACAGAGGACGGGAAGGAGCTGCGCCGTGCGGAGCTTCGCGCCCGCCTGGCCATGGTGACGCCGGAACTGCGCTTCTACGCACGGCTGACCGCTTGGGAGAATGCCCGCTTTCTGCTGGGGCTCCGGGGGATCCGGCTGACGCGCGAACGCTTCCGGGAGCTCCTCGAGCGCGTGGAGCTTCCGGAACGCGCCGTCCGCGCTTCTGCCGCGGGGGAATTCTCGACGGGCATGCAGCAGCGCCTGAAGCTGGCCGTCCTGCTCGCCTCGGATGTGCCTGTATGGCTGCTCGATGAGCCCGGCGCCAATCTTGACGAAGCGGGGCGCAGCCTGGTGCGGCGGGAGATGCGGCAGGCTGCCGCTGCGGGGCGGCTCGTCTTTCTGGCGACGAATGATGGTCGGGAGGAGGGGATGGCCGATGAACGGATCCATCTTTCAGGGCGTTGAGCTGGTATTCCGGAAGGAGCTCACGCTCGGGCTGCGCTTCAAGGCTGCCTGGGCGGCCATGTTCCTGTTTGCGCTGACGACGCTCTCATGCATCAGCCTGGCCATGCAGGGCAGCGTACTGGAGCCGCGTCTGCTCGCGGCACTCTTCTGGGTTGTCCTGTTTTTCTCATCTCTGGCGGGGGCAGACCGGGTCTTCGGCGACGAGGACATGGCCGGGACCCTGCTGGTCCTGAAGGTTTACGGGCCATCGCAGGCCATCCTGCTCGGCAAGATGCTCTATACCGCGTTTATCCTGCTGATCCTGGCCGTCTTCATCACGCCGCTGTTCCTGATTTTCATGAATGGCAGTGCCGCCTTGCCGGGCCTGCTTCTGGGAACGCTGGCAGCCGGAATCTGGGGCATCGCGGCGGCGGGCACTCTGATCGCTTCGCTGCTCGTGGGAGCAAGCGTGCACAGCGGCCTGTTTTCCATTCTGATGCTGCCGGTTATCCTGCCGGTGTTCATTCCCGCCATTGCTTTGACGGCAGCGGCCTTCGGGGATGGCACCGCTTCCCTGTCGTACCTCGTCAGCATGATCCTCTACGACCTCATCCTGACGGTCGGCGCATCGCTCTTGTTTGATTATCTCTGGTACGAAGACTAGGGGACTGGAAAGGAAGGGAAGTATCTTGAGAAATGAATATGCCTTGCTGGCCGTCATCCTGGCGCTGACGGCGGTTCTGCTCTATGCCGTATTCTTCGTGGTGCCGCCGGCCGAGGGCCTCGGGAATCTCGTGCGCATCGCCTTTTTCCACATTCCCGTCGCCTGGGTGTCCGTGCTCGCCTTCCTGGTCAGTGCCTTTTACGCCGGCCGTTACCTGAGGCGGCCGGAGCTACGGTCCGATGCGGTCAGTGCACAGTCCGCCCGCCTGGGCTTTGCCTTTGTCCTGCTTGCCACGCTGAGCGGTGCCGTTTTTTCCAAGCTGACCTGGGGTGCGTACTGGAACTGGGATCCGCGTCAGACGACGATCTTTGTGCTGCTGCTCATCTATGCAGCCTACCTCATGCTGCGCGCCGTCATTCTGGAGCCGCGGCGCCGGGCCCGCGTCGCGGCTGTCTACGCGCTGTTCTCATTCCTGACGGTGCCGTTCTTGGTGTTCATCATTCCGCGGTTCTACTTCTCGCTGCATCCGTCGCCCGTTATCAACGGCAGCGGCACGGTCCAGATGGATTCCGTCATGCTGCGGGTGCTGTTGGGATCGCTGCTTGATATGACGCTCATCTATGTGGCTCTGCTTCTGCGCGGAGTCCGGAAAAAGGAGGATTCCCATGAAACGTAAGGTATGGCTGATTATCCTGCTGCTGGCCTTTGTGGGCTATGCGGGCTGGAGCTTTGCCGATTCCGTGACGCCGTATGTCGGCATCTCGGAGGCCAAGGCGGCGACGAGCAGTGTGCAGGTCAAGGGACTGCTGGCAGCCGAAGCGCCGGCGCCTCATATGGAAGATGGCAGCTTCGTCTTTACGCTGCAGGATGAGGAGACGGGTGAGACGCTGCCCGTGCGCTACCATGGCACCAAACCGGATCAGTTTGACGAGGCCCATCATATCGTCGCCATCGGCAAAGCCAAAGACGGCGTTTTTGAGGCGGATAAGCTGCTCATCAAGTGTCCGTCCAAATATGAACAGCAGAAACAGTGATTATCGTTTGATTCGTTGAAACAAGGAGAAGCCTATGCTTGGAACCATTGCTCTGGCGGCGACGTTGTTTTTTGCGCTGTGCGCCGCCCTCGTCTATGGCGTGCGCCTCGAAGGGAGCGAGCGCTACGGCCGCATTCTTGCCGGTCTTTCTTTTCTGACAGCCCTGATGGCCAGTGCCTATCTCATGGCCCTGATCCTCGGCAACCGCTTCGATGTGGCCTATGTGGCGAGCTATTCGTCGACAGATCTGCCGCTCATGTACAAGATTTCAGCTTTCTGGGCCGGCCAGCAGGGGTCGTTTTTGCTCTGGCTGTTCATCCACGCGGCCGCCGCGCTGCTGCTCGTGACGAAACACCGCATGGAGCAACGGGGCCTCATGGTCTATATGCTGCTCGAGGCCCTGCTGACCATCCTCGTGCTGGCCAAGAGTCCGTTCGTGCCGGCAGAAGTGGTCATGCAGGACGGCGTGGGCCTCAATCCGCTGTTGCAGGATCCCTGGATGGCCGTTCATCCGCCCATCATCTTCCTGGGATATGCTCTGTTTGCCGTGCCCTTCTCTTACTGCATGGGTTCCCTGCTGGACGGCGCGTTCACCGGCCCCTGGCTCGAGCGTGCGCGCAAATGGGCGCTCGTCTCCTGGGCTTTCCTCGGTGCCGGCATTTTCATCGGCGGCTACTGGGCTTATAAGGTTCTCGGCTGGGGCGGTTACTGGGGCTGGGACCCCGTTGAGAATTCCTCGCTTGTGCCCTGGCTGCTCGCTGGCGTCTTCCTCCATATCCTGCACGTCGCGCGCCGGCGGCAGGCGGCACTTTCCGTCATGCATCTTGCCGTCATCTTTGCTTTTTCGCTTGTCATCTATGGCACGTTCCTGACGCGCAGCGGCATCCTTGGCGATTTTTCCGTGCATTCCTTCAGCGGCACGAGCATCGGCATGACGCTGGCCGTCGTCAATGCCCTCGTGCTCGTCGGCGCCCTGATCCTCCTGGCGGTAAAGGCCGGACGCCTGCCACAGGGCAGCATGTATCCGGCGCATGACAGCCGGGAGTTCCTGATGCTGCTCGGTTCCCTGATCCTCGTCTTCTTGGCGGCCATCATCTTCCTTGGCATGTCCATGCCGCTCTTCACACAGCTCATCGGACAGCCGGCTGCCGTTGACAGTACCTTCTATGTCCGGACGACGATGCCGCTGGCCATCGCCATGTGCATTGTCATGACGCTCTCCTGTCTGTGCGGCTGGCAGCAGCAGACAGGGGAAAGACCGCGCCTGCTGCTGGCTGTCCTGGCCGTTATCGGCCTCGTCTGCCCGCTGCTCGTCGGCGTTAGGGAAGTGATGCCCATCCTGCTCTCAGCCGTCGCGGTCATTGCCTTCGGCACGGCTTTTTACAGCGCGCATCGCGGACTGCTCGGCTCGGGCGGCATGATCGCACACGCAGGCGTCAGCCTGGCTCTCTTCGCGATGGTCCTCGCAGGCAGCGGCAGCCAGTCGCTGACGAAGGAACTGGCTCCCGGCGACTCCGTGATGCTCGCGGGCTATACGGTGACGTACGAGGGGCAGGTCTTTGCCGAAGACGGCACGGCCAAGCACTACCGCTACCTGGTTGACGGCGAGGAAGCCCTGGCTCTGACGAAACTCCACAAGAATGGTGAGGATGCCGCGCGCGAGCCGGCCATCGCGCACACGCTGACGGGCGATATCTACATCGCGCCGACGCCGCCGCGCACGACGGGCCGGGAAGAACTCCTGCTCAAGAAAGGGCGCATGGCCATGGACGACCGCTTTGCCTACCGCTATGAGAATGTGACGATGGAAAATCAGCCGGGCGGCAAGATGCTCGTGACGGCGGAGATTTCCATCACGGACGGGGAGAAGGTCGAGCATGCGAAGCCGCAGATCCTCGCGACACTGGATGGCGGTACCTCTGAACCCATTCCCATCTTTGGCGGCGAGAAGAGGCTGCGCCTGACGGGTATTTCCGGCAATGATGACCAGGCGCGCATCGAGATCCTGCCCTCGGCCGCGGAAGAGGCCAGCCAGCCCATTACGGCATCGGTCAGCTCGAAGCCGTATATCTATCTGCTCTGGCTCGGCGCTCTGGCTGTGACAGCCGGCTGTTTCCTGGCCGTGCGGCGCTGAAAAAAGAACAGGAGCTGCTGCTTTGGTGAACCGTTCACCAAAGCGGCAGCTCCTGTTTTGTCTATTCTATATTGTCAGTCTGGCTGCGGTACGCTCAGACGGCGCAGCCGGTCCGTCAGATACGAGAGCGTGGCAAACTGCTCCTCGATGTTCTGGCAGATCTCGTCCGCTGCTGCAGCGCTGCAGTCACAGGCAGGAATCGCTTCCTCGGGGGAAGCCGCGGTGGTGCCGATTTGCTGCTTGATGGCTTCGAGGGAGGCCATCTGCAGAAGACGAATGGCCCTTGTTGTCTGTCGGGCGAGCGTCAGCAGGCCTTCCTGCTGCTGGCTGTTCGAAAGGGGCGTGGCAGATGAAAGCTGCCGGTACTCTTTTTTCAGGTGTTCCTGGAAGTATTCGGCCAGTCCGGTCAGCAGATGGCTGGCCGAGGCGACCGAGGCGGTGCGATGGCCGGGGATGATCGTGAGGTCTTCGCGCAGATGCTCGCGGAAAGGGGAGGCGAGCAGCAGGTCTTTGCCTACGAACGGTTCCACGCCGATGAGCCAGCGGGCTTTTTCCAGTTCTTCCATGAGTGCATCCTTCGGCATTTCCTCGAAGGCCAGCGGCCGGAAATCGAGCTTGTCGATGCCGAGCTCCCGGCATTCCCGGATGAGCAGCTGTGTATAAGGATAGAGGTTATTGAAGACATAGACTGTTTCGCCGGCCGGGATCCTCGCGATATCGAGGAAAAAGCGCGTCGTCGGATGAAGATCGAAGACGCAGAGCTGTTTTTCGGGCAACACGCAGCGCAAGAAGGGCTCCTGCGTGATGGCACAGATGTAGAAGGTGTCCGGGGACGGCGCCTTGATTTCACTGGTCAGCTTGATTTGAAGCGGCAGAGAGCCGCCGAGCAGGGCGCGCGTGATGCCCGCAATCTCGCGGGCGACGAGTTTGCTGCTGCCCACAGCGAGCAGACGGGGATTATGCATGAGGAGAGCCTCCTTTTTTGATCAGGTCGAGAAATGCTTCGGCGGCATGGGAGAGATGATGGCCGGTTTTCCAGAAGACGGAGCTTGTCAGGGAAAGCGGCGGCTCCAGGGGGATGGTGGCCAGCTCGCCGTCATCTTCCACGAGGCTTTCCGGCAGGATCGAGATGCCGCAGCCCGCCGCGACGAGGCCCTTGATTGTCTGCACGCTTTGCGCCTCGAAGAGGATGCGGGGCAGGCTCTCTGCCTGCTCGAAGGCCTCGATGATATTCTGGCGATACAGGCAGTTTTTGGGAAGCAGGATGAGTTCTTCACCGGCAAGGTCCGTGAGTGCGAGCGTGTTGCGCCGGTGCAACGGATGACGGCGGCTGCAGCAGATTACGAGCTCCTCGGTGGCGAGTTCCAGGCTGGAAAGCGCCGAATTGCCAGCAGGCGCTGCGAAAATGGCGAGATCGATCTTGTCTTCCAGCAGAGCCTGCTGCAGACCGGTAGTATCTTCTTCCCGCAGGGCAATCTGGATATCGGGGAAGGCCAGGTGATAGGCCTGCAGCTGGTGGACAATCGAGCGCATGCCGCCGAGCGGCGTGAGCCCGAGCGTCAGCACGCCGCTTGTCAGATTCTTGAGCGCATGGATCTCTTCGACGGTGGTGGTGATGCCATGCATGATCTTTTCCACATGACTGGCAAAGATGCGTCCCTCCGCCGTCAGTGTGGCAAGCTTCTGGCTGCGGTCAAAGAGCTGGATGCCCAGCTCTTCCTCGAGGCTGCGGATGGCATTGGTGACGGCAGGCTGCGAGACGTACAGCCGTTCCGCCGCGCGCGTGAAGCTGCCTGCCTCGCGCACCATGAGGAAGTATTCGAGTTGTCGTATCTCCAAAGATATGCCTCCTTTTCTGCTGGAACTTCTTTTGTTTCTTTAAAGGAAACTTCTGCATCAGCGGGCCGGTGCCCTGCTGATGGCTCATAAGAAATTCAGGTTTTATCATAACGAGAACTTATATGATAAATTTTAATGATTTACAAACAAAATAACAATATTCAATATTTATCAAAATACCGGTCTGCATGAAGGATTTTTGCTTTAAGCAGGCTTTTCTGTGCCTTTGGCGTTATATTTTGATAAGATGAGCCTATTTCCCTTGAACATGGCTTTGATGATACGATAAAAACAGATTGAAGCGGACCCCATGAGGGGGCCGATAAAGAGAAAGGCATGAGCCAGTGACCCGCGTGAAGAAGCGGGCGGAAGACTGGCGATTTGGAAAGGGGTTTTTAACATGTCAGCAACGGTCATCGACAGCCAGATCCATGGTTTCCTGTTCGGTACGGAAGAAATGAATGCGGTTTTCTCGGAGAAGTCCTGGGTACAGAAATGGCTGGATACGGAAGCGGCCCTGGCACAGGCACAGGGTGAGCTCGGCGTCATCCCGAAGGAGAAGGCCGACATCATCGTCAAATATGCCAAGGCTGATCTCATCGATATCCCGTCCATCGGTGAGGGCTACAAGAGCTCCATCACGATCGTGCCGCTCCTGAATGCCTTCAAGAAGATCCTGCCGGAGCATGCCGGTGAGTTCGTGCACTGGGGTGCGACGAGCCAGGATATCGTCGATACGGGCATGGTTCTCCTGGAGCGCGATGCCTATGACATTATCCTGCGCGATGCCAAGGCCTGCCTCAAGGCCATCCTCAAGCTCGTCAAGAAATACCGCGATACGCCGGAAGCCGGCCGCACGCATGTCGTCCATGCCATCCCCATCACGTTCGGCTACAAGGCAGCCGTCTGGGCTGACGAGCTGGGCCGCCAGATCGAGCGCCTCGAGGGCATGAAGAAACGCGTCTTCGTCGGCGAGATGGCCGGTGCCGTCGGCACGCTCGCTTCGCAGCCGGAGAAGGGCCTTGAGACGCAGCAGCGCATGTTCGAAATCCTGGGCCTCGAGGTTCCGACGATTGCCTGGCATGTCGCGCGCGACAATCAGGCGGAATTTGCCAGCATGCTCGCGCTGCTTGCCGGCACGCTCGGCCGCATCGCACATGAAATCTTCACGCTGCAGCGCACGGAGATCCTGGAGCTCGAGGAGCCGTTCTTCATGGGCAAGGTTGGTTCCTCCACGATGCCGCACAAGCGCAATCCGGCCGTGCTCGAGAATGTCCTGGCTCTGCTGCGCAACGTCCGCGGCATCGCACCGACGGTCGTCGAGAGCATGGTTTCGGAGAATGAGCGCGACTGGGGCTGCTTCATCTCCGAGTGGGAAGCCATCCCGCGCGCCTGCGAGCTCATGGCCACGGCGCTGCACAAGACGAAGTACATCCTCGAGAACCTCATCGTCTACGAAAAACATATGGAGCGCAACCTCTTCGTCCAGAAGGGCCTCATGATGAGCGAGTGCGTCATGATGCATCTGGCCCGCAAGCTCGGCCGCCTGACGTCGCATCACATTGTCTATAATGCCTGCATGGAAGCCTATGAGAAGGAAATTCCGCTCAAGGACGTGCTCATGAAGACGAAGGAAGTCGAGGACGCCTTCACGGAAGAAGAAATCGACTACATGCTCGATCCGCACAACTACCTCGGCCTTGCACCGGTATTCTGCGATCGCGTACTCGCCAAGTACGCTGCTTATGCAGAGGCCTGAGCACTTACAAGAGGTGAATGAAAATGGATGCAAGTCAAAAGAAAAAGCTGGCTGGCGTCATCCTGCTCGGTGCAGTGATCTGGTTTCTGCCGCATCCTGATGCGATTACGCCGATTGCCTGGCATCTGTTCGCCGTCTTTGCGGCGACCATCGCAGGGTTTATCCTGCAGCCGCTGCCAATCGGCGCTGTCGCCTTCATCGGTGTATCGGTGGCCGCGCTGCTGGGTGTCGTCAGCGTCAAGGTTGCGATCTCCGGCTACGGCAACAGTACGATTTGGCTCATTGTCTGCGCGTTCCTGCTGGCCAGGGCTTTTATCAAAAGCGGGCTCGGCAGCCGCATCGCGTATCTCATCATCAAGGCCATCGGCAAATCGAGTCTGACGCTCGGCTATGCCATCACGCTCTCGGATTTTGTTATCTCGCCGGCCACGCCTTCGAGCACGGCCCGTGCGGGCGGCATCATCTACCCGATCATACGCAGCCTGTCGACGGCACTTCACTCGGAGCCTGATGATGGCACGGCGCGCAAATTCGGCGCCTACATCATGCAGATTGAGTATCAGGCCAATGCCATCACCTGCGCGATGTTCATGACGGCGATGGCCGGCAACCCGATGGCTGTCGAGCTTGCCGCCAAGACCATCGGAGTCGAGATCACCTGGAGCGCCTGGGCCATGGCCGCCATCGTGCCGGGCCTGATCTCGCTGCTCCTGATGCCGTATCTTCTCTACAAGCTCTATCCGCCCGAGATCCACGAGATGCCGCACGCCAAACAGATGGCTGTGGAGGCACTCGAGAAGATGGGCCCCATGAGCTGGATGGAGAAGATCGTGCTGGCCGTCTTCGTCGGTTCGCTGGCACTCTGGGCCACGTCGTCGCTGACGCATATGAATGCGACGGGTATCGGCATGCTGGCTGTCACGGTCCTGCTGCTGACGAACGTACTGACCTGGCAGGATGTCCTGCAGGAAAAGGGCGCCTGGAACACGATGTTCTGGATGGGGGCGCTGATCGCTCTCGCCGGTGCACTCTCGAGCTCCGGTTTCATCAAAGTGGTGGCCGATATGGCCGGTGCCGCCATCCAGAGTGCAGGCATGAGCTGGCTGATGGCCTTCATCATCCTCGTGCTCATCTACGTCTATTCGCACTATGCGTTTGCAAGCGTCTCGGCACATATCGGCGCCATGTACGCGGCCTTCCTCGCCGTGGCCGTGGCCGTCGGCACGCCGCCGCTCCTCGCCGCGATTTCCTTTGCCGCCCTCTCGAACATCATGATCCCGCTTACGCATTACGGCGGCGGTGCAGCGCCAATCCTCTACGGTGCCGGTTACGTGCCGCAGGGAACCTGGTGGAAGCTCGGCTTCATCATCGTCACGGTCAATCTCGTCATCTGGCTCGGCATTGGCTCGCTCTGGTGGCATGTCATTGGGCTCTGGTAAATCATAAGACCACTGTTTCATAAATATTAAATATGAAAAGATTCTGAAAGGCGTTGCGTCAGCAACGCCTTTCTTTTTATGCTAATGATATAATAATAAAAAACAAGGTAGATTAGGAGGGAATATCTGGAGCTCTACAGGATCGCGAAGTAGTAGCGAAATATCTCATGCGTGGGCAGTGCTCATGCATCGGGCAGCAGAGGAGGGAGACTGTAGTGGAGTTCAAGCAATTATTTCAGAAGCATACGCTGGCCTGCCTGGCGGGCGGCTTCGTCATCGGCGTAGCGGTCTGCGGCATCGGCTCAGCGGCAATGGCCTTCTCAGGATCGCCGGCGTTCTGCGGATCGTGCCATGCGATGGACAAGGAGGCGGCGACCTTCGCGATGTCTTCACATCGCGCGCTGGAATGCACGGACTGCCACCTGCCGCACGACAATGTCGTGCACTACATGTTTGAGAAAGGCCGCACGGGCATGATTGATACGTATCATGAAGTGCTCCGCGACTATCCGGCGAACATCAAGATATCGGCAGATGGGCGGCAGACGGTTAATGACAACTGCCTGCGCTGCCATCAGACGACGATGGGCAATGTCCATGCCGATGTCGGTGTCAGCATGGATACCGGCGGCGACTGCCTCAAGTGTCACAGCAGCATCGCACATGGCTCGAATCATCTCGAAGGGGGGATAAAAGTTGAGTAAGCTACAGAAGATCATAGCCGGAATCGCAGCGGTCTGTGTTGTCTTCTTCGGTTTTGTCGTGGTTCGCATCACGGCGGCACCCAACGACAACAGCGTCAAGCTCGCCAAGATTCCCCAGGAGAAGCAGCTCGGCAAGGAAGCCTACAAGGAAGCCTATCCGCTGGAGTACAACTCGTTCATGAAGAACAATGATACCTCGCCGTCGCCGACGGGATACGGCGGTGCCCAGGAAGGAAATTCGCATCTGACGGAACAGCCGGAGATGCTCGAGAACTTCAAAGGCTACAAGTTCGCCATCCAGTACGATGACGACCGCGGCCACACGTATGCAGGTGAGGATTTCAAGAATACGAAGCGCCTGCCCGGTCAGAAGGGCAACTGCATCACCTGCAAGAGCTCGTATATGTATGATGTCTATTACAAGCAGAGCGGCTGGGACTATGCATCCAAGCCAATCGAGGAAGCCATGGGCCCAATCGAGGACGACCAGTGGTTCGGCTGCTCGACCTGTCACGATCCTGAGACGATGGAACTCCGCGTCTATCAGCAGGGCTTCATCGATTCGATGGCCCGCCGCGGCATTGACGTGAACAACGCGTCGCATAACGACAAGCGCGCGTATGTCTGCGCACAATGCCACAATGAGTACTACTTCACGAAGGAAGACGGCCGCGTCAACCATCCGTTTGACAACGGACTCGATGCGGAGTCCGAGTATCAGTTCTATCAGTCCGGTCAGGCCGGCGGCTTTACGCAGGACTGGATCCATGCGGACTCCAAGGCACCGATGCTCAAGGCACAGCATCCGGACTTCGAGGCGTGGGCAACGAGCGTTCATGCCGATGCCGGTGTGACCTGCGTCGACTGCCATATGCCATACATGCGTGAGAACGGCCAGAAATACACGTCGCACTGGATGACGAATCCGCTGAAGACGCCGGAAGAATCCTGCCTCAAGTGCCATGACGAGAGCGCAGAGACGCTCAAGGCGCGCGTACAGACGATTGGCGACAACACCTTCAAACTGCAGCGCATTGCCGGCCAGACGGTCGCTCAGGCACATCTGACGATCAAGGCCGCCATGGATGCCGGCGCTACGGACGAGCAGCTTGCTCAGCCGCGCCAGCTCGTGCGCGAAGCTCAGTGGTACTGGGATTGGGTAGCTGCAGAAAACAGCATGGGCTTCCACAATCCGGACAAGATCATGCGCACGCTTGGCCTTGCCATCGATAAGGCACATCAGAGCATTGAACAGACGAACGCAGCCATGAAAGGCAGCTTGTAATCAGCGCAGCCCAGGACCCCGGATAAGGATGGGGCCTGGCATGTAAAGAGGGCGTATGCTCCGGGTCTTCGACCTGGGGCATACGCCCTTTCTTGTACTTTATTTAATGGTTCAGTTTGATGCTCTGGCATCTTTGATGCGGCGTGCTACGGCGTAGATCATGATGCAAAGGCCGAAGTACGCGAGAATGCCAAGGAACGTGGCAGCCGGCGTTTCGGACCAGGCCTTCATGAACCAGTCAATGCCGGCGATATGCAGGCAGGCGCTGATGAGGCTGCCGATGGCGCCGCCGGCGACGAAGCCAGAAGCAACGATGTTGCCCTCGCCGAGGCGCAGGGCGTTGATCGTTTCATCTTTGCTGCTGTGCGAGACGAGGTAGGAGATCAGGCCGCCGACGAGAACCGGCGTGTTGATTTCCATGGGCAGGTAGGTACCGAGCGCGAAGGCGAGCGGCGGGATTTTCATCATCCAGAGCAGGACGGCGAAGAACGCGCCGGCCAGATAGAGCGGCCAGGGAGCGTCGCCGCCGTCCATCATCGGTTTGACGATGGCGGCCATGGCGTTGGCCTGTGGGGCGGAGAGTGCGCCTTCGCCCGTGAAGCCGTAGGCATGGTTCAGCAGGAACAGGACGCCGACGGATACGAAACTCGTGAGGATGATGGAGACGATCTGCCACTGCTGCATTTTCTTCGGCGTGGCGCCCGTGAGATAGGCCACCTTGAGCTCCGACATGAAGTTGCCGGATACGGCCAGCGTCGCGCAGAGGAAGGCGGCCATCATGAGGATGGCGACGATGCCGGCATTGCCGTGCATGCCGACCTGGCCCATGAGGACGGCCGATACGAGGATCATGAAGATGGTCATGCCGGAAACCGGCTCATTGCCCGTGAAGGCGATGGAGCTGATGCCGACGACGGAGAGCAGCAGCGAGAAGAGCAGGATGATGCAGAAGGCTACACCCGTCTGCACGAGGCTCTCCGAGCAGTTGAAGTGGAAGAACAGCGTGAAAAGGATGACCATGAGGAAGGTGCCGATGACGATCTGCGTCATCGGGATATCCTTCTGCGTGCGCAGCAGGTTATCCGTGGAGGCAGGGCCTGAGGTGAAGAGGTCGTGCAGGGCGCGCTTCACGACGCGCACGACGACGCCGGACATCGAGAGCAGGCCGATGATGCCGGCCATGGCCAGCATGCCGATGCCGATGTGGCGGACGTACTGGGAGAAGACGGCCATGATCGGCGCATCAGCGAGCAGTATCGCCTGACCGCCGACCGTCATGACGTGCTCACCGCCCAGGTAGTAGACGACCGGGATGCAGACGAACCAGGAGAAGAAGGAGCCGGCGGCGATGATCAAGGCGTAACGCAGACCCGTGAAGTAGCCAATGCCGAGCAGTGCGGCGTCATTGTCAAGGCTGAAGATGAGCTTGTACTTGTCAGCCAGGGCCTGTCCCCAAGAGAACGTCATCGTCGACAGGACCTCCTGCCACCAGCCGAGCGTATTGAGTACGAAGTCGTAGACCATGGCAACCAGGCCGCTTAAGATCATCGTGCGGGCCTTGGAGCCCTCGTTGCAGACGAGGACCTCCGCTGCAGCACGGCCTGAGGGGAATGGATAGACAGCGTCCATCTCCTCGCAGAAATAGCGGCGGAACGTGGTCGCCAGCAGTACGCCGAGCACGCCGCCGAGCACGATCGGTGTGGCCATCTGCAGGAACGAGATGCCGTTGACGTGCAGGATGAACAGAGCCGGCAGGATGAACATGACGCCGCCGATGATATTCGTACCGGCACTGGCGATGGCCTGGATATGAACGGTTTCGGGGAATGCGTTCTTGCGGTGGAACATGACAGCCATGCCCATGGCCAGCACGGAGACGGGGGCGAAGGCATCGACCGTCTGGCCAATCTTGAGGCAGAGGTACCCGACTGCCAGCGCGAAGAGCGCGGCGAAGAACAGGCCCCAGCCGATGACATACGCGTTGATCTCGACGTAATCCTTGTGGGGTGACATGGGCGGCTCGTACGATTCGGCCGCACGTTGCTTATCCGACATGAAATCAATCCTTCCTGAAGTTGGATAAAATATACGTTCTGTCTCCTAGAGGAGAACATAAACCATGGTATATTGTAATTTCTAATTGGATAAGTGTCAATCATAATAAGATTAGAGATTGTTATAAGATAACAGATAAAAGGATTGCGCGTGTCTTCGTGAGGGAGACATAATGCCAATCAAGAGGCCTAATGAGAAAAAGCGAGGATTTTTATAATTGATGAAAAAACAAAAGTTCCGCTTTCACAAGCGGAACTCGGATAATGCTTCGATAATATTTTTCTGTCAGGAAGATGCGGTCAGGCTTCGACCGGCGTTTCTTCAATCTGTCCCTTGAGATCGTGGTCCGTCATCGCGCAGACGGCGGAATCCGACCAGACGTTTTCGGCCGTCTCGATCATGTCGATGATCGTGTAGATCGGCAGGATGACGCCCATGAGGCCGAGCGGCGCACCGAGGGACGACATCAGGGAAAGCGTCAGGAAGTAGCAGCCCATCGGGACGCCGGCGTTGCCGATGGCAGCGAGTACGGCGACGAAGAGCCAGGTGATCATCGTGCCGAGCGAGAGCTCGAAGCCGGCATTCTGCATGACGAAGAGTGACGTGACGAGGATGAAGGCGGCGCAGCCGTTCATGTTGATCGTTGTGCAGATCGGCAGCACGAAGCGCGAGACGCGCGGGTTGACTTTGAGGCGGGCTTCCGCCGATGCCAGCGTCACGGGCAGCGTGCCGGCCGAGCTCTTGGTGAAGAGGGCCACGGCGATGGCCGGCGCCATCTTGCGGAATACGTAGAGCGGATTGAGGCCGCGAGCGAGCAGGAAGAGCGGGATGACCAGGAAGAACTGGATGAAGTTGCCGCCGAGTACGACGAGCGTGTACTTGCCGAGTGCGCCGACGATGACACCGGCTTCAATCTGCGAGGAGAGCTGAGCGGCAAAGGCCAGGATGCCGGCCGGCAGAGCCCAGAGCAGCGCGCGGATCAGCGTGAACAAGAGTTCCTGGAGGCCCTGGATGCCCTTGAGGAGCACGGCGCGGTTTTCCGTCTTCGGCATGAAGGCGAGCGCCAGGCCGACGGCCGCGGCAATCAGCATGACGGAGAGCACATTGCCCGAGAGGAACGGCTGCAGCATGTTGTTCGGGATGACCGAGAGGAAATGATCATAATAGGAAAGGGAACCGAGCTTCTGCATCGGGACGTCGGAGGCACCGGCGCCGATAATGTCGGCCGGCAGATTGCCGGGCGCAATCCAGAGGTAGAGGATGAGGCCGATGGCAGCGGCGGAAATCGTCGTCAGCAGCGTGTAGGTCACGGCATGCGCGAAGATGCGGCCTGTGTCCTTCTTGGCACCGAGAGCCGAGAGCGTCGTGATGACGGCCAGGGCGATGGTCGGCACGGCGATGAACTGGAAGAGACGCGTGAAGACCGTGGCGACGAAATTGAAGAGGTCGTTGAGGGCCGGGATCTGCAGCCAGCCGAGGATGGCACCGATGACGAGTGCGCCGAACCAGAGGGCCATCTGCTTGAGCTGGCCGCCCTGATTCTTCTTCAGGGCTTCTGTACGTGCGCGATCCACGTCGTTATTCTTGAGATCGTTTGACATAAGATACCTTCTTTCCAACTATGCTTACTAAGAAATATATGAATGCATATATGATTAATATGTTTGTACACATTATAGCGGGGCGGGTCTTTCTTGTCAAGCTCTAATTTTTCTGTTTGTGTTTCAGCCGCGTGCGTTTTGACAGGGATCCGGCGGGATTGCTATACTGAATATAACTAAGAAGCAACCCATTTAGATGTGTACCAGAAGGGATTTATCATGGGAAATAGAGAAGATAAGGATCAAAAGAAACAGGACAGCGACATGATGGCAGACGAGGCGGCACCAAAGGCCCACAAGCGCCGCATCCATTACAGCGGCCGCTATCCGCGCCATTTTGCGGAGAAATACAAGGAACTCAATCCGGAGCGTTACGGAGAGGAGATTGCGCATGTGCGGGCCAAGGGCAATACGCCGGCGGGCACGCATATCCCCATCATGGTCCGGGAGATCCTTGACGTGCTGGCCATCCAGCCGGGCGAGCAGGGCTTCGATGCCACGCTGGGTTACGGCGGCCATACCATGGCCATGCTGCAGGAGCTCAAGGGGGAAGGTCATCTCTACGGCGGCGATGTCGATCCGATTGAATCGCGCAAGACGGAGGCGCGCATCCGCGCCAAGGGATATACGGACGCACAGTGGAGCCTGCGCCGGATGAATTTCTGTGAGATTGACAAGCTCGTGGAGGAGGTGGGGCCGTTTGACTTTATTCTCGCCGATCTCGGCGTCTCGTCCATGCAGATCGACAATCCGGAGCGCGGCTTTACGTATCGTGCGGATGGTCCGCTTGACCTGCGCCTGAATCCGGAGGCAGGCATTTCGGCTGCTGACCGCCTCGCACAGATGGACCGCGATGAACTCATCGGCATGCTGCGTGAAAATGCCGATGAACCTTATGCCGAAGAGATTGCACGGCAGATTCTCAAGGATGAGAAGCGCGGTGCAGCCATCCGCACGACGCGGCAGCTGCATGAGGCGATTGAGCGGGCCTTGGAGAAAGTCAGGCTGCCGCGCACAGAGGAAGGAAAACTGCCCGACCGCAAGGAGCTGATCCGCAAGAGCAGTGCCCGCGTGTTCCAGGCGCTGCGCATTGACGTCAATCACGAGTATGAGGTGCTCTATGATTTCATGGCGAAGCTGCCGGATGCTCTGAAGCCGGGCGGACGGGCCGCCATTCTGACGTTCCATTCAGGCGAGGACCGCATTGTCAAGAAGGCGTTCAAGGCCTTTCATCAGCAGGGAATCTATCGGGACATCTCGGACGGGGTCATCCGGCCGAGCCGCGAGGAATGTTATGAGAACAGCCGTGCCCGTTCGACGAAGCTGCGCTGGGCTATCAGGGCCTGATGCCCCGTTTTGTGACTGGCTCACGGACGCTTGGAAGAGGGGCGGTTAGAATGAGAGAAATTGAGTCGGGCTGAATGATGGAGGGATTTTGGATGAAAACGGATGTGCTCATTATTGGTGCCGGCCCTGCGGGCGTGTCGGCTGCTCTTTATGCGCGCCGCGGCGGGCTGGATGTGACGATCGTGACAAAGGGCATTGAGACGGGAGGCCTTTCTCAGGCGGAAAAAATCGAGAATTATTACGGCTTCCCTGAACCCATCTCCGGCCGCGAGCTCCTGCGCCGCGGGGCAGAAGGTGCGCGCCGCCTCGGAGTGCATTTCGTGACGGGGGAACTTTTGGGTCTTTCATTCAATGATACGTTTGACGGGTTCCGCGGTGAACTGGCCGCTGATGCCGTTGAGGCGCCGGCCGTGGTGCTGGCCGCCGGTGCTGCGCGCCGGACGCTGCCGGTGCCGGGCCTCAAGGAATTTGAGGGCAAAGGCGTCAGTTACTGTGCCATTTGCGATGCGTTCTTTTATCGCGGCAAGACGGTTGCGGTCGTGGGGGCTGGCGATTATGCCCTGCATGAAGCACAGATCCTGCTGCCGCATGCCAAGCATGTCCTGCTGCTGACGAATGGAGAGGTGCCGCCTGAAGTGCCGGCTGGTGTTGAGGTGCGCACGGAAAAGCTGCTGGCCGTGGAGGGCGAGGACCGCGTGAGCCGCGTGGTGCTGGCTGGCGGGCAGCAGGTGGCTCTGCAGGGGCTTTTCCTCGCCATCGGTACGGCGGGCAGCTCGGAGCTGGCGCGCAAGATCGGGGCAATGCTCGACGGCGCGAATGTGAAGGTTGATGCAGCGCAGGCGACGAATGTGCCGGGGCTGTTTGCGGCAGGTGACTGCACGGGCGGTTTGCTGCAGGTGGCCAAGGCCGTACATGAGGGCGCTGTGGCGGGACTGTCCGTGCTGCGCTACATGCGGGAAAAGCGCAAGGCAGCGCACTGAAACATTGTATTGCGGCTTGTTGCTTTGTGAAGGAAGACAGGGAGAACGCAGCAAAGGCGGGCTGCCCGTGCAACGCTTCACGGCGTCATCCTGCTAAATGAATTTTTTTCCTTTCAATTCAGCCTGCCAAAGGAGCTAAACGCGCTTCGCTTGAACGACGCTCTTTGACAGGATTCCAGATGGAAAAAAATTCATTCTTTACGCAGTCTGACGAACGCTCCGCTTTTGCACAGGCAGCCCCTCCGTGCCAACAGGCCTCAAGTGACGGCATGTAATTGGCGCGCCTTTTTCTTTTCTAAGAGATACGTGTTATAATAAAGCGTCTAAAGGTTCATGGGTGGAGAACGGTACTGCGTTTTCTGTCTGTGCAAGGAAAGGAAGAGTGCGTTGTCTACAAAACGATGGATTGCGGTGTTTGCCCTGACGATATTGGGAGCGCTGCTGTTTATGAGCTGGCTGATCCCGGCTCAGTCGGGATTCTGGTATCAGGTCGATGCCGGTGTGTTTTTTTATTTCAATCATCTGCTGGGCGAGAGCGTGGCATTCCGTTATCTGGTGGCCTTCACGAATCTGCGTCCGTTTGATGCCGTGGCGTTCCTGTTCATGCTGGGCATCTTTTATCAGTATTACCGTCGGCAGAACCGCGCGGGCAAGCGCTGGATGGTCTGCATCGGCCTGACGATGCTGGTCACGGCCGTCATTGCGAAGCAGTTTGACATGGCCATGGATTTCAGCCGTCCGAGCCCGACCAAATTCTTCTCCCTGCAGGGCGTCTCGGTGCTGCGCGTCTCCGAACTGACAGGCTGGCCGGCCAAGGACTGGTCGAGTACGAGTTTTCCGGGTGACCACGGTATGATGCTCATGATCTTTTCGTTTTTCATGCTGCGGTATTTCGGGCGCAAGGCGTTTTTCTGGAGTGCGCTCGTGGTGGTCGTGTTCTCTTTGCCGCGCATCATGGCAGGGGCTCACTGGCTGACGGATGTCGTCGTGGGAGCCGGTTCCATCAGCTGCGTGGTCCTGAGCTGGATGCTCCTGACGCCGGCTTCAGACCGGGTCATTGCCTGGTTTAACCGCCATTTGCCGAAAAAAATTCTGGGGTGAATCAGCAAACGCTGCCTCGCCTTTGTCTTGTTGCTTATACGGCCGCAGCTGCGTGGCAGAAGCGTAAATCCGGGCTTTTGATAGTCTGTGATTTGCGCTTTTTTCTATGTGTTCTCTTGGAAACGATTGTTTGATTCTATGGTAATGATATTCTTTATGAGTGAAATAATGTCTGATGATGCCTGATGTGTTATAATAAAGGAAGTATTTTCTAAAGAAAAGGGAGGATGTATGGTGAGGCAGAAGGCGTATGAACTTTTGCAGGAAACCATCAATCAGGGAGCTGGTGCCTTGGGTCAGTTCTTGGAGACTGCTCTTAAGCGGCACCTCCTCTTCATCATGCACGATGGTATGGAATATTACCCGGAGCGCAAGCCGGCTGGGGAAGAGCTGCGGCAGGTCATCAAACACCTGCCTTCTTTTGCAGACGATCAGTTTCATTATATCCATGACCAGCAGCTGCTGGTCATGCAGGTGAGCCTGCCCGATGCGGCGGCCCATCTCTATCTCCTGGTCCGGCGGGTGATGGAAGCGGATATCCCCGCAATCATGAAGGGGGTAGAGCCTGCCCGTCTGGCGCTCACGTATTTCCTGCGCAATGAGATTACTGTGCAGCACCGTGTTGAGCAGAAGACGAATGACATTTTATCGCAGGCGTTTGAGAGCCAGCGGTTCCGCATCGAGGATATCCTGACGGATTTTGATATCCGCCTCGATGCCTCGCAGGATTACCATGTGATGCTCGTGGACCTCGGCGACAGTGTCACTGACAGCACAGCGGTGGACTTCAAGGCCAGCCTGATGCAGTTTGAACGCAAGCATCGTGATCTGTCCCTGTATCCGCTGTTCTGGCGCGGCAAGGGCATCGTGATCCTGCAGGATATGCGCGATCAGGTGGAACTCACTCCGTCAGAGGTTGATTCCAGTCTGAGGACGCTCATCATCGGCTGGCAGAAGTCCTTTTCAAAACGTTACGGGATTTCGCTTTCCATTGGTGTCGGTGACCGCCATCCGCTCAGGGAGATGAAGGTGGCTTACCGGGAGGCGCAGGTCGCACTGGCTTATGGTGAGACGAAAAGCCGGCGGGGCTTCTGCAAATGCTTCCAGGATATCGGCCTGCTGCGGCCGCTGTTTGCCGGCGGCATGGAGCCCGTGCTGACGTTTTGCCGCCGCACGCTGGGGCGCATCATGGATTATGATCGCGAGAACGATGCGGATTTCCTGATTACCCTGAAGCTCCTGATGGAGACGAATTTCAACTACAAGGCGGCAGCGGAGATGCTGTTCGTGCATGTCAATACGGTGCGCTACCGTTATGATAAGATTGCACAGCTCCTCGAGAAGGATCTTTCGGATCCTGATGTGCGCTTCGATCTTTATGTCGCCGTGCGTATGAGCGAGATCCTCGGCGTCCTGCATCTGCTGCCCGTCGGGTATATCGGCGATGTCCGTGAGAGGCAGCATGGACGTACGGCCTCCGGTGAGAGCTGAGGCGCGTTCCGCCTGAATAAGTCTGTTGCGAAAAAACATGGCGGACGGTATAATCTATAGAGATGCGCACGCTTGCGGGTGGGTGCGAACGTAAGGACGATGGAGAGGAGCCGCGCATATGGAACTGCATTGGGAGGATATCGCGGGGCACGAGGCGCAGAAGATGCAGCTGCGGACGATGCTGCGCGAGCATCGGCTGCCGCATGCCGTGCTGCTGACCGGCCCTGATGGTGTCGGCAAGAAAAAGCTCGGGCATGTTCTCGCTGCTGCTCTCCTGTGTGAGGCGGAGGACGGTCCCTGCGGCCATTGTGCGTCCTGCCGGGCCATGGCGTCTGGCACGCATCCGGATTATCTGGAGGTCCTGCCGGAGCGTACGGGCAAGAGCGCGGCGGTCATCCGCATCGACGCCATCCGTTCGATGCAGGTCGAGGCATCGCGTTATCCCGTACTGTCGAAGCAGCGCGTCGTCCTCATTGACGATGCGGACTGCATGAATGAGGCGGCGGAGAACAGCCTCTTAAAGACGCTGGAAGAGCCGGAGGGAGCGGTGACGTTTCTTCTGGTCACGGGAGCCAGGAGTTCCCTGCTCGATACGATCTTGTCGCGCTGCATGCCACTCTCGTTCGGCACGGTGCCGGAAGATGCCATCGTGCGTGCACTGGCGCAGCGGGGCATTGCTGCAGAGGAGGCGCACGAACTCGCTTCTCTTTCTGACGGCAGCATCGGGCGTGCCATTGCCCTGCATGAGCATGAAGGCCTGTCGCGCCGCGATGATGCGCTGGATTTCCTTGCAAAGCTTCCGCAGATGGATATGACATCAGTCTGGAAGCGTTCGCAGGAGATGGGCGAGCTTGACCGCGAGACGCTTTCGGAATGGTTCCTGTATCTCAACATGATGCTGCGCGATATGCTGGTGCTGTATGAGGATGGCGGCAGCAGCCTCATTTACCATAAGGATGTCCGGGCGCGTCTGCTGGCACTTTTGCCATCGTTCCCGGAACCCGTCATCTTTTCTCTGCTGGCCCTGGTGCGTGAGACGCAGCACCGCCTGCAGAGCAATGTGAATCTGCGTCTCTTGATGGAAGGTTTCCACATCCGCATGCGCGATGTGGTTCAGATACGTAATTGAACGAGCAGGAGGAAATTTTGCATACGATCATCGGTGTCCGCTTCAAGCAAGCGGGAAAGATTTATTATTTCAGCCCCGGGCAGCTTGAAATTGAGCTGGGGCAGCGCGTCGTGGTCGAAACGGCCCGCGGCGTGGAGTGCGGCCTGACGGTCATCGGGCCGCGTGAAGTTTCGGAAGAAGAGGTCACGCAGCCGTTGAAGGTTGTTCAGCGCGTGGCCAACGAGCAGGATCTGCAGCGCGTGGCGGACAACAAGCAGCGGGAGAAAGACGCCTTCGGCATCTGCGAGAAGAAGATTCGGGAACATGGGCTGCCGATGAAACTCGTCGATGTCGAGTACACGTTCGATCTCAATAAGATTATCTTTTACTTCACGGCGGATGGCCGCATCGATTTCCGCGATCTCGTCAAGGATCTTGCCTCCGTCTTCCGCACGCGCATCGAGCTGCGCCAGATCGGTGTCCGCGACGAGGCGAAGCTCATGGGCGGGATTGGCTGCTGCGGCCGCCCGCTCTGTTGTGCGACGTTCCTCGGCGATTTTGAGCCGGTGTCCATCCGCATGGCCAAGGAACAGAATCTGTCGCTGAATCCGACGAAGATCTCGGGCATCTGCGGACGTCTCATGTGTTGCCTCAAGTACGAGAGTGACTGTTATTGCGGCCAGTGCCACAAGAAGACGCCGAAGGTGCAGCCGCCGCAGCAGGGCGGCCGTGTCGTCACGGTCGACGGCGAGGGCAAGGTCATTTCGCTGAACCAGCAGCGCCGCACGGCGACGATCCTTCTGGACAACAGCCGGACCATTGTTGCCGCCTGGGAGGATGTCATCGAGAAGGATGAGGACTGCGGCGAAGAGGCGAAGCCTGCGGCAGCAGAACGGACTGAGCAGCAGGGAGAACACCGCTCGGAACGCCGCGCGCCGCGCAGCCGCGGGGAGCGCGGTGACCGTGAGCGCATGTCGCGCCGTTCGCGCAGCAGCCGGAACGGCCAGCCGCGAGACACCCGGGAAAGCAAGGACGGGCAGGGAGAAGCGCCGTCGCGCCGCCGTCGTCCACGCCGCCCGCGCGACACCAGCAAGGAAAGCGGTGCGGGACAGGAGCGTCAGACGCGCTCCCGTGAGAAACGCCGCCCGCGTGCACCGCGCGCGCCGCGTGAGAATGGCGGCCAGCCTGAGCAGAAATCATGAGAGAACCGGAACTGAAGCCGCATGAGCGCCTCGACGACCTCATGAAGAGCGGCCGCCACATTATCCAGAACACACAGGAGTTCTGCTTTTCGCTGGACGCCGTGCTGCTGGCACATTTCCCGCGCTTTCACCGGCGCCAGTATGTCCTGGAACTCGGCACGGGTACGGGCGTTATCCCGCTCATCATGGCCGATGAAGTCACCCATGTGGAAGCCGTGGAGCTAAGCCCTGTCATGGCCGAGCTTGCGTCCCGCAATGTCTGGATGAATGAGCTGGAGCACAAGATCACGGTGCGCGAGGGAGATTATCGGGCCATCCGGGGCATGTATCCGGCCGAAACGTTCGATGTTGTGCTGGCCAATCCTCCTTACCGGCCCGTCGCACATGGACAGGCCAACAGGATTCAGGGCGTGGCACGGGCGCGCCATGAATTCACGGCGACGCTCGACGATGTCGTGACGGCGGCCCGCTACGCGCTGAAATTCGGCGGCCGCTTTGCAATGGTCCATCTGCCTGAGCGACTCGGAGAAATCCTCGTCGCACTGCATGAACATCAGATGGAGGCCAAGCGGCTGCAGATGGTACAGCCCAAGGCCGGGAAGGCTCCGAACATGATGCTCGTGGAAGCCGTGGTCGGCGCTGCCCCCGGAGGGCTCAAGGTCCTGCCGCCGCTCATCGTGCATGAGGAGGATGGCAGCTATACGGAGGCCATCCGCAAGATTTACGGACTGACAGAAAGAGATTGACGCTATGATGACTGAAGAACGGAATGAGCCGGGGACGCTGTATCTCTGTGCGACACCCATTGGCAACCTGGAAGATATGACGTACCGTGCCGTGCGCATGATGTCGGAGGTGGAGCTGATTGCCGCCGAGGACACGCGGCATACGCGCCAGCTCCTGACGCATTTCGATATCCATACGCGACTGACGAGCTATCACGAGCACAACAAATTGACAAAGGGACCGGAGCTCGTCGCATGGCTGCTGGAGGGGCACGACCTCCTCTGTGTCAGCGATGCCGGCCTGCCGGGCATCTGCGATCCCGGCAGCCATCTTGCGGCGCTGGCCATTGCGCAGGGCGTGCGTGTCTCGCCGCTTCCGGGCTGCAATGCCGGACTTTCGGCACTCATCTGCTCCGGGCTCGATACGACGCGGTTCACCTTCGTCGGCTTCCTGCCCAAGACGGCTAAGAAGCAGCAGGAGATTCTCAAGGAGGTCTGCTCGTACCGTGACACGCTGATCTTTTACGAGGCACCGCATCACCTAAAGAACACGCTGCGCCAAATGACTGCCGTGCTCGGCGGCGGCCGCCGGGCGGCTCTGGGGCGCGAGCTCACGAAGAAATTCGAGGAGTTCCGCCGCGGCACCCTGGCTGAGCTCCTCTCATATTACGAGGAACACGAGCCGCGCGGGGAATTCGTCATCGTGGTGGCCGGCGCCGATGCAGAAACTTTGGCGGAGGCGGAGGAATCGCCGCAGGACCCCGTGGCACTCTGCCAGCAGCTCATGGCAGAAGGCGTCAGCAAGAAGGAGGCCATGCGCCAGACGGCCAAGACGCTCGGCATGAGCCGCCGCGACGTCTACGCTGCCCTGCTGGCTGCCGATGCCGGTTCGCCGGAAGGCATTTGACAAAGAATGGATGCAGGCTGCCGCCATGCGGCGGCCTTTTTTGATGGGCAAGAGGCCCGGGAAAGGAAACTTCTATGAAACAGACAATACGTAATCTCCTGGATTTCATCGCCGACAGCACGTCGCCGTTCCACACGGTGCAGAGTAGCGAGGAGCTTCTGAAAGACGCCGGCTTTACGGCACTGTCGTGGTCGGATGACTGGCATCTCTCGCGAGGCGGCCGCTATTACGTGTCGGTTTACGGCTCTACGCTGCTGGCATTTGCCGTGGGCGGGCAGGACGGTCCGCTGCGTATGGCCGCTGCGCATACGGATTTTCCCTGCCTGCGCCTGAAGCCGCAGGCGGGCATGCTCAAGGAAGGCTACGGACTCCTGAATGTCGAACGGTACGGCGGCCTCATCCTGCGTTCATGGCTCGACCGTCCGCTTTCGCTGGCAGGCAAGGTGGTGCTGCGCGGCCTCGACGCGTTCCATCCGGAGACGCGCCTCGTCGATATCGGCCGCCCGCTCCTGACAATCCCGAGTCTCGCCATCCATATGGACCGTGAGGTCAACGAAAAGGGGGCGCTGAATCCGCAGAAGGACATGCTGCCCTTGGCGGCTGCCTTTGGCCGTCAGAAGGGCCTGACGGCGGGATACTTCCTGTCGTGGCTGGCACTGGAGCTCGGCGTCCCCGAAGATGATATCCTCTCCTATGAGCTCAGCACGTATCCGGCCGAGCAGGGGACGGTGCTCGGCCTGGCTGGCGAAATGATCTCTTCTCCGCGCCTTGACAACCTGACCTCGGTATTCGCCTGCCTCAAGGGTCTCTGCGCAGCGGAGCAGTTCGCAGGCATCCGCCTCGTGGCGCTGTTTGACAACGAGGAGGTCGGCAGCCGCACGAAGCAGGGCGCAGGCTCGCTTGTGCTGCCGGCACTCCTGTCCCGCATCTATCGCGGCCTGTCATTGGATGAGGAACGGATGCAGCGCGACCTCGGCGAGGCGTTCCTGTTATCCGTCGATGTCGCTCATGCCGTGCACCCGAACTACATCGAGAAGAGCGATCCCGTCGTGCGTCCGGTCCTCGGCGGCGGCCTTGCCATCAAGCAGGCGGCGAGCCAGTCGTACGCCGGCGATGCTGAAGCAGTGGCCATCATAAAGGAACTCTGCGCCTCGCACGACATTCCCTGCCAGTTCTTTGTCAACCGCAGCGACAGCCGTGGCGGTTCGACGCTTGGCTCCATTGCCTCGGCGCTCGTGCCGGTGCGCACGATGGATGTCGGCGTGCCCATCCTGGCCATGCATTCGGCCCGCGAAACGATGGGCGCAGAGGATCAGGAAGCCCTCATGGCCCTGCTGCGTGCGTTCCTCGCCTGAAGCGCCTGGATTTTCATAGAAAAAGAACTAGAAAACGTTTACAATAATACTTGACAATACAACGAAGACGCGGTAAACTAGAGACAACAAGAAAAAAGATGGTGCAAATCAGAACTTCCATGGGTTTGCACCATATTTTAAGGGGAACAAGAAAACGTTTACTAGGATGTTCCTTGGCAAACACAAGAAAACGCGATGGAGGGTTACAACATGGAAATCTTAGAGCAGATGAAAAAAGAGTTCACGAAGCAGTTCGGTGAGAAGGCAACGCGCAGCTACTTTTCTCCGGGGCGTGTCAACCTGATTGGTGAGCACACCGACTATAACGGAGGCCATGTATTCCCCTGTGCAATTTCCCTCGGTACGTACGCACTGGTTGCGGACCGCGAGGACATGACGACGAGAATGTATTCCATGAACCTTGCGGACAAGGGCATCATCGAATTCCCGATGACGGGGCTTGCCTACGATGCAGCGAAGAACTGGGCCAACTACCCGATGGGCGTCGTCGACGTCTTCGAGAAGGCCGGCCACAAAGCCACGCATGGCTTTGACATCCTGATCTACGGCACGCTGCCGGCCGGCGCAGGCCTCTCGTCCTCCGCTTCGCTGGAAGTCCTGACCTCGGTCATCCTCAATGAAGCATTTGACTTCAAGCTCGACATGATTGAGATGGTCAAGCTCTCCCAGAAGGCTGAGAACCAGTTCGTCGGCGTCAACTGCGGCATCATGGACCAGTTTGCCGTCGGCATGGGCAAGAAGGATTGTGCCATCCTCTTGGACTGCAATACGCTGTCGTACCGTTACAGCAAGATTGCCCTCAAGGATGCGAGCATCGTCATCACGAATACGAACAAGCCGCACAGCCTGGCTTCGAGTGCGTATAACGTGCGCCGCGCACAGTGCGAGCATGCGCTCAACGAGCTCAAGGAAGTCAAGCCGGACCTCACGGCCCTCGGCGAACTCGGCAATGATGAGTTCAATCAGATTGCCGGACACATCGAGGAAGTCCTCGAGCGCCATCGTGCCCGCCATGCGGTCTATGAGAACAACCGCACGCTGGCTGCCGTCAAGGCACTGGAAAACGACGACGTCAAGGAATTCGGCTGTCTGATGAATGAATCGCATTTCTCCCTGCGCGATGACTATGAAGTCACGGGCAAGGAACTCGATACACTGGCTGAGATTGCCTGGCAGCAGGAGGGTGTCATCGGTTCCCGCATGACGGGGGCCGGCTTCGGCGGCTCGACGGTCAGCCTGGTCAAGAATGATGCCATTGAGGCCTTCAAGAAGAATGTCGGCGAGGCTTACACAAAGAAAATCGGCTATGCACCGAGCTTCGTGGTAGCCAGCATTGCAGACGGCACGCACCGCCTTGCTGACTGATTTTGCTTATTCGCTTATAATAGTGTTTAGTGTTGTCGATACTGGAATTTGGATATAAGAGAAAGGAAGCATAGCCATGTCTATTCTTGTTTGTGGCGGCGCCGGTTACATTGGTTCGCACGCAGTACATCAGCTGGTAAAGAAGGGGGAGGATGTCGTCATCGTCGATAACCTGCAGACGGGTCATCGCGATGCCCTCAACCCGCAGGCCAAGTTCTATGAAGGCGACATCCGCGATAAGGATGTGCTCGACAAGATCTTCACGGAAAACAAGATTGAGGCCGTCATTCACTTCGCTGCCAATTCCCTCGTCGGCGAAAGCGTTGAGAAGCCGCTGAAGTACTTCAACAACAATGTGTATGGCATGCAGGTGCTGCTTGAAGCCATGGTGCGCCATCATGTCGATAAGATCGTCTTTTCCTCGACGGCTGCCGTCTATGGTGAGCCGAAGCGCGTACCCATCATGGAAGATGATGAGACGAACCCGACGAACCCGTACGGTGAATCGAAGCGCACGATGGAGAAGATGATGAAGTGGGTCAGCCGCGCCAATGGCATCCGCTACGTATCGCTGCGTTACTTCAATGCAGCCGGTGCCATCGATGACGGCTCCATCGGTGAAGACCATCATCCGGAAACGCACCTGATCCCGCTGATCCTGCAGGTCCCGCTCGGCAAGCGCGACCACATCACGATCTTCGGCGATGATTATCCGACGCCGGACGGCACGTGCGTGCGCGACTACATCCACGTCATCGATCTGGCCGACGCTCATGTACTGGCACTCGAGTACCTGCGCAAGGGCGGCGAGAGTAATATCTTCAATCTCGGCAACGGCAAGGGCTTCTCGGTCAAGGAAATGATCGAGGCAGCCAAGAAGGCCACGGGCAAGGACATCAAGGTCGAGATGGGTGCACGCCGCGCAGGTGACCCGGCCCAGCTCATCGCGTCTTCCGAGAAGGCCAGGAAGATCCTCGGCTGGAAGCCACAGTACACGAATGTCGAGCAGGTCATCGGCACGGCCTGGACCTGGCATCAGAAGCATCCGAACGGTTACGAGAAATAAGACAGGTGCAGATACCGCAGGCGGGGGAATCCTTCGTCTGCGGTTCTGGCTTGCAGGATCGATCTGGAGGGAATCATCATGTCAATCAATACGGAAATCAACCGCCTGCTGAATTTTGCCAGGCAGAATACGCTGATCAACGAGGATGACTTTTACTATGCGGCCAACCGCCTCATCGACGTGCTCAAGGTCGATGCATTCGAGCCGGAGCTCATCGATGAAGAATTGCCGACGGCCATGCCCATCCTCGACAACATGCTCGACTATGCAGCGGAGAAAGGCATCATCGAGAATACGACGGAGGAGCGTGACCTCTTTGATACGCGCATCATGGACTGCGTGATGCCGCGCCCGTCTGAGGTCGTCCGCCGCTTCCGCAACGATTATGCACGCAGCCCGAAAGCCGCAACGGATGAGTTCTACAAGCTCAGCATCGCTTCGAACTACATCCGCAAGGACCGCATCGACAAGAACATCATCTGGAAGACGGCCACGGAATACGGCGACCTCGATATCACGATCAATCTCTCCAAGCCGGAGAAGGACCCGCGCGATATCGCCAAGGCCAAGAGCGCACCGTCCTCGGGCTATCCGAAATGCCTGCTCTGCCGTGAGAACGAAGGCTATGCCGGTCACCCCGGCCATCCGGCCCGAGAGACGCACCGCCTGATTCCGCTGCGCCTCTCGGCACACCGCTGGTTCTTGCAATATTCCCCCTACACGTATTACAATGAACATTGCATCGTCTTGAACCGCAAACATGTGCCGATGAAGGTATCGCGCAAATCCTTTGAGAATCTCCTGGATTTCGTGACGATTTTCCCGCATTACTTCCTCGGCTCCAATGCCGATCTGCCGATTGTCGGCGGTTCCATCCTGTCCCACGATCATTATCAGGGCGGCCGCTATACCTTTGCGATGGCCAAGGCCCCAATCGAGAAAACGTATCACTTCAAGGGCTTTGAGGACGTCAAGGCCGGCCGCGTGAAATGGCCGATGTCGACGATCCGCCTGCAGGGCGAGGACCGTGAGAAGCTGACGGCTCTGGCCGACAGGATCCTCAAGTCCTGGCGTGCGTACAGCGACCCGAGCGTGGAGATCCTGGCAGAGACGGACGGCACGCCGCACAATACGATTACACCGATTGCGCGCCGCCGCGGCAATCTTTATGAGCTTGATCTCGTGCTGCGCAATAACCGCACGACGAAGGAGCATCCGCTCGGCCTGTTCCATCCGCATGCGGAAGTGCATCACATCAAGAAGGAAAACATTGGCCTCATCGAGGTCATGGGCCTTGCCGTCCTGCCTGCACGCCTCAAGAAGGAGATGGCGGCTGTCGGACAGGAACTCGTCAAGGGCACGGAAGACATTTCCGGCATGCCGGAAATCGCCAGCCATGCAGACTGGTACAAGATGCTGCGTAAGAAATATCCGAACGTTACGGAAGACCAGGTGGCAGGTATCCTCAAGCAGGAAATCGGCAAGGTATTCGAGACTGTCCTGACCCATGCCGGCGTGTACAAGCGCAATCCGCAGGGCATGGAGGCCTTCGACCGCTTCGTCGCTCATGTGGATGAGGCGTGAGCCTGAGCGTCCGTAATCCAGAAAGCAGGAAAGAAAATGGAAGCAACGAAGAAAGCGACGATTGTCGATGTCGCCAGAGCGGCCGGTGTTTCGGTCGCAACCGTCTCGCGCGTCGTCAATGGGAATTATCCCGTCAAGAGCGAGACGCGGGACCGCGTGCAGGCGGCCATTGAGGCACTGCAGTACGTGCCGAATGTGCAGGCCCGCGAACTCAATATGCAGCGCTCCTCGACCATCGGTGTCGTCGTGCCGGGCCTTTACAATATGTTCTTCGCGGAAGTCATTGACGGCATTGAGAAGGCCGTGCGCAAGGAGGGCTTCACGCTCTTGCTCAACTGCGCGCAGAATGACCCCGAGTTGGAGATGGAATGCATCAAGACGCTTGTGTCCCGCAATGTATCGGGCATCATCGTCATCAGCCCGAATACGCAGGGCATGCGCGAAACCTTTTACCGCCGTCTCGTCAAGCGGGTGCCCCTCGTCTTCATCAACGGCTACCGCCGCATCCCAAATGTCTCCTATGTGACGAATGATGAGGCGCTCGGGACGCGTCAGGCGCTCGAATACCTAATGGAACTCGGGCACCGGCGCATCCTCTTTGTGCGCGGTGATCACTCGGATTCCTATACCATCAAGGAAGAGGCGTACCGCTCGCTCATGCAGGAGAAGAAATGCTTCCATGAAGAGGATATCGTGGATATCGGCGAGGGCAACAGCATCGAGACGGTCACGGCTGCCCGCAACCGCCTCTACGACATCCTGCCGCGCACAGAGGCAACGGCCATTTTCTGCTGCAACGACCTCATGGCCACGGGCGCCATCAAGGCCTGCAAGGACCGTTCCCTGCGCATCCCCGATGATATGTCCATCGTCGGCTACGATAACATCACGCTCGCGAGCCTTATCGAGCCGGAAATCACGACGATGGATCAGAATATGTTCCAACTGGGCAGCAATGCCGCTGTCGTGCTGGTTGAGATGATCCACGGCGGCAAAAGCAAGCGCATCACGCTCGAGAATACCCTGATCGTGCGTGATTCTACCGGGCCGCGTGCCTGAGTGCGCACAAGGGCCTGCGGCCCCTTTCCCCTATTTCCCCTTAATCTGCTCTCCGGTCTGCCGGAGGGCTTTTCTTTTGCCATTTTGAGGTCCATGACGCGTGACAGCATATGGTATAATGGAAAGGATCAAGAAAATGATGCAGATTCATGCACATGCAATGGAGGTTTTTCTATGAATATCTCGCGCTGGTTCCTGATCTCGACGGCGGCCTGCGGCCTGCTGCTGGCCCCCGCGGCGACGCAGCAGCCTCTGGCAGAGGCGGCAACGCAGAGCAGCGTTCCTGCCAAGGCGTCCGTCAGGACCATTCCCGGGCGGCCGGACTTCCCGCAAGTGATGCCGGGAGAGCCCAACAAGAAGGCCATGCAGTCCGTCAAATGGCGCCTGGCCAAGCCGTATGCCGAGCCCATGCTGGAGGCAGCCGCGGCGGCCGATACCATCACGATCATGGGAGCGGCAGAGGCCACGCAGGAACAGATGGTGCATTTCATCGAGAAGCGCAACCCGCAGCCGAAACTCAACTGTTCCGTCGAGGACATCGTCCGCTATTATTATGAGGAAGCCGGCCGCGAGGGCATCCGCCCTGATGTGGCGCTCTGCCAGGCCTTGAAGGAGACGGGCTTCTTTGCCTATGGCGGGGATGTCTCGCCCAAACAGAACAATTTCTGTGGGCTCGGTGCGACGGGCAATCGTGAACCGGGTTTGAGCTTTGCAACGCCGCAGCTCGGCGTGCGTGCGCACATCCAGCATCTTTTGGCCTATGCGAGCACGGAACTGCCGCATACGGCCCTCGTCGACCCGCGCTATAAGCTGCTGAAGGAGAACCGTCCGGAGATTTACGGCCAGGTGACGAAGTGGACGGGGCTCAATGGCGTCTGGGCCGTGCCGGGGACGCGCTATGGCCAGGAGATCCTCTGGCTCTGGCAGGAAGCGCAGGCACCGGACGGTTCGGATGCCGCGCTCGCCGCTGCGGAGAAGAAGGTCCGCGAGATGCCCGATGAATCCGGCGCTTATCTCTACCGCGGCATCGTCTATTTCAACCGTCAGGATTACAAGGCGGCAGAGCAGGATTTCAACCAGGCCATCCATTTCGCACCGGAGTCTTCGGCCGCCTACTATGACCTGGCGCTGACGCAGCATCAGACGGGACACCTCAAGGATGCGCTCAAGAGCTATGAGGCGATGATCGCGCGCAATCCGGAGTTCATGCAGGCCTGGTACAACCGCGGGCTCATCGAGCTCGCTCAGAAGCACGAGAAGGACGCCATCCATTCGTTCCAGGAAACGCTGCGCCTGACGCCGCAGACAGCAGATGCCAAGAATGCGCTGGCCGTGGCCTACATCCGCCAGAAGAAATATGACAAGGCATGGCAGATGTTCGATGAAGCGGCTGACATCAATTCGGCCAACATGAATGTACTGGCCAACCAGTTTATTTTTGAAGCCTGCCTCAAGTGAGGGCAGGTCAGACGGTTTAGTTGCCCAATCCTGTCAAAGTGTTTTATAATAAGGGGGCAACAAAGTGAGCGGGCGTTCCATTAGCGGCCGCGGAGGAGGAAGTCTCATGAAAGAAAAGAAACCATTTTATATCACGACGCCGATTTATTATCCGAGCGCCAAGCTCCACATCGGCCATGCGTACTGCACGACCATCGCGGACTCCATTGCCCGCTTTCACCGCCTGATCGGCGACGATGTCTTTTTTCTGACGGGCTCGGATGAGCACGGCCAGAAGATTCAGCAGAAGGCAGAAGAAGCCGGCGTGACGCCAATCGAATACGTCGACAAGATCGTTGCGGGCTTCCAGAATCTCTGGAAACGCCTCGACATCAGCAACGATGATTTCATCCGCACGACGCAGGAGCGCCATCAGCGCGTCGTGCAGGAGGTCTTCCGCCGCATCTACGCCAAGGGCGACATCTACAAGGGCTCGTACAAGGGCCTCTACTGCACGCCGTGCGAAAGCTACTGGACGGAGCATCAGCTCGATGAGAACGGCTGCTGCCCGGACTGTCACCGTCCCGTGCAGGAAGTCTCGGAAGAAGCGTATTTCTTCAAGATGAGCAAGTATGCAGACCGCGTGCTCCAGTACATCGAGGAGCATCCGGATTTCATCCAGCCGGCATCGCGCCGCAACGAGATGATCAACTTCATCAAGCAGGGCCTCGAAGACCTCTGCATCTCGCGCACGTCGTTTGACTGGGGCATCCCGGTGCCCATCGACCCGAAGCACGTCATCTACGTCTGGTTCGACGCGCTGACGAACTACCTGACGCCAATCGGCTTCCTTGACGACCCCGAGAAGTTCCAGAAATACTGGCCGGCAGACCTTCATCTCGTCGGCAAGGAAATCGTCCGCTTCCATACGATTATCTGGCCGTGCATCCTCATGGCCCTCGACCTGCCGCTGCCGAAGAAGGTCTACGGTCATGGCTGGCTCATCGTCGACGGCGACAAGATGTCGAAATCCAAGGGCAATGTCGTCGACCCGAACGGCCTCATCGATGAATTCGGCGCCGATGCCATCCGCTACTTCCTGCTGCGCGAAATCAACCTCGGCCAGGACGGCAACTTCTCGCGCGATGCCCTGATCCAGCGCATCAATTCCGACCTCGCCAACGATCTCGGCAACCTCCTGCACCGCACGCTCAACATGACGCTGAAGTTCCAGGACGGCGTCGTGCTCGCACCGCAGGGCAAGAGCGAAGTGGACAAATCCCTCGAAGCCGATGCCGCGGAAACGGTCGCGTTCTTCCGCGAGAACATGAACGATATGCAGCTTTCGGCGACAATCAAGAAGATCTGGGCCTTCATCAGCCGCGCCAACAAGTACATTGACGAGACGGCTCCGTGGGCCCTTGCCAAGGATCCAGAAAAGAAACAGGAGCTTGCCAACGTTCTCTACAACCTCACGGAATCCCTGCGCATCATCAGCGTGCTGATCTCGCCGTTCATGCCGCAGACGGCAGAGCGCATCTGGAAGCAGCTCAATCTGCCGCAGGCCTTCAAGGACGTGCAGATCGAGGATATCGAGCAGTGGGGCGGCGTACCGGCAGGCATTACGGTGGGCAAGCCGGAACAGCTCTTCCCGCGCATTGAAGTGGAGAAGGAAGAGGCTGTGCAGACAAAGCCTGCCAAGAAAGACAAGAAAGCCAAGAATGAGAAAAAAGACGAGACGCAGGAGGCCGTCCCCGGCGTCATCGGCATTGAGGACTTCGGCAGGGTCAAGTTGCGCGTGGCCGAGGTCACGGCAGCAGAGCCTGTGCCGAAGGCGGACAAGCTGCTGAAACTCCAGCTGAGCCTCGGTGAAGGGGAGCCTGAGCGTCAGGTCGTTTCGGGCATTGCCAAGTTCTATCAGCCCGCTGAACTCGTCGGCAAGCACGTCGTGCTCGTGGCCAACCTCAAGCCGGCCAAGCTGCGCGGTGTCGTATCCGAGGGCATGATCCTCGCGGCCAGCGACGGCAAGGGTCTCAAGATCCTCGAAGTCGACATGCCGGCCGGCACCGAGGTGCGCTGATGGCAGAGCAGGCAGCAGGCCGCTTCGAGCTGGTCGATACGCATACGCATCTCAACGATGCCAAGTTTTCCGAGGACTGCGAGTCCGTCATCGCGCGGGCACGGGAAGCCGGCGTGACCCGCATGATCAATATGGGGGATACCCTCGCTTCCTCGGAGCGGGCCGTAACGCTTGCCGAGGCACATGAGGGGCTTTATGCCGGCGTCGGCATTCATCCGGAAGAGGCGTTCGAGATGACGGCGCGCGAGGACGACATCCTCGCCGCCTGGGCGGCAAAGCCCGAAGTGGTGGCCATCGGCGAGATCGGCCTCGACTATTACTGGGAGAAAGATTCCGATAAAAGGCGGCTGCAGCAGCGTATATTTATCCGTCAGCTGGACCTCGCGCGCCAGCTTCATCTGCCGGTCTGCATCCACGACCGCGATGCCCATGGCGACACCCTGGCCATCCTCAAACGGGAAGGCCGGGGGATTCGCGGCGTCCTGCACTGTTATTCGGGCAGCCTCGAAATGGCGCGTGAACTCCTCAAACTGGGCTGGTATCTCGGCGTCGACGGCCCGCTGACCTTCAAGAATGCGGCAAAACTGCCGGAAATCGTCCGGGCCATGCCTCTCGAGCGCCTGCTCGTCGAGACGGATGCGCCGTACATGGCACCTGTGCCCATGCGCGGCAAGCGCAATGAACCGTCCTTCGTGCGCTTTGTGGCAGCGAAGGTGGCGGAGCTTCGAGGGCTTTCTTTTGAGGAAGTCGCCCGTGTGACGACGTGCAATGCGGAGAATTTATATGCACTTTAAGTGAATTCTCATAAAAGTGGTGAGGGAACATATAAAATGTTCCCTCACCACTTTTTAAATCCCATTTTTCAGCTTAATTACAGCTGAAAGTGGTAGAACAAAACATGGGTGATTTGACATCACCCTTTTGTCCATGCTATACTTATTTTGTTCTTTTTGCGTTCCCACTATAACAAAGGGGGGATTGAATGAGTTTAAAGCGACTCATTTCCTTACACAAAAAAGTAGAAAAGAAATTTTTGTTTTGCATGATACTGGCTATCATGATGATGATGACGACAGGCTTCACCCGTGCGGGCATGCCCTCGGACATGCATCAGGTACAGGTTCATGTCGACGGACGCACCATTGAATTCAACAGCATACACAGAAGCCCGGAATACCTCATTGAGCGGGCAGGCGTGAAACTCAGCGCCAAAGACGAATACCAGTTACAGAAATTAGACAACAAGACAACCGACATCACGATTTATCGAGCGGTCCCCGTCACCATCGAGTACGCGGGACAGAAAAAAGAAGTTCTGACCAGCAAACAGACAGTACGCGATGCCCTCATCGAACAGGGCTATCAGCCGGAGGATGTGGAAGCAGCTCCGGGTTTGGACACGAAAATACATGCCAATATGGACATATCACTGAAGGACAGTGCAGCCAAGCTGCAGGCCATGCAGCGTGAACGGGAAGAGGCACAGGCTCAGGTGGAGACCTCGCGCGGCCTTTCCCGCTACAGTGCCGTTTACACGATGGAAGCAACTGCTTACCTGCCATGGGATGGCGGCGGCAGCGGCATCACGGCCTCGGGCCTGCCTGCCCAGTACGGCGTCGTAGCCGTGGATACGGATGTGATTCCCCTGGGAACGCGCCTCTATATCCCTGGCTATGGCGAGGCGATTGCCGCAGACACGGGCGGTGCCATTGTCGGCGACCGCATTGACCTCTGCATGGAGGATTACGGTGCAGCGATGGACTTTGGCCGCCGCGACGTAACCGTTTACGTTTTGGATTGAGGAACGAAAAAGAATAAGACATTTTATGCCCCTGGATCTGGCTGACAGGATCGGCCAGAGCACAGGGGTCTTTCTTTTTCTCAATTTTTCTCGATGATCATCTTTGTATGATCGGCCTCGGCCTTCTGGATCAGGATCTTCAGGCGTTCGATGTTCTGCTTATGACGCTCGATGGCAAAGCCGATGCGGATGTGCTCTTCTTCGGTGAAGGCTGGATTCTTGTATGAGGCCTCGATGCGCTTGAGGCGTTCTTCGACTTCGTGCAGTTCGTTCTGCATGGGCTTGACATGCTCGAGCGCGAGCCCGTAGATGGAGCGAATCTGGTTCTCGACGTATTGGGCATAGCCGGGCTCTCCTGACGTCTTCTCGAGCCATTTTGCCACGTGGTAGATGATGTCGAAGGGGCTTTCGCCGCTGTGTATCATATCGAGGATTTCCATTTTGATCTGCTGTTCTCGTCCGTGCGGCTGCATGACGGTGGGATCGTCGCCGGTCTTTGCGTGTTTTTCTTCTTCTGCCATGGTATCATCGTTCCTTTCCGGCTCATCGTGAGCCATGCATTTCCCTCCCATTATAGCATATTTCCATTTCCCGCGATTTCGGGAAGTTTACGGTGTTACACAATATTCGATTTTTTATTGCTTTTTCGGCAACGGCTGTGCTATAATATAGCCATATTTTTATGGTTGTAATCCTTCATGTTCAGGGCTCTTGGGACATGAACTTTTTTTATGAAGAAAAGTGTTTACCATGAGTGGACGGCCAGTGGATGTCAGCCAGACGATTAGAAAGGTAGAAGGGATTTTATGAATCAATTCAAGATCGGCGAATTGCTCACCATCGGCTTCATGATGTTCTCCATCTTTTTCGGTGCGGGCAACCTGATTTTCCCGCCAGCCCTTGGACAGGCCGCTGGCGATCATACACTCACTGCGATGGCCGGCTTCCTGCTCACGGGCGTGGGCCTGCCGCTGCTCGGCATCACAGCCATTGCCCTGCAGGGCGGCAAGTACATCGAACTCATCAACCGCCGGACGTATCTGTGGTTCGCGACGGCGCTGCTCGTCGTGCTTTATCTCTGCATCGGCCCGGTCTTTGCCGTGCCGCGTACGGGAGCCGTCTCGTTTGAGATCGGCATCCGCCCGTTCCTCGGCGACGATGGCCTGACCATCGGGCAGGCTGTTTACACGGCACTCTTCTTCGGCGCCAGCTACTATCTGTCGCTCAATCCGAACAAGCTCATCGACCGTGTCGGCAAGGTCCTGACGCCGCTGCTGCTCATCGTGCTGGCCGTGCTCTTTGCCAAGTCGTTTGCGGCGCCGCTCGGGGATATCCTGCCGGCGACGGGCAACTACGTGGCATCGCCGTTTGCCCAGGGCTTCCAGGACGGCTATCAGACGATGGACCTTCTGGCTTCCATCGCCATCGGCACACTCGTCGTTAATGCCGTGCGCATGCGCGGCGTCACGGATAACCGGGCCATTGGCCGCATCTGCCTGTTCGCCGGACTCATCACCGTTACGCTCATGGCCTGTGTCTACGGTTCGCTGGCGTATCTCGGTGCGACGAGCGCTTCGGTGCTGGGGCACTCTGCCAACGGCGGCCAGCTGCTTGCAAGTGCCGTCGGCCTCTTCTTCGGCCCGGCCGGCAACGGCCTGCTCGCCGCCATCATCATCCTGGCCTGCCTGACGACGAGCTGCGGCATGCTCTCAGGCGGCGCGTGGTTCTTCAACAAGCTCCTCAAGAACCGCATTTCGTATGAGCGCCTGCTGCTCTTATTCACGCTGTTCAGCTTTGCGGCTTCCAATATCGGCCTGACGCAGATCATCGCGCTGGCCGTGCCGTTCCTCGTGACGATCTATCCGCTCGTCATCGTCTTTGTCCTGCTCTCACTCTTTGACCGCTTCATCGGCTGGCGCAAGAGCATCTATCAGGGCGCCCTTGACTTCACGCTGGCCTTCTCGCTGATTGACGGCCTCAATGCTGCGGGTGTGCATGTCACGGTGCTCAACAACATCCTGAGCCAGTACATCCCGTTCTACAGCCTCATGATGGGCTGGGTGATCCCCGCGCTCTGCGGCGCGGCCTTCGGCTTTGTCATTTCCCTTTTCCAGACGGCTCCGGCCGGGGAAGCTTCTTCCACAGAACGCTGAGGCATTTGCACCTGGGACAGAATACTGCCCGCATCCTTGGATTTGGATGCGGCAGTATTTTTTTGTCCACAGTTTCTGGGGATAAAACTTGTGCAATCTGTGGATAAGTTGTGATAAACATCTTGTGTTATCCACAGATTGCACGTTGGACGGTGGATAAATGCGCCAGCGTAACAACCGTTACGTCCTTCTGCGCCGTTTTCCGGTAAACTGAAACGTAAACGGAAAACAAGACAGGAGGTGAAGCGATGGAAGAACAGTCTGTGGAAAAAAAGCGGCAGCAGGAATGCCGGACGGTGGAGGAAATCATCCGCCTGTATTGCCGCGGTCATCATCATGAGCGTCAGGGGAAGATGCTCTGCCCGGAATGCCAGGAACTCGCGGATTACGCGCTGGCGCGGATTCGTCACTGTCCGCGCATGGCGGAGAAGACGTTTTGCAGTGTCTGCCCCATCCATTGCTACGCGCCGGAAAAACGCCGCCAGATCCTCCGCGTCATGCGTTATGGCGGCTGGCGCATGCTCTTTTACCACCCCGTCATGGCCCTTCATCACATGCTGCTGAGCTGGAAATGGCATCGGAAACACGGGTGAGGGTTGTGTTCTCCGATAGTAAACGTTTAGCGTTCAGTTTTGGCGATATTATTGCAGGATTTTGGATTGTTCCATCCTGCTTATTTTTTTATAATGAAAATAAATCAGATATGTCAGAATTTTATTTACAGAATTACAGCGTTCCATCAGGAAATTGGGGAGGGGATAGCATGAGTGTTGCGATTCATGTCGATCAGGTCATCAAACGGTACGGCAGCCTGACGATTATCCCCGGGCTTACCGAGCATATCGAGAACGGCGAGTTCTTCACGCTCTTGGGACCGTCCGGGTGTGGCAAGACGACACTGCTGCGCATGATTGCCGGCTTCAATTCGATTGAAGGGGGCAAGATCCGTTTCAACGATACGGTGATTAATGACATACCGGCGCACAAGCGCAATATCGGCATGGTATTCCAGAGTTACGCGATTTTTCCGCATATGACCGTGCGCGAGAATGTGGAATATGGCCTGAAGCTGCGCAAGACGCCGAAGGATGAGATGAAGAAAAAGGTCGATGAGATTCTCGATGTCGTGCAGATCACGGAATACCAGGACCGCCTGCCGGAGCGGCTCTCGGGCGGCCAGCAGCAGCGCGTGGCCCTGGCCCGCGCCATCGTCATCCATCCGAGCGTGCTGCTCATGGATGAGCCGCTCTCCAATCTCGATGCGAAACTGCGCGTCGAGATGCGCTCGGCCATCCGCGAAGTGCAGAAGCAGGTGGGCATCACGACGGTCTACGTCACGCATGACCAGGAGGAGGCCCTTTCGATTTCTGACCGCATCGCCGTCATGAAGAAGGGCGAGATCCAGCAGACGGCGCGGCCGCATACGGTTTATACGCGCCCGTACAATGTCTTCGTCTCGACGTTCATCGGCCATTCCAACCTGTTCCGCGGACGCCTGGCGGAAGCGGAGGGCGGGGGACTGGCAGCCGTCTTCCAGGATGGCTATGTCATGCCGCTTGAGACGCTCGGCCCTGATGCCAAAGCCGGCATGGACGTCATCATCTCGGTGCGGCCGGAGGAGTTCTCCATCCAGCCGGAAGGACAGGGCCTGCGCTGCCGGGTGCACAGCAAGGTGTTCCTTGGCAAGTACATCAATTACGGCCTTTCCTTTGCCGAGGAGATGCTCGTGCCGGGGCAGCCATCCATCGAGTACAGCCAGGACCTCGGCCATGCGGAACACATCCTCGAAGCCGGCGACGCGGTGACGCTGAAGCCGAATCCTGCCAAGGTTAATGTGTTCCTGCCGGACGGCAGCCGCAGTCTCATGGAAGGTGTGGTGCGCGATGAGTAGGAAAATACACTGGGACTTCTGGACGGGCATCACGCTGCTGTCCATCGGCGTCTTTACGCTGTTCCTCATCTACCCGCTGTTCTCCCTGTTTGTCAGTGCCTTCCAGGACCCCGATACCGGCGCCTGGAGCATGCAGAATTTCGCGCATTTCTTTGACCGCAAGTATTACTATCAGTCGATGATCAACAGCTTCTCCGTCACGACCTGCGTGACGATCCTCGCGGTCATCATCGGCACGATTGTCGCGTACTTCATGACGCTCTACAAGATCAAGTTCAAGAATGTCGTCGAAATCTGCATCGTCATCTCGCTGCTCTCGCCGCCGTTCATCGGTGCGTATTCCTGGATTCTTATCGGCGGGCGCAACGGCTACATCACGCGCTTCCTGGCCGAGTACGGCATTGATTTTCCTTCGATTTACGGTTTTGCGGGTATCCTGCTCGTGCTGACGCTCAAGCTTTACCCATTCATCTACCTCTATGTGGCCGGTGCGATGAAAAACATCGATTCGGCACTCATCGAGGCGGCGGAGAGCCTCGGCTGCAGCGGCATCCGCAAGGTCATCACGATCATCGTGCCGCTGATTACGCCGACCATCCTCGCCGGTGCCCTGATGGTCTTCATGAACGCGATGGCAGACTTCGGCACGCCGATGCTCATCGGCGAGGGCTACAACGTCATGCCCGTCATGATCTATTCGGAATTCATCAATGAAGTCGGCGACCAGGCCAATTTCGCCGCTGCCATGGCAGCCCTGATGGTCCTGATTACCTCGACAATCTTCATGCTGCAGAAATACATCGTCAACCGCAAATCCTTCACGATGAGTTCGCTGCGGCCCATGCAGGTCGGCGAGCTTCACGGCTGGAAGAAAGCCGCCGTGCATCTCTTCATCTATCTGCTCGTCGCCCTGTCGCTGATCCCGCAGCTCGTCGTCATCTACACGTCGTTCCTCAAGACGAGCGGTTCGATCTTCGTCGACGGGTATTCGCTTGACAGCTACCGCACGATTTTCGAGAATCTCGGCACGGCCATCTCGAATACGTACCTCTTCAGCACGACGGCCATGGTGGTCATCATCTTCCTCGGCATGACCATTGCCTACCTGACAACGCGCAAGAAGAGCTGGCTCACCGATCTCATCGATACACTGTCGATGTTCCCGTACATCATCCCGGGCTCTGTACTCGGTATCACACTGCTTTTGGCCTTCAATGAAGAGCCGCTGCTGCTCTCGGGCACGGCCGCGATCATCATCATCTCGCTGATCATCCGGCGCCTGCCGTACACGCTGCGCTCAAGCTCGGCTATCCTCTACCAGCTGAGTCCGAGCATGGAAGAAGCATCCATCAGCCTCGGGGCATCGCCTCTCAAGACGTTCTTCAAGATCACGGCTGTCATGATGCTGCCGGGCGTCATGAGCGGTGCCATCCTTTCGTGGATCACGGCCATTAACGAATTGTCGAGCTCCATCATCCTGTTCACGGGCGCGACGAAGACGATGTCGGTCGCTATCTACACCGAAGTCATCCGCGCCAGCTATGGCACAGCGGCAGCGTTGTCGACCATCCTGACCCTGACGACGATTACGGCCATGGTGATTTTCTTCAAGGTATCGGGGCGTCACGATGTCACGCTTTGATGTTGGGAAGTCTGTATGTTTATTTTCATATCGTTTTATCAAAAGGAGGAGATTTGTCATGAAGTGGAAGAAGATTGTCGCGGCCCTGCTCGGTGCAGCCGTCATGACGACCTGTTTCGCAGGCTGCGGCGGCAGCCAGTCGGCCTCGAAGGATTCGTCGGGATCGGGCAGTGACGACAACAAGCTCGTCATCTATTGTCCGCATCCGCTGTCCTTCATCAATCCGCTCGTAGAGGAATTCGAGAAGGAAAGCGGCATCAAGGTCGAGGTCGTGGCAGCTGGCACGGGCGAGCTCCTGAAGCGCGTGGAGTCGGAGAAAGCCAATCCGCTCGGCGATATCTTCTGGGGGGGATCGCTTTCGACGATGAAGCCGAAAGCCGACTTGTTTGAACCGTACAAGTCCGTCAACGAAGACCATATCCAGGCGGCCTTCAAGAACACCGAAGGCTCGATGACGCGCTTCACGGATATTCCGAGCGTCATCATGGTCAATACGGATCTCATCGGCGACATCAAGGTGGAAGGCTATGAAGACCTGCTGAACCCGGCACTCAAGGGCAAGATCGCGATGGCCGATCCGTCGAAATCATCTTCGGCTTATGAACACCTCATCAACATGCTCTATGCGATGGGCAACGGCAATCCCGACAACGGCTGGGATTACGTCACGAAGTTCTGCAAGAACCTCGACGGCAAACTGCTCTCCGGTTCGTCGGCCGTCTATAAGGGCGTAGCCGACGGCGAATACGTCGTGGGCTGCACGTTCGAAGAAGGCGGCGCGAAATATGTCGCAGACGGTGCGCCGGTCAAGCTCGTTTACATGAAGGAAGGCGTCATCTCGAAGCCCGATGGCATCTACATCATCAAGAACGCCAAGCACATGGAGAATGCCAAGAAGTTCATCGACTTTGTCACGAGCAAGGAAGCCCAGACCCTGATCACGCAGAAGCTGCATCGCCGCAGCGTCCGCGATGACGTGCCGGCACCGGCCGGACTTGAGGAGAAATCCCAGATCCACATCATCACCGATGACGAGCAGGTCGTGAACCAGAACAAGAAGGCATGGCTCGATAAATTCAAGGATATCTTTACGAGCGTGCAGTAAGATTGACACTTCGATATGATTACGGGAGGAGGAACCGCTGTGAGGCTGTTCCTCCTTTTGTGCTGCAATCGAGTATGTACAGATTCCTGCTGTACCGTTATACTAAAATGAGAATGGTGGGAAAGGGGGCGGACGGTTTGCGGACGTTTCAGGATGAAGTGCGGCGTGCCCTGACGAAGTATGCACTTTTGCCAACGCTTTTTCTGGCTGTCATCGGGCTCGTGCTCGTCGGAATCAGCTGGGAACGATACGTCGTCGTGGCCAGCGATGAAAGCCGCGTTGTTGCAGCCGAGGTCATAGCAGGCATCCTCCGCGACTATAACGGCAGGACACAGACCGTGGCAGAGATGGCGACAACTGCCGGCATCGGGCAGCTGCGCCATGATGCGGCGGCTCGTGCCGAGCTCTACGGTTACCTTTACCATGAAGTCAACATCGCGCACGACGGCACGCTGTTCTTCCTGCTGGATCGGGAGGAAAAGCTCGTCCTCGGCAGCTGGGATTACCTGCCCGAGGGGCTGGCGACGCTCGGCAGCCAGTGGGGCATCCTGCGTCGCCTGAAGGAACAACCGTCTGAGCCGCAGGCGGAATTCATTGCCCATGAAGCCCTGTATGAAGATGACGACCTCGTCATCGGCCGGGCCATCTGCGATGAGGAGGGACATCTGCAGGGCTATATCCTCTTCCTGCTGCCCGGGCGCTATCTGCGCAGCAATATCACGTCCCCGTATCTGGATTTCGTGCTGCAGGACCGGTTCGGCAATACCTGTGTCCGGACGGGCAGCAGCTATACGACAGGCGGTCTGCGCAAGCTCGCACCGGAAATCCGGCGCACGAATCACTGGCTGGCGGAGTTCCGCCATCAGGAGTATTATGTGACGCAGCAGCCCGTGGCCGACGGAGCGTTCACGCTCTTTACCGTCATGCCGGTTTCGAGCCTGCTCCAGCGCTATTATCTGGGGATCGGCATCGTGGCCGGCGTGCTGCTGCTCATGATCCCTATCCTGCTCGTCAGCGTGCGGCGCGAGAGCCGCGCACGCGCGCGGGCGATTGCCGAGGAAGAAGCGAGAGCCACGGCCGTTTCTGAGATGCGGCGCCTCGAGAGCCAGTTCAACCCGCATTTCCTGTTCAACACGCTGGAGAACATCAAATTCATGGTCAAGCTCGACCCGCAGGCAGCACAGCGTATGCTCATGGATTTGTCGCGCATCCTGCGCTACAGCATCAAGGGCGAGGAACGCAAGGTAACGCTGCGCGAAGACCTCTCGTACACGCACAGCTACATGGAAATCCAGCAGTACCGCTTCGGCAGGCGTCTCGTCTATGACGAAACGATTCCCAAGGAAGTCGGGGACTGCCGGATCCCCCGGCTGCTCTTCCAGCCTGTGCTGGAGAATGCCATACGCTACGGAGCGGCCGAGGACTGCAGTATCATCATCCGCCTCAGCGTCAGCTGGGAGGAACGGCCGACGGGCAAGGTTCTCTGCGTGAAGATTGAAGACCAGGGGCCTGGACTTTCCGCAGAACGACTGCAGGCCATCCGCGAGATGCTGGCAGAAGGCGCCGACCCGGCCCTGCACACGGGAATTTACAACATTCATCGTCGCCTGCAGCTCATGTACGGCCGGCCGTATGGCCTGCAGCTTGAATGCCCGCCCGCGGGCGGCACGGTTGTGACGCTGCGGCTGCCGTTTGAGAAGGAGGGAGTATCGTGTTAAAGCTCATCATCGCGGAGGACGAGGAAATCATACGCCGCGGACTCGTCGCGACCATCGACTGGGCGGCGATGGGGGCGGAGGTCGTAGGCGATGCGGCCGACGGCCTTGAAGCGTGGCAGCTTGTCGAGTCGAACAAACCGGATATCCTGCTGACCGATATCCGCATGCCACGGCTTTCCGGGCTGCAGCTGGCGGAGAAGCTGCGCGAGGCGGGAACATCCGTGCATGTCATCTTCCTGACAAGCTATGCGGATTTTTCCTATGCCCAGCGGGCCGTGCGTCTCGGAGCCTGCGATTATCTGCTGAAACCGGTCGATGAGGAAGAGCTCATGGACGTGCTCAAAAGGATCCGTCAGCAGGACAAGACCTCTCCTGCACCTGTGTCCGAGGAGGAAAATCAGGTATCCCTGGTGGATTGGCAGCCGCTGCTCGCCGACACACATCTGAATCCCTACGTGCGCGATGTGCTCGAATTCCTGCCCGCGCATTACCAGGAACGGCTGAGCGTGGAGGAGATGTCCGCCCGGCAGGGCATATCGGCCAGCTATCTTTCGCGCAAGCTCAAGGAGACGACGGGGCATACCTTCAATTCGCTTCTGACCCGCTTCCGCCTGCAGCAGAGCCTCGCGCTGCTGGCCGAGGGGCGGATGCGCGTCTATGAAGTGGCCGAGGCAGTCGGCTTCAGCGATTACAAGAATTACGCACAGGTCTTCCGCAAGTACTTGGCGATGACGCCATCGCAGTATGTGCACCATGAGAAACAGGGATGAATGTGCCTTATTATTCGACAGAAAGAGAGTACGATATGAAACCTTATGAGAATTATTTGATCATCAGCGACCTCGACGGGACGATCATCCCGCATGGCGGCCGCATTTCCGCGGCCAACAAGGCGGCCATTGCCACATTTGTGGCGGGCGGCGGACATTTTGGCATCGCCACGGGCCGCACGCCGGAGGCGGCCGCGGGCTATTTCAGGGATGTCGCCATCACGGCGCCGAGCATCTTCTTCAACGGTTCCATGTTGTACGACTGGCAGCGACATGAGATCCTGGCCACGCGCGCGCTGCACGGTCCTGCCGGCAGAGACGGCAAGACGGATGATGCCATCTGGCCGCGCTTTGCTGCTCACTGCCTGGAGAAATTCCCCGAGGCCTGCATCGAGGTCTACACGGCCGAAACCTGCAACATCATTAGCAAACCGGAGAACGATGATCCCCGCCTGCCGCATGAATACTACATGTATCGCCACTGCCCGCTGACCGATGTATCAGACCTTGCCAAGACGCCCTGGCTCAAGTTCTTTGTCTGCGATGCGCCTTCGCGCCTCAAATTGCTTGAGCAGGAGGCGGATGCAACGGGGACGTCTGCCGTGTCGAATCACTTTTATTCTGAGGCCAATTACCACGAGTTCGTGGCTCAGGGCGTGTCGAAGGGCTCCATGCTCGCCGAGATCCGCAAGCTGCCGGCCTATCGCGACATGAAGATCATTGCGCTCGGCGATTACCTCAACGACAAGACGCTGTTGGAACAGGCCGATATCGGCATCGCTTCCGGCAACGCCCATGAGGCGCTCAAAAGCATCGCCGACCTCACGGGCTGCCGGGCCGAGGACGACCTGATTGTCTGGCTGCTTGCGCACTTTGCCGACATCGCAGCTGTTTAAAGAAAAGAGACAACAAAAATCCGCTACCTGCCAACAGATGCGGATGGAAATAAAGGACAAAACCTCCTATAATCAGATTAAACGAACGGAAACACGACAATCTGATTTTGGGAGGTTTTTTCTATGGGCATCTCTTTTGCGGCGGCGACTCAGCAATTCCATCTCTACAACGACAGGATCAGCTACGTCATAAAGGTCCTGCGCGACGGCCATCTCGGCCAGATCTACTTCGGCGCGCGCCTGCCGGAAGACCGCGACTACGGTCACTTCGTCCACACGGATTACTACCGCCCGACGACGGCCTACGTCTTTGACAACGAGTACGGCTTCTCGCGCGAGCACCTGCGGCAGGAGTATCCTTCGTACGGCACGACGGACTTCCGCGAGGGTGCGGTGGAGCTCGCACAGCCGGACGGCAGCCGCATCACGGATTTCTGTTACGTCTCGCACGAAATCGTCGCGGGCAAGCCGAAGCTGACGGGCCTGCCGGCCACGTATGTGGAGGCGGACGACGAGGCGGACACGCTCCTCATGCGTCTGCGCGACGAGAAGACGGACGTCGAGCTCGTGCTCTCGTACACGATCTTCCGCGACTTCGATGCGATTGCCCGCAATGCTTATTTTGTCAACAAAGGCAGCGAGACCGTGACGCTCACGCGCGCGATGAGCCTTGCCATCGACCTGCCCGACGCGGACTACGACTTCGTGCAGTTCTCCGGCTGGTGGGGGCGCGAGCGCCAGAAGAGCGTCACGCACCTGCGCCCGGGCATCCAGTCCATCGGCAGCCTGCGCGGCCAGTCGGGCCACGTCCACAATCCGTTCTTCATCCTCAAGCGCCCGCAGGCAGACGAGCAGCAGGGGGAGGCCATCGGCTTCTCGCTCGTCTACAGCGGCAACTTCCTCGCGCAGGCGGAGGTCGACACCTTCGATGTCACGCGCGTGACGATGGGCATCCATCCGCAGGAATTCCGCTGGCAGCTCGCGCCGGAGGGTTCGTTCCAGACGCCGGAGGCCGTCATGGTCTGGTCGGACCACGGCCTCAACGGCATGAGCCAGAACTTCCACAAGCTCTACCGTACGCGCCTGGCGCGCGGCGTCTGGCGCGACAAGGTGCGCCCCATCCTCATCAACAACTGGGAGGCCACGTACTTCGACTTCGATGAGGAGAAGCTCGTGCGCATTGCCAGGACGGCACACGATGTCGGCGTCGAGCTCTTCGTACTCGACGACGGCTGGTTCTCCACGCGCTGCGGAGAGACGAGCGGCCTCGGTGATTGGTGGCCGAACACCGGCCGCCTGCCGAACGGCATCACAGGCCTCGCGGAACGCATCAATGCACTCGGCATGAAGTTCGGTCTCTGGGTCGAGCTCGAGATGGTCAACAAGGACAGCGAGCTCTATCGCGCGCATCCCGACTGGATCCTGCACACGGAGGGCCGCCACGCCTCGCATGGCCGCAAGCAGTACGTGCTCGACTTCTCGCGTCCGGAAGTCGTCGACTACATCCACGATTCCATTTATAAGGTCCTGAGCACGGCGAAAGTCGACTACATCAAGTGGGACATGAACCGCAGCATCACGGAGTGCGGCTCGGCCAGCTGGGGCCCGGAGCATCAGGGCGAGATCTTCCACCGCTACATCCTCGGCGTCTACAGCCTCTACGAGCGCCTGACGCATGAGTTCCCGAACATCCTGTTCGAGTCCTGCGCTTCGGGCGGCGGCCGCTTCGACCCGGGCATGTTCTACTACGCGCCGCAGTGCTGGACGAGCGATGATTCCGACGGCGGCGAGCGCCTGCGCATCCAGTACGGCACGAGCTACGCTTATCCCGTCTCATTCATGGGCTCGCATGTCTCAATCTCGCCGAACCATCAGATTTTCCGCGAGACGAGCCTCAAGCTGCGCGGCGATGTCGCTTACTTCGGTACGTTCGGTTATGAACTCGACCTCGGCAGGCTCTCGGACAAGGAGCTCGATGAGATCCGCGGGCAGATCCGCTTCATGAAGAAATACCGCAGGCTGATCCAGCAGGGGACGTTCTATCGTCTCAAGGATCCGTTCACGGGCAATGCCGCGGCTTGGATGGTCGTTTCGGATGACCGCCGTCAGGCCATCGTTGGCTACTACAAGATGCTCGCGCATCCCTGCACGCCGTACACCTGGATGAAGCTCGCAGGCCTCGACGAGGCGGCTGATTACAAAGTCCGTATCGATGACCGCGAGGATATGGGCGTGTTCACGGGCGCCGAGCTCATGCGCGCCGGCCTCGACACGACGGACTTTTCGGCTGGCGAGCAGAGTCACGAAGAGGGCAGGCACTGCACCGACTTCTGGTCGCGCCTGTTCGTCCTTGAAGCCGAATGAAGAATGAGATTATTGTGATTGGAGAAAGAGGAGAAACGCAATGAAACGAGAGATGAGACAGAAGCTCATGTCTGTCGGTGGTGTCATGATCTGTGGCGCGAGTGTCGGCATCTTCCAGAAGATCGCACTTGGCACAGACCCGTTCACGTGCTTTGTCACGGGCATCGCCAATGTCTTCAGTTCGACGTACAGCATCTGGTACGTGATCCTGACGGGCCTCATGCTCGTGGGCGTCGCCGTGCTTCAGCGCCGCTACATCGGCTTTGCGACACTCATCAATCTGTTCCTGACGGGGGTGGCGGCCGATGCGATGCACGGTTTGCTGGACTTTTTGCTGCCGGATCCGACTTTCGGCACGCGCTGCCTGCTCATGGCCGTCAACATTCTGATCATGAGTCTTGGCGCTTCACTCTATTACGTGGCGAACCTCGGCGTTTCCGCCTATGATGCCATCGCCCTGATGGCGTCGGAGTGCTATCATGTTGCCTCGTTCCGCGTCTGTCGCGTCACGACCGATGTTTTCTGCGTGGCCGTCGGCTTCTTCCTCGCGGCGGATGTCGGCCTTGGCACGGTCATCACGGCCTTCTTCATGGGGCCTGTCGTGCAGTGGTTCACCAATCATCTGGCGCTGCCGCTGCTCAATGGCGGCCCGCTCCGCAGACAGGCCATGCCGCGCGAAGCCTGAATCGCTCTCATAGCTTGACACTCCCCATGCCTAAAGGCAGGGGATTCTTGGTTCGACGACCACTGCGCCGCCTCCGAGGAATTGGCGTCTTACACGATCTCCCCAAGCGTGAATTCCCGTGTGCCCCACGGTATGTTCTATTTCCGTTCATGCAACTTTGGATTTGTCTTCCAAAGCCTTGCGCAGGATGTTCTTTGCGGCATTCACATCTCTGTCGTGATGGGTTCCGCATGCTGGGCAATTCCATTCGCGGACGCTCAAATCCTTTGTCAGTGGATTCTGATAGCCGCAGACGGAGCAAGTCTGACTTGACGGGTAGAAGGTATCAACTTGAAGCAGTTCGCCGCCGCATCGTTCTGTCTTATACGACAGCTGACGGAAAAATTCGCTCCAGCTCACATCTGAGATTGACTTCGCGAGTTTATGATTCCGCAGCATTCCTTTGATGTTCAGATGCTCTACGGCTACTGTTTGGTTTTCACGAGCAAGCCGTGTCGATATCTTGTGAAGGAAATCCCTGCGGATATTTGCGATACGTTCATGGACGCGAGCAACACGGACGCGCGCTCTTCCACGGTTCACCGACTTCGGCATCTTTCGGGAAAGCCGCCGCTGCTCACGGCGGAGTTTGCTCTGGAGCTTCTTCAGTGGATGTGGGTTCTCTACGGTATCGCCGTTGCTATCCGAATAGAATACCTTCAACCCAACGTCAATACCAATCTGCTTGCCATCGTTTGGGCAGGACAAGGATCCTTTTTCTGCTTCGACACAAAGCGAAACGTAGTATTTGCCTGAGGCAGCCCGGCTTACCGTGGCAGAGAGAATCCGGCCATCGAAGTCACGGCTCTGCTTGATTTTCACAAGACCGATCTTCGGGAGCTTGATTCTCTTGTCGATGATACGGATACCGTTTGCTTGATTGCGCGTCCGATAGGACTGGTTGTGACTATGTTTCGACTTGAAGCGCGGGTATCTTGCCCGCTTTGCAAAGAAGTTCTGAAACGCGCGGTCAAGATTCCGCAGGGATTCCTGCAATGCCATGCTGTCCACTTCAGACAGCCATGCAGTTTCCTCACGCTTCTTGAGGTCAGTGAGCAATTTGCTTGTCTTGACGTAAGTCAGCGAATTGTGATTCGCTTTCCATTCGTCGCGACGCACCGCGAGGAAGTGGTTGAATACGAAACGTGCACAGCCCAGCGTACGATTGATGAGGTTTTTCTGTGTTCTGTTCGGATAGATGCGGAACTTATAGCCGAGCGTGTACGTTTCCATTTTTCTCACTTCCTTTGCGATGTCTTTTGGCTCTCGATATACTGCTTGACGATTCCAAGCGGTGCACCACCGACCGTAGAACAGAAATAGGAATTTGTCCAAAGTGTCGGCAGTTTCGTTGTCAGCCAATGAAATTCCTGTCTTAGTATCCTCGACGTTTTGCCCTTGATTGTCTTCACCGCTTTGTGAATTCCGAATTGCGGGTCTACATCCAAAAGCAGATGTACATGGTCTGGCATGATTTCCATCTCGATGACGTCAAAGTTATTTTCGTCAGCAATGGAATGTATGAGCTCCTTCAATCTCACGTCCACGCCATTCACGAGTACTTTTCGACGATACTTAGGACAGAATACAATATGATATTTACAGGAATATACGATGTTACGGTTCGAATGATATACTCTGTTCATATTTGTATTATACTATACTTTTGTAGTTAATACAATGATTAAGAAGGAAAAAGTTGTCCGCCTTCAATTGCTTACGCAAATTCGGCGGACGCGCCTTATATCCCCAGCCCTAAAGGGCGGGGGGTTACGGCGCTTTCGATAAAAAAGTCCTGACGATGTGTCAGGA
>CABJCJ010000008.1:71016-94720 GCA_902364065.1 Veillonellaceae bacterium SB90
TACTTTTCGACGATACTTAGGACAGAATACAATATGATATTTACAGGAATATACGATGTTACGGTTCGAATGATATACTCTGTTCATATTTGTATTATACTATACTTTTGTAGTTAATACAATGATTAAGAAGGAAAAAGTTGTCCGCCTTCAATTGCTTACGCAAATTCGGCGGACGCGCCTTATATCCCCAGCCCTAAAGGGCGGGGGGTTACGGCGCTTTCGATAAAAAAGTCCTGACGATGTGTCAGGATTTTTTTATTGACTTGATATCCGTAGCCTGCAGGTAGGGACTCTGCTGCTGCCGGCGGTAGGCGGTAGGCGTCATGCCGGCCTTGCGCAGGAAGGCGCGCTGGAAGGAATCGCTCTTGGCATAGCCGCACGAACAGGCAATCGATTCGACGGAGAAGGTCGTGGTCTGCAGCAGATGTTCCGCCTTGGTGAGGCGGCAGTTCTGGATGTACTCGTGGGGTGAGCAGTACAGGTAGCGCTTGAAGAGCGTCGTCACATAGCTGCGGTTGAGGTTCATGTAGTCTGCGAGATCCTGCACGGTGAACGGCTCCTCGAGATGGGTGCGGATGAAGTTTGTCATGTGGGAAATGTAGGTGTTGTTGTCGGCGGGCGGCAGCAGGTCGCGCTGTGCCTCGGCGAGCACGGAGAGGAACTGCATCAGCAGGCCGAGGCGGTAATAGCGGCCGGACAGCGTGAAGCTGTTGTGCGCGAGCATGTCCTGCACATAGGCGGCGAGTTTTGCGCCCTGCTCCTCGGTGCAGGCGTAGATCGGTCCGGCTTGGCTGAGTCCCAGAGAGGCGATGATCTGAGGAGCCCGGCTGCCGCTGAAGGCGACCCATATGTACGTCCAGGGTTCCTGCTCATCACTCTGATAGGTCGTCTGGTAATCCGGTTCAATCAGGAATCCCTGTCCCGCGTGCAAATGGTATGTATGCTGGTTGGCCTGGAATGTTCCCCTGCCCGCGAGGATGAAGTGAATCAGGTGATAGGAGCGCACGGCCGGCCCGTACTTATGGCCGGGGCCTGTAACAGAGTGTCCGAAGGTCGTCAGGAAGAGATCACTGTCCTCTTCCTGGGGCATGTTGAATGCCTGCATATCTTCCATGTCAATTCCTCCTGTTGTTGCGTTTTCTCTATTATATCATCTTCTTTTTGATCGGCTCAAATGGTAGCTGCTATCCTTTTTAAGAGGACAAATGCAAAATAAGTTTCGCAAATCCATTGACAACACCTTCATCTGGTTGTAATATTGTATACAATCTCATGGGAAAGGGGTTTGTCATTATGAGGTTTTTAGAGAAACTCAGCGCATTCATATCCAAGTACATGGCGGTCTTTGTCATTCTGGTCGCCGCGATTTCCCTGTTCCAGCCCTGGACGTTCAAGTGGGCCGCACCGAAGATCACGATCCTCCTGGGCATCGTCATGTTCGGCATGGGCACGACGCTGCGGCTGCGTGATTTCCGCCTGGTGTTCCAGCGCCCGAAGGATGTCCTCGTCGGTGCCCTGGCACAGTTCACGATTATGCCGGGCCTTGCCTGGCTGCTCGCCAAGGGCTTCAACCTGCCGCCGGAACTCGCAGCCGGCGTCATTCTCGTCGGCACCTGCCCGGGCGGCACGTCCTCGAACGTCATGACGTATCTGGCACGCGGCGATGTCGCCCTGTCCGTCTCGATGACGATGACGACGACCATTCTCGCACCAGTCGTTACGCCGCTCCTGACGTGGTGGCTCGCCGGTGCCTGGGTGGATATCTCCCTCTCGGCCATGATGCTGTCGATCGTGCAGGTCGTCATCGTGCCGATTGTCGGCGGTATCCTCGTCAACACGCTGTTCGGCAATTTCGTGCAGAAGTTCGTCAAGCTCCTGCCGCTCATCTCGGTTGTCGCCATCGTCCTGATCGTCGGTGGTGTCGTCTCGGTCAGCTCGCAGCGCATCATGGAAACGGGCGCGCTCATCATGCTCGTCGTCATGCTCCACAATCTGCTCGGCTATGCCCTGGGCTTTGGCGTAGCGAAGGCCCTGCACATGAATCTCGCCAAGTCGAAAGCCATCTCCATCGAGGTCGGCATGCAGAATTCCGGCCTGGCCACGTCGCTGGCCATGATGCATTTCGGTGCAGCCGCCGCTATCCCGGGTGCCATCTTCAGCGTATGGCACAACATCTCCGGCTCGCTTGCAGCCAACTATCTTGCCAGCCGCATGAGCAAGGAAGACAAAAAAGAAGTTGCAGAGGAAGTGTAACGCATCCCCTGTTGAAGAAGAGGTCCTGCGGGGCCTCTTTTTTGTGTTTATCGGGAGATTATGGTACAATGTGTCCATGAAGAGTAGACAATCTCGATCCGCAGGAGGGCTGAAGTATGAAGAAAAAACACATCCATATTCTTGCCACAGGTGGTACGATTGCCGGACAGGCTGCTTCGGAGACGGCCACGACGGGGTATCAGGCCGGTGCCATCGGCGTGGAGGAACTGCTGGCGGCCGTACCGGAGCTTCGTGACGTGGCGGAAGTTTCAGGCGAAACCATCGCCGCGATTGACAGCAAGGACATGACTTCGGAAATCTGGCTGCATCTGGCCGTGCGCACGCAGGAACTGCTGCAGCGGGATGATGTGGACGGCGTCGTCATCACGCACGGCACGGACACGCTCGAGGAGACGGCGTATTTCCTGCATCTGACGGTTCACAGCGACAAGCCGGTCGTGCTGACGGGAGCCATGCGCCCTGCCACGGCGCTGAGCGCCGACGGTCCGATGAACCTCCTGCAGGCCGTGCTGGTGGCAGCTGATCCCGAGGCCTGCGGCTGCGGCGTGCTGGTGGTCCTGAACGGGCGCATAGACGGTGCGCGCGAGGTGACGAAGATGCACACGACGGCGCTCGATACCTTCCAGTCGCCGGAAACGGGCGCTCTCGGCACCGTGCAGGACGGTCAGCCCGTCTTTTATCACATCCCGCTGCGTGCGCATACGGTGGACAGCGAATTTGCGGTCACGAGGCAGACGAAACTGCCGAAGGTGGCCATCCTGTACGGGCATGCCGACGATGACGGCTTTCTCGTCAAGGCCGCCTGCGAGGCCGGTGTTAAAGGTATCGTCTATGCGGGCATGGGTAACGGCAGCATTCCCTGGCCGGTTGTGCAGGAACTTACCAAGGCCGTCGGTCAGGGCGTCCTCGTCGTGCGCAGCACGCGCGGCGCAGCGGGACGCGTCGTATACGCGGAGGAAGTATACGAGGACTTCGCCTTTATCCCGAGTGATACGCTGAACCCGCAGAAGGCCCGCGTGCTTCTGCAGCTGGCACTTCTGCAGACACACAAGCACGAGGAGATTCGCGCAATGTTTGCACGCTACTGAGCGCGCAGCCAGTAAATCATCTTCAGACACAAAAAAGCCTGTCGCACCAGCGGCAGGCTTTTGTCGTCAACAGGATGACGGTATCTTTTATTTCTCGAGCAACAGGCCGACGCGTTTCTTGACCTTCGTCAGCGTCTTGCTGGCGATGTACGTAGCGCGCTCTGCGCCTTTCTTCATCTCTTCATCGAGGTAGGCGCGGTCCTGCATGAGGCGGGCAAAGTTCTCACGGATCGGACGCAGCTCGTCGGCAACGGCCTGGCCAACAACCGTCTTGAAATCGCCGTAGCCCTTGCCGGCAAATTCGGCTTCGATTTCTGCCATCGTCTTGCCCGTGACGGCCGAGTAGATGGTCATGAGGTTGCTGACGCCAGGTTTTGCCTCCGGGTCAAAGCGCACGCAGGCCTCGCTGTCCGTGACGGCGCTCTTGAACTTCTTGAGGATGGTCTTCTCGTCGTCTAGGATGGAGATCGTGGCCTTGGGGTTCGTATCGGACTTGCTCATCTTGCTCGTCGGATCCTGCAGGCTCATGACGCGCGCACCTGCCTTCGGGAAATAGCCCTCGGGCAGCTTGAACGTCTCGCCGTAGGCGTGGTTGAAGCGCGTCGCGACATCGCGCGTGAACTCGAGGTGCTGCGTCTGATCGGCGCCGACCGGCACGTAATCGGCCTGGTAGAGCAGGATGTCGCCGGCCATCAGGGCCGGATACGTGAAGAGGCCGGCATTGATATTGTCCGGATGCTTGGCCGATTTATCCTTGAACTGCGTCATGCGTGAGAGTTCGCCGAACTGTGAGCAGCAGTCCATGATCCAGCCCATCTCGGCATGGCATTTGTTGTGGCTCTGCACGAAGACGAGGCTCTTCTCGGGATCGATGCCGCAGGCGAGCAGCAGGGCAAAGGCCTCGCGCGTCTGCTGGCGACGCTTCTGCGGCTCGATGTGAATCGTCAGGGAATGGAGGTCGGCGATGAAGTAATAGCAGTTGTAATCCTCCTGCATCTGCTTCCAGCTGCGCACGGCGCCGAGGTAGTTGCCGAGCGTGAAGACGCCTGTGGGCTGGATGCCCGAGAGGATGATTTTCTTTGCTTCGTTTTCCATGATAAAGCTTCCTTTCTGTCTTTCGGCTGTCAGGAAAACAAAAGTCCCTGACAGTACAAGCTATACTGTCAGGGACGAAATCTTCGCGGTGCCACCCTGCTTCACGGACGAGCCGTGCACTTGCTGGAGCACAAACATGCTCCCGGCCACTCACGCGTGCCGTACGTCGCAGCCTACTGCGCAAAAGCGGTTCAGTGCGCCCTCAGCGATCCATTTGCCAGCTTGTCTGCCATCCGGCTCCCAGCAATCCCGGACTCTCTGTGCGCGCATGACTGACGTTATCTTCGCCTCAACGGTTTTTCAATATTGCTTTAAGGATACCACCGGCCTGTTGCCTTGTCAAGTTCTGGCAGCACCATGCCGAGAACTTATGATGGATGTCATTTCGCGCGTGATGCGCTATAATCAAGGCAGGAAAAATTGACAGGAAGGAGCGATATCCATGCTGCAAAGCGATAAGGTGAAAGAAGCGCTGGCGGCCGTCGAGGCATGCTGCGGCCACTGCGAGGTCTGTTCGCCGGACTGCCCGGTCTTCATCGCGCGCCGAGCCCTGCAGGGCCTGCTTGATGATTTGCTGGCTTACGAACAACAGGATGATACGGATGTATGAAAAAAGGGCCCTCGTCTGAGAGCCCTTTCTTCATGCGTTCATGTCAGAACTCATATTCTTTTTTCACGCGCTGATACGTCGTATGCAGCAGTTCATGCGCCTTGCCCTTGAGCGGTTCGCCGAGGAAATCGCGGTAGAGGACCTGGATGACGGGGTTCTCATGCGACTTGCGGATCGGGAGCTTGCGGTCAATCTCGTAGAGCGCGGCCATGCGCTTGCGGCGCACGGCATTCGTCGTGCCAATCGGCTGTCCGCCGCCGCCGATGCAGCCGCCGGGGCAGGCCATGACCTCGATGAAATCATAGGGGGAGGTGCCGTTCTGCACCTGCTCCATGAGGATGCGCGCATTGCGCAGCGTATGGGCCACGGCGACGCGGATCTTGCGGCCGCCGATATCGAGCGTACATTCCTTGATGCCCTTGACGCCGCGGACATCGTCGAAATCCAGGCGCTCGAGCGTCTTGCCTGTCATCTTTTCGCAGACCGTGCGCAGCGCCGCTTCCATGACGCCGCCCGTCGTGCCGAATATCGCGCCGGCGCCCGAAGCCGTGCCGAGCGGGCTGTCGAAATCCGTCTCCGGCAGATGGTCGAAGGAGAGGCCGACGTACTTGATGAGCTTGATGAGCTCGCGCGTTGTCAGCACGATATCGACATCCTGCATGCCGTCGCGGCCCATCTCCCTGCGCGCGGCCTCGTACTTCTTGGCTGTGCAGGGCATGATGGAAACCGTGACGATGTCGTGCACATCGATGCCGGCCTGCTGCGGATAATACGTCTTGGCAATGGCACCGAACATGCTCATCGGGGACTTCGCCGAGGAAAGATGCGGGATGCAGTCGCCGAAATGCTTTTCGACGTAATTGACCCAGCCCGGGCTGCAGGAGGTCAGCATCGGCAGGACCCCGCCGTTCTGCAGGCGGTCCATGAATTCCGCGCCTTCCTCCATGATCGTGAGGTCCGCGCCGAAATTCGTATCGAAGACCTTGTCGAAACCGAGCAGGCGCAGCGCCGTGACCATCTGGCCCGTCACGATGGCACCGGGCTCCATGCCAAACGCATCGCCGAGCGCGACGCGCACCGACGGCGCGACCTGCACGATGACGTGTTTCTTGGGATCCTGCAGCGCGTCGAGCACCTTCTCCGTATCGTCCTTCTCGACGATGGCGCCCGTCGGGCAGACGAGGCTGCACTGGCCGCAGAGGATGCAGTCCGTCTGTTCCATCGGCTTGTTGTAGGCCGTCGTCACGACGATGTCGCTGCTGCGGCCGGCGTACGTGAGCGCCGCGATGCCCTGGACATCCTTGCAGGCGCGGATGCAGCGGCCGCAGCGGATGCATTTCGACGGGTCACGCACAATGGCCGGATTCGTCACGATGCGCGGCTGCTCCTTGTAGACGGAGGGCAGCGATGAATGCTGGATGTTGAAGCGGCTGCAGAGGCGCTGCAGATCGCAGTTCTGGTTGCGCGGACAGGACAGGCAGTCCTTGTGATGGTTGGCCAGCATGAGCTGGAGCAGGGACACCTGCGTGTCGCGCACAATCTGCGTATCGGTGTGGACCTCCATGCCTTCCCAGACCTCCGTCGAGCAGGCCGCGAGCAGGCGGCGCTTGCCGACGACCTCGACGGAGCACAGGCGGCAGTGGGCCTTGATGCGCTGGTCCTCGTGATAGCAGAGATGCGGGATGTCGATGCCGAGTTTCTGCGCAGCCTGCATGATCTTCGTGCCCTTGGGCACTTCGAGGGGGATATTGTTGATGGTCAGATGGACCATGGGAATTTCATTCTGCTGTTGTTGTTCATTGCTCATGCTACTGGTCCTCCCACTTCAAAAACTTCCGGGAATACCCGCATGGCAGAGCGCAGGGTATTCTGTGCCGTCTCACCGAGGCCGCAGAGCGACGACATGCTCATGACGCGGGCAATCTTTGCCATGATGGCGATATCCGTGGGCGTAGCCGTGCCCGCCGCCATCTTGTCGAGGATGATCTTGATGTGCAGATTGCCCTCGCGGCACGGCGTGCACTGGCCGCAGCTCTCCTCGGAGAAAAACTCCTGGTTCATGCGCAGGAAATCGAGCACGCTCGTGCGCTCGTCGATGACGAGCAACGCACCGGACCCGACCATGACGCCGGCCGCGCGCAAATCCTCATACGTATACGGCGTGTCGAGAATGGAGGCATCGGCGACCTTTCCGGAAGCCCCGCCGAACTGGATCAGGCGGATGGCGCGGTCGCGCTGAACGCCGCCGGCCAGTCCGTAGATGATTTCGCGCACCGTCATGCCAAACGGAATCTCGAAGGCTCCCGGATGATTGACATTGCCGGCCACGCTGATCATCTTCGTGCCGATGGAATCGCCCTGGCCGCATGAAGCATAGAAGCCCTCCGTATCCATGAGCAGATGCGGTACGATTGAAAGGCTCTCGACATTGTTGAGGCAGGTCGGGCGCGCAAACACGCCGCTGACCTTGATGAAAGGCGGCTTCATGCGCGGGCGGCCTGCCTTGCCCTCGATGGAGCGGATGAGAGCCGTGCCCTCGCCGCAGACATAGGCGCCGGCGCCGGAATAGAGGTGGATGTTGAAATCGAAGCCCTTGCCCAGGATGTTCGTGCCGAGAAAGCCGTAATTCTTCGCCTGGCGGATGGCATTCAGCAGCAGCGGACGGAAGCAGGCGTACTCGGCGCGCATGTAGATGTAGCCGTCAGTAGCACCGACGACGTAGCCCGCAATGATCATGGCCTCGATGAGGTTGAAGGGATCGTGCTCGATGAGCTCTCTGTCCTTGAACGTCGTCGTCTCGCCCTCATCGGCGTTGCAGATGACGACCTTGCGCTCGCCGACCACGGCACGCGCCTGGCTCCACTTGCGCCCGAGCTCGTACTCGGCGCCGCCGCGGCCACGCACCTTCACCGATGAAATGAGATTTGTGATCTCCTTCGGGTCAGTGTTGACGGCTTTGCGCAGTGCTTCAAAGCCGCCGATGCTCATATACGAGCCAATCGAGGAAGTATCGTAACGGCCAAAATTCTTGGTCAGGAAATGTACAGGTTCAGTCATGATCTTCCTCCTCCTCAAGGCAGCGAACGCAGCAGCTGTTCGATCTTATCTTTCGTATCGAGATGATCGTACACGTGGCCGTTGATGCGCACGGCCGGTGCGCGGTCGCAGGCGCCGATGCAGGTGACCTTCTCCAGTGTGAAGCGGCCATCATACGTCGTTTCGCCGAGCTTGATGTCCAAAAGATTCTGCAGCGTCTCGATCAGGCGGTGCGAGTCAATGACATTGACGCGGCAGGCCGGCGAGCAGCAGACCTGGATTGGATACTTGGCGCGGGGGACGGGGGAAAGTTCACTGTAGAACTTCAGGCAGTCGAAAACATTCGTGACGCGCATGTCCAGCCGGTTGGCAATGTAGTAAGCCGTCGGCTCGGGAACGTAATGGCGTTCATTCAGGTCCTGCACCTCGAGCAGGATCCCGACAATCTGCGTGGGGTCGTAGTTGTGAGATTCCAGCACGAGGTCAATCCGCTCCTGCAATTCCTTGTCGAGCGGATATTCCTTTGTTTGTGCGGTCAGCATGGGAAGCCTCCTTTATACGAATATGCGAGACAATAATACACATGAATAACAGATACGTATATTATATCGTAGTTCATGTCAAAAATAAATGAAAATATAAGATGGACATATGGTGGAATAGCTTACAATTTTGTGGTATAATTTAATTGCTCGAGGATGGCTTGTAAAGAAGACCAAAACCATGGGGGGATTATCATGGCAATCAAGAACATTGAAATGGATCGTCGTGACAGTGCGAGTTATCGCAAGTTATTGAAACGAGGTGGATTCCTTTCTGCAAGTTACTTGTCGGTCAGTGGCTTTGATGTCATTCAGCTCAAGAAACTGGCCCAGCGCGGCGAACTCGATGCAGTACGCTGTGCGATTGGCAAATCCATCCGCTGGTATTACCGGGAACGGCAGGCGGAAGCAGCTCATCTTCGTGGTTTAGCCTGAATACGGCTGAGAATTTTCACGGACCGGATCACCGGTCTATTTTTTTGCCTTTTTGAAACGAATACGTTAAGAATACGTTGATGGACATATGATTCATAAGGTATAATTTAATAAGATATAATTTACTAAATTGTAAATTACTAAATCAGTTCAATCGATACTGTTCTGTCAGAGAGGGGGGAGTACATGTTTGTCGGACGCAAAAAGGAACTGGCGGCCATGCAGAGCCGGTATCAGCGGCAAGGGTATGAATGCTTCATTATCTACGGGCGGCGACGTGTCGGAAAGACGGCTTTGATACGTCATTTCATCAAGGGAAAGAACGCGGTTTTCTTCACGGGCATGGAAACGACCATGCAGGAAAATCTTGAGAACCTGAGTCAATGCATCTATGATGCCCAGGGGGGTGATGGCAAGGCTCCGGTTTTTGCGAGCTTCCAGGATGCGCTGGATGCCATCACTTCACGGGCACGCCAGGAGAAACTGATCTTGGTCATCGATGAATATCCGTATCTTGCCAAGTCTTATCCGGGGATTTCATCGCTGCTCCAGGTCCAGATCGATCATGTCTGGAAGCAGATGGACATCAAGCTGATCCTCTGTGGTTCGTCGATGAGTTTTATGGAAAAGCAGGTGCTTGGACACCAAAGTCCGCTCTTTGGACGCAGGACGGCCCAGATTAAACTGCAGCCGTTCACGATTTTTGAGACACAGGACTTTTTCCCTGCCGTCGAACCGGAAAAGCTGGCCGTGCTCTACGGGATCACGGGCGGGATTCCGCTTTACCTGCAGCAAATGCATGGTGACTGGAGTATTGAGGAGAATATCAAGGAGAATTTCCTCAACCCTATGTCCTACCTTTTTGAGGAACCGTCCAATTTATTGAAGCAGGAAGTCCGAGAGCCAGCGACGTATAATGCCATAATCCAGGCCGTTGCCAACGGCAGTACGAAGATTAGCCAGATTGCGATGAAGACTGGCCTGGAAGTCAGTGCCTGTGCTGCGTTCCTCAAGAATCTCATGGATCTCGGCATCATCCAGAAAGAGCATCCGCTGGGGGAACCTCGTTCGCGTAAGAGTCTTTATCGCATCCAGGACAATATGTTCCGCTTCTGGTATCGGTTTGTTCCGCAGCATTACTCTCAGATTCAGAACGGGATGGGAGATCTTGCCTTCCGACGCATCGAACCGTACCTGCCGGATTTCATGGGGCAGGTTTTTGAAACCATCTGTCTGCAATGGCTTTGGCGGGAGAATGCGGCGGGACGCCTGCCCCTGCTTTTTGATGAAGTTGGGCGCTGGTGGGGGACGGACCCGCGCCGGCGGCAGCAGACCGAGCTGGACATCCTGGCACAAAATGCAGAACGCGAGATGTTATTCGGTGAATGCAAGTGGCGCAATGAACCACTTGATGTGGATATTCTCGATTTGCTTTATTATCGCAGTGAGCTGTTCCCTGCGGCTAAAAAGAATTATATCCTGTTTTCAAAGCGAAGTTTTTCCGTACGATGCCAGAAAAAAGCGGAGCAGGATTCCCGTGTATTGCTTATGGATTTTCCGCACATGCTGGAGATTCCTTCGAAGCAAGGTGTTTTGAGGTGATTGGTTTGACCTGGCTCACATTGATTGTCATAACGTTTCTGGCGGTGTTGTTCTTTTTCCTGATCTGGCCGATGCGCTACCTGCTGACGGGCAGGAAACTCCTCTATGCCCGCCTGGCTGTCCTGGCATTCGATATCATCGCGATTGCCTGGTTCGTGCTCCATGTGGCGCGCTACCATCAGATAAGCGGCAATGCCTTCTTGCTCGAGCTCATCGTCGCATTCGTTCTCGCACAGCTCATCGGCAGTGTCTTCGTGATGCTGGCCGTCCTTGTCCGCTGCCTGTGGCGCCGCATGATGGCCGTGCCCGTCGACGAGAGCCGGCGCCGGCTGCTCAGCAAAGCCGCCGTCTATCCCGCTGCCGCGGCGGGACTGAGCCTCTACGGCAGCTTCGTCGAGCGCGATTCCCTGGTTGAACGCTCCTACGACATTCCCGTGCATCACCTGGCCGAAGACGGCTACCGCATCGCACAGCTCAGCGACATCCATCTGGGCGCCTTCTTTTCTGTGGCTGACCTTGAAACGCTCCTGCAGCGTGCGGCTGCCGCGAAGCCCAACCTTCTGGCCATCACCGGCGACCTCTTTGACGACAACGCACAGAACCATCAGGCCGCCAGACTGCTCGAACGCTACATCGATGCATTTCCCGACGGCATTTGGTACTGCCTCGGCAACCACGAGCACTTCCGCGGCGTGACAGCCATCCTCGAAGACCTCGCGCACACGCGCGTGCAGGTCCTCGTCAACGAATGCCGCCAGATCCCCGGCCGCAGCATCTTTCTCGCCGGCGTCGACTACCCGATGGACCGGCCGCACTTCGCGGACCTCAGCAAAGAATACATGGAAGAAGCCCTGGAAAAACTGCCAACAGGCGCACCGACCGTGCTCCTCGCGCATCACCCCGACTTCATCGACCTCGCCGCCGAACGCGCGATCGCCCTGACGCTCTCCGGCCACACTCACGGCGGCCAGTTCGGCATCCTCGGCCTGCCGCTGTTCCCCGTGTTCAAGTACACGCGGGGCATGGTACAGAAAGGCGAGTCCTATGGCTACGTCCACTGTGGCAACGGCAGCTGGTTCCCCTGCCGCATCGGTTGCCCGCCGGAAATCGCCTATTTCAATTTGCGGGCGGTTTGATCGTCTGCCAGAGGAATGAAGCTTTTTATCATTGAATATTTTTCTTGTCAATAGTACGTCATTGGCGTATAATAAACGTATGAAAAAAGAAATAATACCGCAAGTCATTGTAGAAACTCAACCATATCAACGAGCCGTCCAACGTGTTTGGGATAGTTCAACTCAGATGGAATTTAAGACTTTTATTGGGCTGAATCCCGAAGCCGGTGATATCATCCCCGGAACAGGTGGTATAAGGAAAGTTCGTTGGCAAGGATCCGGGCATGGAAAGCGAGGTGGCGTTCGCATCATCTATTATGTGTACAATGAACACTACCCTATCTATTTGCTGTATGCATATCCTAAAAATGTGCAAGTAAATTTATCTGAAGACGAGAAAAAGATTTTTACGAAGGTAACGGAGCAGTTAAAGGCTGTTTTCCGTCAGAAGGATGGTGAGTACCATGAATAAAAATATGTCAATGGAAGCATCGGAAATCTTGGAGGGATTGCAGGAAGCGTTGAACGATGCGAAGGGAATGCCGGTAAAAGGAGTGAAAAAAACAATTGTTTATCGTGTAAATCCCAAGAATGTACGTGAGAGCTTACATATGTCGCAACAGGAATTTTCTGCTGCTTTTGGTATTCCGCTTGCAACACTGAGAAACTGGGAACAGGGCAGACGAAAGATAGATGCGACGGCATCTTCATATTTAAAGGCCATCATGAAGTATCCAAAAGAAATCATGGCTGCTCAATGATAAGAAAAAACATAAGTAAGTATTTTCAAATCCGCTGTTTATGCAGCGGATTTTTTCATACAAATGTTCTTTTGTCGGAATAAATAAGCAAAATGTCTTGCGGGGGGGGGGGGACATTTATAGTAAACTTAAGTTTAGCAACCATTAATCAAATCATAAACAAACCTTAATGTATTTGAAAAAGTTTTGTTTTTGATGCGAATGGGAAATTCTGAGAGAGGATGTTTTGCATGAATCAAAAGAAAGTGGCAATGCTGGCTGTCGCTGCCGGCTTGGGGATGGCTACTGTTTCTGGAGTGCTTGCGCCAACGGGGACTTCGGCTGCTCCTGTGATGGAGGTTTCCTCCGTGACGATTGAGGGGAATCAGCATTGGAGCGAGGGCATGATCCGTCGCATGGTTCCATCGCTCAAGGAATCGCAAATCGATGTGTCGGAGCTGTCGAGAGAGTTGCAGCTGGTCAATGACACGAACGCAGCCAAACTTGATGCGGATTTCCAGCGCCAGGCAGATGGCCGTTATCATCTGGTGGTTTCCGTCAAGGAGAACAAAGCGGAGCATGTGGCTGTCAACGTCAACAATTCCGGTGATGATTATACGGGCGACTGGCGCATGAGCACGTCTTATACGAACAACAACCTGACGGGCCGTGCCGATAACCTCGGTGTTGCTTACGTTACGTCGCCGGGTCATTGGGACGATGTCAAGCAGGCTGCTGTTGTTTACCGCGCTCTCCTGCCACAGCATGGCGACAGTGCGTATTTCACGTACAGCTATTCTGATGTTGACCTCGGCCAGATTGCCAACTTCGGCGGACTCGGCATCAGTGCGACGGGCCGCGGCCATACGCTCGGTGCACATTACCAGCATAATTTCAAATATACGCAGGCCCGCAAGAATTTCATGGATGTTGGACTGGATTACAAGCATTACAACAATGCCCAGGACTATCGTTATGCTGGCCAGAACCTCCTGCATGACGGCGTGGACTTTGAGGTTACGACGGCTTCGGCTTCCTACGTCGATATCATTCGCCGCGACCATGATTTCTTTGCCTGGAGTCTTGGCTATACGGGCAACATCAACGGCAATCAGGAGAAGTTTAATGAATACCGTTATGGCAGTGATAAGCAGTTCAACCTGCTCAAGGCCAGCTTCAATTATCAGTGCCGCATTCCGTCCGACTGGATCTTCGGCCTGCGCATGAACGGCCAGTACACAAAGGACAATGTCGTGACGACGGAGCAGATCGGTGCAGGCGGCATGACGAGCATCCGCGGCTTCAAGGAGCGTGTGGCAAGTGCTGATAAGGGTTATGTCGGCAGTTTCGAGATTTACACGCCGGAATTTGCAAAACATCAGCGTTTCGTAATCTTCAACGACTTCGGCCGTCTCGTCAACAACAACAGTTATAACGGTGAGCTCACGAGCGAGAATCTTGCCAGCTATGGCCTCGGCTACAATTACTACGATAAGGACAATGGCTGGTTTGGCACGCTGAGCTATGCCAAGATTTATGACGACCTCGACAGCTACCAGAGCCATGCCCATCGTCCATGGCAGGTCAGCCTGACGAAACAGTTCTAAGGGGGATTGAGCAATATGAAGTGGAGTTTCAACCATAAATCAAGAAAAGCCTTTCTGACGGCAGCCATCTGCCTGGCTCTGTCGCAGAGTGTCTTTGCCATGCCGACGGGCGGCGACGTCAAAATGGGTAATATTACGGGCATTACGGATGGCACAATAGCATCTGGTGGTACCATCAATGTGAATGGCTCGGGCCTTATTGACTGGAATGCATTCAATATTGCGAATGGTGAATCTTTAAAGTATGCTTTTTCGAATCCAGGCACGCTTATTAACCATGTTACAGGTGAAGAGATGTCACAGATTCTTGGTACGTTGTCGAGTACGGGTAATGGCAATCTCTGGCTTATCAATCCTAACGGCATTTTGATTGGTCAGAATGCACATATCGATACCAGCTCTCTCGTTTTATCGACGCTGAATGCAAGTGATGAGATGCTGAAAGGCTTCTTGAATGGTAATGATTTGAGCCTTACGGGTACGGATGCGTCAAAGGGCATTGAGATTCGGAGCGATGCGACAATCAATGTCGAGAATGCACTGAATATGCTGGGCGGTCATATCCAGATTGCAGATAATGTTACGGTAAGCAGTGCAAAAGCCGATTCTATAACGATGTCGATTGCTGCTGCCAACCAGGCAACCTTTGAAAAGGGCAGTTCGATAGATGGAGCAACGGATATTTCTACAGGCCGCGGCAATACTCTTGCGTTGGGGAAAGCGACGTTTGACATCAAAAATCCTTCTTCGGATGTTTATTTCATTGGTCATGATGTTTCTGTTGATGGAACGAAAATTAATCTTACTTCGGAGACGGATAAGAACAGCACAGCTCTCGACATCATTGCAGCAAATCATCTTGGTTATCAAAAAATTGAAAATGATGATGAAAACGGCGTATTGGATATCGATGGGAGCAATACGTTATCCGTGAATGGTGCAGATCTTACAGCGAATTACATGGGGCTGGTTGGCGGGAAAACCACAGTGGATCAGTCAAATCTGACGCTTTCAAAGACGACGGATCAGGTTGTAGAAGGCACGGTCATGCCGTATATGAGGATTGCTGCGTTGAATGGTAAGGGCGTTATCCTCGATGATGTCAAAGGCGATGTAAAGAATGCAGCGAACACCGATACAACACTTTTAAGTATCAAGGACTCTAATCTGACATCGAATGAGAATATTGCCCTTTGGGGTGGCTCTGTCGAATTAACGAATACGAACCTGAGAACGGCTGCGGAAACAAATGATAAAGCGAATAACATCGACATTGAAGCCTTCCGAAGCCTTGGCGATGATACGATGACGACGGATTCGTTCAACACGGTCAAGGTGACGGGCGGCAGCATGGAATCCGGTGCTGATATTCTCGTACAGGGCTCTAGCGTTGCGTTCGATGGCGTCAAGGACGTGAAGGCGAAGGAGGGGATCTTCCTTATCGGCGGCAAGCAGTTTAAATCGCAAGATGACGATGTGGAACTGACCAATAATTCGGCTGCCAATGCCGTTTCGGTAAACGATACGACTATGAATACGTCTGAAGCTATGGCTCTTATCGGTGGCAAGGTTGATGTGACGAATTCCAACCTGACGGCAAGAGACCTTGAGGTTACAGCTGGCCAGAATTATACGAATGAGGGCAATGCCATTACGGGAACGGATGCAACAAATATCTCAGTAAGTGGTTCGACCATTAAGTCAGCAGGAGATGTAACGTTCTTTGGGGCCAATGTTGATTTGACCAAAAATAATATTACGGTCGGTACGCCAGGTGATAAGGAGTATGCAGCAAATGGTGTTGTTCGCCTTGCCGCCGGTAAAGATATAAAGCTGGCTGGTACAGATGACAAGGGCTATGTAGTCAGTGAAGTCGATGGCACGGGCAATCTCAGTATGACGGACGTCAATCTCCAGGCACAGGGCAATGTCATTGGCTTTGGCAAGAATATAACGGTCCAGAAATCGACTCTTAGCACGACGAATGATCAGGATATTTCTCTCAATGCGATGAACTACTATAAGCGTATTGACGGCGATTCGGATACGTGGACGGCTGATAAGGATAATATCATGAAAGTCCTCGATACGAAGCTCATGAATCAGGGACTTATTGAGCTGAGTGCAGGCAACGTTACCGTGGATCAATCCGAATTGACGGCTACGGGTGAAGAAGGATTTGTCCTTGTTTCTGCACGTCAGACGTATACGGATTCGGATGATGGTGCTTATGTTAATACGGCAACTTCTGGCATGGACGTCCATATCAAGGACACGAATCTCAATGGTGAGAATGGTGTCATGGCTGTAGGCAATACGGTGACGATAGATGGCCAGTCTTCTGCCAAGAGCTCGAATCTGAAGGTGTTCTTTGGCACAGGTTCTAAAGTCGAGATGACGGATGACAGCCTTAAGGGCAATGGTGCAGATGTCAATATCGGCAAGGATGTCGTTTATGATGCCAATAATACGTTGTTTGCGCCGGGCAAGAAAATCATTGAGACGAAACCTGCGGATAAGCCAATTGTGACGCCGGATCCGAAGCCGGCTGTCGATATTGAGAAGAATATCGAGCAGGGCAAGCAGGATATGACGAAGGCTCTGGCCGATGATCCGGACCAGACCGTTGCCGCTGCCAAACAGCAGGCTGAGAAGCTCAGCAACAGCAATATGACGGCTGAGGAGAAGGCTGCACAGTTCAAGGGCTATGCAGATGCCATTCAGGAAACGCAGGCAACTGCTGAGGAGAAGCAGGACCTTATCAAGGAAACGGTCAAGAGCTTCGAGCCGACGCAGCAGGCTGGTCTGGAAGCACAGAACAAGCAGGATGAAGCAGCGCAGAATCAGAACGCCAAGGCTGTCATCCCCGATGTTGTGGTCAAGACGGATTCTCCGGCCGCTCATGAACATGTAGCAGCTGAGGTTACCGTTGATGGTCAGGCCGTTCATGAATAAAAACGATTTATTGCTGTGACGGGATTGTTCGCTGCAATATCGTTTTCCCGTTGTTATGATATGACCCCCATGGATTGGAGCTTCCAGTTCATGGGGGTCATTGCATGTTGTCGTTTCCTGAGCGACCATGAGGAATCCCTCCTGTGATAGACTGATTTTAGTTCAACACGGGAGGGATTTTTATGGGATTTGGAGAAATGAAACAAGAACATACGTTGAAGGTTGTCGGGCATGGCAAGGTGATGCTGATGCCGGATGAGGTGGAGATTGTCTTTTTCCTGCAGCAGACGGACAAGTCGTTTGCGAAGGCGCAGCAGGACGTCAAGGCCCGGTTCTCGCAGCTGGAGCAGATGGTGCTTGATTTCGGTTTGCCGCGGACGGCGCTGCAGATGCTGGCGTTCGAGACGGGCAAAGCGATGGAGCATGGTTTTTTCCGTTATAAGATGAAGGGCTACTCGTGCTATTGTGAGGCGAAGCTCGTCTTTGAGCTGAACCGCGGGCTTCTGGAGCAGATTTTGCTGAAGCTCACGGCGAGCGTGGAGGAGATGCCGTACCGGATCCGGTATCGTCTGCGCGATGAGACAATCGAGCAGGCGAATCTGCTGGGGCTGGCTGCTGCCGATGCGCGCCGCAAAGCCGGTCAGCTGGCCGAGGGGCTCGGGACGAAGCTCGGCGAGATCGTCAACGTGGAATACAACAGGACGCAGAAGCTGGAGCTGCCGCGCTATGTGGCGGATCATCACAGTTTTACGCGCTTCGAGGGTGTGATGGATATGATCATGCCCTGGGAGGATGATAAGGTTGTGGTGGATGAACGTCGATGTGAGGACGGCGAGAAGCCGAAGCACGAAGGCGCGGAGGGCAGTTATGTGCCGCAGCTGATCCAGCTGGAAGCCGATGTGAAAGTGGAGTGGTCGTTTGCCGAACGATGTACATGTGTTAATTGAAGAAAAAGAAATTTTCCTGGAGCTGGGGCTTTCCTGGTGGGGCTGCCTGATCCTTTTGGGCGTATTGGCGGTAATCATCGGCATGGTGTGTTGTTATCGCCATTGGAAGCGCAAAGTTCAGAAGCAAAAGGCGTTACGGGGAAAAAATGGATCGGACCTTTCTGACCTTATGTGTGAAGCCGAGCAGAAGCCTGGTAAGGGTTCGCCTTCTTCCGTAATGGAAGCGCCTGCGCCGGATTCGCCGATGAACAGCTTGAGAAAGCGATTCTCACATTTCATGGATGTAGTCATGCCTTGGGAAGAGGATGATGCAGAGGCCAATAACAGCAAGCCGCGAAAGGCAACGGAAAGCCCTAAGCTTATTATGGTGGCGGAACGACGCAAGGTGCCATCGTATCGGGACCTGCCGCCGGAGCTTGCTGAGGAGCTGTTGAAGCCACGGGAGGATTTTCGGTCGCTGCTGTTTCGCTATCTGAACCGTTCGGGACGCACGAATCCCGAGATCTATCGGGCGGCGGGCATGGACCGCAAGCTTTTCTCGGCTATCTGTACGAAGCCGCATTACCAGCCGAGCCGGGGCACGGTCATCCGGCTGGCACTGGCTTTGGAACTGACGCTGCCGGAGGCCATGGAGTTTATGGAGCGCGCGGGATACGCGTTTTCGGCTGCGCGTCCCGGGGATCTCGTGGTGACATATTACATCAGCCGCGGCATTTACGATGTCATGATAATAGAAGATGCTCTCTACGAGATTGGAGAGCATCTTTGAGTACCTCAATGTAAATCTTTTTTGTTCGGTGCATGGGGAATGTCCAGCGGGACTTCCTGGACGGCACAGGCATCCTGGCGCATGGCGTCTGATGTCTTGTCTGCCCAGATCCGCTGGACTTTTTTGATGAAGGTTTCCTGGGAGAGCGGGTGCTGTTCGTGGCGGGTGATGTGCTTTTGAAGGACGGCGAGGAATTTGTCATTGAGCTTGACGTCTCGCTGGGCGAGCAGGATCTGCAGGCTGGTATCGACGAGGTAGAGGTGCAGGATGCCGTCTTTTAGACTCTCGGCCTTGGGCAGGAGCTCGGGCTTCAGGGCGCCGAAGGAGAGCGGCGCGTCGCCCCAGCCTTTCTTGAAGATGCCGTCGATCTGGTAGAGCAGGAAGAGCACACCGTCTTGCTCGTACAGGGCGAATTCCATCTTGCCCGTGCGGAAGGCTTCGCGCGCGATGACGTCCGTGTGGGAGAGCTGCAGGATGAACATGGCGCCGTTGGCGTCAAGCTGAAACATGCCGCCATCGGCCTGTGTCCTGATGGGCAGAGGAAATTTCTGCCCGACTTCGAAACTGGTATAATCGTTCATGATATGCCTCCGAATCATTCGTGTTTATGATGATTTAATCTGGTATTATTGTAGCATATGTGGTAAGGTGATGTCATGGACAGGAGGGATGCAATGTGAGTCTCAATGATACGCCGCGCGCGATGCGGCTGCATATCGGTTTGTTCGGCCGCCGCAATAGCGGCAAGTCGTCGCTCGTCAATGCCCTGACGGGACAGCAGGTGGCGACGGTTTCCGCGGTGCCGGGCACGACGACGGATCCCGTGTATAAATCGATGGAGATCCATGGCATCGGGCCGGTGGTCTTTGTTGATACGGCCGGCTTCGATGATGAGGGGACCCTGGGCGAGCTGCGCGTGGACAAGACGCGGCAGGCGGCCAAGGCGACGGATATCGCGCTCGTGCTGTTTACGGATGAGGATATGGAGCAGGAGCTTCGCTGGCTGGCACATTTTCGCCAGCGGGAGATTCCGGCCCTTGCGGTGCTGAGCCGCATGGATGAGCGCGGCGAGGCAGGTGAGAGGCTGGCACGGCGCATCGAGGCGAAAACCGGACAGCCGGTCCTGCGCGTCAGTGCCACGGAGCGTCAGGGGCTGGAGCTGCTGCGCGAAGAGATCATGCGTGCGCTGCCCGAGGATTACCGGGAGCGCACGATCACGGGCGGCGTCGTGGCGGAAGGCCGTCATGTGCTGCTCGTGATGCCGCAGGATATCCAGGCGCCGAAGGGGAGACTGATCCTGCCGCAGGTCCAGACGCTGCGGGAGCTCCTCGACAGGAAGTGCCTCGTGTCGAGCTGCACGACGGACCGCCTGCCGGCGATGCTGGCTGCCTTGCGCGAGGCGCCGGATCTCGTCATCACGGATTCGCAGGCGTTTCGCATCGTGCATGATACGCTGCCGGAGGGGACGCCTTTGACGTCATTTTCGGTGCTGTTCGCCGCGTACAAGGGGGACATCGATTTCTTTGTGCAGGGGGCTGAGGCGCTGCTGCAGCTGCCGGGAGATGCCCGCATCCTCATCGCGGAGGCCTGCACGCACAAGCCCTTGCAGGAGGATATTGGCCGCGTAAAACTGCCGCGCCTGCTGCGCAGGCGTTTTGGCGATGCCCTGGACATACGGATCGTATCGGGCCGCGATTTCCCGCAGGATCTCGCGCCGTATGATCTTGTCATCCACTGCGGTGCCTGCATGTTCAACCGCCAGTATGTCCTGAGCCGCGTGTCCGCCTGCCGGGCACAGGGGGTCCCGATGACGAATTACGGGGTGGCGATTGCGGCGCTTTTGGGCATCCTGCCGGATGTACGTTTGCCGCATGAAATGTGAGGATTCTTGCCGAATCTTACGGAAACAGGTAGAATAGAAAGAAAGGTAACAGTGTGTTCGTGATGTTTTGCGTGAAATGAGGTGTCTCTATGTTCAAGATTTTCCGCATGGCAGCCGCATTCCTGCTGCTGACCGCTCTTTTTGTCGTACCGATGGGGACGGCAAGTGCCGATGGCTGGTACTGGCTGAATTCCGACAGCAAGTACAGCAAGTATTTTGACCCGTCTTCCGTCGTGGTCACGCACAGTGCCGCGACGAGTCACGGTACCGTGCCGACGGAGATCGCTGCTTGGACCAAGACGACGTACAGTTATGAAGGGGCTCAGGAGACGATTGAGAATTATGGCCTGAGTGCGCTGATCCCGGATCCCGCGCAGCTCTCGTACAGTCTGGCGGAGGTCGTAATCAATCCGCAGAACCGTACCGTGCAGTATCGGAAAGAGGATTTCTACGATCTGCAGGGCAAGGTCATCTGGTCCAAGACGGATGGCCGCGTCAAGGAGATCACGAGCCAGCAGTTCGATGAATCGTTCTATACGGCCATTGTCGACAGTGTCTTCGGTCAGGGCGAGGTGGCGCGCAGCAGCGCCGCGGACCGCTGGATCACGCTGTGGGAGAATACTTCGGTGGACGGTGTCACGACGCATGTGACGGCCGATACGACGACGATGCGCATGAAGGGATCGAATATGATTGTCTGGCAGTGGGCGGAGACGAAGGACGCCAACGGCAATGTATCGCAGATCGTCTTCATGAAGAAGGCCGTCAATCTGCCGCAGGGCACGGAGCGCACGGTGCGTGCGGAACGCTGGACGCCGCAGGATGGCTGGCAGGAGCTTGAAAGCACGCTCGACGGCGCTTACCGCATGATTGTCGCAGACAGCCCGGCTTATCAGGGGCTGGAGGTCCTGCGCGCCTATGCGAAGGAGCATTCGGAGTGGGTCAACCGCTACAGCATCGGGCTTTGACAGGAAAATAGCAGGCGTACGGGTACAGATCTTTGCTGCTCTGTACCCGTTTTTGGAGGTATTTTATGCAGGCACCTATCTTGATCGTGGCTCCGTTCCGGAAACTGGCGGAGGATATTGAGCTCGTCATTGCGGAGCAGTTCCCCAAGCAGAAGAAGCTGTTCCGAGTGGTGGAAGCCGACTTGGAGGACGCCAGGAAATTGTTGGAAAAGAATACGGGCGATGCCATCAAGGTGATCGTGAGCCGCGGCGGCACGGCACGGCTGCTGACTTCGGCGGCGGATCTGCCCGTCGTGCGCATCCAGGTTTCGGTCATGGATGTGATGCAGGCGGTCCTCCAGGTATCGGAACGCGGCTCCGTGCATAAAATCGGCATTTCCGGGTTTGACAACATGGTCTACGGCTGTGAGGAGATCGAGAAGATTCTCGACATGCATTTCATTGAGTTCGTGATCCGCGGGGAAGAGGAAGCCGAAGCAAAGATCCAGGAAGCCATCCGGCAGGGGGTGGATGTCCTGGTCGGCGACGCCGTTTCGGTGCGTGTGGCCAAGAAATACGGCCTGAAGGCCAAGGTGATTGAGTCGGGCAAACAGGCCATCCTGCAGGCCCTGCAGGAAGCCGTGCTCATTTCCCGTGTCGTGCAGCAGGACGAAGTCAAGTCGCGCATGCTGAGTTCCGTCATCAACAAATCGCAGGATGGCATCGTGGCCGTGGACGGCGAGGGTAAGATCATCCTCTTCAATCCGGAGGCCGAGCTGATCTTTCACCGCGTCCGCTATGAGGTCATGGGCAAGCCGCTCGCGGAATTCTGCAGCAGTCTGACGGGCCGGCAGCTCCATACGGCCGGCGAAATCATGGCGGATGTCTATGGCAAGCAGATGCTGGTCAAGATTTCACCCATTCAGAATGGCAGTTCCGGCTTTACGATCTATACGCTGCAGCAGGTATCCGAGGTCCAGCGTCTCGAACAGAGCATCCGCAAGAAGCTCATGGCGAAGGGCCTGACGGCCAAGTACCGCATGGAGGATGTGATTGGCCGTTCCCGGGCCTGCCAGAATATGAAGAACAAGGCCGCACGCTATGCCCTGACGGATTCCACGATCTTGATAACGGGTGAGTCGGGCACCGGCAAGGAGATGCTCGTGCAGGGCATCCACAACATGAGCCAGCGCGCGTCGGGGCCGTTTGTCGCCGTCAACTGCGCGGCTCTGCCGGAGAATCTGCTGGAATCCGAATTGTTCGGTTACGTGGATGGTGCGTTTACCGGGGCGCGCAAGGGCGGCCGCCAGGGTGTGTTTGAGATGGCGCATGGCGGCACGCTTTTCCTCGACGAGATCGGCGAGATGCCGATTTCGCTGCAGTCGCGACTGCTTCGTGTCCTGCAGGAGCGCGAGGTCATGCCGCTGGGCAGCGAGAGCATCATCCCTGTCGATGTGCGTGTCATCGCGGCGACGAACCAGAATCTTGCCGATATGGTGGCAAAGGGCGAGTTCCGGCAGGACCTGTATTACCGTCTGAATATCCTGCGCATCCACATGCCGACGCTGGCGGAGCGGCGCGAGGATATCCCGCTGCTCGCGCGCTCGATGATGAAGAAGATGCAGAAGCTCAACCCGCAGCTGACGGTTCTGACGGATGCAGCGGCGGATTTCCTGCAGCAGCTGCCCTGGCCGGGCAATATCCGCCAGCTTGCGAATATGATTGAGCGCATCATGCTGCTGACGGACGGCACGGAAATCGACCGGGCGGATATCCAGGCGGCCTGCGAGGATGATGTCGAGATTCGGCCGTTCCACCGGAGCAGCCAGGCCGTGCCTGCTGCGCAGCTGACGGAAGCGGCGGAGCATGAGGAGGAGAACGGCCACGTCCTCCAGAGCGTGGAGGAGGAGACGATGTACCGCGTGCTGCAGGAAGAAGGCTACAACTACAGCCGCGCAGCTAAGCGGCTCGGGATCCATCGCACGACGCTGTGGCGCAAGATGAAGAAATACCAGCACAAGTCAACTACCCGCGACTGAAGTCGCGAGCTTGAGGGA
>CABJCJ010000009.1 GCA_902364065.1 Veillonellaceae bacterium SB90
TTGAACTGGGGGTTTTGTCATGCCTAATCGGCGCACAAAAACAGGCCGCGGCAGGAGCATCTCACTCCCGCCGCGGCCCGCCTGTCCGAATAAACGCGACTCAGCCCTGCAGCATGCTGCGGACGATCGTATTGACCATCTTGCCATCGGCACGTCCCTTGACCTTCGGCATCAGCATGCCCATGACCCTGCCCATGTCCTTCGGTGTCTTGGCCCCAGTTTTTTCGACAGCTTCCTTGACAAGTGCCCTGACTTCCTCCTCGGAGAGCTGAGCCGGCAGATATGGCATGAGCACGTCAATCTCGGCCTGCGTCTTGGCGACGAGATCCTCACGGCCGCCCTTCTGGAACTCATCGATGGAATCCTTGCGCATCTTGACTTCCTTGCTGATGACGCCGATGACGGCCTCATCATCGAGTTCCGTGTGGCCGCCGTCGATCTCCGCCTGGCGGATGGCGCCGCGTACCATGCGGATGACGGACAAGCGGTCCTTGTCGTGATTCTTCATGGCATCCTTCATATCAGCAGTGAGCTGTTCTTTCAGTGACATACTTCATCAACCTCTCTTTTCCTGCACGACCGTACTAAAAAAGGCACCCGCGAATCTTTCAACTCGCAGGCGCCTGGCGCAAATGACAGATTAGCCTCTGTACTTGCGTTTACGAGCTGCCTCAGACTTCTTCTTGCGGCGAACGCTCGGTTTCTCGTAATGTTCACGTTTTCTCACTTCAGCAAGCGTGCCAGCTTTCTGGGACATACGCTTGAAGCGGCGGAGAGCACTATCGATCGATTCGTTTTTACCAACTTTGATTTCGTTTGCCATCTATTTTTCCCCCCCTCCACTTAACATGGGAGTTTGTGTCGTTAGAATTACACCACACCATTATACCGCAGGGCATAATACACTGTCAACACTCTCCTGAAGTTTTCGGAACGGACAGAATGCCGTTCCCGATCAGCCTGGGGGCCATTGCATAGAGCGGCCGCCAAGGAGGTGGAAATGCAGATGCTTTACGGTCTGGCCGCCTTCCTCACCGGTATTGGCCACGACGCGGAAGCCCTTTTCGGCCACACCGAGATCGCGCGCGAGCTGCGGGATGACATCGACGAGGATGTGGGAAACGAGCGCCTTGTCCTCGTCCTTGAGTGCCAGCAGGCTTTCCACGTGCTTCTTCGGAATCACGAGCACATGCTCAGGGGCCTGCGGCTCCAGATCGCGGAATGCCACGACGCTGTCATCTTCATAGACCAGCTTGGACGGAATCTCTTTCTGTGCAATCTTGCAAAAGATACAATCTGCCATCATATTCACCCCCTTCACCGTTCAAGGCCCACGGAGGACCTATCTTTAAATACAATTCGTCATTCCCGGGAAAATACCTTCTTTGAAAAAAGATTTTTTCAGGATTATTCGTCCCGCGTCACCACATGCCCCAGAAGGCCGTCGCGCCAGATTTCATCAAGCCGGACCTCGTAGATATCGCCGCAGGTCACGGGATCCTTCGTGTAGACGCGGATGTAGTTGTCGGTGAGTCCGTCCGTCACACCCGCGCGTTCCGTCTCAAACAGCACGCGCATCGTGCGGCCGAGGAAACTCTCATGGAATTCCTCTGCCTTGCGGTCCGCCAGCGCCTGCATGCGGTGCACGCGCTCCTTCTTGACGGCCTCATCGACCTGATCGCGGCGCGCAGCAGCCGGCGTACCCGTGCGGCGCGAATACGGGAAGACGTGCATGCGCGCGAAATTCATGCGTTCAACGAAATCGAGCCCCGCCTGGAAGTCCTCCTCCGTCTCCCCCGGGAAGCCCACGATGATATCGGTGGAGATGGCAACGCCCGGCACCTCGTGCTCGACATGCTCGATGAGGCGCGCAAACTCCGCCGTATCGTAATGGCGGTTCATGTCGTGCAGGACCTTGTCCGAACCCGCCTGCAGCGGCAGGTGCAGATGCGCGCAGAAGCGCTCGTTCTCACGGATCAGTGCAAAGAGCTCAGGCGAAAGCTCGATGGATTCCAGCGATCCCAGGCGCAGGCGCTTGAGCCCCGGCACCTGAAGCACCTCGCGGCAAGCATCCGCCAGCGTCACCTGCCCCGGCAGATCCCGGCCATAGGCACCGAGATGGATGCCCGTCAGCACGATCTCCTTGAAGCCCATCGCGACCAGCTTCTCCGCTTCGCGGCGCACATGCTCCGGCAAACGCGATTTCACTGGCCCCCTCGCATACGGGATGATGCAGTACGAGCAGAAATTCTGGCAGCCGTCCTCGATCTTGAGGAAGGCGCGCGTGCGCTCAGGGCTGTCGTAGAGCGGAATGTCCTCAAACGTCCTGGCCTGCATGATATCCGTGATCGTTCCCTGGATGCCGTCTTCCTGCATGGCCTTCTCGACGTAATCGACGATATGCGCGCGTTCCTTGGTGCCGAGCACAACGCGCACGCCCTCGATGGCCTCGATTTCCTTTGGCGCGACCTGCGCATAGCAGCCGCAGACCGCAATGATGGCCTGTTCATTCTCGCGGTGCGCGCGGCGGATAATCTGACGGCTCTTGCGGTCGCCGAGGCTCGTGACCGAGCAGGTATTCACGACATAGACATCGGCCTTTTCCTCAAAGGGCACCACCGTATAGCCCCGCTGCTTGAACAGGCCTTCCATGGTTTCCGTTTCAAACTGATTGACCTTGCAGCCAAGCGTAGTCAAAGCGACTTTCAACTTCCCAAATCTCCTTTTTCATATTGTACGATACTGAGCCCGGCAATGGCCGCCGTCTCCGCCCGCAGGATGCGCGGGCCAAGGGTCACGCTGTGACCGCCTGCCGCCATGACGGCCTCAGCCTCCTCAAGCGTAAAGCCGCCCTCCGGGCCAATGAGCAGCACGATGCGTTTGCCCGCAAGCTTCTGCAGGCAGGCCTTTGCCGTCTCCTGTTCTTCATTCTCATAGCAGAATACAACCTCTGTCCCCTCCTGCTGCATGGCCGTGCAGAATGAGGCCAGCGATGCAATCGGGCAGACCTCGACGAGTGCCGTGCGGCCGCACTGCTTTGCCGCCTCATCGGCAATCTTCTGCCAGCGGCTGCGGCGGCTCTCGGCCTTCTTCGCGTCGTAGCGCACGACGCAGTTATGCGAGCGGATGGGCATGACGCCCGTCGCACCGAGCTCCACGGCCTTCTGCACGACGGTATCCATCTTGTCCGCCTTCAAGAGGCACTGCGCGAGGATGAGTTCAAGCGGCGACTCCGTATCGGCGGCCAGTTCCTCGCGAAGCTTCAGCGTTACGGCCTCCGGCGAAAATGCCACCATCTCCATGCGGCCCACTTTGCCCGCATCATCCACGACCACGACCTCCTGGCCGGGCTTGGCGCGCATGACATGCATGAGATGATGTGCATCGGGTCCCGTGATGGCAATAGTCTCAGACAGATGGCCCTTGTAGAAAAGCCTCCTCATGCGTCTTCCCCCCGGCTGATGACCATGGCGGCCCAGCCGCTCTCCTCCATGACCTGGTCGATGACGAAACCATGTGCAATCGCAGCTTCCGTGACGTCGGCCACGCGCTCGTCGATGATGCCCGAAGCCAGCAGATGCCCGCCGGGTGCCAGATGTTCGTCGAGCTCGTCGAAGAGACGGATGACGATATCGGCAATGATATTGGCGATGATGAGATCCGCCTTGCCCGTAAACTGCTTCAGCAGGTCGGAGACGCCCGTCGTCACGCGGTCCTCGACATGATTCAGCTGCACGTTCTCAGCGGCGACATGCGCGGCCGTACGGTCGTAATCCATCGCCACGACCTCGCCGGCACCGAGTTTGGCGGCAGCCACGGCCAGCACACCGGACCCCGTGCCCACATCAAAGACGCGCATGCCGCCCTTGACGAGTGATTCGAGCGCCCGGATGCACATGGCCGTCGTCGGATGCGTGCCCGTGCCGAAGGCGGCACCGGGGTCAAGCTTCACGACGATGTCATCGGGACTCGCTTCATACTCTTCCCAGGACGGCTGGATGACGATGAGGCCGCCGACCTTTTCCGTATGAAAGTACGCCTTCCAATTGTCAGCCCAGTCCTCATCCTGGACCGTCTGGCAGGAGATCTCGACTTCCTTCTCATCGCGTCCGTCACGGCGTGCCAGCTCTTTGACTCCCTGCTCAAAAGCCCGCAGCTTCGCATCGAGCTCCTCATCAGCCGGCAGATAAGCCTTGACCGTGACCAGCTCCGTCTGCTCCGCCTTCGGCAGGTCGGAATAATCAAAAAGACCGCTATCGATGTAGCTGTTCAGGAGTTCCGGGTCCTCGATGACCACGCCGGATGCTCCGACATCGTGGAAGATTTCCGCCACGATATCCGTTTCCTCATGTGTCGTGCGAATACTGACTTCGGCCCATTTCAAAGCGCATCGTTCCTTTCTTTCTATGGTCATTTCATTATACGTGTTCTCCCGGCAAAAAACAAGGACGAAAGACACTGAGAAATCCCCGCTCTTCTGTGGTATACTTAATCCTGTCCCCCGGGACGGATCACACAGAAAAAGAGGGAATCCCATGGAAAAACACTTTGATATCAATCAGCAGGGCTTCAGCATCCGCTGCAAGCTTTTTGTAAAAGACAGCGATAAAAATACCCGGACATTTTCCAACGTCGTCCTCGTCACGCACGGGTTCGGCAGCAGCAAGGAAACGGCCGGCACCGTGAAATTTGCCGAGCACCTGACGAGCAAATACAAGGGGTATGCCGTCATCGCCTTCGACTGGCCCTGCCACGGCGCCGACGCCCGCAAAAAGCTCAGCGTACCGGAATGCCTGACCTATCTGACCATCGTCACGCAGTACGCCAGGGATGAACTCAAGGCCAAGAATCTTTATATCTATTCTACGAGCTTTGGCGGCTATCTGACGCTGCGCTACCTCATCGAAGTCGGCAATCCCTTCCGGAAAATCGCGCTGCGCTGCCCCTCCACCGATATGTATCGCGCCATGAGCAACCACATAACGGACGACGACCGCACCAAGCTCAAGAAGGGCAAGGAAATCCAGGTCGGCTACGAGCGCAAGATGAAGATGGACCAGAGCTTCCTCGACGACCTCAACGCCTTCAAGGCCACGGATCACGAATACTTCGACTTTGCCGACGACATGCTCATCCTGCATGGCACGGAGGATGCGATGGTCCCCATTGCCGAATCGAAGGCCTTTGCCGAAAACAATGTCATTGAATTCATCCCCATCGAAGGAGCCAATCACCCCTTCCAGAACCCCAATCACATGGCGCTCGCCATCCACAAGATCGTCGAGTTTTTCGGCTGATCCGGCAGATGACAGGCGTGCAGCCAGACGATCCCATCTCAGCAGATGCCAGCGTGCATCTGCTTTTTTTATGGCACCACCTTGCTGACGCGCCGGCGCAGCTTCTCGATGTACACCCTGCCGAAGCGGCTGAGCTTGATGTCACGGCGGGTCAGATAGCCGATCTCCATGAAATCATCGACGGCCAGGGGCCGCGCCACGATATCCGGGCCATTGAGCTCCTCGTTGATGACGCCGCTTGAGATCGTATAGCCGTCGAGGCCGATGAGCAGGTTAAAAAGTGTCGCCCGGTCCGTCACGATGATGTCCTTCTTCACAGGGCGCGTGCTCTGGATTTCCTCCGCATAGTAAAAGGCATTGTGCGCGCCCTGCTCATACGAAAGGCGCGGGTATTCCGCAAGATCCGGAAGCGTGATGACCTCCTTTGCCGCCAGGGGATTGTGCTTGCTGATGAAGACATGCGGGCGTGCCGTGAAGAGCGGCGTGAAGATGAGCCCGTGATCCTCGATGGCGCGCCGCACGATGGTTTCGTTGTAGGGATTCAGATAGAGGATGCCGATCTCGCTGCGAAAACCGCCCACATCCTCCAGGATCTTGTACGTCTCCGTCTCCCGCATGTGGAATTCATATTCGGCACCGCCGTATTCCCGCAGGAGATCGACGAATGCTTCCACGGCAAAGGAATAATGCTGGGCAGAGACGCAGAACAGCAGCTTTTTCTGCCGCCGCCTGCTGTACCGTTCCCGGATCAGCGCCTCCTGCTCGAGCATCTGCCGCGCATAGGCGAGGAACTCCTCACCCTTCACCGTCAGCGTGATGCCCTTGTTCGTGCGCCGGAAAATCGTAATGCCGAGCTCCTCCTCAAGCGAATGGATGGCTGCCGTAAGGCTCGGCTGCGTGATGAAGAGCCGCTGAGCCGCTTCCGTGATGGAACCGGATGACGCTGCCTCCACGACGTAGCGCAATTGATTGAGTGTCATATTCTCCCCTCCCGCTCCATCATACTACAGCCCTGCCCATTTGGCCATAGGTTGAATCTATGGCCAGGCAGTGGTTTTAAGTATTTTTCAAGCGGCCTCATTTGCGGTAAAGTATAGCCATCAACCAATCGGACAGCAAAGACAGAACAACTTACCGGATTACCGGACACCCGGCCGGTATCTGATTGACAGGAGGTCATCCCTATGAGCAAGCAGTTTTCCACCCCATTCCGTCACGATTACGTCGGCAGTTTCCTGCGTCCGGCAGAGCTGAAAAAAGCCCGCCAGGAATTCGCGGACGGCACGATTTCCCATGAAGAACTCAAGGCCGTCGAAGATGCCTGCATCCGCGATCTCGTCGCCAAGCAGAAGAAAGCCGGTTACCAGGTGATCACGGACGGCGAGTTCCGCCGTGCGACCTGGCATCTCGACTTCATGTGGGGCTTTGCGGGCATCGCCCATCAGAAAACCGATAAAGGCGTCTGCTTCCACGGCGAACCGGCCCTGATTGACGACACCTGGCTGACGGGTCCGCTCTCTGCCGAACATCATCCCTTTGTCGAGCATTTCAAATTCGTACAAGCACTGACCGATGAGAACACCGTCGCCAAGCAGACCATCCCGGCACCGGCCCAGTTCTTCCAGCAGCTGATCCTGCCCGACAACATCGAGCGCACGCGCAAGATTTATGCAACGGACGAGGAGCTCATCGAGGCCATTGCCCAGGGCTACCGCACGGTCATCCGCGACCTCTACGCGGCGGGCTGCCGCAACCTGCAGTTCGATGACTGCACCTGGGGCGTGCTGGCTGCCGGCGGCAAGAAAGGCGGCAAATTTGCCTACGTCGAGGGTTCCGATCTCCGGAAGCTCGCCGAGCAGTTCGTGACGGTCAACAATCTCGCCATCGAGGGAAGCCCTGACGACCTCGTCATCAACACGCACGTCTGCCGCGGCAACTACCATTCCGTTTACTTCGCCAGCGGCGCCTACGACCCGATTGCTGACCCGCTCTTCACGCGCGAGAATGTCAACGCCTATTATCTTGAATTCGATGATGAGCGTTCCGGCGGCTTTGCGTGCCTCAAACAGGTCACGCCGGGCAAGAAAGTCGTGCTCGGCCTCATCACGACGAAGCGTCCGGAACTTGAGGACAAGGCGGCCATCATCGCCCGCATCCATGAGGCAGCCAAGTACGTGCCGCTCGAAGACCTTTATCTGAGCCCGCAGTGCGGCTTCGCCTCCTGCGAGATTGGCAACAAGCTCACCGAAGCACAGCAGTGGGCCAAGCTCGCCCTTGTCAAAGAGATCGCCAACGAGGTCTGGGGCTGATGGATGGCTCCATCTGACAACTGAATGCATAAAAAATGCCATGCGAAGCAGCTGCCTCGCATGGCATTTTTCGATGAGATTATTTCTTGAAGAAGCGCTTGAGGTCGTCGAGGAAGCTCTTCTGCTCCGGATTGACCTTGTCGCCGCTGATCTCGCCGAATTCGCGCAGGAGTTCCTTCTGGCGCGAGGAAAGATTCTGCGGCGTCAACACCTTGATGTGCACGAGCTCGTCACCGCGTCCCGAACCGCGCAGGAACGGGATGCCATGATTGCGGATGCGCAGGACCTTGCCGGACTGGATGCCTGCCGGAATCTTGAGGTCGACGGGGCCGTCGAGCGTCGGCACCTGTACCGTGCCGCCGAGTGCGGCCTGCACGAAGGTAACCGGCACTTCCACGATGACATCGTTGCCCTGACGCTTGTAGAGCTTATGCGGCTTGACAAAGATGTAAACGTAGAGATCGCCGTAGCCGCCGCCGTTGCGGCCGGCCTCGCCGGCCCCCGACACGCGGACGCGCGAACCCTGGTCGACGCCCTTTGGGATGCCGACCTTGACCGTCTTCGTCTCGCGTTTGCGGCCAGTACCATGACAGTCCTTGCAGGGCGTCTTGATGACCTTGCCCGTGCCATGGCAGTGTGAACACGTCTGGCTGCTCATCATGCGGCCAAAGGCTGTGTTGCGGACAACCTGCTGCTGGCCGGTGCCGTGGCACACGGAGCAGGTCTCAGGACTCGTTCCCGGCGCCGCGCCCGTGCCATGGCAGGTAGAGCACTCGACCGTGCGCGGAATTGTGAGTTCCACTTCCTTGCCAAAAGCGGCATCCTCGAATGAAATCTCGAGATCATAACGCAGGTCATTGCCACGCTCCGGCCCCGGCTGACGGGCCTGACGGCCGCCGGCACCGCCGAAGAACATGTCGAAGATATCCCCGAAGCCTTCGGTACCGGCACCGCCGCCGAAGCCTCCAAAGCCGCCGAAACCGCCGAAACCACCGGCACCAGCACCGCCGCCGAAGCCACCGGTTCCGTCAAAGGCAGCCGAGCCGAACTGATCGTACTGAGCACGTTTCTTCGGGTCTTTCAGGACATCATATGCTTCATTGATTTCCTTGAATTTGGCTTCAGCCTCTTTCGGATTATCCGGATTGAGGTCCGGATGATATTTACGGGCCAGCTTCTTATAGGCGCGTTTGATTTCTTTCTCATCCGCGCTCTTATCGACGCCAAGCACCTCATAGTAATCGCGTTTCTCGCTCACGTTGCACCACCCTTATAGAAAAATTGGGAGTCTGCGGGAAGGGACCAGGCCCTTCCCACGTCAAACTCCCAACTCTTACCACTTCAATCGCTTATTTCTTGTCGTCCTTGACTTCCGTGTAATCGGCGTCGACGACATCATCATCGTCTTTCTTCTGCTGCTGAGCACCCTGTGCGCTCTCGGTACCAGCCTGAGCCCCCTGGGCACCGGCAGCCTGTGCCTGCTGATAAGCAGCGGCGCTGAGCTCATAGAGCGGCTTCTGCAGCTCTTCGGTTGCCTTCTTGATGGCTTCCGTATCGTTGCTCTTGATGGCCTCTTTGACCTTCTCGCAAGCAGCCTTGACTTCCGAAACCTTGCCGGCATCGGCCTTGTCACCGAGCTCCTTGATGGTCTTTTCAGCCTGGTAAACCATGTTGTCGGCGTTGTTCTTGGCGTCGATGGCTTCCTTCTGCTTCTTGTCCTCCGCCTCATGAGCCTTGGCTTCGTTGACCATGCGGTCGATATCTTCCTTGCTCATGCCGCTGTCAGACTGAATCGTGATCTTCTGCTCCTTGCCCGTGCCGAGGTCCTTGGCGGATACGTGCACAATGCCGTTGGCATCGATATCGAAGGAAACTTCAATCTTAGGTACTCCGCGCGGAGCCGGCGGGATATCCGTGAGCTCGAAGCGGCCGAGCGTCTTGTTGCCGGCAGCCATCTCGCGCTCGCCCTGCAGGACGTGGATATCAACAGACGGCTGGTTATCAGCGGCCGTCGAGAAGACCTGGCTCTTATGCGTCGGGATTGTCGTGTTGCGCTCGATGATCTTCGTGCAGACACCGCCGAGCGTCTCGATACCGAGGGAAAGCGGCGTAACATCGAGGAGCAGGACATCCTTGACTTCACCGACAAGAACACCGCCCTGGATGGCAGCACCGACGGATACGCACTCATCCGGGTTGACGCCCTTCGACGGCTCCTTGTGCAGGATGTTGCGGATGGCATCCTGGACGGCCGGGATACGGGAAGAACCGCCGACGAGGATGATCTTGTCGATGTCGTCAGCCGAAAGGCCTGCATCGGCCATGGCCTTGCGCGTCGGGCCCATCGTGCGCTCGACGAGGTCGCTCGTAAGCTCATTGAATTTTGCACGCGTCAGCGTGAGGTCGAGGTGTTTCGGGCCCGAAGCATCCGCCGTGATGAACGGCAGGTTGATGTTCGTCTGCGTCATGCTCGAGAGCTCGATCTTGGCTTTCTCAGCAGCTTCCTTGAGGCGCTGGGCAGCCATCTTGTCCTGGGAGAGGTCGATGCCGTTCTCCTGCTTGAATTCGCCGACCATCCAGTCGATGATCTTCTGGTCGAAGTCATCGCCGCCGAGGTGCGTATCACCATTCGTGGCCTGGACTTCGAACGTGCCCTCGGAGAGCTCGAGGATCGAGACATCGAACGTGCCGCCGCCGAGGTCGAAGACGAGGATCGTCTCATCCTTGTCCTTGTCGAGGCCGTAAGCGAGTGCTGCTGCCGTCGGCTCGTTGACGATACGCAGGACTTCAAGGCCTGCGATCTTGCCGGCATCCTTCGTGGCCTGACGCTGGCTGTCGTTGAAGTAAGCCGGGACCGTGATGACGGCCTGCGTAACCGTTTCGCCGAGATATGCCTCGGCATCGCCCTTGAGCTTCTGCAGAATCATGGCCGAAATTTCCTGCGGCGTGTAATCCTTGCCGTCAATCGTTACTTTATAGTTCGGATCGCCCATATGACGCTTGATGGACGAGATCGTGCGGTCCGGGTTTGATACAGCCTGGCGCTTTGCCAGCTGACCGACGAGGCGCTGGCCGTCCTTCGTGAAACCGACGACAGACGGCGTGATGCGGCTGCCTTCCGGATTCGTGATGACGGTCGGTTCGCCGCCTTCCATGACAGATACAACGGAGTTCGTCGTACCTAAATCGATACCAATTACTTTAGACATGGTAACATCCTCCTAAACTTTATGAAAAAACTTTTATCATCTATATCATGAGGCCAGCATCATCAGTTGGATACGACCTGAACCATGCTCGGGCGGATGACGCGTCCCTTGACCATGTAGCCCTTCTGGAGCTCCTGGGCAATGGTGTCGTCCTCGCGCTCGGGATCCTCGATGCGCATGACAGCCTGATGATAGTTCGGATCGAACTTCTGGCCTTCTGTCTCAATTTTTTCCAGGCCGTTCTTCTTGAGGACTTCCTGGAACTGGGTGAAGATCATCTCGACGCCCTTCTGGAACGCCTCGACATCCTTCGTTTCTGCAGCCATGGCACGCTCAAAATTATCGAGCAGCGGCAGCATATCCTTGCAGAAGCCCTGCGTGACCACGGCGGCAATCTCCTCGCGTTCCTTGGCGGAACGGCGGCGGAAATTATCAAAATCCGCCTGCAGGCGGAGCAGCCGGTCATTCTTTTCCTGCAGCTCGGCCGTCAGTTTCTCGACCTGCGCCTTCAGGGCTGCAAGCTCTTCCTGATCATCCGCCGAAGCCCCGGTATCGGATGCCGTGGCTTCCGCTTCCGAATCATCAGCAGTCTCACCGGCGGCCTCTTCTGCTTCCGCCTCATCGATTTCCTGCTGCATCTCCTCCAGCTTCTGCTCATCTTTCTTTTTCATTTCGTCTTTGATAAACGATGGCAAAACCCTCACCTCTTCCCAACGACTTCTGCGGCTCTACCAGTGGAACCGCTTGATGACTTCTGTAAGATTTGAATTCATGTATTCCAAAAGGCTCATGGCCTTGGCATACTCCATGCGCGTCGGCCCCAGCACGGCAATCGTACCCAGGAGCTCACCATCGAGATGGTACGTCGCGGTGATGATGCTGCTGTCCTTGAAGTGACTGTCCTCATTCTCCTTGCCGATTGTGACCTCGAGGCCGTCGCCCATATGGGCATGCAGGACATCTTTCATGAGTTCTTCCTTCTCGAGGATCAGCAGCGTCTCCTTGACCTTTTCCACATCGTGGAATTCCGGCTGCTCGAGCATCTGCGTCGTGCCGCCGAGATAAAGGCGCTCGCGCCTGCCCGAGTCAAGAGCCCGGTTGATGATCTCAAGGGCCGAGGTGTAAAGCGGCTCGTCCTGGATCTCATCGCGGATGCGCAGCAGGGATTCATGCTCGATTGTCGCCAGTGTGTGACCGGCGAGGTTCTTGTTGATGACCTCCGCCATGCGCTGGAAATCCTCGAAACTGGATCCCGGCGGCATCGGCACGATCTTGTTCTCGATGAAGCCCGCATCGGTCATGAGCACCGTGATGACGCGCTGGTCATCGAGCGGCAGGAACTGCAGGCATCGGAAGGCCGCCTGCGTCATCTGCGGGGCCAGTACCAGTGAAACATTCTTCGTGACCTGCGAGATGATCCGTGCCGTTTCCTGGAAAACCTCATCGATCCGCTTGACCCGCGCCTTGTACCACCTGTCGATCAGGACCTTTTCCTCGTCGCTCACCGGTTTCGGAGGGATCAGCCCGTCGACGTAGAAGCGGTATCCCTTCGACGAAGGGATGCGGCCGGAGGAAGTATGCAGCTGTTCGAGATACCCGAGCATCTCGAGATCGGCCATCTCGTTGCGGATGGTCGCCGGGCTGACGCCCAGATCATATTTGCGGGCCAGGGTGCGCGAGCCGACCGGTTCTGCCGATTCGATGTAATCATCGACGACAGCACGCAGCACGCGTTTCTTGCGTTCATCCAATTCGTCAGCCATCTGCCTGCCTCCTCTCTCTATGATCTTTTGCTGTTAGCACTCTTGCTATCTGAGTGCTAACTTTGAATCTACTAAGAATATACACCGATAAAAACAAAAAGTCAATAGTTAAAAAGACAAAAAGTCAAAAATTTTTCATCCCATAAAAAGAAACGGTGCGATACGCATTCCCTGAGGATGCGCGTCGCACCATGCTGCCATGCAGAGACTCTTATTTGACCGCTTCGGCAAAGGCTTCCGCCACAGCGGCCTTAATCACCTCGTAATCGTGGCCCGGCTGAGCCTCGTAGATCTTCTTGCCATCCACGAACAGCGTCGGCACATAGTAATACTGGCCCTGATAAGGCTTGAGCTTCTCCGCCTCGGATGTCTCGTCGATCTCATCGACCGGCACATCAAAATAAACCGGTTTTTCCTCCCGCAGTTCGCCGACGGCCTGACGGGCCTTGGCGCAATACGGGCAGCCCGGCATAACAATCATCGCAATGGATTTCATGAGGATCCCTCCTGTCTCAAAAACAGATGCATCCTGCCCGCAGCATCACGAGCAGCTGCCTTTACTTTACTACATGGTGCCGTTCCTGACAATCCCCTGACAAAAGTTGTCAGGAAAGCTGCCGGCGCAGCCAGGCCTGCAGGACCAGCGCATGGTTCTCTTCGGTGTTCTTCGCCGCATAGAGCAGGGTGACATCGCTCTGCTGGAGCCATTCCCGGCACTTCTCAGCAAAGTCAGACGCGCCTTTGCTCCCGTTCAGCTCTTCTTCGTACCCTTCGGCAAAGCCCGCAAACGGCATCTCGCCGCGATGGTAGAGCGTGCGCAGCTCCGCTGAGGGCGTGACCTCCTTGGCCCAGTAATCGTGCGGCAGCGCTTCCTTCCTGATGCCGCGCGGCCAGAGACGGTCGACGAGCACGCGCACGCCATCTGCTGCCTCCGGCTTCTCATAGACGCGCTTGACCTTGATCGTATGCATGAAAAGACTTCCTTTCTCCACATTGCTGTCTTTTCCTTCAGTCTAGCACGTGATGGCGTCTTTTGCCATTGCCGATGTTACAATCTCAGGTCAGCAGGAAGGCCTCAAATACCAGGTTGCCGTATTTCATGCCAAGCGGCGTCAGGCGCAGCCAGCCGTCCTGCTCCTCGAGCAGTCCCTTCTGCTTCATCTCGTGAATCGTTTTGCTGTAAATGCGTTCAAGCGAAACGGCAAAGCGCTTGAAAAAGGCCTCGCGGCTGAGCCCCTGCGACGTGCGCAGCGCCAGGAAGGCAAATTCCTCCATGGCGATGGCGCGTTCAGCCGGTTCTTCCTCCTCGCGCACGCTGCCGCCCGCCTGCATCGCCCGGATGTAAGCGGAGATATCCACACCATTGGCGTAGCGCCTTCCCTCCAGATATGAGTGAGCGGCCGCGCCGACACCGAGATACGGGACATCCTGCCAATACGAAAGATTGTGGCGGCTCTCATAGCCCGGCCGGGCAAAATTTGATATTTCGTAGCGCGCATAGCCATGAGCGGGCAAAAACGACGCCATGAGATCGTACATCTGTTCAACCGTTTCCTCGTCGGGCAACGCGAGCCTGCCGAGCTCTTTCATCCTATAGAAGGCTGTGCCCTCCTCCAGCTGCAGCCCGTAAATGGAGATGTGCTCAGGCTTCAGCGCGATCATGGTCTCAAGGTCATGCCGCAGCACGGCCAGGCTTTCATGTGGCAGGCCGTACATGAGGTCCATGCTGACATTCCGGAAGCCTGCCTCCCGCGCCAGCTGCATGGCCTCCTTTGCCTGCTGGCCCGTATGGATGCGGCCGATGGCCTGCAGCAGGCCGTCGTCAAACGTCTGAACGCCAAAGGAAAGACGGTTGACGCCATAGGAGCGAAGAAGGGTCAGCTTCTCCGCATCCACCGTCCCCGGATTGCACTCCACGGTAAATTCAAGCTCCGACGAATCCTCATCCCCCGTCAGGGCAAAGACGCGGCACACGGTCTGCAGCAAATGCTCCATGAGCGCCACGGGCAGAATGCTCGGCGTGCCGCCGCCCATATAGATGGTCGCCGGCCTTCCCCACTTTTCCCGATAAAGAACGCCCTGTTCCAGGAGTTCCCGGCACAGGGCGTCCGTATAATCCGCCTCATAGCGCTCCCGTCCGGCAAACGACGGGAAATCGCAGTAAAAGCATTTCTGACGGCAGAACGGGATGTGGAGGTAGAGGCCCCATTGTCGTTTCATGGTATTTCCCTCTTCCTTTCCATCCATGTATCAGTCAATCTTCAAGATGGCCATGAACGCTTCCTGCGGCACTTCGACACTGCCGACGGCCTTCATGCGCTTCTTGCCTTCCTTCTGTTTCTCGAGCAGTTTGCGCTTGCGCGAGATATCGCCGCCGTAGCACTTTGCAAGCACGTCCTTGCGGCGGGCGCGCACGTTCTCGCGCGCGATGACCTTCGAACCGATGGCCGCCTGGATGGGGATCTCGAACATCTGCTGCGGGATGATCTCCTTGAGCTTGGCGGCGAGCTGGCGGCCGCGCGCAGCCGCGCGGTCCTTGTGGACGATTGTCGAGAGCGCATCGACGGGATCGCCGTTCAGGAGGATGTCGACCTTGACAAGCTTCGATTCCTTGTAGTCGGCAAGCTCGTAATCGAGCGAGGCATAGCCGCGCGTCGCGGATTTCAGGCGGTCAAAATAATCGAAGATGATTTCATTGAGCGGGATGTGGTACGTGATCATGACACGGTTCGTATCGAGGTAGTCCATACCCTTGAATTCGCCGCGCTTGTCCTGTGAGATTTCCATGACGGCGCCGACAAAATCATTCGGGACGATGACCGTGGCCTTGACGTACGGTTCCTCGATGTGCTCGATTTCCGTCTGCGGCGGCAGTTCGGCCGGATTGCTGACCTTGATCATCGTGCCATCTGTCTTGTAGACGTGGTAGATAACGGACGGCGCCGTCGTGATGAGCTTGAGGTTGTACTCGCGCTCGAGGCGTTCCTGGATGACATCCATGTGCAGCAGGCCGAGGAAGCCGCAGCGGAAGCCGAAGCCCAGCGCGACCGACGTCTCCGGCTCGAAAACGAGTGCCGCATCGTTGATCTGCATCTTCTCCAGCGCATCCTTGAGGTTATCGTAGTCGGAGCTCTCGACCGGATAAAGGCCGCAGTAGACCATCGGGTTGACGCCGCGGTAGCCCGGCAGCGGCTCGCTCGCGGGATTTTCGGCGTACGTGATCGTATCGCCGACGCGCACGTCGCGCACGTCCTTGAGAGAGCCTGCGACAAAGCCGACTTCGCCGACATCGAGGTAGCCGAGATCGACCGGCTGCGGCTTGAAGCAGCCGACATCCGTGACTTCGAAGACCTTGCCGGAGTTCATAAGCTTGAGCTTCATGCCCTTCCGGATGTGACCCTGCATGACGCGGATGTGCGCGATGACGCCCTTGTACGAATCGAAGAACGAGTCGAAAATCAGGGCCTGCAGTGGCGCATTCTCATCGCCCTCGGGCGCCGGGATGTAGTCGACGATCGCGTCGAGAATCTCCTCGATGCCGATGCCCGTCTTGGCCGAGGCCAGCACGGCATTCGACGTATCGAGGCCGATGACGTCCTCGATCTCCTTCTTGACGCGTTCCGGGTCAGCGCTCGGCAGGTCGATCTTGTTGATGACGGGAATGATCTCGAGGTCATGCTCGAGTGCCATGTAGACGTTGGCGAGCGTCTGCGCCTCAACGCCCTGCGCGGCATCGACGACGAGCAGAGCACCCTCGCAGGCGGCGAGGCTGCGCGATACTTCATACGTAAAATCGACATGACCCGGCGTGTCGATGAGGTTGAGCTCGTACTCCTCCCCATCCTTGCCCTTGTAATTCAGGCGGACCGTCTGCGACTTGATGGTGATGCCGCGCTCGCGCTCGATGTCCATGTTGTCGAGGACCTGCGCCTCCATCTCACGCTTGGAAAGCGTGCCCGTATACTCGATGAGCCGGTCGGCAATGGTCGACTTGCCGTGGTCGATATGTGCGATAATCGAGAAATTGCGGATATTCTTATTCTGCATAATCTACTCCTCGTAATTGTATAAGCTCAGTGTGCCGGTACCAGATGCTGTACCTGCGGATAACTGCCATCTGCCCTTTATCGTTTTTCGGCAGCAGCTTTCTTTTCCAATGCTGTTTCATAAAGTTCCCGTGTCGAAGGCTGTGCATAGGTGGGGTCAGCCTGCGAAAACAGTACTGGATAATTCCCGGCATCGACGACGGCCTCCTTGCTGCCCTTGACCTTGCCGGCTTTAAAGAACGCATCTCTGTCCTGCGGCAGTCCGGCTGTATTCTCAGGCTGATGCAGGACGGGCGCCATCTTTACCTCGCGTTCCTCTCCCGCCGGTGTGCGCAGGCGAAATGTTGCCGCATCCTTGTGCTGCAGGAGCTTCAGGCGCAGCTCGTTCGGCTTGTACCAGGCCAGCTCCTCGCCGTCGAGAGCCAGCAGTTCTTCGTTCGGCGCAAGGCTCGTGACGCCCGCCCCCACCTTCGTGACAAAGAACCGGTTGCCCTCGCCCTTCTTGTGCGTGCAATCCAGGACGAAACCGAAATCCGCATAGGGCTGGAACGTCTTGTACGCATCATCGAGGAAGCCATCCCACTGGTCATCGAGGTCACGCCATACCGAAGTCAGGCTCACGATATCATCGGCGGCCGTCATCATGCCGACCGTGCGGGCCGTATGCCAGTACCGGTCTTCGAGGATCTGGTCCTTCATCATCGCCAGCATCGTGCCGCCCGCATACGGACGCGTCTCAAACGTGATGAGCGGCACGCCGTCGCCGATTGCCCTGCCCATGAAGAAGACGATGTCATCATGCGACTTATGGTAATAGGGACGGAACTCCCCCCACAGTTCCCTGCCGAGCTTGTCCTGCAGCAGGACCTGATGGTGCAGGACAAGCCATGCCTGCACCTCACCCGGCGTGACGGACGGCAGGAAGACGCGCGGACGGGAATCGCGGCGTACGGAGTCCACGGCCTTTTCATCGCGCACGACACCCTCGCGCAGATACGAAGCGGGCGCCGCCGCCAGGATCTTCTGGAAGGCCTCCGTGGTCTTTGACTTGCCCTGCTGCTTCCACAGGATCCTGCCTGCATCATCGACGAGCCGGAATTCGTATGAAGAGGCATGCGCCGCCTGCCGCAGGTCGTCTTCCGCAACACGGTACGAGCCGCAGAAGACATTGGCCGCATGCATATCGGCTTCTTCTCCCACAGGCTCCAGCTTCACATCCTGTCCATCGGCCAGCAGACGCGCATGGATGAGTCCCTGCCCGTTCCCGATGCGCCGGTTCTGCGCCCAGAAGCGGAAATAATACGCAGGACGTTCTCCAGCCCTGCCAAGCACCTTGGTCAGCGGCACATCGGGGCCCGTTGCAAAGCTCAGGCTGCCGTCAGGAGATTCGTGCGCCACAACATCTTTTGTCATCGGGAAATAGCCCGACGCCTCTGTTGACGGCTGCCAGAGCGCGCAGACAAGCAGGGCCGCTCCCAGGACATACCGGTAATGCATGTAAAACCGCTCCTCTCCACAGGATTTGTCACGAAAAATTTCTTTCATTATATCATCGCCGTTACTCTGCTTGCAAGAAATGGAAAGAAATAGTTGCTTTTTCATTTGACCCATGATATTATACTTAGGTAACGACATTAATTAAGGGGGTGAATTACTTGCCGAATATCAAAGCATCTATCCTGAGTGTAAAATCTGACGCTAAGCGCCATGCAAAGAACGCTGCTGAGAAGTCCCGCGTACGCACTGCTTCCCGCCGTGTCCTCGATGCTGTTGAGGCTGGAAACGCTGAAGAAGCGAAATCCCTCCTTACGGTTGCATGCAAGACGATCGACCAGGCTGCTGCAAACAAAGTTTATCACAAGAATGCTGCTGCCCGCAAAAAGTCCCGTCTGGCTCGCAAGGTCAACGCTCTGGCCAAATAATCTTTGCAGATGAGATAGAAAAGACCCGCTCCTCGGAGCGGGTCTTTTTCTGTGTTCCGAAAGTCGTTCAGATCATCGCAATAGCTGAGCGCACGACCTCCGGCAAAGGCAGGACGTAATGGAACACCGTGTAGAAATGGATGGCACTGCCGCCCATGACGAAGAGATGCCAGATGACGTGGCTGTACGGCAGGCGGCGCATCAGGTAAAAAATCGCACCGACCGAATAGCAGAGGCCGCCGGCCACGAGCCACCAGATGGCTTCCACCGGCAATGTCTCAAGGAGCGGCTTGACCATGAAGACGGCAAACCAGCCCATGACGAGATAGCAGACGGTGCGCAAGATGCGGAAGCGCTTTGCGGCAAAACATTGAAAGACGATGCCGAGCACGGCCATGCTCCAGACGATGCCGAAGACGGCCCAGCCAAAACTGCCGTGCAGCGGAATCAGCGCAAACGGTGTATAGTTGCCCGCAATCAGCACAAAGATGGCCGCATGGTCGATGACCTTGAAGACGCCCTTGACCTTGAGATTCCGGAAACTGTGGTAAAGCGTCGAGGCCAGGTACAGGAGGATCAGCGAGATGCCGTAAACGAGACAACTCGTCGTGTGCCAGACTCCATCGTCCGCATAATAGACCAGCATGCCGATGAGGGCCGCCACGGCAAGTCCCGCCCCCACGCCGTGCGTCACGGCATTCAAGATCTCCTCCAGCGTAACCGGAGCCTTGAGTGTAACAGGCGCTTTAAGCGCAGCTGCATGTTTCATAAAAAAACCTCCCTCCATAAAAGAGGATTGATGAAAATACTACCCTTCCATTATCCTTCATTTGCGTCCGGATGTAAAATATCCGACCAGGCTCTGCGGAGATGAATACCGCCGCGTCCGGGCGTAAGGAGGATTTCTCCGTCTGCCAATGCCTGTACCACATCTCTTTCTTATTCACTAGAATTTTAGTAAAATTTATGATATGATTATCTCTTGATGAAGTAATGTGCTTTTTGATAATTAGGTGAGAAATTATCCAACAGTCGCTGGCCCCTCAGAGTGATGCCAATCTCATTGTCATCGATGATGACTTTGAGCTTCTGCACGTCTGGGCGAGGGGCCAGCAGATGGTCGCGTCAGGTAAGGCCATCGTCAAGGGTACGTTCGAAGCATAACCCCTATGCTGCGGATATCACACCCTTCCCCCAATCCCCATAACCTGACAAAAGGGCTTCTGCACGCTGTCCCCAAGGCGTGCGGAAGCCCTTTGTATTTTGGTATGCTTTTTGTATGCGAGGCGTCAGGCAGCCAGCGGCCAGACAATGGCGGCTGCGCCATGCGGTGCGACGACCGCGGCATTATATGCCAGGCTCAGGCGCGTGGCCTCGGCTACCTCTTCCGGACTCGAAGCCGGATTGCGGCGAATCTCGTAGACCTCATGCGAGGCCTGCTTGACGGCGAAGGACTGCGGCGTATGGAACTGCAGCTCAACACGCACGCCCGTCGGGCTCATGAGATGGACATTGATGCCCTGATAGAACTTCTCGCCCCAGGCATTGCGGAATTTCTCGACCGTGTAGCCCTTCGACTGGAGGCTCGCAAGCGCTGACGGAACCATCTCGCTGTAATCATCAGCCGAGCAGGTCAGCGTGTAGCGCAGCACATCGCTGATGCCATTTGCTGCGGCAGCAAGGCTCGTCTGATCCTCCTCGGCGTCGCTTTCAATCTTGCGCGCGAGGCTGTCAATGGACTTCAGGCGGTAGTCGAGGCCCTGCAGCTGGGCATTCCTGCGTTCGAGCTCCTTCATGTCGGCGGTCACGGCGGGTTCTGCCGCGCTTGCCTTCATGAGCAGAGCCGTCGCGAGGATGCGGCTCTTCTGTTTCTTGGTCAGGGCCGCGCCAAGTTCCGTGCGCGTGCCATCCGTATTCGTATCCTCGACGATGGCCGGCACCGACTCATGGAGATCCGGCACAGGCGATGCATAGCCTTCCAGCACGTGCACGGGCGAAAGCACCGCCATCATCATGATGAACATGGCCGTCAGGCTGCGCACCCAAGTTCCCGCTCCCGTAATCCTGCGCGAGAAACACGCGGGCTGGAACTTGCGGAATGACCGCGTCAGATGATTTTTCCGGCCTGCTGCCGGGGTTCTTGTATAGCCTTCCGTCAACTCTTGTCCTGCATTCATTTGCATTCCCTCCAGACGACGTGATGATCGTATCGTTCTCTTACTGTATTCATTGTAACAGGCGAAACTTGAAAACAACTGATTGCGTCTGAAAACTATATGAAAATAGAAAGAATCGGCCCCGGAAGAGCCGATTCTTTCTTGTTTTTATTCGTATGCATTACAGGGAATACCGCCGCTGTACCTTGCGCAGCCGCATCATGAGCAGCAGCGCGCCGATGCCCACGCCCGTGATCAGGCCGAGCCAGTAGCCGGCAGGACCGAGTGAGGTGAAATGTGCGATGGTCCAGCCAAACGGCAGGCCGATGACCCAGTACGAGATGACGGCCAGCACGAAGGTCGCATGCACATCCTTGTAGCCGCGCAATGCTCCCTGCAGCGGAGCATCGATGCTGTCCGCGAGCTGCAGGAATACGGCAAACACGAGGAAATTCGCCAGCACAGGCCGCACATCCATGCTCGTCGTATAGAAATCCGCAATCTCGTAGCGAAACTGCGTCAAAAGCAGCGCGATGCTGCCCTCGAACAGGAACGTCAACCAGCGCCCGAGCTTGATGTACTGTGCGGCATCGCGATTCCGGCCCGCGCCGATCTCATAGCCGACGAGGATGGTCAGCGTCATGCTGGCAGACAAGGGGATCATGTAGACCACCGTCGTGAAATTCATTGCCGCCTGATGTGCCGCCACAACCGTCGTGCCGTACGCTGTCATGAAGAGGCCGACGGCACCGAAGATGCTCTGCTCACAGAACATCGTGCTGCCAATGGGCACGCCGATGCCGAGCTGCTTGCGCCACTCCGCCAGGCTCGGGCGCGGCAGGCAGCAAAAGATCCGATAATCCCGGAACGGGCGGATGAATGTGACGACCAGCGCGTTGAGCACGAGATTCAGCGAAAAGGCAATGGCCGAGCCGATGCCCGCGCCGATGCCGCCAAAGGCCGGCAGGCCGAACAACCCGTACATGAAGACATAATTGCAGAGGATGTTGACGGGTACCGTGCACATCGTGATGCACATCGTCAGGCGCGTGTAGCCGTGCGCATCGATGAAATTGCGCAGGACGCCGGCCAGGAAGATCGGCAGGATGCCGAAGGAAACCGCCATCAGATAATGGCGCGTGATGTATTCGACCTTGGGCTCCAGCGCCAGATACGGCAGGACATGCGGCACCGCCAGATAGCCGAGCAGCAGGAAGATGGCCCCGAGCATGAGCGCCCAGTAAAATCCCTGCTTGACGACAAAGCCGATGGTTTCCCTCTTTCCCGCACCGTAGAGCTGGGACACCGTGGGCGTCAGCCCGGAAATGATGCCGAGGAACATGCCGAAGAACGGCAGGAACAGGTTGACGCCGACGGCGACGCCAGCGAGGTCCTGCTCGCTGATATGACCTGCCATGATGGTATTGAAGAATCCCGTTGCCGTCAGCGACAGCTGCGTGACAAAGATGGGCAGCAGGACCAGAAAAAACTGCCTGGCCTTCTGCCGGTACGTATGTGTTTGTCTCATAAGCGGTCCTTACTGCTCATCCTTGCGCAGGCAGCAGTTCTTGTACTTCTTGCCGCTACCGCAGGGGCAGGGATCGTTGCGGCCGACCTTGAGCTTGCGCACCTCGTCGAAGGGAATGACGCGCCCGCCGCCCGACTGCTCCATCAGCTCGGCCGGCGTATGTCCCTTGAGCGGCCAGAGATGCGTCGTGTTGTTGAAGGCGATGAGGAGCGGCAGGACGGCCTCCGCCTTGCGTTCCTCCTTCATGAAGCCGAGCTCCTCGAGATAATCGACAGCTTCGTCGAGCTCGCTGCCATTCTGCAGCAGGATGAGGATCTCACCCGTGATATCCGCGGCCTTGAGCACATCACAGCCATGCTCGCGCATGAAGAACTGCGCCAGTTCCTTGTAGGCAGGCGTATCCGCAATGTAATTGTCGGTGCCGGCATCGTAAACATCACCGTAGCTCAGGGATGCGAAATCGAGATTGCTGCGGCGCAGCTGCTCGTTTTCCAGCTTCTCCTCGTCAATCAGCGTGTAGTACTTGACGCCCTGCGGCAGAGCCACGATCGTATCCTTCCAGCAGGAAACATTGAGCACCACGCCGACAAAATCCATGAAGCTGACCTGTTCGCGCTGTTCCGGCTCGAGATACGCCAGCACCTTTTCGTAAAGCTGCTCGAAATTCAGATAGCCGTAGTAATACAGGAGGCCGGCAGCCAGGCGCGAAAGCTCCGTGTTGAGCTCCACCAGGCTGCGATATGTACCGGAATCCAGGCTCTTGAAGAGCTCGCGCACCTCGTCAGGCATGCAGAATGCCATCTTCTCCTCCTGAACGCCGCAGGTCACAAGGCCGAGGCCGCGCAGATAGTCAAGGCGCGTATCGTCATCGCGCAGCTCCGTCGAGAGGCCATCCTTCTGCATCAGGTGTGCAAAGCAGCCGTATTCCTCATCGACGATCGTCGGCAGCCAGCGCTTGGCAAAGTCGAGGATGGCCGGCACCAGGCGCTCGGCAAGCTCAGCCTTCTTCAGCGAGCTTGCGCCCGTCACATGCAGGTTATAGCGGATGTCGTCGAGCTCCGACTTCGTCATGGCCAAAAGCAAAGCCCGCAGCGAATGATTCGCCGGCAGCTTATGGCGATAGAGCTGTTTCCTGCGCTCTGCCATATTCTCATCCATGAGCTGCTGCAGGCTCTCACTGAGTTCCTGTGCCATATCGTTCGTTTTCTGTTCCATGAAAAAATAATTCCTCCCTGAAATCGATCCTGTCCCCATTGATACTCATATACTCACATACAGGAAGCAGGCGCACCAAACGCCTGCCTGTTGGAACTGTATCCTTTTGATTCCCCGATGATCCGGCGGACTCATCCGAAATAATCGGCAATGCCGTCGGCAATGCCCTGCGCGGCTTTCTTGATGCCGTCCTCGCTGTCGAGCAGCTTTTCCTCCTGCGGATTCGAGATGAAGGCAACCTCCACGAGCGTCGCCGGCATATCCGTGTGTTTCACGACGTAGAAATTGCAGCTCTGCGTGCCACGGCTCGAGGTGCCGATCTGGTCAATGACGCCCTGGCGGACCTTATCGGCCAGGTCGCGCGAGCGCTTGGACCCCAGCGAATAGTAATAGCCGGTCGTCCCCTTGGCCGCGCCGCTCGAGAACGAATCCATATGAATGGAAATGAAGATATCGGATTTATTGTTGTTCGCCACATCACAGTGGGCCTGCAGTTCCTCGATATCCGAGGCATTGGCGCCCTTCGGCGAGACTTCCGTATCCGTCGTGCGGGTCATGTAGACCGTCGCGCCTTCCGCCACGAGCAGGCGGCGCAGCTCATTGGCAATGCGCAGCGTCACGCTCTTCTCCATGACGCCCGTCGGCCCGATGGCACCGGAGTCGTTGCCGCCGTGTCCGGCATCGATGGTGATCTTGCGGCCCTTGAGCCCCGTGAGTGCGGCGATATCGGCATCCGTATCATCCGTGATGGCGGCAGGCTGATTTGAAGCAGGTTGCGAAGCCTGTGTGTCACCGGCAGCTTCCTGAGCCGGCGCATCGATATCCTCGCCGCCGGAAGAGGCTGCCTCCGCCGGCTTGTTCTCAGCAGCAGGTGTGGTGTTCGCCTGCTCTGCGCCGCTCTGCGAAGCAGACGGCTGCTGGCCGGTCCCCGTTTCAGCCGTGGATGGTTTAGGCTGCGTCTTGGTGTCGTTGTCTGCCGGTGTTTCCGGCGACTCTGTCACCGAAGGTTTCGTCGTACCGGCCGAACCGTTCTTCACATCGGGCAAGGCGATTGTCGACTTGGACGTATCCGCATTGATATTGCCGAAATCCATGACGAGGCGCCCCGGTACCGTTCCCCCTTTGAGGGAAAACACCTTGTAATTGTTCGCGCCGACCTTGTTCTCAACGACCACGCGCACCGTATCCTTGTTGAACTGGCCAATGCGGATGGCATTGACGAAACGGCTGTCGACCGAGATTGTCTTCTTGACCTTCCCGGAGAGCCAGGCACCCTTGAGGTCCACCACGACGCGGTTCGGATTCGACAGCGTCATCGTGCGGTAGGAAACGGGCGCATTGGCATCCACCACGATGCGGATCTTCTCAGAGCCGCTGTTGACACGCACGCCCGTGATCTCGGTCATGCCGCTGACCCGCTCACTAAAATCCGAACTCGCCGCGTACACACAAGCCGGCAAAAGCAATATCGATACAATCGCAACGAACAAGAACAGTACGCGCTTCATGATATCCCTCCATCTGAGAACACGAAAAAAAGCCGCAAACACGACATTCTACATTTTATTATCGCCTGTTCTCCTGAAAAAATCAAGAAGATTGATGGAAAAGCTGCCGCACCCATGCAAAAGAAAAGCGCCTGCCGTCTGAAGCATGGCTTCATGCGGCAGGCGCTGCAGGATTCAAAGCATATTCTTGAGGAAGGCTTTTGTGCGCTCTTCCTGCGGACGATTGAAGAAGGTCTCCGGGTCGCCCTGTTCGACGATATTGCCATCTGCCATGAAGATGACCTGGCTCGCGGCTTCGCGTGCAAAGGCCATCTCATGCGTGACGACGACCATCGTCATGCGCTCGGCAGCAAGCTCCCGCATCGTCTTTAAGACCTCGCCCGTGAGCTCAGGGTCGAGCGCCGACGTCGGCTCGTCGAACAGCATGATATCGGGCTGCATGCACAGCGCCCGGGCGATGGCCACGCGCTGCTGCTGGCCGCCTGAAAGCTGCGAGGGGTAGTAATCCGCCCGGTCGCTCAGGCCGACTTTCGCGAGGAGTTCCCGCGCATACGGCAGGATCTCCGCCTTCTTCATGCTCTTGACCTGCATCGGCGCCTCGATGAGATTCTCGATCACCGTCATATGCGGGAAGAGATTGAACTGCTGGAAGACCATGCCCGTGTGCGAGAGCAGCTCACGGCTCTTCTTGAGATCGGCGTACTCCGCCACGCCGTGCTCATTCGTATCAGCCAGGAACTCCCCTTCGATCTCAATGGAACCTGAATCAATCGTCTCGAGCTTGTTGATGCAGCGCAGAAGCGTGCTCTTGCCTGAGCCCGATGGCCCGATAATCGCGAGCACCTCGCCGCGCCGGACCTCGATGTCAATGCCCTTGAGCACAGCCAGCTCGCCGAAGGATTTGTGGATATCATGCATGCGCAGCATGACCTGTGCATCATTTGTCGTATTTGCCATAATGGGCCTCCAGTTTCTTGAACAGCCAGGTGAGCACGAACGTCATCGCCAGATAGAAGATGCCGGCAATGAGGAACGGCGTCATGTCGAATTCACGCTGCACGATGGTGCGGGCCACGCGCAAAAGGTCGTTCATGGCCAGGATGTAGATGAGCGACGTATCCTTGACGAGGTTGATCGTCTCGTTGGAAACCGGCGGCAGCACGATGCGGATGACCTGCGGCAGGATGATGCGGCGCATCGTCTGCGGGTAGCTCATGCCGAGCGTCTTGGCCGCTTCATACTGTCCCTTCGGCACCGACTGGATGCCGGCGCGGAAGATCTCGGCGAAGTATGCCGCATAGTTCAGCGTGAAGGCCAGGAGCGCCGCCGCGATATCCGGCAGGCGGATGCCAATCATCGGCAGGGCAAAGTAAACAAAGAGCAGCTGCAGCATCAGCGGCGTACCGCGCATGATCCAGATGTAGATTTCCATCAGGAAGCTCACGGGACGCCACTTTGAGAGGCGTCCGAGCGCTGCCATGAGGCCCAGCGGCAAAGCCAGGATCAGCGTGATGAAGAAAATCTCCAGCGTGATCTCAGAGCCCTCCAGCATCTGGAGCACGGTATTCCATATACTATCCATCGTATCGTATTCCCTTCCTTATCATCCATCATCCATATGCAGGCGGTCTGCCTTACCGGCTGATCCCGTCAATGGATTTATTCCTTTAATTAAGCAAAGTAATGATATACCATTTCATTGTATCAAAAAAGGGCTTGAAGAATCAAGCCCTTTTCTGCATTACGGAAGCATCCGTGTGTTATTTTGTAATGTCCTTGCCGAACCACTTCTCCGAGATCTTGGCCGTCGTGCCATCGGCCTTCATCTCGTTCAGTACCTTCTGCACCTCATCGCGCAGTTTCTGGTTGTCCTTGGCAAAGGCGATGCCGAACTGGCTGACAGGACCGACAGCCACATCGACGGCTTCAATCGTGTCGGGGTGCTTGCTCATGTAATAGCGGCCGACGATCTCATCGCCGATGACGGCATCAATGCGGCCATTCTCAAGATCCATGAACGCCGTGACGAAATCCGAATACTTCTTGACACCCTTGACGTTCTTCTTGAAGAAGTCACTACCGTCGATGTACTCTTCGGCCGTGCTGGCACTCTGCGTGCCCACCATCTTGCCGGCGAGGCTCTTTTCATCCGTGATGCCCGTCGTGCCCTTCTTCACGAAGATGATCTGGCGGTTGTCCATGTACGGATCCGAGAACAGCATGTTTTCCTTGCGCTTCTCCGTGATGTCGAGACCGTTCCAGAGGACGTTGACGCGGCCGCTCTTGAGCTCCGCCTCCTTGCTCGACCAGTCGATGGCCTTGAACTCGACCTCGCGGCCCAGGCGCTTCGAGGCTTCCTTTGCAAGATCGACGTCGAAGCCCGTAATCTCATTGTTCTCATCCTTGAAGCCCATAGGCGGGAAATTGTCGTCGAGACCGACGACAATCTTGTCGCCGCCCGATGACGAGGAACTGCCGGCAGACTGATTGTTATTGCCGCAGCCTGCTGCAAACGCGGCCGTCATGACGGCGGCCAGTCCCAGGGCCAGGATTTTCTTCCACTTCATCATATTGCATCTCTCCCATTTATTTCTTTATCTCTCTAAAGGACTAATATGATGATATTATACGTTAGGTGTGTAACATTGTCAAGTGCTTTTACTCATTCGTAGCGCAATGCTTCGATCGGGTCGAGCCGGGCAGCCTTGCGCGCCGGGTAAATGCCAAAGAAGAGGCCGATGCCCACGGCAAACGAGAACGACAGGACGATTGGCAGCAGCGTGATCGTCGTCTGGACCGCCCCGGTACTCGCGATAATGTACGAAGCGGCACACCCCACGACAATGCCGATGAGGCCGCCGACGATGCCGAGCACCATCGATTCGATCATGAACTGCATCATGATGTTCTGGAAGGTCGCGCCGAGCGCCTTGCGAATGCCGATCTCGCGCGTGCGCTCCGTAACCGACACCATCATGATGTTCATGATGCCGATGCCGCCGACGAGTAGCGAGATGCTCGCGATCGCGCCCAGGAGCACCGTCATCATCGCCGTCGACTGATTGACCGAGGCGATGATGCTGGCCGTATTCTGCACGTGGAAATCGTCCTCCTTGCCGGCCGTGATGCGGTGGCGCTGGCGCAAGAGCGTCGTGATCTCATCCTGCACCTGCTCGATTTTCTGCGTGTCCGTCGCCTGCAGGCTGATGGACTGAACGTAGGTGATGCCCATCATGCGTTCCTGCGCCGTGGTCAACGGGATGTAAATGACATCATCCTGATCCTGGCCGAAGCCGGAGCTTCCCTTGGATTCCAGGATACCGATGACCTTGAACGGTTGGTTCTTGATGCGGATATTCTTGCCGACGGGATTCTCAGAGCCGAACAGATTCTCGGCGACCGTGGCACCGATGACAGCCACGCGGTTGCGCTTCGTCATATCGGCCTTGCTGATGAACGAACCGTTGCTGACGGAAAGCGAGCGGATCTGCATGAGATCCGGCGTCACGCCCGTGACTGACGTATTCCAGTTCTGGTTGCCGTTGACCACCTGATACGAAGAACTGACCGTGGGCGATACATACTGGATATCCTTGATTTTCGCCTCAATGGCCTTGGCATCATCATACTTGAGCGTCTGCATCGAGCCGGCTGCACCGCGCGGACCGCCGCGGTTCGAGGAGCCCGGCATGATCGTGATGGTGTTGGCGCCGAGGCTCTCAAAATTCGAGGTGATGCCCGTGCGCACGCCCATGCCGACGGAGACAAGCGCGATGACGGCGGCGACACCGATGATGACGCCGAGCATCGTTAGGAGCGAGCGCATCTTGTTGGCCAAAAGCGCATGAATGGCCATGACGAAACATTCCTTAAACAACATCCATGACCACACCCTTTCCTTCATCGCGCGTAATCTGGCCGTCGCGCACAAGCAGCTGGCGGCTCGCACAGGCCGCAATCTCCGGCTCATGCGTGACGAGGATGATCGTGCGTCCCTTCTCATGCATATCCTCGAAGATCTCCATGATCTCCTTCGTGGATTTCGTGTCGAGGTTGCCGGTCGGCTCATCCGCCATGATGATGTGCGGGTCGTTGACGAGCGCCCGCGCGATGGCGACGCGCTGCCGCTGGCCGCCTGAGAGCTCATTGGGCAGGTGATCGGCGCGGTCCTTGAGACCAACGGCCGCGAGAAAGTGCATGGCGCGCTCCATGCGCTCCTTGTGCCCGACGCCCGCATAGATGAGCGGCAGGGCGACGTTCTCGAGCGCCGAGATGCGCGAGAGCAGATTGAAGTTCTGGAAGACGAAGCCGATTTTCTTGTTGCGGGTCTTCGCCAGCGCATCGTCGTCAAGGCCTGCGACTTCCTCGCCGTCGAGCTTGTAGGAGCCCTCGGTCGGCCGGTCGAGACACCCGAGGATGTTCATGAGCGTCGACTTGCCCGAGCCGGACGGCCCCATCAGCGCGGCGAACTCCCCCTGATAGATGTTCGTCGTGATGCCGTTGAGTGCCGCTAGTTCTTCGCCGCCAATATGATAGATTTTCTTGATGCCGTGGAGCTGTATCGTCGCATACCGCTCCTCAGTCTTCTTTTCTTCTGCCATTTTTATCCCCCGCCTCAGAACATGGGGCCGCCGCGCCGGCTGCTGCCCGAGGAAGAAGAGGTCTTCTGAGCCGTGTACGTGCTGACGATGTCTTCCCCTTCCTCAAGCCCCGAGAGGATTTCCACGTACTCATCGCTGTAGATGCCCGTCGTGACATAGCGGTTCTCCTGCGAGCCGTCGGCATTGCGCACGATGACGTATGAGCCGTTGGCGTCCGTCTTGAGCGTCGAGATGGGAACGGCCAGAACGTTGTCGCGGTTTGCCGTGTTGATCTCGACGCGCGCCGTCATGGCCGGCAGCAGCTGGCTGTCGGGGTCATCGACATCGAGCGTGACGTAGTAGTAAATGACGCTGGCCGAAGAAGAGGACGAGCTGCTCGACGAGCTCGAGCTGGAGCTCGTATCCCAGGAATTGCTCGTATCCGTCTGCGAAATCTTCGTGACGCGGGCCGTGAACGTCTTGTCGGTGTACGTATCGACCGTGAAGGTCGCGTCCTGGCCGACTTTGATGTTGCCGATATCCGTCTCATCGACCTTGGCCTTGATCTGTTTGCTCGAGAGGTCGGCGATGCGCATGATGACCGTCGGGTTATCCGAAGTCGCCACGGCCATCGTGCCGACCGTCTTGGGCTCGCCGACGACCGTGCCGTCCATCGGCGCAAGGATGCTCGTCTCCGATGCATCCGATTCCGCCTGCGCGAGTTCGGAGACCGCTGTATCGTAATTCATCTGCGCATCCTCGAGCTGTTTCTGCGTATCGGCGCCGATGCTGTAGAGGTAATTGATGCGCTCGTATTCCGCCTGCGTGTTCGTGACCTTGTACTGCGCCTGGTCGCGCTTGGCTTCGTAATCCTTGGCATCGAGCGTCGCAACCGTCTGGCCGGCCTTGACCTTGTCGTTCTCCTTGACGAGCACACTCTTGAGGCGCGCCGTAATCTTGGAGCTGACTTCGACCGAATCGACCGGCTGGATCGTGCCCGTAGCCGAAACCGTCGACTTCATATCCATGCGGACGACCTTCGTCGTCTCGACCGCTGCGGCCTGCTTGGCCGCCTGCTGGTTCTCATAATACCGGTAGCCGCCGAATGCGCAGCCGGCAATCAATACGACCGCAATCGCTGCCTTGACTTTTCCATTGATCTTCATTGCGAAACGTTCCCTTCTGCCAACTCACTCGCCACTTCCTCTGCACTGGCCGTGGAAGCAGCTGCCTTCACCTCGTTCTCTGCCTTTTTTGCGAGCCCCTTCGTATCTGTATCGGTCCTGGCGCCTTTCGGCTCCACGGGTTCCTGCAGGACAGACTGCGCAGCCGCTGCGGCAGGAGTGTCAACGGGTGCATATTTATCCATCCGCGCTGCTGCGGCCTGCTCGCTGTCGTTGAGGCCGATGCCCATGGCATTCTCCACCGTCGCCTTGTAGCGCGCATAATCGTACTCCGCACTGATGTAATTGAGGCGTGCCGTCGACAAGGCTTCCTGCGCATCGATGATATCGAGCATGAGGCCTTCACCTGCGCGATACTTCTCCCGTGCGATGAAGTAATCTTCCTCGGCCTGCTTGACGGCATCGCCGGTGGAATTGAAGCGTTTCTCCGCTTCACGCATGTTGTAATACGCCTGACGGACCGAGAGATCGATATCCTCCTTGTCCTTGTCGAGCGTCAGTTTTGCAATATCACGCTGGTTCTCAGCCGCCGTCACCTGCGCGCGCGTCACGCCGCTGTCGAAGATGTTCCAGCTCAGCGTCAGGCCGCCCGAAACACCGCGGCTGGAATCGCTGGACGGCTGGAAGCTGTTGTCGCCGCTGAGTCCGAGGTTGGCCTTGAGCGTTGGCAGATAGCCCGCTTTGGCAGCCTTGACGGCCTGATCCTGCTGATCGTATTTATACTGGTCGACGAGCAGATCCTTACGGTTGCGGTATGCGTAATCGATGCAGGAATCCATATCGATGTCGAAACGGTCGTACGAGAAATCCGACGTGAGCGTCAGCGGCTCATTGCGGTCCATATTGATGTAATTGCGCAGCGAGGCCAGATCGACCTCATAGGCATTCTGCGCCTTGATGAGATCCTGCTGGGCATTGCTGAGCTCGACCGATGAACGGATGACATCGATGCGGGCCTTCGAACCGGCCGCGTAAAGCTGACTGACATTCGTGTAGTGATCCTGATACTTGTCGACGGTTTCCTGGCGCACATCCACGGTCCGGCGGGCTTCCAGCGCATCGTAATACGCCTTGATGACGTCGAGCTTGAGATTCTCGCGCTCGCGCTCCGTCGTGAGCTTCGACGCCTGCAGTCCAAGGTCGCTCTTCTTGATGTTGGCCTCATTGGCTCCGCCCGTGTAGAGCGGCAGGGAACCGCTCACGCCCAGACTGTTCGAGGAGCTCTGTTCCTGCCCATTCTTCTTGCTGCCAGAGAGCGAATCCGAAGCAGAAACCGAAATTCCGTTCTGACCCTTGGCCTCGTCGAGTGCCGCCTGCGAGGCAATCTCATCCTTCTGCGTGATCCGCAGCCCTGTGTTCTGTGACAATGCCATATCAATGGCATCCTGCAACGACAGATCGGCACACCAGCCATGCGGCGCGCCCAGGAACATCGCGCCCAGAAGCAGCGCGGCTGTCTTGCCATGACATCTTTCCTTCATGAAATCTTGTCCTCCTCGAACCAATCAAACTATGATATTCTCTCTTTTTTTCGGTATGATAATGAAATTATGTCAACTTCTTCCATCATACCACATTTCCTGGTATTGCCATAGATTCATCATACGGGTATGATAGGATAATAGCGTTATCATTATCCTATGATTGTATTAGACATACATTAAAGGAATATCTAAACATATCGCACATGATTTTCATATTCATTTCTAATACATTTGTTCCCACGCTATCCAGACAGGAGGTATTGTGATGAGCGATCCATACTTTGAGAAAGCCCGGGAACTCCTGCGCCATTATTACGGCTATCCATCGTTCCGCCCAGCGCAGGAGCCCGTCATACGCAGCCTGCTCCACGGCCGCGACACTGTGGCCGTCATGCCGACGGGCGCGGGGAAATCCATCTGTTTCCAGATTCCCGCACTGATTTTTCCCGGCCTGACGCTCGTGATTTCCCCATTGATTTCCTTGATGAAGGATCAGGTCGACGACCTTGTCGAGCAGGGCATTCCCGCCACCTTCCTCAACAGTTCCCTTTCCCCTTCCGAGGCCGATGAGCGCCTGCACGGCATGGAGCAGGGCCGTTACAAGCTCGTCTACATCGCACCGGAACGGCTGGATACGAGTTACTTCCAGCATATCGTCGAGCGGCAGCCCATCTCGATGGTCGCCGTCGATGAAGCACACTGTCTCTCCCAGTGGGGCCACGATTTCCGGCCGAGCTACCGCCAGATTGCACCATTCATCGTGGCCCTGCCGCGCCGTCCGCTCGTCGCCGCCTTCACGGCAACGGCCACGCCGGAGGTCCGCGACGACATCATCGCCCTGCTGGGCCTCGTGCATCCCGATGTCCACGTCACGGGCTTTGACCGCCCCAATCTCTACTTCGAAGTGCGCCGCGGAGAGGACAAGAAGCGCTTCGTCGAGCGCTACCTCCGGAAGCACCCGCATGAAGCCGGCATCATCTACGCGGCCACACGCAAGGAAGTGGATGCGCTCTACAGCCTGCTCGCGAGGAAGCACCTGGCGGTCGGACGCTATCATGCAGGCCTCAGCGATGCAGAACGCGAGAAAGCGCAGGACGACTTCCTCTACGACAACGTACAGGTCATCGTCGCGACGAATGCCTTCGGCATGGGCATCGACAAGAGCAACGTGCGCTTCGTCATCCACTACAACATGCCGCGCAGCATCGAAGCCTATTATCAGGAAGCCGGACGCGCGGGCCGCGACGGCGAGCCCGGCACCTGCATCCTGCTCTTCTCCCCGCAGGATACGATGACGCAGAAGTATCTCATCGACGTTTCGACGGAAGATGACGAGCGCAAGCGCTACAATCTCGGCCGCCTGCAGAAGATGGTCGATTACTGCCATACCCCCGAATGCCTGCGCCATTTCATCATTCACTACTTCGGCGAAACAGGCGGTGATGCGGCGTGCGGCAACTGCGGCAACTGCAGGGCCGGCCTGGAGAAATGCGATGTGACCATCGATGCCCAGAAGGTCTTCTCCTGCGTCTACCGCATGCACGAACGCTTCGGCCTGACACTCGTCGCACAGGTGCTCAAGGGCTCCGCCAACAGCCGCGTGCGCGAGCTGCACCTCGACAAACTGTCCACTTACGGCCTCATGAAGGAGCGCAGCATCCCCGACATCAAGCTGCTCATCCAGCGCTTCATCGCGACCGATTACCTTGGCCTAACGGAAAGCCGCTATCCTGTCGTCGTGCTGAAGCCGCCAGCCTACGATGTGTTGCGCGGCAGGGCACAAGTCTTTCAGGCCGTGCCGCATGAAGAAGAAGCCGCCGTATCCGAAGATACGGGTCTCTTTGAAGAATTGCGCGCGCTGCGCAAATCCATCGCCATGCGCGATCGCATCCCGCCCTACCTTGTCTTCTCCGACGCCACGCTGCGCGACATGTGCGAGCGGCTGCCCCAGACGGCGGAGGAGATGCGCGAAGTCAGAGGCATCGGCGAGCACAAGCTCAAAAAATACGGCGATGATTTTCTCGCCTGCCTGCTGGCGTACACGAAGAAGCAGCATGCCTGACAGCCAACCCATAAAAACAGAAAACGGCGCTGCCGCGCGGATTCTCCGCACGGCAGCGCCGTTCTCTTATCTGTACGCTTGTGCTGCGCCAGATCGCATCACTGCATCTTCTCACGCAGGACCTCTTCGGCCTTTTCAAGCTGTACATCCGTCGTATCGCCCGACTGAAAGTCGATCGCGACATCCGGCTCGATGCCGATGCCGTCGATGCAGCGGCCGTTCGGCGTGTAATACTTGGCAATCGTGAGCTTCAAGGCGTCGTTGTGGAACATCGGCATGACGACCTGTACCGAGCCCTTGCCGTAAGACTTTGTGCCCACGATGGTCGCCGCCCCCGTATCCTGCAGGGCCCCTGCCAAGATCTCGGACGCACTGGCACTGTTGCCATCGATGAGGACCACGATCGGATACTTCTCTTTCTCAAGTTTCGACTCGTGGACTTCCTTCGAGCCGTCGCGCTCGACAACGGATACGATGGGCCCCTTCGGCACTACCATATTCGCGATGTTGACGCAGCTCGTCACGAGGCCGCCGGGATTCTCGCGCAGATCGATGATGAGCCCCTTCATGCCCTGCGCCTCGAGCTCATCGTAAGCCGCCTTGAATTCCTTGTCCGTGTTCTCGCTGAACGAGGCGATGCGGATATAGCCCATGCCGTCCGCGAGCATCTTCCCCTTGGCCGTCTCGATCTTGATGGTCGCGCGCTCGATATCGTAATCGCTCTCGCTGCCATCGCGGCTGATGGTCAATGTGACATGCGTGCCAACCTCGCCGCGAATGTGCATGGCGACCTCTTCCGACTGCAGTTCTGACACCGGCGTGCCGTCAACAGCCATGATCTCATCGCCGGCGGCAAGCCCCGCCTTCTCGCCCGGCGTATCGGGCAGAACCGAGATGATCGTGACCTTGTTGTCCTTGAAGCCCATGGTCACGCCGATGCCGCCGAATTCGCCCTCGGTGTGTTCCTTGAGCTGCTGGTACATATCGGCCTTCATGTAAATGGAGTGCGGATCCCCGAGCGACTGCACCATGCCGGAAATCGCGCCGTCCATCAGCTGGGAATCATCGACCTCATTGACATAGCGCGCCTCGATGAAATGCTTGACGCCGAAGAAGCGCGCGAGGTCGCCAGCCTGCCGGACGTTTATGCCCAGGGCAAAACAGAGGCCGCCGATGGTCAGGCAGGCAGAGACGAGGGCCGTCACGACGATGCCGATGATGATTTTTTTCTTGCTCATGTAATACATTTGATCCATTCCTTATCTTTCTCACAAATAGGAATACGGGCTGACGGGCTCGCCGTTCCGGCGCACCTCGAAATGACAGTGCGGTCCGGTGGAATTGCCTGTCGAGCCGCAGTAGGCAATGGTCTGTCCCTGGCTCACGGACTGCCCTTCGGAAACAGCCAGCGACTGATTGTGACCGTAGAGCGTCGTGATGCCGCCGCCATGATTGATGATGACGGCGTTGCCGTAGCCGGAAATCCAGCCCGCATACTCGACCGTACCGCTCTGCGCCGCATGGACGCTCTGGCCGTAATCACCGCCGATATCGACGCCGCTGTGGAAGCGCTGCGAGCCGGTGATCGGGTGAACCCGCCAGCCGAATTCCGACGTGACGGGCCCGGAAATGGGCCAGATCATCGCGCCGGACCCCGACGCCTGCACGCCGCCATCGCCGCGCTCACGGATCATCGCACCGACCTGGCGCGAGGCCGCCATGAGTTCCTCATACTGCTGATCGATGAGGGCCTTATCCGTCTTGAGGCGTTCGATGAGCGCCTGCTGACGGCCGACCTTTTCCTCCATGTCCAGCCGTGCCTTATGCGCCCGGCTTTCCTGTTCCGCCTGCGTCTCCCGGTCCTTTTCAAGCTCGGCCTGCGCCAGCTCCAGCTGATCCTTGACGGCGGCGACCTCGGTCACGAGGTTGTAATCGCGCCGGATGATACGCTTCAGAAGGTCCATGCGCGTCATCAGGTCGTTGAAATCCTTGGCCCCGAAGAGTACGTCGAGATACGAGATCTGACCGTGGATGTAAATATCGCGCACGCGTTTGCCGAGTGCCTGCCGCTTGTCGTCGTAATCCTTCTGCAGTCCCTGCAGCGTATCTTCATTCTCCTTCATGCGCACTTCCGTCGCGTCGAGCTCAGCCTTGAGCGCCTGATGCTCCTTGACGGCCGCATCGGCCGCTTCATCGATGGCCCGCTTTTCCTCCGAAACGTTGTCGATCTTCTGCTGCAATTCATTGCTCTGGCGCAGCTTGCCGGCAGCCTGATCCTCGTAGCTCTCGCCGTTATTGGTCAGCGCCGCCGCAGACAAGGCCGCCGGCTGCAGGAGGAGGCAGACTGCAAGGCAGACGCCTGTCCCTCGCTGCCGCCAGGCTTTCCATACATGCTGATGCACGTGACACACTCCCATCTTTCCTGTCCCTTTCCCGCCTGTCATTCAGACCTTCAGGAAGCGCTTGAGCGAAATGGTCGACCCCAGGGCTCCGATAAAAATGCCGGCTGCGAGGATGCCAAGCGTCACGTAATTCATGAACGGATACTGTGGCATCAGCGGGAAAAAGGCCAGCGTATCGTAAATCTTGGCCGTCATGGCCGCATAGAAACTCCGAAGCACCAGAGCTGCGAGCAGGCCGCCGGCAAAGCCCATGACGACGCCCTCGAGCAGGAACGGCCAGCGGATGAACCAGTCCGTCGCGCCCACGTACTTCATGATGGCGATTTCCTTGCGCCGCGCGAAGACGGTGAGCCGGATGGTATTCGAGATGATGAAAAGTGTCGCACCGCACAGGAGCACCATGAGCACGAGGCCGAAAATCCGGATGAGTCGCGTGATGTCAAAGAGGTGCGTGGCGACATCCTGCCCGTAACGGGCCTCCTCCACGCCCTCAAGCTGCCCGATGGTCCCGGCGGCCGTCTCGACGAAGGCCGGATCAGCAACCGTCACTTCAAAAGAATCGGGCAGCGGATTCTCGTCGCCGAGCGCATCGAGCAGGTAGCCCTGTTCGCCCAGACGCTCCCGCAGGCGCTTCTCCGCCTCTGTCTTGTCAACATACGTGACCGTATCGATGCCCGCAAGACCTTCGATGTCCTGCTGCAGCGTTCCCTTGCCAGCTTCCGTCAGGCCGTCTTCCAAATAGACGCTGATCTGCACCTGGGATTCCAGCGTCGAGGCCAGGCGGTTCATATTGAGCACGAGCAGCAAAAAGACGCCGAGCACGAACAGGGAAACCGTGACCGTGCCGATGGACGCAAAAGTCATCCAGTTATTGCGCTTGAGCGAGCGGAATACCTCCTGGATGAAATACTCGCTGGTCCTAAGCTTCATAGCCATATCCTCCTCGTTCTTCGTCGCGCACGATATGTCCGTCTTCGATGGCAATGACGCGGCGCTGCATGGTATCCACGATGGTCTTGTCGTGCGTGGCCATGACGATGGTCGTGCCGGCCAGATTGATGCGGTTGAAGATATCCATGATATCCCAGCTCGTCTCGGGGTCGAGATTGCCCGTCGGCTCATCCGCGATGACGATGGCCGGGTCGTTGACGATGGCCCGGGCAATTGCCACGCGCTGCTGCTCGCCGCCCGAGAGCTGGGAGGGAAAACAGCGGTACTTGTCGCGCAGACCCACGACATCGAGCACGGCGTTGACGCTGCGCTGCATCAGCCGGCGAGGGGCCTCGATGACCTGCATGGCAAAAGCCACATTCTCAAAGACCGTCTTGTCGGGCAGCAGACGGTAATCCTGAAAGATGACGCCCAGCCCGCGCCGCAGGTACGGGACCTCGGAACGCTTCATGTGGACGACATCGCGCCCGTTGACGATGAGCCTGCCTTTCGTCGGCAGCTCCTCACGAAACAGCATCTTGATGAATGTCGACTTGCCCGCACCGCTGGCACCGACAATAAAGACGAATTCTCCGGCCTCGATATCGACGCTGACATGGTCGAGTGCGGCCGTGCCATTGCTGTAAATCTTCGATACATTGCGCATGTGGATCATGAATGAAATTCCTCCAGCTATCCCAATACTAAGATGCACAAAAGAGGACCCCGGCGGAGTCCTCTTGCGATTGTTCTCAATCCTCTATGAGGTTCAATGCCAGCTCCGCATTGCGCGCCGCGAGGCTGCGCAGCACCGACAGCAGCTCGGCATTCTTCCTGCGGAAGGCAGCCTTGTCATGCCATTTGCGGCGCACTTCCCGCATGAGCTCGTCAGCGGTGATCGTATCCAGACTGCCGGCCGGCTGCTCCCCGATGGAATCCAGGAAACGGTCAATCTTCGGATCATACGAGATGCCGATCATCGGCACGCCCATGACACCGGCAAAGATCAATGCGTGCAGGCGGATGGCAATCATCAAATCCATATTGCCGACAAGCGACAGGAACTCACTCGTCGTATACTCATCGTTGAGCACCGTGCACGGCTCCTTCGTCAGGGCTGCAATGGACTTGGCAGCCCGCACGTCCTCCGGGAACTGCATGGGCAGGAAGACCACACGGGCCGAGAGCTCACGCACGATGCGGTCGGATACCTCCGCCATGACCTCCTTGAAATGCGTCTCATGCTGCCAGTCGCGGACGGAAATGCCGACTACCGGCTTTGCCCCATCGGCGTGATAGGCATGAAAGATGGCCCGCCCTGCCGCCTGGTCGACAGGATGGATGGCCAATACGGGGTCCGCCGTGCACTCGATCACGGGCTTCGTGATGCCGAGGCGCGAAAGTTCCGCGAGCGACCCCTTGTCGCGCACGGTGATGAGATTGACGCGGTTGCCGATCACGCGCATGGCGGATTCTGCGAGCCTGCCAATGATGGGGCCTATCCCCTGTGCATAGAGCATGACCTTCTTGCCCATGAGCAGAGCCAGGAAGATGATGGCCAGGTAATAATAGAGACTCCGGCGGCTCGTGACATTCTGCAGGAGGCTGCCACCGCCGCTTATGAGCATGTCCGCGTGATAGAGTTCCCGGATAATCGCAGGGATACGGAGCCAGGAAACGGAGTCGACGCCATGGCGGCGGCTTGTATCAGCAGGATTTGCCGAGATCACCGTGATATGAAGTTTTGGGTCGAGATCCCCCAGAACCTCGAGCATGGCGGCCAGCATGGCCTCATCCCCGGCATTCTTGGAGCCGTAATATCCCGATACGACAATCCGTTTCTCCATCAGTCTGCATTTCTCTCCTTTTCATGGGCTTTATGGGCTCTGGCCATGATGGTCTGCCAGAGCTCGACCAGGATCATGGCTGCGGCGCCGATGCCGGCACCGAGTACAATGCCGCCGATGCCGCGCATGAACGACATATAGACCGGCGTGCGCATGTGCGCAAATGTCTCAACCATCGACCCCTGACCAATCGTTGCAACAAGGACCAGGGCAAAGAAGACCATGGTCGGCCATTTGCGCAGCACAGCCATCGCCGCCAGCATGAAGGCCGGATGGCCGATCAAAAGCTCCTTCGTGCGCGGGCGGGCGTAGAAGGCCTGCTCGAGGAAGGCGCGGAAGCGGAGTTCCGTCTGCGAAACCGGCATGCCGGATGTATGGCCGCTGCGGGCAACGAAAACGATACCGGCCACGAGAATGATAAAGAGGCCGATGAGGGTCTTGACGCGGACGGGCATGTCCAGGATGCGTTTGAGCTGTTCCATCACACCCTGCGTGTCGTCCATGCGGCCGTCGAAGATATCGAAGCGCTGCAGGAAGGCAATGGCCACGAGGATGATGGGCAGCACAAACGTCAGCTTGATGCCGCGGAAGATGTTGAATTCAAGGAAGTACTGCGTATCCGCCAGCGAAGCGGAGAGATACGCTGCACCGATATACGAAAGTGCTCCCGTCACGAAGAGGGCGATGGCTGCCGTCACAATCAGGCGCACGATGTGGATGCGGGTCTTCTCCCGGAAGGCGCGCACGCGGTCCAGCTGGAAGATGACGGCAAGCGCCGGGAACATGTTGGCACTGGCCAGGGCTGCGACCACGCGGATTTTCGAGCCGTTGCCCATGAGCACCGGCACGGCCGCCAGAAGGCCGAAAATCACGAACAGGATATACTGGTAGCGCGGACGCGCATTGAGGGGCGGGATGACGAGCGACAGATAGAGCACACCGGCTGCCGCGACGCCGAGCACGACGAGCGCGCGCAGGATGACAGACGGATTGTAGAGGGTAAACGTGCCGGCCGGTCCGATGGTGTAGCCATGCGCCACGAGCTTGTCATGCGTGGCTTTGAAGTACTCCATATTCGTCTTCAGGAGGCTCATGTTCGGCGACGGTTTATCGTAGATGCGCAGAAGATCGATGCGGATGTTGCGTTCCTCATCCGTATTCGACCAGCGTTCAACGGCCGTATCGATCTTGAGCTTCGGCTGTTCATCCTTCGGGATGGCGTACAAGCGTGCCACATGATCGTAGCCGAGTCCCTTGGCGATCTCTTCCATGCCATCCTGCTTGTAGAACTGCAGCTGAGTCGTCGCCTCGATGAGGCCGAGGTTGATGCCGCGGTCCTTCATTTCATCGATGGTCGTCTGCAGGGCTTTGGGCGCACCGAGGGACTGATTGCCGGAAAATACGATCTCAGAGATCTTGAAGCCCTCGAGGCGCTGGAACACCGCCTTGACATCATCCGGCGTGCATTCCTCATAATTGCTCGGGCGCGCGAGGACATAGAAACCGGCATCATTGACCGTCTTCATCTCATCCGTCGGCATGCCGAGATTCATCTTGAGGAAGGATTCGTAATGTGCCTTGACGGCAAGGACTTCCTCAGAACCAACCGTCAGAGCTGTCACGCGGTCCGGGCCGAGGCGGCGCAGCAGGTCTTCCTTGACCTCGCGGTACGTCTGCGGATCATTGCCCACGACGTAGACCTCACTGCCCTGGATTTTTCCCGATGCCACGAGCTGGCGCCAGACAGGATCGGAAAGCGTACCGGCATGGTAGCTTGCCAGGATCTGGCTGCCCGGCAGTGCCGTCGCCTTGCCGTTTTCATTGAGCTTCTTGAATGTCGTCTCATAGACGGCCAGCGAGGTGATGCCCGCCTCCCTGGCCTGCTGAAGCACGACATCTTCCGGCAGGCCTTCGCGCTGTGCGAGTTCCTTGAGGCCTTCATAATCGATGGCCATGTCGACCTGCCGGTTGGCCTGCTCCACACCATGGCGCTGGAACCCGATCACAAGGGCTGCCAGCAGGCCGACCACGATGACGGCGATGAGCCACCGATTGTATTTGAAATCCTTCATTTGCCAAAAACCACCTTATCTCATCACATTCCCTGCGCACATCAATTCCGCGCAGTTTCCTCCGCCACAATCAGGATGGTGCCGGCGTTCTGTTCCACACGCCGCACCTGCATGCCCAGTGGCAATTGTTCTGGTTTGACGAGCTGGATCTTATTCACCAGATCGCCGAGTTTCGCAGAACCAAAGGGCGAATCCGTCACCTCGAGCTGATCCGTCACAAAATAAAGCGAGCCATCTTCCGCTGTCATATGACCCACGAGCGAAAGGCTTGTCCTGCGGCCAAAGACCTTCGCATCGGCAGTCGCCACAATGTTGTCATCGGTGATGGCCACCTGCAGGTTATCGGCCTGCTTGAGCTTTGCAGCCAGCGCCTCGCGCAGTCCCTCCGCATCAAACGTGCCGATAAGAGAAAGATCGCGGCCTTCCTCGAGCTTCAGATTGCCATGGAAGAGTTCGCCGCAGTCAATCTGCGCATCGCTGCCGGTGAGCTTGAGCTCCCGGGCGCGCAGCTGCCCGATCCTGCCGTTGCGCACCACAACGCTGAGATGGTCCGCATGGCCGGCTGCCAACAGGAGCCGCGGCGTTGAAGACAAGGCCACCTCAACATCATTTGTCGCAAATTTACGGGACAGGCGCGATGCCGTCGTCTCCTCCGCCAGGGAGGGAAGCAGCAGCTCGCCGAGCACGATTAATATTATGAAGAACAAGCCCGCAATAGTCAAGGTTTTTCGCAATTTCATCCCTCACAGTCGCCTGTCAATGGAACGAGGAGCCAGAAGCTTGGCCCCTGACTCCCCAGATGGATTCTTTTAGATTTCGTGATTTGCCTTCGCCGCGAGGAACGCGCGGATGAACATGTCGATATCGCCATCCATGACGGCCTGGACATTGCCCGTCTCGACGTTCGTGCGATGATCCTTGACCATCGTGTACGGCTGGAAGACGTAGGAGCGGATCTGGCTGCCCCACTCGATCTTCTGCTGATCGCCCTCGAGCTTGGCAAGCTCCGCTTCCTTCTTCTCCATTTCGAGCTCAAAGAGCTTGGCGCGCAGCATCTTGAGGCACTGCTCGCGGTTCTGCAGCTGCGAGCGCTCATTCTGGCACTGCACGACGATGCCCGTCGGCTCATGCGTCATGCGGACGGCCGAAGACGTCTTGTTGATATGCTGTCCGCCGGCGCCCGATGCGCGGTACGTATCGACGCGCACATCCGACATGTTGATGTTGACCTCGACATTATCGTCGATTTCCGGCATGATGTCGCAGGCCGCAAACGACGTGTGACGGCGTGCCTGCGCATCAAACGGCGAAATGCGGACGAGGCGGTGGATGCCCTTTTCCGACTTGAGGAAGCCGTAGGCATTGTGGCCCTTGATAAAGAGCGTCGCGCTCTTGACGCCGGCTTCATCGCCCGGCAGGAGATCTGCCGTCTCGACGGAGAAGCCATGACGCTCCGCCCAGCGGCCGTACATGCGCAGCAGCATCTGCGTCCAGTCCTGGGCTTCCGTTCCGCCCGCACCGGCATGCAGCGTCAGGATGGCATTGTTGGCGTCGTAGGGACCCGAGAGCAGCACCTCGAGCTGCAGGGCCTCAAGGCCCTCCGCTACAGCATCGAGCTCAGCCTTGACATCGGCTTCCATGCTCTCATCCTGTTCCTCCATGCCCATCTCCCAGAGGGTCTGGGCATCCTCGAACTTCGAGACGAGATGCTTGTACTTATCCACGCTGATCTTGACGTCATTGAGTTCTTGATTGATTTTCTGAGCCTTTTCCGCATCGTCCCAGAACGTCGGCTCACCCATCTTGTATTCGAGCTCGGCAATCTTCTCTTCTTTGGCCGGGACTTCGAGGGACACGCCCATCTGGTCCAGCTTTTCCTTGAGCTCGCCGAGACGCGGTTTCAAATCTTCTAACATGATATCCTTTCTTTCCATTCCCAAGGCCCTGCGGCCCTTATCGACTGACAGCCGGCTGCTTTACAGGATGCTCAGGCATTCTTGCCGCAGCAGTTCTTGTATTTCTTGCCGCTGCCGCACGGGCAGGGATCGTTGCGCCCGACCTTCTTGCCGTCGTTCGTGACCGGCTTCTTGTGTGCTTCGGCCGCACTGACCTCATCGCCATGCGAAGCCTGGGCATTCTGCAGATGATCTTCAAGCTGCGACTTCTGCTTCTTGATGGTTTCCTCCATCTTGGCCTTGTCCTGTTCCGAAGCGGGCTTCTGCTCCTCGGCAGCCGCCTGCTGCTCCGGCGTCACGATGCTGACGTGATACATGAGCGAGGCAATCTGATCCTGGATGGCAGCTTCCATCTCCTCGAACATGTCGAGTGCTTCAATCTTGTACTCGACGAGCGGGTTGCGCTGGCCATAGGCGCGCAGGTTGATGCCGTCGCGCAGCATATCCATGTGATCGAGGTGTTCCATCCACTTCGTATCGACGACACGCAGCATGACAACCTTCTCGAGCTCGCGCATATTCTCCTCGCCGAAGAGCAGCTCGCGGTTGTGATAACCTTCCTCCGCGAGTTTCTCGAGGCATTCCTGCAGCTCGTCGCGGCTCATCTCCGCGAGTTCCTCCTTCTTAAGGCGGCCCTGCGGTGCGTAAATCTTCTCTGCGTCCTCGATGAGGCCGTCGAGCTGCCATTCCTCCGGATAGAGCTGAGCATTGGCATACTGGTCCATCTCCGCGCGGATGATGTGCTTGACCATGCCCATGATGTTCTCGCGCAGGTTCTCGCCGAGCAGGATCTTGCGGCGCTCACCGTACATGACCTCGCGCTGCTGATTCATGACATCATCGTACTCGAGGACGTGCTTGCGGATATCGAAGTTGCGCGCTTCGACCTTCTTCTGCGCGTGTTCGATGGAGTTGGTGATGAGCTTGTGCTCAATCGGTTCATCCTCATCCATGCCGAGCTTGTCCATGATGCCAGAGATGCGGTCCGAGGCGAAGAGGCGCAGCAGATCATCCTCGAGCGACAGATAAAAGCGCGAAGCACCCGGATCGCCCTGACGGCCGGCACGGCCGCGCAGCTGATTGTCGATGCGGCGGGATTCGTGGCGCTCCGTACCGATGATAAAGAGGCCGCCGAGCTCCGGCACACCCTCGCCGAGCTTGATATCCGTACCGCGGCCAGCCATGTTCGTCGCGATCGTCACCGCGCCCTTCTGACCGGCACCGGCGATGATTTCCGCTTCCTTCTCATGGAACTTGGCGTTGAGGACATTGTGGGGAATGCCGTGCTTATGAAGGATGGCGCTGAGTTCTTCCGACTGCGTGATGGACGTCGTGCCGATGAGGACTGGCTGCCCCTTGCGGTGAAGGTCTTCGACAGCCCGTCCGACCGCCTTGTACTTCGCGCGCTTCGTCTTATAGATGAGATCCGGGTAATCGATGCGGATGACCGGCTTGTTCGTCGGCACCACGATGACCGGCAGATTGTAGATCTTGAGGAACTCGTCCTCTTCCGTCTTGGCCGTACCCGTCATGCCCGCAAGCTTCTCGTACATGCGGAAGTAGTTCTGGAACGTGATGGTGGCGAGCGTCTGGCTTTCGCGCTGAATCTTGACGCCCTCCTTGGCCTCAATGGCCTGGTGCAGGCCGTCGGAATAGCGGCGGCCTTCCATGAGGCGGCCCGTGAATTCATCGACGATGATAATCTCGCCGTTGCGCACGACGTAATCGCGGTCGCGCTTCATGAGTGCCTTGGCGCGCAGGGCAGCCGTGAAGCAATGTGAGAGCTCGATGTTCTCCGGTGCATAGAGGTTGTTGATGCCGAGAATCTTCTCGACCTTCGGGATCGTGTTGTCGGCAGGCGCAACCGTCTTCTGCTTCTCATCGACCGTGTAGTCGATGCCTTCCTTGAGGCCGGCCACGGCCTTGGCCATGACGGCATACATATCCGTCGACTTGGCACCGGGGCCCGAGATGATGAGCGGTGTACGCGCCTCATCGATGAGAATGGAATCCACCTCATCGACGATGGCATAATGCAGATCGCGCTGTACCATCTGCTCAGGATAGATGACCATGTTGTCGCGCAGGTAGTCGAAACCGAACTCGTTGTTCGTGCCGAAGGTGATGTCGCGGCTGTAGGCGAATTTGCGCTCCGGGAAATCCATATCGTGTACGACGAGGCCAACCGTCAGGCCGAGGTACCGGTAAAGACGGCCCATCTCCTCGCTGTCGCGGCGTGCCAGGTAATCGTTGACCGTGATGACATGAACACCTTTCCCCGTCAGCGCATTGAGGTAAACCGGCAGCGTCGCGACGAGCGTCTTGCCTTCACCGGTGCGCATCTCGGCGATCTTGCCCTCATGCAGGCACATGCCGCCAATGAGCTGTACATCGAAATGGCGCATGCCGAGCACGCGGCGCGATCCCTCGCGCACCACGGCAAACGCTTCCGGCAGGATATCTTCGAGCGTTTCGCCGTTCGCGATGCGCTCACGGAATATATTCGTATAGCCCGTCAGCTTATCGTCCGTCAGCCCCTGCATCTGAGGCTCCAGCGCATTGATCTTCTCGACCACCTTGCGGTAACGGGCAATTTCTTTATCGTTATTGTCACCTAAGAATCGTTTGATGAATCCCAGCAACCAAATCACTCCTTCATGTCCGGTGTGGACAGTACGTCCTGTCCTACAGTTAACCTACCTTACAATATTATCAGACTGCCGAATAGAAGTCAATGAAGCGCCCGGACCGCGTCAAGCCCGCGTTTTCTCATACAAGGTGCGGAAATTCACGGCCTCTATCTTTTCCTGGGCCAGCACGGCCCTGACCTTCGGCGAAAGGATGGCCGCAAGCTCAGCCTCAAAGTCATGCTGCCAGCGGCAGGCTTCCTGCAAAGGCGCATTCTTCGTGCCCGGATGCATCATAATTTCCGTCGTGCCGGAAGACAAACCCTGCAAAGTCTTGATGAGAAAGGGTTCACTGACGGCCTCGCCCGCCACAATGCCGCCAAAGTGATCCGGCACAGCGATGTGATGGCGCTTGGCGCAAAAAGCTGCCAGGCGCGCCAGGGTCCCGAGCCCCAGACGCCCGATAAGCTGACCGGCCCCGCCGAAATCCCCGGCCAGGAGAGGCGTGCGCGGCGCACGCATGGCCTTGATGCCCCCCTGCCCGCAAAGATCCAGCACGACGCGGAGGATTCCCGGCAGCGTATGCATATGCTGATGACTGTCCGCATGCGAGAGCGGCACGCCCGTGCGCTCTACCTTCCGAAGCTGTGCACCGAGTTCCGCACGCACCTCCTCAAGGCGCACGCCGCCGCGCAGATAATGCTTGACGAAGAGCAGGTGATTATCATAAAAGCGTCCGTCCGGCGTGACAAGGCTTGGCACCTCCGAGGGCGGAAGAACCGGTTTGTCATCGACCAGCGTAAAGTGGATGCCCAGGCCGAGTTCCGAGTGACGCCTTGCGATGTCGATGGCACCTTCAAACGCACCGCCTCCGGCCATGACCGTGGCCGAACGCAGACAACCGTGCATGACCCCCAGCTCCACGGCCTCATTGATGGCGGCGTGGCGGCCAAAATCATCCGCATTGATGATTACTCGCTTCATCCTCTCATGCCTTCCTTTCCCTTATCCTGCTGCGTCAACTATATATGAATGAGTTTTATTATACCGCAGCTCCCTCGATGCTGGCAAATCAGGATAAAGCCGTTCCCTGCCGGCATGGAAAAGGGCCGCTGCATCCATCTGTCTGGATGCGGCGGCCCTGCAGAAATTCATGCGCGCATGCGATATGGGGTTGTGTCAGTTACTCGACTCAATCAGACCATAATTGCCATCGTTGCGGCGATAGACGACATTGACATCCTCCGTCTCCGCATCGCGGAATACAAAGAAGTTGTGGTTCAGGAGATTCATCTGCATGATGGCTTCCTGAACATCCATCGGTTTCACAATAAAGTGCTTCGTCTTGACGACATTGTACGTATCGCCTTCATCCCGCACATCCGGAAGCGGCGTCGACTTGAACTCGTCGGCCTTGAAACCACCGGCACGGAAGCGGCGGGCAAGTTTCGTCTTCTGTTTGTGGATCTGACGCTCGAGCTTCTCCACCACGAGATCGATTGAGGTGTACATATCCATCGTCGATTCCTCACCGCGAAGCAGCACGCCGCCCTGGATCGGCACTGTCACCTCAACCGTATGACGGCCTTTCGACACCGTCAGGAGCACCGTGATGTTGCCGACATTATCGAAGTATTTCGTGACTTTGCCGACACGTTTCTCCACATATTCCCGCAGGGACGGAGTGATCTCGATATTCTTGCCTCTTACAGTGAATGTTGCCATAAGACACATCCCCTTTCTTATTTCTGCAGCGGAGAATGCCGCTGCATGATATCCTATACAAGAAGCCTGGTCCGACAGGGGATTGCTTCTGATTATATGATATGTATTCGCCAAGGCCTCACGAATCCCTGCTTGAAATCGGAATATTTCATTAAAAAAAAACAAAAAATGCAAAACGAAAGCCCAGGCCAAAGCCTGGGCTGGTTAAAGACAAATATTGTCAGGCCGTCTTGATGACATTCGCTGCCTGCGGACCTCTTGCACCTTCAACGATGTCGAATTCGACACCCTGACCCTCGTTGAGCGTCTTGAAGCCTTCATCCTGGATCGCGGAGAAGTGAACGAACACATCATCGCCGTCTTCACGTGCAATGAAGCCGTAGCCTTTCTCAGCGCTGAACCATTTTACTTTGCCAACCATAATGATTCCCCCTAAAACAATGTAACCGAGGCCAAAACAGCCTCCCGAATCAGCACGATGCTGATTAATTCCAATTATACTGACTCGCCATGCAACTGTCAAATTACATTACGATATGAGGATCATAAGAGGGTCTTATACATTTGTTCGAGGATCAGAGGACTTTCGAGAGGAACGAGCGCGTGCGCTCCTCCTGCGGATGCTCAAATACTTCCTTCGGATCACCCTGCTCGATGATGCGGCCGTCGTCGACGAACAGCAGGCGGTCGCCGACTTCACGGGCAAAGCCCATCTCGTGCGTGACGATGACCATCGTCATGCCCTCTTCCGCCAGTTTGCGCATGACATCGAGAACTTCGCCGACCATCTCAGGATCGAGCGCCGAGGTCGGCTCGTCGAAAAGCATGACCTTCGGCTTCATGGCAAGGGCACGGGCGATGGCCACGCGCTGCTGCTGACCGCCTGAAAGCTGGTTCGGATACGAATCCGCCTTGTCTGCCAGGCCGACGCGGGCGAGGAGGGTCTTGGCCGTCTCCTCAGCCTCCTCCTTCTTGATGTGGCGGACCTTCATCGGTGCAAGCATGATATTCTGGAGCACCGTCATATGCGGGAAGAGGTTGAAGCGCTGGAATACCATGCCGACTTCCTCACGCACCTTATTGATGTTGGCCTCGCCGTCGAGGACGATGCCATCGACGCTGACCTTGCCGGACGTCGGCTGTTCCAGGTAATTCATGCAGCGCAGCAGGGTGCTCTTGCCGGAACCGGACGGACCGATGATGACCACGACTTCCTTTTCCTTGATATCGAGGTCAATGCCCTTCAGGACCTCCACCTCACCGAATGATTTCTTCAGATTCTCAATGGCGATCATCCGTCTGATACCTCCTCTCGAGATAAGCGACAAAGCGGGAAATCGTCAGCGTCATGGCCAGGTAGATGACCGCTACACTGATCCAGATTTCCAGGGAACCGTACGTCTTGGCGATGATGAGCTGACCACGGCGCGTGAGCTCTTCAAAGCCGATGACCGATACGAGTGACGAATCCTTCAACAAGGCGATGAACTCATTGCCGAGCGGCGGGATGACGCGCTTGAAGGCCTGTGGCACAATGATGTAGCGCATCGTCTGTACCCACGTCATGCCGAGGGAACGGCCGGCTTCCATCTGCCCCTTGTCGATGGACTGGATGCCGGCGCGGAAGATCTCTGCTACGTATGCACCGGAGTTGATGCCGCAGGAACCGATGGCGGCGACAAACGGATCGACGCGCTGGCCCGTAATGACCGGCAGCGCGAAGTAAACGAGGAAGATCTGCACGAGCAGCGGAGTGCCACGGAAGAAATCGACATAGACAGCCGACAGCACGCGTAAAATCTTGATGCGCGATATGCGCGCGATGCCGACAAAGAGGCCGATGATGACGCCGAGTGCTACGGACAGCGCCGTAATCTTGATGGTAACTCCTGCACCCACCAGCAGCAGTGGGAAGGAGTTCACCACCAGGTCAAAATTGAAATGCATGTACTCTCACCTTACCATTTCGAGTTATATTTATTCAACGAAAAAAGAAAAACCTGTACTTAATTATATTTCCTGTCGTATGGCCTGTCAACGCATATTTTATATAGAAAGAAAAACACCAAGCCATCAGGCTTGGTGTTTTTTTATGCAGGATTCGTGATTATTTCTGCTCACCGAACCATTTTGCATAGATCTTGTCGTACTCGCCGTTCTCCTTGAGCTTCTTGAGTGCGTCGTTGATCTTCGTCTGGAGTTCCGTATTGTCCTTGGCGAGGGCAATGCCGTAATCCTCAGCCGTCAGGCGCTCCGGCAGAGCCTTGACACCCGTCTCACCGCTCTTGGTGATGTAGTAATCATTGACCGGACGGTCGTTGACAACAGCATCGACACCATTGGCCTTGAGTTCCATGAAGCAGTCAGCCGGCGTGTTGAGCTCCTTGACCTCGACGCCGCCGAGCTTCTTGACGGCCTCAGCACTCGTCGTGCCGATCTGGACCGCAACCTTGTGGCCCTTGAGGTCCTGGAAGCTCTTGATGCCCTGCTCATCGGCGCGGACAACCATCGTCAGGCCGGACTGATAATAGGGATCCGAGAAGAGTACGTTTTCCTTGCGCTCATCGTTGATCGTCATGCCGGAAATGATGACATCGATGTTCTTGGCCTGCAGGGCCGGGATCAGGCCATCAAAGCCGATGTTCTGAATCTCGACATCGTAGCCCATCTCCTTGCCGACGGCGCGGATGAGATCCATATCGAAGCCCTGGTATTCCTTCTGGCCTTCATCCTGGAACTCGAATGGAGCGAAGTCGATGGAAGAACCAACCTTCAGGACCTTCGCGCTGGAACTGCTGCTGGAGCTCCCGCCATTGCCGCCGCAGCCGGCAAATGCCGTAACAGCGAAGACACAGGCAGCTGCGAGAGCCAGTAATTTTTTCATCTTCATACAAAATCCCTCTCTCTCAAAATAATCGCCTTTCACAAAAGAAAGCCCGGAAACGCATTCCCGGGCTTCGTTGCTCATATGCATGTTTATTATAGCATGCTGCATAAAGAATCGCAAGAGAGATCCCTGCGGTTCCTGTCTTTCTTTATGCGATTACTGTGCGCGTCTCTTGTTGAAGCAGTCGCGGCAGTATACCGGACGATCGTTCTTCGGCTCGAACGGAACCTCCGTTTCCTTGCCGCAGTCTGCGCAGACGACCTTGTACATCTTGCGCTGCTCACCGCCCTCACGGCTGCGGCGGCGCTTGTCGCGGCAATCACGGCAGCGTGCTGGTTCGTTCTCAAAGCCTTTCTCAGCATAAAATTCCTGCTCACCAGCGGTGAAGATGAATTCTTTACCACATTCTTTGCACGTGAGTGTCTTGTCTTGGTATTCCATAAGATAATCCCCTTACTAAAAATAGAAATAAACTTCAGATGTCCGCTTCCCTATAAGCAGAAAATGCTAAGAAAAAGAACGTCTATAAATACAGTATACTTGTTATTATCATAAAGTGCAAGTAATTTTTTTATTGTGTAAAAATTCCGCTGAATTAGAAACAATAACCATCGCGTCAAACAACGCAAAAAGCAGGCTGTCTGCCGCGGGGAACACACGCGCGGCAGACAGCCTGTCCAAAAAATCATGATTTGAGAATGAAGAGAATCAACGGCGCTTGCGGCGAACAAAGGCGCGCTGCTCGGGCCGCAGGATGCGGCAGCTGTTGAGCACGACAGCCAGTGTAGCCGTGTTGTGGATGACGGCTGCCCACAAGGGATTGATGCGTCCGAGTGCTCCGAGGAGCATCGCCGCACTGTTGACGAGGATCGTCGCCATGAAGTTCTGATGCACGAGATCCATCGTGCGGCGGCCGAGCTGCAGAGCCTCCATGAGTCTCGACGGGTCCTCCGAATGAATCGTGACAGCCGAAGACTCCGCGGCGATATCCGTCTGGCGGCCGCCGAGTGACACGCCGACGTCGGCAAAGGCCAGCGCCGGCGCATCGTTGATGCCATCGCCGACCATCATGACCGTGCCGTGCTGCTTGAGCTTGTTGACATAATCGGATTTATCCTCCGGCAGGATTTCCGCATAATAGGAATCGATGTCCATGCTGCGGGCCACTTCCTGTGCGACCGGCTTGCTGTCACCCGTGAGCATGACGATTTCATCAATGCCGTAGCGGCGCATTTGATTGAGCGTCTTCTTCATCTTGGGACGAATCGGATCCTCGATGCCGATGACGCCGATGAGCTGTTCATCGCGAGCCACGTAGAGGAGATTCTTGCTCGTGAGTCCCGCATCGAGCGTTTCGGGATCCGTGATGCCATGCTCGGCAAGGAATTTCTTGCTGCCCACGCGGACCACGCCGCCGTGGAAGCCCTCAAAATCAGGCACTTCCGCCTGCATGCCGCGCGCCACGATGGTCTTCGAAGTCTTATGATGCGGCGTCTCCCAGTTCTTCTCCTTGACGTATTTCTGAATGGCAACGGCCAGCGGATGAACGGAATGCAGCTCCGCCGAAGCGGCGAGCAGAACCGTCTCCTTCTCCGTGACGCCCTGCGCGGTCTTGACAAAGGAAATCTGCGGCACGCCCACCGTCAGCGTGCCCGTCTTGTCGAGCACAACGGTATCCGTCTCGGCCAGGGCCTCGATGTAGTTGCCGCCCTTGACGAGAATACCGCGCTTCGCGGCCGCGCCGATGGCAGCCGAGATGGCCGTGGCTGTCGAAAGCTTGAGGCCGCAGGAAAAGTCGATGAACAGGAGATTCAGGACACGCTGCCAGTCCCGCGTCGCGCCATAAACGATGGCTGCACCGAGGAACGACACCGGCACGAGGAAATTGGCCATCTGGTCGGCAAAGTTCTGCACCGGCGCCTTGCGCGTCTGCGCTTCCTCGACGAGATGGACGATGTGCGCAAGGCTCGTATCCTTGCCGACTTTCTCCACGGCAATGACGAGCTCACCGGCTTCGACGACAGAGCCCGCATATACGGGCGAGCCCTTGTGCTTCATGGCCGGATTGGACTCACCTGTGATCGATGCCTGATTGATGGCGGCATCGCCGGAGATGACGCGGCCATCGATGACAATCTTCTCACCGGTATGCGCGGCGATGACATCGCCGGCTTTGACCTCTTCGACGGGTACCTTGCGCTCGACCTCTCCATCGACGAGCCATACGTAGCGCTGATCGATCGAGAGCAGGCCGGAAATATGGCTGCGCGCGCGTTCTGCCGCGTAGCTCGTCAGCATTTCCGCACCGTTGGAAATGGCAAGCAGCGTCAGGCTCGATTCCGGCTTGCCGGCCAGTACCGAAGCGATGACAGCCGTCGCCGTCAGTGTATCAGCATTGGGCTGATGATCCTTGACCATGCCCTGTATGCCATTCTGGATGAACTTGCGGGCAATGCCGAGCACGAGCAGGCTCCTGACGACCTTGAGGCTCAGGAAGAGCTGCGGCTGCGTGCGGCGCAGGACTTCCATGCCGGCAAAGCTCGCAAGCGAGAACAAGGCATCACGGCGGTACTCCGCGAGGCGGTCAGCCGGTTTGATGGCTGCTTCCCTGACGTGTTCGACCGTCTCGATGGCCAGGCGCTGGATTTCCCGTACCGGCAGGCGTCCCTGATACCAGATCTGAATGCGCCGCTCCGCTACCGTCACGGCCTTGACCATGCGGTAGCGGCGTATGGCTGCCGCCAGCCTTGCGCGCTCTTCGCGCGGCAGGCTGGCCTGCAGATTAAAATAACAACTTCCGTACATTATACCGTTCGCCAACCTCTCATCAGTGACAAGGCCCACCAGAGCATCTGCGCGCCTGATGGCGAAGTCTGTGTCATAATCATCTTGCGCAGGCCGCGCAGGCCAAACAGCAGGGAGGCCAGAGAACTCATGTCAAACAAGCCGCCCGTGCTGTGCTTGATCCAGGCGGAAAAAGCGCGGGCCGAGCCGCGGATGCTGCGCGTGACACTGCCCGCGTGCGACTCATCCGGCAGCCGGTCTTCTGTATCTGCGCGGCCCCTGTGCCCAAAGATATGATCACGCAGCCAGGCTGCCAGGCCTTCAATCTTCAGTGCATCCGCCTCCTCGAAGCAGAACAGGATGCTGCCGCTTAAGGCATTGACCTCCACGCTCCTGACAAAATCCAGGCGTGAAAGATTTTCCTCGAGGATACTCGCCAGTCCTGCGGAAATGACAGCAGCCTGGTAACGCCGGCGGCCCGGCAAAGCGGAAACGAGCTCGAGCCCGTCCGGCACAGCCTTACTGCGCACCGGACGGGAAAAATGTGCCCGGCGTGCCGAAACGCGCGGCGCACAAGCTCCTGACTGACGACCTCCCAGCATCTGACGGATGCTCTTGCCAATGGCGGCGCCCATCATGAAACCAGATACATAAGACATGGCTTACCTCCTCCTCGCATGTGTCATGATATATTCTTCAACTTTGCGCAAATCACGGTTCGTGCGCAGGATCCCAGGCACATAATGGATGAGGATGGAGCCCGTCACCGTGTTCGTCTCCACGCGCTCAATTTCCCGGAATGCACCGAGCTGCTGCTGCACCTGCTGTTCCAGGCCGGGATTGCCGATGAGCTTCTTGCTGTGAAGACGCACACGGCCCGGCAGATAAGATGAGATCTCGACCGAGCGGATGAATAAATCCAGGGTATTCGTAGGAATCTGCAGATTTCCCATGAAATTCAATCGTATTTCCTCCCTAAAACCACAATGGCATGTACAGAAAGAGACTGCCGCAAAGCTGGCAGTCTCCCTTGTCTCATGCAAAACAATCAGTTTTTCTTGGCTTCCTGAGCTGCAATCAGGTCTTCCAGTTCTTCCTTCTGACGCTGAAGCTCAGCAAGGGGAACTTCGCCAGTCGGAGCGGCCGGCTGAAGAGCGGCCATCTGCTGCTCGCGCTCCTGCATGAAGCGATAGCCGAAGATACCGGCTACTGCACCAACAGCAAGACCAATCCAAAAATCTGTCTTCTGGAACATCTCATCCATCCTCCTTCACATATCATCGTATATATAATATGCAGACTGCTTATTACCCATATTGGCGGGGACTGCACTCTCTATTTCCTTTCCATAATAACACGACTGGTTATCATTATCAAAAATAAGAACGTAAAAAAATCCCTGCTGGAGCAAGCCACAGCAGGGATTGTAACGCTTCCACACCAGCGTGTTCACATGTCCTTGACGGGGACCGGACCGCGGGAAATCGCGATGGCCCCTGTGCGGGCAATCTCGATGATGCCGTACTCCTTCATGACATCACAGAGTGCATCGATCTTATTCTGTGCACCCGTCAATTCAATGACGACATCCTGCGGCGTCACATCGACGATGTTGGCACGGAAGATGTTGACCACATTGATGATGTCCGCGCGATTCTCACGCGTCGCGGCAACCTTGATGAGCACGAGCTCGCGCTCAATGGAATCCGCCTCGCTGAGATTGACGATCTTGATGACATCGATGAGCTTGCTGAGCTGATTGATGACCTGGTAGAGCTCATTCTCCGATTCTACCGAAACCACAATGTTGATGCGCGTGACATCCGCATCTTCCGTATAACCGGCCGAAATGCTTTCGATATTGAATGCTCTGCGGCTGATGAGTCCCGATACATGTGTCAGAACTCCCGGCTTATCGTCGACGAGGACGGCCAGCAGATATTTTTTCATCATAAAACCCCTTTCTATGGCAGCCATGGCGTCACCCGGCGCCATGACACAACGGTTCCTCAAAGATTGCCGAGCACCATCTGATCCAGGCGCTTGCCGCCCGGTACCATCGGCAGGACATTCTCCTCTTCCGGCACGAGCACGTCGATGAGGACAGGACCCGGCTGTGCGAGGATCTCCGGCAGGCGCGTCGTGAGCTCCTGCTTCTTCGTCAGGCGATATCCCTTGACGCCCATCGCTTCAGCCAGCTTCACGAAATCCGTCTTGCCCTTGAGTTCCGAATGGGAATAATGATGATTGTAGAACAGGCGCTGCCACTGGCCTACCATGCCGAGGATGCAGTTATGGATCACGACGACCTTGACGTCAATCCCCTCATCGGCAATCGTCGCAAACTCCTGGCAGTTCATCATGATGCTGCCGTCACCCGAGAAGAGGATGACGCGGCTCTGCGGGCAGCCGACCTTGGCGCCCATGGCAGCTGGCAGGCCGTAGCCCATCGTGCCCTGGCCGCCGGAGGTCAGGAAATGACGCGGCTTGTAGACCTTGAAGAACTGCGCAGCCCACATCTGATGCTGGCCAACGTCGGTAACGGCAATCGTGTCCTTGTCCGACAGCTGGCTGATCTTCTCAATCACGGCACCCGGCTTGATGAGGTCGCCTTCCTCCTGATAGCCGAAGGGGTGCTCGCCCGTCATCTCGATGGCATGGGCCAGCCACGGTGCATAGCGGGCCGGGAAATCATCCTCTGCCGCTTCGAGCTTGCTGCGCAGGAGCGGCAGTGCCCAGCTGAGATCGCCGATCACGCTGATATCCGCCGTCACATTCTTGTTGATTTCCGCCGGATCGATGTCGAAATGAACGATCTTGGCATGCGGGGCAAACTCCGAAACCTTGCCCGTCACGCGGTCGCTGAAGCGCATGCCGACGCAGAGCAAGAGATCGCACTGCTGGATGGCCATGTTTGCCGCATACGAGCCATGCATGCCGGCAAATTCCAGATAGCCTTTCATATCAGCCGGGATCGTGCCGATACCCAGCAGCGTCGCCGTCGAAGGCACGCCCAGACGCTCGATGATGGCGCAGAGATCTTCTGACGTATTGGAGATCGTCACGCCGCCGCCCGTGAAGACCAGCGGTTTCTTTGCCTTGCGCAAAGCTGCGATGACGTCATCGATGTCCTCTTCCCTGCCGGCGCACTCGCCCTTGTAGCCGCGCAGATGAACCGATTCCGGATATTCGTAGTCAAACTTCGCATCGAAGACATCCTTGGCAATATCGATGACGACTGGGCCCGGACGGCCCGTGCGGGCAATGTAGAACGCTTCCTTGATGATGCGCGGCAGATTGTGTACATCCTTGACGAGGTAATTGTGTTTCGTGATGGGCGTCGTGATGCCGCAGATATCCGCCTCCTGGAAGGAATCCTTGCCGATGGAGGCATTGCCGACCTGTCCCGTGATGCAGACGAGTGGTACCGAATCCGTGCAAGCTGTTGCAATCCCCGTGATGAGGTTCGTTGCACCAGGGCCCGACGTGGCAAAGACCACGCCGACTTTGCCCGTCGCGCGCGCATAGCCGTCAGCCGCATGGACAGCGCCCTGTTCGTGACGCGTCAGCGTATGCGGGAAATTCATCTTATAAACCGCATCGTATAACGTGAGCACAGCGCCTCCGGGATACCCGAAGACCATATCCACGCCTTCTTTCTTCAGGCTCGTAAGGACGGCCTGAGCACCATTCATCTTCAATCGAATGCCCCCTTGTACCTTCGCCATATTGGCTCCAACAAAAAACTCGCGTAAGATTCCTCTATTATACATCAATTGTATACAAGTTTACAATCATTAACGACAATTTAATCTCCCAAAGTCGCTTGTAAACACAAGTACGTCAACGGAAGCGGCTCCTGCCTCATGGAGCACCCGGGCACAGGCTGCCATCGTAGTCCCTGTCGTCAGGATATCGTCAAGCAGCAGGAGATGACGTCCGGCAATCGCAGCCCCCGGCTCAGGCACGAAGGCATGCTGCAGGACACGGCGCCGCTCGTGAGGCTGCAGCGCATAGAGAGGACGGGTGGCGGACTGCCGTCGCAGCAGGCGCTCAGACGGCAGATTCCTGGCAGTCAGGAATCGATCAAATATGGCCTCCACCTGATTGAAGCCGCGTTCCCGTTCCCGCGCCGCATGCAGCGGCACAGGCACCGCAACCTCAAGATCAGGCGGCAGATGAATATCCTGCTGCACATGACAAAGATACGTATCGATATACGGCAGTGCACTGCGCCGGCGCCGGTATTTGAGATCATGGACCAGGCTGCGCAGGCCGCCGCGATAGACGCCAAGCGCCCAGGCAGAACGGACGATTCCTTTTAAGGGAGCCGGCAAAACCAACCGGTGTACGCCGCCAGCCCGTTTCAGGCAGGCCGGGCACCACGAACCGCGCGTCTCCACATACGCATGACAGAGTGGGCAATGCGGAGGAAACAAGAAATCCAGCAGCGGCTGCCATAAGGAAAACCGAGTCATGACGCTCCTTTCCAGGCCGCTGTCTCAGCTCGTACCGCAATGGCCAGAACCTCAGAAGAAGCGATATTTCGGCTTCTTGCTCTGCCAGGCCATGACTGCCTCGAGTACGGAGCCGCCGATGCAGCGGGCCTTGTCCGATATCGTATAGCATTCTTCCTGTCCCATCGTCGGATGGATATCCGCGATCTTCTGCCCGGCAGCCACTTTCACACCATCGTAGATGATGCCACGCAGCACGCCGTCAATCGTCGCTTCGATCTCGATTGTCTTGCCCTCCTTCGTATGAAGATGCGCGATTGGCTCGCCCTTCTTGACCACGAGAGAAATCGTGCGCAGGACCTCGATGCGGCCATCAGCCGGCGAAAAGACCAGATGATCGAGATTCGGCGACGCATCGACCGTGCCATTCCCATGGTCAGGATCCTTTGACGAGTAGCCTTCATAGATTAGGCGGCCGAGGTTGTGCCCGCGGCCCGTCTCTACGACCACATCGACATCGCGTCCGGCACAAAAGCCAGGCCCCAGAGCAATCGTATGTGTCGCCATCCCCTTGTTTGTTCCCGTAGGCTGATGGTTCAGAATAGCATCGACCAGCACATCCGGGTGCAGCTCGGCCACGCACTTGGCCTCGGGGTCGGCCATCATGATGACTTCGCCTTTCTTGAGACGCTTCGCCGCTTCCGGCAGCGTCTTGGCGCGATAGCAGGTCACGCGCTCCACCTCGGCTTCACCACGGTACATGGCATCGGAAAACGATACCTTGCGGCGCGTGGCCGTCGGCTTTTTCTGTTCGAGCACGAGTACGCGAAAACCGGCACAGTGCAGGCAATGGATGATGCCGCTGGCAATCTCACCGCCTCCTCGCACGATGATCAGATGTTTCATAGGACAGGCCCTTCTTTCCCTTTGGTATTACTTCCATTATACTACAAAATACGACAGAATCTTATATTTTTCCTGAATCCATCGCCCTTGATCCGCAATTTGTGCAGAATCGATTCTGTCCATCCTGCGGCAAAGAAAATTCTTCTCAAATTTATATCAGAAGTATTGCAATTATCTGATAGTAATGCTATAATATAAGTGTAAAGAGGAGATGGACATGCAGACCACCGCAGAGTAGTCCTGGAGGTCGAAATGAGGTACGGTGCCTGTCCTGCCGAAAGAGGCTCTCTTCAAAACCTTACACGAAAGGATGTGGGTGGTTATTGAAGATTATGTATCGCAAGACTTCTTTCCATCCTGACTAGCAAGCGCATTGTTGAAGTACAAGAATATCCGCAACGGCGGGGTATGCACGTAATGATGGCCAGGGGCCGCCAGTCGTGCTCGATGCCAGTGGAAGTTTGGAGCGCAACGTCAGCGCGATGGACTGAAGGAAAGCAACCCTGGGTAAGTAAACGAGTTTCATCTACGTTCCATCGAGAGTGGTAGTCGGTATCTCCTATCGTTATCGGTAACGTTCCGAAGATGAACCAGATGTGTACACGATTTTACAACAAGGTGATTTGACATCACAGTTGTTTCAGCTGAGCATGAGATATTGGTAGAATTTCTAATCGCGAAGAAATTTTACAGGTCGACAACAGAATATTGAAAAAGAGAAGGATCACAAATATCTATGGTAATCTACATATAAAGCGGCTCGTATTACAGAGAGAATACGAGCCGCTTTTTTATTGCCATTTCCCCGCATCAGGAATCTTCATAGGGACGCACGCGCAATGTCAGGCCACGCTGCTCACAGATTGCCTTGCATCTTGCAATCTCATCGGGACCCTCGACATGGTCGACAATGGTCAGAACGACATGCGGCACATACGGCTTGCAATGCTCGGCAAATGTCAGCATCGCCTCATACGACTTCTCGCCAAACTTCGCCCGCGTGAGCTCGTAATAGCGCTGTGCATTGGAAGCGTTGAGGCTGATGGAAACCGTATCGAGGATTCCTTTGAAATCAGCGGCAAAGACGCGTCCGTTCTCAAGCTCACCAAGACCATTGGTGTTGAGGCGCGTCGGCAGATCAGGGTGCGTCTTCTTGACATAGTGCAAAAGAGTCAGCAGATCATCAAGCCGCATCGTCGGCTCACCGAAGCCGCAAAAGACAACTTCCTTGATGTACTCCCAGGGAACTTCATCCAAAGCCCGCTCCACTTCAGCCACGGTCGGTTCGCGTTTGAGCCAGAGCGTGGACTGCTCCGCCATATGCTTCATCGTGCGCAGGCAGAAGGTGCAGGCGCAATTGCAGCGGTTCGTGATATTGACATAGAGATTGCGCCTGCCCTCCGGCTGGACGCGCAGGGATTCCTCAAGCGGCAGGTATTTGCCGCCGGCATGCGTTGCATAAACAATCATCTTCATTACCACCTATCTTCTTGTTGCTTTCTGCAGACAAAACGGCTCAATGCAGTTCTGTCAGGTATTCTTCAAATGGCAGGCCGTAATTCCACGGCAGGTCGAGCTCTACGGCATAAGCAAGGCAGCGGCTGATGAAATCCGCAGCGCGCTGTACGGCCGGCTCGAGTGCTTCGCCGCGGATCAGGCTGGCAGCGACAATGGCCGCGAAGGCATCACCGCTGCCGGAGCGGTCGCCGCCGATCTTTTCCGCCCGGATGATGGCCGTCCTGCCATCTTCATAGAGAAAATTCTTAATGGTATCCGCTTCGTGAAGTCCCGTGATGACGATCTGCCGCGGCCCGCGTGCAGCCAGAGACGAAGCCATCTGCTGGAGTTCTTCATCGCTCACTTCCCCATTCTCCGGATACGGGATATCGAGCAGCTGGCAGGCTTCCGTAAGATTCGGCGTCACGAGGTCAGCCACCTGCAGCAGGCTGCGCATCTTGTCGCACATCTCCTGCGTATACGAAGGATAAAGCCTGCCGTAATCGCCCATGACCGGATCGACCATGACGCGCGTGCCATCTTTCTTGAAGCGCCGGATGAAATCCAGCACGATGGCAATCTGTTCGGCAGAGCCCAGAAATCCCGTGCAGATGCCATCAAAATCCAGATGGTTGCGCTGCCAGCTCTCCATATACGGTTTCATGCGGGCCGTATAATCATCGAGATAATGATCCGGGAATCCCGTATGGACGGACAGGATAGCCGTCGGCAGCGGACACGCCTGAATCTTCATGGCCGAGATGAGCGGCAGCTCCACGGTCACCGAGCAGCGGCCGAACCCCGTGATATCATTCACCAGCGCAATGCGCTTTTGACGTTTCATTCCTTCATCCCTTCATCCCTTGCATTATCAGCGGTTATCGACCTTGTCCATGGCGACGAGGTCATGTTCCATGAAACGGTGCTCGGCCAGCTTCTCATACTTCGTGCCCGGACGGCCGTAATTGGCGTAGGGATCGATGGAAATGCCGCCGCGCGGCAGGAACTTGCCCCAGACCTCGATATATTTCGGATCCATGAGCGCAATGAGGTCCTTCATGATGACATTGACGACATCCTCATGGAAATCGCCATGGTTGCGGAAGCTCACGAGGTAAAGCTTCAGGGATTTGCTCTCAACCATCTTCTTTCCCGGGACATACGAGATGTAGATGGTCGCATAATCCGGCTGTCCCGTGATGGGGCAGAGTGCCGTGAACTCCGGGCAATTGAACTTGACCCAGTAATCGTTATCCGGATGACGGTTCTCGAACGTCTCAAGGATTTCCGGGCAGTAATCGTAATGGTATTTGACATTTTTCTTGCCTAAAAGCGTGATGTCTTCCTGGGATTTATCGCGTGACAATGAAATTCCCTCCGTATCTTCACTATTCCTACACAGTATATTACTACTATCATAGCGAATCCATCAAAAATAATCAAGCAATGCAAAAGGACTGCCCTGCAAAGCTATGCTCTGCAGGGCAGTCCCCAGATGTGACCAAGTCGTCAGAGATTATTTGTCGAAGATGTTGCGCAGTGCCTGCTTGTTGACATCGCGGTTAAGCTGTGCGAGATACGTCGTCAGCTTGATGTTCTTCGGGCAAGCCTCGACACAGTTCTGGCTGTTGCCGCAACTCGTGATGCCGCCCTTCTCCATCAAGGCGTTCAGGCGCTTCGGAGCGTCGAACTTTCCGAGCGGATGGAGGTTGAAGAGATAAGCCTGTACCGTCGGAGCCGGTCCGATGAAGTCGGACTGCGGGCCAACGTTCGGGCAGGCTTCGAGGCAGCAGCCGCAGGTCATGCAGTGCGAAATCTCGTAAGCCGTCTGAGCCGTGTACGGATTCTGGATTGGAGCATCCTTGACTTCCCAGGTACCATCGACTTCGACCCAGCCATGGATGCGCTTGAGGCTCTCGAACATGACGGAGCGGTCGATGAGCAGGTCGCGGATAACCGGGAACGTGCGTGCCGGCTGCAGGTGAATCGGCTGCTTGAGCGTATCAACGAGCGTGCAGCAAGCCTGGCGTGCCTTGCCATTGATGACCATCATGCAGGCGCCGCAGACCTTCTCGAGGCAGTTGCACTCCCAAGTTACCGGAGCGACTTTCTTGCCGTCGACGGTCACCGGGTTCTTCTGGATTTCCATCAGGGCTGCAACGATGTTGAGGCCCGGACGATAGTCTACTTCGAACTCCTGGTTGTACGGCTTCTCTTTCGGGCCGTCCTGGCGCTCGACGATGATTCTGACTTTTTTCTGTTCTGCCATTTCTATTTGTCCTCCCTCTTACTCTTTCTTAGCTACGGCATAGTTACGCAGACGCGGCTTGATAAGAGAGTGTTCGAATTCACGGTAGGAAACAACCGGCTCTTCCTTCTCCTGGTCGAACGTGACGATGGTCGTACGCATGAACTCTTTATCGTTACGCTCGAAGAACACGAGGTCGTCGTTGCCGTCATCCGTCGTGCCACGGCCCGTCTCAGCATCGAAGTGGAACTTGCCGTACTTCTTCGTGAGGGCTTCCTTGAGCTGATCGTCCATCTTGTCGTAGTCGGACTTCAGGACGATCTTCGCATGAGCACCGCGGCTCTCGTCACGCTGCAGAGCGGACTGCGTGATGGCCATCGCATAGATGATCATGTTGCGCAGCTGACGAACGAACATGGCTTCCTGGTTTGCCCACGTGCCATGATCCGTGACGCCGATGTTGTCCCAGCGCTTGAGGATCTCCTTGAGTTCCTTGACGCATTCCTTGAGGCCGTTGTTATCGCGCTCAATGGAAACGTATTTGTACATGATATCGCCGAGCTCGTGATGGAGCTTATGCGCATTTTCCGTACCATTCATGTTGCGGATCTTGTCGAACTCTGCTACGCACTCCTGACGTGCTGCCTCGAGCTCTTCGTCCGTAAGAGCAGCGCCGAGCTTGCCGCTGCGTGCGAGGCGCAGGGATTCCGGACCAGAGATCGTGCCCGAATACGTTGCCGACAGCAGCGAGTTTGCACCGAGGCGGTTTGCGCCATGGTACTGGTAATCGCACTCGCCGGAAGCCAACAGGCCCGGGATGTTCGTGTGATGCTCGCGATCGACCCAGATACCGCCCATCGAGTAATGGATCGACGGGAAGATCTCCATCGGGACCTTGCGCGGATCCTGACCCATGAAGTCGCTGTACATCTCGAGGATGCCGCCGAGCTTGCGCTCGAGGTAGTCAGCCGGGATGTGCGAGAGGTCGAGGTAAACGCGGTTCGGGTTGTGCATGCCGAGGCCCATGTGGACAACGACCTTGTAGATGGCGCGCGATGCAACGTCACGCGGTACGAGGTTGCCGTATGCCGGATACATATCCTCGAGGAAGTACCAGCGCTCTTTCTCGCCCGTCTGCGGGTTCTTGCGGTAAACCCAGACGCGGCCGCCTTCACCGCGGCAAGCCTCGGACATCAGGCGGTTCTTATCGGAACCCGGGATGGCCGTCGGATGGATCTGGAGGAACTCCGGATTGCCGAGCTCAGCACCCTGCTGGTAAACAGCGGAGACAGCGGAGCCGTTGCAGATCGTCGAAGCCGTGCAGCGGCCGTACACCTGGCCAGGGCCGCCCGTAGCGAGGATGACGACATCAGCCGGGAACGAAACGATCTCGTTGGAATTCATGTTCTGCGCAACGATACCGCGGCAGACACCATCTTTGTTCTTGATGATCTTGATGAATTCCCAGAACTCATACTTCTTGACGCCGCCCTTTACTTCCCAACGGCGAACCTGCTCGTCGAGAGCATAGAGGAGCTGCTGGCCCGTCGTGGAGCCGGCGAAGACCGTGCGCTTGTTCTTCTGGCCACCGAAGTTGCGGAGGTCAAGCACGCCTTCTGCCGTACGCGTGAACGGCACGCCCATGCGGTCGAACATCTTGATGAGCTTCGGAGCAGCCTCGACCATGCCCTTTACTGCGAGCTGGTCAGCGAGGAAGTCGCCGCCGTATACCGTATCATCGAAATGCTCATAGATGGAATCGTGCTCACCCTTCGTATCCATGCAGGCGTTGATGCCGCCCTGGGCGCAGAGGGAATGGGAACGCTTTACCGGGCAATAGGAAAAGAGGTCTACTTTTCCGCCGCCTTCGCAGATCTTCAGCGTAGCCATGAGGCCCGAAAGGCCGCCGCCTACGACGATAATCTTATTTTCTGGTTTCTTAGCCATTGATATTCTCCTTTTCTTACACAGCGTATCGAGGTCTTACATGACGTAGTAGCTGGCCATGAAAGCGACCGTTACCAGGCAGAGAAGTGCGCAGAGGCACATGCTCAGGACGTTGATGACGAACTGAACGCGCGGGCCTTTGGCAATGCCCCAAGTCATGCAGAAGGTCGTGATACCATTGCAGAAATGGAAGATTGCAGCGAACATGCCGATCGTGTAGAGCACGGCTACGAGCGGGCTGCCCGTGAAGTAGGACTGCAGGAGCTCATAGGAAATCGGCGTACCGGAGATGGCTTTCGTGAAGATGCGCAGATAGAATACATGCCAGATGAGGAATACGACGAGGAACCATGCCGTCCAGCGCTGGAGTGCAAACTGCCAGTTGCGGACATAGCCATAGCGGCCCGGGTTGTTCTTGGCCTGCAGTGCGATATAGATACCATAGATGGCATGGAAGAGGATTGGCAGAGCAACGCCAAAGATTTCCAGGCCGAGGAAAATCGGATGCGGAATGAGCTCCATCATGGCAAGAGCGCCATTGAGCGACTCAGCACCACCAAGTGCACGAGCATTCGTGATGATATGCTCGAAGAGGAAAAGGCCGATTGCCAGCAAGCCGACTAAGGAATGCAGACGGCGCAGATAAAAAGTTGTGTGAAACATTCTATACCTCCTGTTGATTCGTGGAAAAAAGGAAAGAAGCCTTGAGCGAGCCTCTCAAGAGCTTCCTTCCTCCCAACTTTTATCAGTAACCCTTCAGGGTACGATACTTCTCCTGGTTGACATCGTAGAGGTTGTTCCCCTGGCAGTCGATGACAACAATTGCTGGGAAGTCTTCGACCGTCAGGCGTGCCAGCGCCTCAGGGCCGAGTTCCGGGTAAGCGAGGACTTCGTATTTCTTGACGGATTTTGCGATGAGCGCCGCAGCGCCACCAACAGCAGCAAAGTACGTAACGCCATTCTTCTTCATGGATTCAACGACTTCCTTGGAACGGGAGCCTTTGCCAATCATGCCCTTGATGCCCTGATCGAGCATCGTCGGCGTGTATGCATCCATGCGGCCAGAAGTCGTCGGACCGCAGGAGCCAATCGGGTCACCCGGCTTTGCCGGCGTAGGTCCGAGGTAATAAACCATCTTATTGTGCCAGTCAATCGGCAGCTTCTCGCCATTGGCAAGCGCTTCGCACATCTTCTTGTGTGCGGCATCGCGGGCTGCGTAAATCTCACCCGTGATGAGCACGCTGTCGCCGATCTTGAGCTTACGGGAATCTTCTTCCGTAAATGGGGTATGGATACGAATAGGTTCTGCCATGATTATCTCTCCTCCTGATGATTTCTGCTCAGCTTATGGAACGAATCAAAGTACGCGCTGTGCATGGCGGCATGCATGGCAGCAGATCGTAACAGCCACCGGCAGGCCAGCGATATGCGTCGGGCCCCACTCGATGTTGACGCCGATGCAGGACGTCGTGCCGCCGAGCTGCGGTCCAATACCCGTTTCATTGATGAGTTCGAGGAGTTCGTCTTCGAGCTTTGCATACTCCGGCATCGGGTTATGCGAATCGATCGAGCGCGTCAGCGCAATCTTGCTCATGACAGCGGCGCGGTCCATCGTGCCGCCGATGCCGATACCGACAACCATCGGCGGGCAAGGATTCATGCTGGCATGGAGGATGATTTCCATAACGGCTTTCTTGACACCTTCGACGCCATCAGCCGGAACGAGCATCTTGATGCCGCCCTTGTTCTCAGAACCAAAGCCTTTCGGCTCAACCGTGATCTTGAGCTTGTCGCCCGGAACGATCTTCGTGTAGATGACGCCCGGCGTGTTGTTCTTCGTGTTGACGCGATTGAAAATCGGCTCTGCCACGACTGACTTTCTCAGGTAGCCTTCCGTGTAGCCCTTGGCAATACCGTCGTTGACAGCCTCTTCGAGGTCACCGCCGACGATGTGAAGATCCTGACCAACTTCGAGGAAGACAATCGTCATGCCGGTATCCTGGCAGTACGGGCGATCTTCATCGCGTGCGATTTCTGCGTTCTTGATGATCTGGTCGAGCACGGCCTGGCCTACCGGGGACTTCTCCGTCTCACGGCCTTTCTTCAGGCCTTCATAGACGTCCTTCGGAAGATAGTAGGCAGCTTCCTTGCACATCTGTGCAACGGTTTCCGTGATCTGTTTTGCGTCGAGTTCTCGCAAAGTAATCCCTCCCATAAATACGACTTATCACACATCTGTGATTCATGATAACACATTTTATAGCGGCTTTCAAGCATTATTGAATGCCCGCAAACCCTTGAAAATAGTGAATTCCATTCACTTTTTCCTGCCCGTTCAGGACACGAAATTACTACTATATACATTTACATATATTGGCCATCTGCAAAAAAAAATCCTGCTTTCACACAGGACTTTTTTCGGTTCACTTATATATTTTGTTAAAATTTTTCTTGATTCGACTTATTGTATCGTGTTGACATATACGCCATTTATGGTGTCCTCTGTGGGAAAACGCACGAGACGGACACCGGGGCGCTTCCCCGGCACGAGTTCCATGACTGCGAACGACCCCGTCGCGGCATCGCGCGGCCGCGCGACACTGCCGGGATTCAGTACGGTGAGCTCCCCCGGAGAAAGTTCTGCCACATGCGTATGACCGTAGATGGCGATATCCGCGCCGCAGGCCTCCGCCTGTTCGCGCAGCATCCGCGTCGTATAGCGCACACCGTAGATATGTCCATGCGTCAGGAAGATGCGATGGCCTTCCACATCCCGGACCTCATCATCCCGGACGCGCTCATCCGGCCAGTCACAATTGCCGGCGACACGTACGACTTCGGTATCCGTCATCATCGCCAGGTACTCCGCATCGGGTACCACATCGCCTGCGTGGAACCAGAGCCTGACGCCCTGCGCAGCGGGATGGGCGAGCATCGCATCGATGGCACGCGTATTGCCATGGCTGTCGCTCACGATTCCTACTTTCATTTCAGATACTCCTCCAACTTGCGGACCATGGCACGCAAAGCCCTGCCGCGATGACTGATGCAATCCTTCTCCTCAATCGTCAGCTCCGCCATCGTGCGGCCCGGATAATCGGCCGTGTAGAAATACGGATCATAGCCAAAGCCATTTTCCCCCTTCGGCTCGAGCGCGACCTTGCCCTCGCAGCATCCTTCCGTCTCGTACTCCGTGCCGTCAAGACCGGCAAAGGACAGGACGCAGCGGTAATCGGCAGGCGAACACGTGACGCCGTGTGCACGCAGTTCCTCCCTGAGCTTCGCGTTGTTCGTCGCGTCATCAGCATGGAAGCCGGCGAAGCGCGCCGAATGGACACCTGGCGCCCCTGAAAGGACTTCGACCTCCAGGCCCGAATCGTCCGCCAGGCAGTCGCAGCCGGTTTTTTCCCGATAGAAGCAGGCCTTGATCCTGGCATTCTCGCCGAAGGTCCGGCCGTTTTCCACCGCATCCGGCAGCTCGCCAAAATCTGCCAGCGAAACGACTTCTACCGGCAGATGCGCAAGCGCCGCGCGCAATTCGCGCACCTTGCCCGGATTTTTAGTTGCCAAAACGATTTTCTTCATGCTTTTCTCATCCTTCCCGGCCTACCAGCCAGACGAGTTCCCCGCCCAGCACATCCTTCTGATACGAAATGAGTTCCCGGCAGCCGCGCTCGCCAAGCGCCAGGAGGCTGCTGAGCTCCTCATGGCTGAACGGACGGCCCTCGCCCGTCCCCTGCACTTCGACGAAACGGCCGTCTCCCGTCATGACGACATTCATGTCGACGATGGCCTGCGAATCCTCCTCGTAGCAAAGATCGAGAATCGGCTCCTCCTCATGGCTGATGCCCACGCTGATTGCAGCCAGGAAATCCTTGACGGGAAAGATATTCCCCTTCTCATAAAAGGACGCACATGCCTCGACCAGCGCAACAAAGGCACCGGTAATCGAAGCCGTGCGCGTGCCCCCATCCGCCTGGATGACATCGCAGTCAATCTGGATGGTGCGCTCACCGAGAGCTTTCGTATCGACGACGGAACGCAGACTGCGGCCGATCAGGCGCTCAATCTCCTGCGTCCGGCCGGACTGGCGTCCCCTGACGGCTTCGCGCTGCGTGCGCGTGCTCGTCGCACTCGGCAGCAGTGAATACTCTGCCGCGATCCATCCCTCTCCCGTACCGCGCAGGAAAAAGGGCACGCGGTCCTCGATGGAAGCCGCGCAAATGACCTTGGTATTCCCCATCTCAATGAGCACCGAACCCGCCGGATACTTCTGGAAATGGCGATGAATCTCATACGGCCGCAGGTCACCGGCCTGCCTTCTGTCAATTCTTGCCATGCCTTCACCCTCCAAAGAAAAGAGCCTTCCCCCGCAAGGGGGAGGGCTTCCATAAAATCAACGCTTATTTGCCGGATTTGCTCTCCTGATACTGGCGATAGTTCTTGATGATGCAGATCGGCGTCTTCTGGCTGGCATTGCCGAACGGGTTGTCAATGAGCAGCTTTGCTGCCATCTGGCCATCGACCTTATCCGTCACACCGACCACGCGCGAGCGCTTGAGATCATTGACATCGGCAATCATCGCGCCGAAACAGCCGAGACGCTGCTGGATCTTCTTGACGACTTCATTCGGATCCTTCGGGCCGTAGACGATGCATTTATCGAACGGCGGCATCGTACCCGTGACATCATCGATGAGCGCCGTCTGCTCGCCGCCCCATTTGTAGAAGAGGCCGCTCTGGCCGACGAGCTTGCCGAGGAAGCCCGCGAACAGCGCAAAGGCCACGCGCCATTTGCCTTCGACATCCATCAGGGACTGCATGCCATGCGGCGAAGCCAGGCTGCCGTAATCCGGGATGAAGCGGCAGCAGAACTGTGCGACGCGCGTAATCTTGAGATCCTCCGGGCGCACGAAGCGGCCCTGCGTGATGGCAACGACGCTCTCTGCCGTGCACAGGAGGTCGTCAGGGCCAATCTTGCCCTTCGTATAGCGTTCAATGCTGTCGACGATATCGTCTTTCTCGGTCAGGATGCGCGTCGGGACCGGGATCAAATCAAGTTTTGCTTCTGCCATGATGATAATTCCTCCCTCAGTCCTCAATCCTTAACGAGCTCGACACCGGCGAGCTTGGCAATCTCTTCAGCCGGCAGAGTCAGGCGTACCTTCGTGTAATGCCACGGCGTGCGGCCTGTTTCCATCCAGATGACATCCATCGGCAAGTCGACCATATGAGAAAGCGCTTCCTTGAGGCTCAGGCCCTTGCGCGGCGTCAGTTTGACCTTGGCAAAGATGTTGAGCTTGTCCTCATGGTTGCGGTCGCCGAGCTTCTGAATGAGCACAGCCTCGAAATAATCGTCCTCGCGGGGCTCCCCTTCGCGCTCAGCCTTGCCACGTGCCTCGATGCCGTCGTACTGCTCGTACGGCAGCTGCGGACGTACCATGGCATCCATGATCGTCGCACACTGCTTGCCCTCATTGATAAAGGTCAGTTTCTTGGAGATGACGATGCTGTCGTCCGTCTGGGATTCCACGACAAACGGGGCATCCGTCTTCACGACAACCTTTTCCTTGCCGACCGCGCAAAGATAAAGTTTTGCCACGATGACTGCGGCCACGATGAGGCCAATGATTACATATAATACCGTCACGTTACTTCCTCCTCAGTCTTTTTCCTCTGCAGCTGCCAGAGCCTGCTGTTCTTCCGCCATGGCCTGCTGGAGCTTGCGGTAATACTTCTCCGGCAGGCGCGTGATCTTGCCCGTATCGCTATGGGTAAAGACGTTCTGCGTGAAGCCCGTTACCATGAGGACCCCTGTCTTCTTGTTAAAGACGCGGTAAGAGAACGCCATCTTCGCGCGCGTCAGAGCCTTGGCCGTCGTCTCAATCTGGACGACATCATCGAAGCGGCCCGGCGAAACGTACTTCGCCCGCACCTCGGTGATGGGGAAAACGTATCCGTCTTCCATCATCTCCCCCAGGGTAATCCCGTATTTGCGCAGATATTCAACGCGGCCCGTCTCAAACCAGCGAATGTAGTTGGCATGATGTACAACCGCCATGGCGTCCGTATCGTAGAAGTTGACATGATGTTCCGTAATCACTGACACGGCCATCCCTCCTCATGCAGGTTTCTTGATTAGAAATACAATGTATAGGGTAGAACAAAAGCCATGGAAAGTCAAGAATCAATTGAGCTCGTAGACCTTGTCGAGCCGCTTCAGGTAGCGGCCGATGCGCTGCAGCTCCGCTTCTTCCCTGACGAGGCGGCCCGAATAATAATACTCGACCCTCTGCGGCAGATTCTCAAGGGCATGGCGCTCCTTGAGACGGCGCACGAGCTCCCGCACCGTACCGGCATTGCCGTCAACGAAATGCATGGCCGGCGGCATGAGACGGCGCATCGTGTCCTTGAAATAGTTGAAATGCGTGCAGCCGAGGACAAGTGCCGAATACTCAGCAAGGTCAAATGCCGAGAACTCCTGCTGCAGATAATCCGTCACGGCCTGCGACTCAAATTCCTCGCGTTCCGCGAACTCCACGAGCCGCGGCAGCGGCAGAAGGTCCACGAGATGTTCCTTGTCCACACGGTCAATCAGGACCTTCATCTTCTTTCCCTTGACCGTGATTGGCGTGGCCGTCACGAGCACGCGATGCTCGCCATCGAGATCGAGTGCTTTCTTGGCAGCCGGCTCCATGCCGATGATGGGGATATCGTAGCGGCGGCGCATATCCTTGACCGCTACGGAGGTCGCCGTATTGCAGGCCACGACGATGGCCTTGACATCACGCGTCAGCAGGAAATCAAAGGCTTCCTGCACGAAGCCGCGCACTTCTTCCTGCGTCTTGACGCCATAAGGTACATGATCCTCATCCGCATAGAACACGAACTGCTCATGCGGCAGGACACGCATGGCATGATGCAGGACAGACAGCCCGCCGATGCCCGAATCAAAAAACGCGATTTTCATTCTCAGCACTCCCGAACAATAAGATTCGCTGCCAATATAATCAGCCGCCCATGAGGACGCCTTTCACAGACCCGCAGCATTCAGAAAACCCGCCTAGCAGTGACAGCGAACAGGCGGGTTCCTTCTTCTATTCTTCATTATAGCAGTTCTGTTTTTCTCTGGCAACGCACGAAAACAACGCTTCATTTGACACATGCTCCGTTTCTTTGCTATAATGACTTCATATGGAGAGGTGTCCGAGTGGTTTAAGGAGCCGGTCTTGAAAACCGGTGATGCAGCAATGCACCGTGGGTTCGAATCCCACCCTCTCCGCCATATGGAGTGGTACTCAAGAGGCTGAAGAGGACGGTTTGCTAAATCGTTAGGCTGGGTAACCGGTGCGGAGGTTCGAATCCTCTCCACTCCGCCACTTGCAAGCAAAAGAGGCTTCGGAACGCGAAGCCTCTTTTTTGTTGCGTTTGATTCAATGCTGTTTCAGCCAATCATTCCACGTTATATTTATTAAAAATACAAAATAATAATATTTGTATTTTTAATAAATTTCGCTGTTCACTCTTTCTCGCATCAGGCGCAGCCGGAGCTGCGACGAGCGCTCATCGAAAGGGCTACTACAGCTGGGCGCAACGCTACGCCCTCTATCCCGTCTGCGTTCACGTTCGGGAATACTCATTGTCCGCTTTCTCTTCGACCTCGGGAATCTCATAGACAAGCTCCAGATCAATCTCACCACCATGCGGGATGATGCGTACCTGCTTGAACACAGCCTCTCCAGTTCTTGTCCAGCAGTCGAAGCGTCTGCTGTGCCGTCTGTGCAGTCGGCATCTCCCGATAGTCGGGGTACTCTGCGTCAGCCTTAAGCAGACGGTCGATTTCCCCATAGCGCAACCATTTGCCATCTTCGATGAACGTCTGGCGAATCAGAAAGTTCCCGTGATTGTAGAGGTTCTTGGAACGATGGCAGAAGTTGCGCAGCATGGCGCAAAAAGGTGAAGAAGGTTTAAGCCGGTGGTGTTCCACTCGTTTCATCATCCTCTATCGCCTCCTTGATCTTCCGCAGTCTTCTGCTGCTGGAATACGGCTTCATGGAGTAGCAATGCAACAAGTTCACGATTTCAGGTCACGACCACACCTCGACACGACCGGTAATTTTGTGAGCGTTGGCCTGGAAACCTGCAAGACACGAAGAACATCTTTAGCAAACATATGGGGTCCACTTCCCTTCTATAGATAATTAGAACATATTTTAATATGATTATCTATAGATTTGATATGGTTGATTTTATATCTTTACTATATGGAAGAACGATTTGATATTCTCATAGCAGACATTGCGGATGAGTGTGCCCAGTGCGTCCTGGTCAGCAGGGTAAAGCCCCTGGTTGGCAAGGTCAGCAAGGTAATCGCAGAGGATGCGGCGATAGTATTCATGGCAGGGCCAGAACATCACGCTGCGCATATCCGTGGCGAAGCCCACGCCCGTGCCGAGGATGCCAAGGCTGGCCATCGCGGCGAACTGACGGCGGATGCCAGCAGGCGTCTGGTTGACCCACCAGGAGGGACCGAGCTGCAGATGACCGGGCTCTGCCGCCTGGAAGGCGCCGAGGATGGCGCCGATGACAATCTCATCGGCCGGATTCATCGAGCTGATGATCATGCGCGGCAATGCTTCCTCACGCGAAAGCAGGTCGAGGAGTTTGGCGAGGCCCTCGCCGTTGCTGCTCGAGCTGATGCAGTCGAAGCCTGCCCCTGTGCCGAGCTTGGCTTTCATGGCCTGATTCACATCATGCAGGATGCCGTAATGAATCTGCATGACCCAGCCATGGTCGGCGTACTGTTTGCCGAGGAAACGAAGAAGAGCCGTCTGGTACTTCTCGACCTCTTCCTGACTCGGCGCGCCCTTGCTGTGGACGACGCGGCCGACGATATCGTCGAGTTCGTACTCTTCCGCTTCCCGGTAAACGATGCGCGGGAAACCGTGGTCAGCCGTGCGGCAGCCCATGGCATCAAAGTAATCAATACGTTTGGCCAGTGCCTCGCGCACATCCCGCATGGTCGTAATATCGACATCCGCCGTCTGCCCGAGGTCGTAGAGCATGTAATTGCCCCACTCCGGATTGGCAATGTCAAGGGCGGCATCGGGGTGCATGACCGGCAGGATCTTGACAGGATACCCCTCCTCGCGCAGCATGCGGTGCCATTTGAGCGTGTCCTCAGGGTTGTCCGCCGTGAACAGTACTTCGACATGACCATCTGCCAGCAGCGAACGCGCCGTCACCGAACCATCCCGAATCTTCTCCTCGCAGTGCGTCCACACCTCATCCGCTGTCGCCGCACTCAGGATATACCGGCAGTCAAAGACGCGGCGCAGGATCAGGTGCACCCACGTGTAGAGCGGATTGCCCGCTGCCTTCTCAAGCGCTTCGGCAAAATACTGGAAGCGGTCGCGTGCCGTGGCCTCGCCGCCCGTGATGTACTTTTCCGGCACACCGTTGCCGCGCATCAGCCGGCGGGCCACCGGATTATCGACCAGCGCCTCAGAAAGATTGTGATACTGCCGATTCTCCGCAATATCCCGCACAGGAATATGGGTATGGTAATCGATGATGGGGAGCTTTTCTGCATACTCGTGATACAGGTCTTCGGCAAGTTCCGAATTCAAGAGAAAATCTTCATCCATAAAGCGTTTCATAAAGACCAACCTCTCTTTCCTGATTGTTTATAATGAGATAATTCGCGCTGTGTTCTGCAAATACCTGCCGAAAAAGAAGAAAAAGACTGACAATGAGACACGAACGAAAAGAGTATCGTCTCTATCGGAAAGTCATATGGCCAGCGGATGAAATCCTGCGGACGAATATGGTATAATGGCATTGCAATTCCTTGAAAACAAAGAAAGAAGGCAATCCATGGACATCATCTTATTCCTCGTGCTGGGCGTCGGCGTCGGCGTCTTCGGCACGCTCGTCGGTATCGGCGGCGGCCTCATCTGCGTCCCGATCTTCATCCTCTGCATGTCAGAGGGCGGCATCTATCCCTACTTCCACACGGCCGGACAGATTGCGGGCACCTCGCTCGTCGTCGTCTTCGCCAATGCCCTCTCGGGCACGCTGGCCTACATCCGCCAGAAGCGCGTTTTCTTCAACGCCGCCATCCCCTTCGCGATTGCAACGCTGCCCGGCGCCATCCTCGGCTCCTACATCGTCAACCGCTTCAGTACGCCGATGCTCGATCTCTACTTCGGCATCTTCCTGCTCATCATGTCCATCATCATGTACTGGAACTCCACGCACAAGCCGGCCACGGACCTTCTCGAGCTGCCGAAGGACTTCCAGTACAATCGCATGCTCGGTATCATCGCCAGCCTCGGCGTCGGCTTCCTCTCGAGCATCTTCGGCATCGGCGGCGGCGTTATCCACGTGCCTTTGATGATCTATCTGCTCGGCTTCCCGGTCCACGTCGCCACGGCGACCAGCCACTTCGTGCTGGCCTGCTCCTCGGCCTTTGGCGTCGTCTCACATTATATGCTCAATCACATCGTCTGGATTCCGGCAATCTGCATCTCCATCGGCGCAGCCATCGGCGCGCAGATTGGCGCCAAGATCTCGCGCAAGACGAAGTCAAAGGTCATCCTGACGCTCCTGTCCCTGGCCATGTTTGCCCTTGGCCTGCGCCTGATCCTACTCGGCAGCGCTCACTAAGCATCCACCAGAGAGAATCGCAGCAAGCAAATCGCTCAATCAAAAAAGAGGCGTATGACGGCTTTCGTCATACGCCTCTTGCTGTCTCAGTGTCTTCTTGTTCAGGCAACGCCTTCTGCCTTGGCGGCAGCTTCGCCGGCATTCTTGTCGAGCCAGCGGCCTACGAGCTCGCGCTCATCAAGCGCCTCGGCATCCTTCAGGTCATGCTGCTCGGCATAATCCTGGAACCCCGTGCATCCCATCAGGCGGGCTGCTTTCGAGAACTGCTTGACTCTGGCCGGAACAAATACGTTTTCACACCACTGGGAATAAATCTGTACTTTCACGATAAAACCTCTCCTCGTTACTGCATGATTACAAAATCAGTAATGGTAAAACAAACATCCAAAACCCATCTCGATCAATCACCTGCAGCACCAGACACATCCTTGACGTGCAACCTTTCCCAACCAAAACTGCCAAACATCAAACAAACGCGACATCCGTGCAAACGAAATGTGAGTGAAATGGACTTACCTCCAACCGTCTCTCGCCCGGTTCATGCTTATTATATCCTTCCCCATCGGACACGTCAAGAGGATTACAATAAAAAATATGATAAAATAATTTTAAACTATACTTCAATCGAACGAAACAAACGAACGTTTGCGATGAGAGAAGCGCAATGTGCCCGTATAACCGAATTCCCTGGCATAATCGACAGCCATCTGATTGTAGTTGCCGCAGTCCTCCGGTTTATGCGCATCCGACGTCGTGATGATGGGCAGATCGTACTGTGCCGCCAGCTTCATGAAATCCGGATACGGTGAAATCTCATGGATGGGATACCGGTAATACGTGCCCGTATTGACATCGACTGCCATATTGGCCTTCTTCAACGCCTTGACCACACGCATGAGGTACGGTGTCACATCAAAATCCGGCAGATAACGGAACAGGCGGATGTTGAAGGGATGGCCGAGCACATCATAAAGGCCGGCAGCTGCGAGCTTCTCGACTTCTTCCGCATACCACTCGTAGATTCTCTCAAGCGGAATCCTGTCCCACTCCGCCTTGATTTCCGATGAATCATAGGCCCAGCCATGCAGGAAATGGACGGAGCCGATGATGTAGTCAAAGTCGTAATCCTTGAGGATATCGCGGACTGCCGCCTGATCCTGGAAGTTGCAGACCTCGATGCCGATCTTGACGTCATGATGCTGCTGCAGCTTGTGCATGAACGCGAAATACTCGTCGAGCGTATACTTGAACTTATTCGTCTTGAGCCACTGCTGCTGGAAACTGCCGATAAAGGAATCATCGAGGATCAGATCCTGATAATACAGGGGCTTGAACTCAGGGAACGTATGGGAATGCTCGGATATGCCGATTTCCGCGAGGCCGCGCTTCCTGGCAGCCGTGAAGAACCCCTCAACCCAGTTCTCGTCATAGGAGCCCTTCTCAAAATGCATGTGGTAATCAATCCGCATTTATATCAGTCCTTCCTTCATCAGGCGCTTGATACCGAGCAGCACGCCATGCTCTTCATTCGTTGCCGTCTCAAAGCGCGCCAGCTTCTTGATTTCCGGATACGCGTTGCCCATGGCAAAACTGTAGTAAACGGCCTCCATCATCTCAGCGTCATTCATGTAATCACCAAAAGCCGCGCACTCGTCCGGGCGAATCCCGAAGCGCTTCTGCACTTCCTTGACTGCTACACCCTTATTGATGCCGGGATTCATGAGATCCACCCAGTGATCACTGGCCAGCACGACCTGCAGTTTTGACTCAAACGGCTTCATGACGGGATAGATGGTCTCGGCCGCATGACCGGTAGGATCAAAAAATGACACCTTGACGGGGATATCCGGTACATCGATAAAGGACGGGATGGGCTCCGAATGCGTGTAATATTTATGGAGTTCCTCCAGGAATTCATCCGTATACTGATGCGTTAACACGTAGCCGTTCTTCATGCCGCAGAAGACGCCATAGACACGCTTCAATGGTTCAGCCGTCTTCAGGACCTGCTGCGCCAGCTGCTTGTCCATCGGGCATGTGAAGATTTTCTCGCCCTTGTACGTGACGACGGTGCCGTTTTCTGCAAGGAACAGGAACCGGTCCTTGTACTTCATGAAGCTGTCCTCCAGTGAATAATACTGACGGCCCGATGCCGGCGCGAACATCACACCACGCTTCTCGAGCTCCGCCACGATCTCATCAAACCCGGCCGGTACATTGCCGTGCTCGTCGAGCAGCGTGCCATCCATATCCGAAAAAATGATCTTGATCATAAGGTCCCTCGCAATCTCTAAACGCCGCCTGCAGCGGTCCGTATCATACCATAAAATCACCCTCATTATAGCAGGAAATGACCGCTCTTTTCAATTCCTGCCGCATCCCCCCGATGAAGGTTGACCAGACATTATTTCGCTGCTGTGCGCGAGCGCCGGGCAACGGACGGCAGGATGCCGATGACACAGAGAACCGTGAAAACGATGAAGGAAATCTCGATATTGCGCACGAGTTCTGCACCAGGTGTCAGGAGGCTCCAATCGAGCGACAGGATCATCGTCACGATGGCCACCGAGACGACCTGCCCGACGAGGCGGACCGTGCCGAGCATGGAGGTGGCAAGGCTGTACTGAGGCTTCGGCACGGCCCCCATGATGGCATTGTTGTTCGGTGCGGCAAAGAAGGCAAAGCCGATACCGATGACGACGACGACAGGCACGACCAGCCAGAGAGACTGCAGATGGACGGCCAATACCAGCCCCAAGATGCCAAAAGCCGTGATGGCCATGCCAAGCGTCGCGATCTGCGTCGGCGCATGGCGGTCGGAGAGTTTTCCGGCTACAGGAGAAAGCATGGCCATGACGATTGGCTGGATCAGCATCATGAGACCTGTTTCCCGCGAAGTCAGATTAAGGACCGACTGCAGATAGATGGACAGCAGGAAGCTGATGGCAAACGTCGCACTGTAATTGATCATGGCCGTGAGATTTGACAGCGAGAATTCGCGGTTCTCCACGAAGATATGGACGGGCACGATGGGGTCCTGCGTCTTCCGCTCATGACGGACGAAAACCACGAGCAGCAGCAAACCGCCCGCCAGAGCCGCCCAGCCCCACGAAAGTTCCACGAGCTCTGAAAGGCCGAACATCGCGAGGATCATGGCCAGGCCGTAGAGCACGCCCCCCGAACCATCACCTCCCGATACATTCGTTTCGCGCCATTCCTGATGCAGATAGCGCATCGTCGTCACGACACAGGCCAGGCACGCCAGCGTGATGAAGACGAAGATGCTCTGCCAGCCCGCGTAGTAATTGAGCAGGCCGCCGAGCACCGGGCCGCAGGCCAGGCCGACATAGACCATCGAAACCATCCAGCCGAGTGCCTGTCCGCGCTGCTCCTTCGGAAAACTCAGCGCCACGATCGACATGTTCGTCGCGTAGAGCATCGATGCCGCCACGCCCTGCAGGGCCCGGGCCGCCAGCAGCAGCGACATGTTGGGCGTCACGATGCAGAGCGCAGATGACACGGTAAAAAGAATCGTCCCCCAGAAGAAAATGCGCCGCTTGCCGAGGCGGTCCGCCAGCTTGCCCATCGGCAGCAGGCAGACGATCGAGGCCAGCAGGAATATCTCCAGGACCCAGCCGAGCTCATTGGGAGAGGCCCCGTAATCCCGCCCGATATCCGGCAGCGAGAGCGTCAGTGCGCTGCTCGTGAATGGCGTCAGGAACGACGACATCATCATGATCAAAAGGATCTTATTGCGATTGTTCAAAGTCATAAATTCACCTAAATTCATATAAAAATATAAAACAACAGACTCACGCGGCTTATTTTACGCACAGAATCTAAAAAACACATTACAGTTACTCCCCTCGCGGCCGCCCTGCGGCAGGGAATCTGCATCCTTCTTCCTCTGCGCCGTTATAAGCCAGCCCTCCCAGAATAACCACCAATTTTCAGATAAAATTTAGCGAACATACACAACATTTTCATCATTCTCCGCTATCATTGATGATAGAAACAACTCAGACATACGCTAAGAAGGTGACAGCGATGAAAAAGAATTTTTACCTCGATATCCTGTTGATCATCTGCATCCTGGTATGCGGCATCACAGGCATTGTTCTCGATTTCCATCTCTTCGGCGGCATGGGCCGCGCGGGCAAGGAACTCTTCTCGAATATCCACACCTGGTCCGGCTACATCATGCTCGCCGCCATCGTTCTTCACCTCGCCTGGCACTGGAAGTGGCTCAAAGCCGCTGCACGCCAGCTTGGAAAATAATCCCTCTCTCATCCCCCCCATTTCCCAAAAGAAACGGTCTGTTCGCCGGAAGTCCCTGCAGGCTTCCCGGTGAACAGACCGTTTCTTTTTCGGTATGCAGCTTATTCGCCGCGGCGTCCGTGATAGAGGCACCAGGGCTCTTCGCTCATGTAGTCGCCGCCGTGATAGTAGGCAGCGCGCGCGCGGCAGCCGCCGCAGGCGCCCTTGTAGTTGCAGGAGCCGCAGCCGCCGCTGTAGTCAAGCGTGCGCAGCTTCTGCAGGACCTCATTTTTAGCCCAGATCTCGTCAAACGGCGTCTCGCGCACATCGCCGAGCTCCATGTTGAGGTAGGCGCACGGCTGTACCTTGCCGCGCGGGCTGATGATGCAGTACGAAAGACCGGCAAGGCAGCCGCGGTGGAAGCGCGTTTTGTAGCCGAGCTGATCAGCGATGCGCAGGAACTGCGGCGCACACGTCGGCTTGAGCTCGATGTCGACTTCCTGCTGCTTCTTCATGATGCGCGTCAGGACATCTTCGTACTGCTCGGCACGCAGCGACTCCTCCTCGATGGTCTTGGCGCGGCCTGTCGGCACGAGGAAGAAGAAATGATGTGCCTTGGCTCCGATCTCAACGGCAAAATCCGTCATGGCCTCGAGCTCCTGCTGATTCCAGTCCATGACCGTCGTGTGGATCTGGAATGGCAGGCCAACGGCCGCACAGTTCTTCATGCCCTGCACGGCACCTTCCCAGCCGCCCGGGAAACTGCGGAACTTGTCATGCTTCTTTGGGTCAAGCGAATCGAGCGAGATGCCCATCGCGCGCGCACCAGCCTCTTTGAGCTTCTTCGCCATATCGAGCGTGATGAGCGTGCCGTTCGTGCCAAAGACCGGGATCATGTGAAGGTCCGCCGCACATTTGACGAGCTCGAGGATATCCGGGCGCATCAGGGGCTCACCGCCCGAGAAGATCATGATCTTGAAGCCGGCCTTCGCGATCTCGTGCAGCAGCTTCTTGCCTTCCTCGGTGCTCAGTTCCTCCTCGGCCTTGCAGCCCGCATCACGGTAGCAGTGCGCGCAGTACATGTTGCAGGCATTCGTCGTATTCCAGGAAATGATCTTCATTTATGTTCCTCCGTCAGTCCGATTTCTTCATCCGTCAGATAGCAGCTCGGGTCCGAGGCCCAGAAATCACCCGTGCGTGCCTCGGCGCGCGTGCGGAAATTGCCGTTGCAGTTATCGAGCCACTTGCATTTCGCGCAGCGTCCCTTCAGGAGCGGCTTGCGGTCCTTGAGGCCGGCCATAATCGGATTCGACGTATCCTGCCAGATATCGCCGAACTTGCGCTCGCGCACATTGCCGAATGTATGATGCTGCGTGAACTGATCGGGATGAACGTACCCCAGGGGATCGACCTCGCCGAACGCGATGCCCGAGCGATTGCCGCCATTCATCGAGATGTACTTCTTGATCTGCGCCGCCGTTTCCACATCACCGGCCTCGAGTGCCTTGAGATACATGTACGGACCGTCGCAGTGATTGTCGACGGTCAGGATTTCCTTCTTGAGGCCGCGCTCCTCGAAATCCTTTGTGCGGCGGATGATGATGTCCATGGCACGGCGGGATTCTTCCGGCGTGACGTCCTGATCCATCATCTGCTCGCCGCGGCCCGAATAGACGAGGTGGTAGAAGCAGACGCGATTGATGTTCTCCGCTTCGATGAAATCGAAGATGCGGTCAAGTTCCTGGATATTGTGATGGTTGATCGTGAAGCGCAGACCGACGTGCTGACCTACCGCCACGCAGTTCTTGATGCCCTGCATGGCTTTCTCGTAGGCGCCGTCCACACCGCGGAATTTATCGTTGACATCCTTGAGCCCGTCGAGCGAGATGCCGACATACCCCACGCCGATGTCCTTGATGCGCTGTGCGACCTCGCGCGTGATCAGCGTGCCGTTCGTCGAAAGCGTCGGACGCACGCCCTTCTCCTGAGCATAGGCCGCGAGCTCAAAGAAATCCGGGCGAATCAGCGGCTCACCGCCCGAGAACAGCAGCACGGGCACATGGAAGTCCGCGAGATCATCGATGAATTTCTTGGCTTCTTCCGTTGTCAGTTCGTTCTGATATTTCTTCGCATCGGACTGCATATAGCAGTGCATGCACCGGAGGTTGCAGGTCTTCGTCGAATTCCAGACGACAACAGGGCCGACACCCTCTGCTGCACCATTGCGCATCGTGTGCGCATTCTTTGTATAGCGCAGCCGGTCGCCAAAATACTCCCGGGCAAATAAAAGCTTCGTTACACTGATCATTACAAAACACTCCTAAATACAAGTACACAAATCCTGCTCAGTTCTTGATGCCGGACAAGAGAATGCGCGTCTTGAGCGCGACGTTCTCCTGGAAATTAATGGGCAGTTTGCTGAATGCTGCTGCCTGATAGATAGAATGGAACATCTCCGCAATGATCTCAGCGGGAACATCCCGGCGAAGCTCCCCGTCCTTCTGTCCCTGGCGCACGATGTCCTCAAAGACCGGCTTGAAGCCAGGCGCCGGCATCGCACGGTCCTGACGGCCGGCAGGCATGGCGGATTGCTCCGCCGCGGAAAGGAACAGGGGCAGGACAAAGCGGTTCTCATCGAGGAATCTTGCCGTGATGCGGCTGCCGGCTTCAAGCATCTCATAAGAAGGCCGTTTCGCAGCCCGCAGCTCGTTCAGCCCTGCATCCACCTCGTCGACGAGGCGGGCCAGCAGGCACATGAGCACTTCCTCTTTCGATTGAAAATAATTATAGAACGTGCCGATGCCGAGATCCGCTGCATTCATGATATCCGCTACCGAAGTCTCCTTGAACCCCTTCGCCGAGAATTCACGCACGGCCGCATCCAGGATGGCCTTGCGCGACTGCAGTTTCTTCCGCTCCCTGCGTCCCATCTTTTCTTCCATATCGATCGCTCCGTTTCCATTCAGTCTTCCTTCTGTGTCTATTCCATTATAATAGAAAATGTCCGCTTTATAAAGAGAAAAATGAATAGAATTCACTTTTTATCATCACGCACAGCCCGTACTCTACGAAAAAATTTTTATTTTTTCAAAGGCAAGTGTTGACAGACCGCCAGGGTCATGCTATTATAATATACGTTGATTGCGAGAGCAAAAGACGAACATGACTCAGTAGCTCAGCTGGATTAGAGTATTTGACTACGAATCAAAGGGTCGGGGGTTCGAGTCCCTCCTGGGTCACCATATGAAAGTAAGGCATCAGCTGCGGCTGGTGCTTTTTTCGTATCTGTCAAAATCACCCGTATATAAAGTAAAGGAAGGGATCATCATGCTCTATATCGTCACCGAGCTGCTCACCGAGGGACAGGCCAAGACCTTCTCCATCATTGGTGCCACGGAAGACAAGCAGAAAGCTGCCGGCATCGCCGCCGAAGTCTACAAGGACTACAACAAGAATGCCTCATTCCAGAACATCGAGATGATCACGGAATGGCTGGCCACGCGCCGCGCGTACTCCTTCCGCAAGGACAAGGATCACCGCCTGCAGCTGGCCATCACGGAACTCGACGGCAACGTGCTGCCAGAGGACAAGCGCGTCGTCTTCAGCGCCCAGGCCGAGGAAGAAGAACTCATGCGGCGCGTGAGCCAGGCACTCTTTGAGGGCAAGCACACGGCCGAGCGCGGCGGTGCCGTCCACTCCTGCCCCATCGAGCAGAAGTGATCCCCAGAGAAAAGAAAGGATGATATGATGAAAATCATCGTTTTCGATACCGAAACCACCGGCGTGCGCGTAACGGATGAAGTGCTTTCCCTGGCCATGGTCGACGGCGAAGGCAGCGTCCTCCTCGACAGGCTCTACGCTCCGCAGTCGCACAAGGAATGGCCGCAAGCCCAGCAAGTCCATCACATCAGTCCGCAGGACCTCGTCGGCATGCCCACGATTCTCAGCGACAAACAGGAAATCGAAGCCCTGCTCAACGACGAGGACACGATGCTCGTCGGCTACAACCTCGGCTTTGACCTCCGCCTGCTGCGCCAGAGCGGCCTCTCCATCCACCCGCACCGTACCTACGATGTCATGGAGGCCTTCGCTGAATACCGCAAAGTACCCGGCACGCAGCGCGGCAAATGGCGAAAATTCAAGCTCACTGAATGTGCCGCCTACTTCCAGTACGACTGGCAGGATACGAAGGCACACGGCGCACTCGCCGATTCCCTGGCCACGCTTCACTGCTACAAGAAGCTCGCCAAGATCATCGGCGGCCCGGCCAGCAATCCCTTCGCCGGCTACCTGGGGCTCCCCTTCAGCCGCATCGCCGCTGACGAACTGCGCGAGCTAAAGAAACTCCTGAATCTGCCGCTCCAGAAAGACATCATCTACGTCAACGACCAGAATGAAAGCCTGCCGGCTGATGAAGTGACGATCACGCGCGTTCTGCAGCCATCCGGCACCTGCGTCCTCAGCATTACAGCCGGCGGGCAAAGCCACGACGTGCTTGCCGATTTCCTCGCCGAGATGCAGAAGACCGGTTTCCGCAAAGTGGAACAGCCGCTCGTCAGCCGCCGCCCCGCTCCCGCGGAAATGGCAGAACAAACCTCACTGTTCTAACCACACACGATATACAGGAAAATCCCGACGCATTGCTCGTACGTCGGGATTTTTTCATGGAGGACACAAAGGCTTCCGCGTGTAAGTTCCAGACAACAAAAAAGACGCCGCTTACGCGACGTCTCATCGTTCATAGTGGTGGGCAGGGATGGATTCGAACCATCGTAATCCGAAGATGACAGATTTACAGTCTGTTCCCTTTAACCACTCGGGCACCTACCCACAATGGTGACCCAGGAGGGACTCGAACCCCCGACCCTTTGATTCGTAGTCAAATACTCTAATCCAGCTGAGCTACTGAGTCATGTTTTGTTGGCTATGAAATTGTTTTGGTGGGCCCACTTGGACTCGAACCAAGGACCGACCGGTTATGAGCCGGTTGCTCTAACCAACTGAGCTATAGGCCCATTGATATATGTGATCCGCAAAGCGGAATCAGGCAAATGGAGCGGAAAACGAGGCTCGAACTCGCGACCCCCACCTTGGCAAGGTGGTGCTCTACCACTGAGCTATTTCCGCAGTATGGAGCGGAAAACGAGGCTCGAACTCGCGACCCCCACCTTGGCAAGGTGGTGCTCTACCACTGAGCTATTTCCGCATCTGCCGTCAATCTCCTGCGAGCTTTTCTGTGTCTCTCACTGACTGACAAAAACTATTTTACTCATTTTCAGAGCTTTTGTCAACAGGTTTTTTCATTTTTTCTGCCAAAAAATCAAAAACAGATAGAAAACAGGGCGGGAAGCCTGTTCCCGCCCTGTAATGCTAGTTAAAGATCTTTATTCTGATGTTTGGCGCGGCGATGAAACATCCGCCCGCCAGGATGCGGATGATAGAGCTGCCAGCCAAAATGCAGTGCGCAGCCGCGCAGCAGCAGTACCACCAGAAAACAAATCCAGGAAGAGATCTCTGTCCCCCAGATGGGCCAGCTCCAGCACATGACGATGCCTCCTGCCAACGAGGCCACGGCATAGACGTCCATGCGCAGGACAACCGGCACGCGCTGTGCCATGAGATCGCGCAGCATACCGCCGCCCACGGCCGTGATGACGCCCAGCGTGACGGGGAACACATACGGGTCCCCCGTCCCCTGCATGAGGCCTGTCGACGCGCCCGTCACGGTAAACGATGCCAGGCCGATGGTATCCGACAGATTGTAAAGGAAGGTCATGCTCTTCCTGCGCCGGCTGTCAAAATGCATGGCCGAATACGCAAAGGATACCAGTATTGCCGCGACGATGGACATCAAGAGATCCGTCGTCTTCGTCATGGCCCCCGGCGGCGTGATGCCCGCTAGCACGTCGCGCACCATGCCGCCGCCGACAGCCGTCAGCAGAGCCAGCACGATAACGCCAAAGATATCCATGCGGCGCGACAGGCCAACCATGGCGCCTGAAACCGCAAAGGCGACGGTACCCGCCCAGTCAAATAAGATCCAGGTCACATTCTCTCTCCCAACTGTTTGTGTTTTTATCCGCGCTTGCAGTCTGCAGCCTGCTTGACGATCTCAAGCGCCCATTCTGCTGCATCGTAAAGATCTTTTTCTTCAATATACTCTTCTTTCGTGTGGCAGTTCGTCATGCCCACAGCCAGCACGACAGTCGGCACGCCGTACGTATTGAAGTGGTTGGCATCCGAACCGCCGCCCGACTCCTCGAGCTCAACTGGGAAGCCCAGTTTCTCCGCGGCACGCTTTGCCACCTCAATGGCCGGGCTGTCCTGCGGAATCTCGTAAGGACCGTAGTCCGGGCTGACCTCTGCGTGAATCTGGCAGCCGGTTTTCTCAGCGCCCTGCTCAAAATGATCGACGATGCGCTGCGTGATGGCATCGAGCTTCGCCTTGTCGCGGCTGCGCGACTCGTAGAAGACATCGCAGGTATCGGCCACGACATTCGTCGCGCTGCCGCCTTGGATGCGTCCGACGTTGCAGGTCGTCTCCTCATCGATGCGACCCTGCGGTGCATCAGAAAGCAGGATGCCGGCTGCCTGAATGGCATTGATGCCCTTCTCCGGCTCTACACCGGCATGTGCAGCCTTGCCCTTGATGGCAATGTGGATCTGGTTCTTGCCCGGAGCCTTGTAGCTCATGACGCCCGGATGGCCGTGCGTATCGAGCGTAAAGCCGAAATCTGCATGCAGCAGGCTGCTGTCGAGATTCTGCGAGCCATGCACGCCGTTCTCCTCGGCAATCGTGAATACGACCTGCAGCGGGCCGTGCGGGATATCCTGTTCCTTAAGCTGACGCAGCGTCTCGAGGATGGCCGTGACGCCTGCTTTATCGTCGGAGCCCAGCACCGTCGTGCCATCGGAGCGGATGATGCCGTTCTCGATCTGCGGATGGACGTCGCCGCAGGGTTCCACACAGTCCATATGCGCCGTCAGCATGACCGTCGGCGCGTCAATCGTGCCCGGGAAATCCGCCACGAGATTGCCGCAGTTGCCGCCGAGCTTAACGCCGGCCTGATCTTCATGAACCGTACCGCCGAGTTCCTCCAGGCGCTTCGTCAGAAGATCGCCGACCTCACGCTCCTGACGCGTGGAGCAGCGGATCTGCACCAATTCGAGAAATTCCTGCAAAACACGCTCGCGATTAATCATCATAAAGACTTCCTTTCTATGCGCTCACCATCATTATACCATAATGGCAGCTTGACTTATCATATATCCATCTCAAAGCATGAACATGAGGACCAGCGCTGCGACAAAGCACGGCAGCGCATTGCGCTTTGAGACTTCAATCGGGTTGACCTTGGCAAGGCCTGCGCAGATGATGGCTGCACCGGCGACCGGCGAGATGGAACGGCCCATGGCACCGGCGATCTGAGCGAGAGAGCCGAGATCCATGATGCTCATGCCGAACTGCTCAGCAAACGGCGTAACCGCACCATTGAAGGCAAAGGCAGCGGCGTCACCGGAACCCGAGATGACGGCGATGAGGAACGGGCCAAACGTGCCGGCAGCAGCTGCTGCGGACTGCGAACCCTTCATGAGGTCCGTCAGTGCACCCGTGAGGCCGATGGCCGTCATGCCGGCCGTGAAGACACTGGCGCAGACGATCAGACCGATGACATCCGCATAGGCATTGCCCATGCCCTGGAAGAACTTGCGGCAGACTTCCTGAAGATCCGTGAGCGTTACGAGGAAACCGAGCGCCACACCGACGAGCATCGAGAGCGGTACGCTGACTTCTGGGATGAGGCCGACCTGCTTCGAGCTGATGATCAGGAGAATCAGCGGCACGAGCGGCACGATGGCGCGCAGCGGATTGACATGGAATGCTTCGAGTTCCTTGGCATCTTCACCGAGAGAAGCAAGGTAGGCCTGGCGGCGTTCTTCCGTGGCACCCTCGCGGCGCACGACTGCATAAGCCGTCATGACAGCCACGCAGGCAATCGAGGCGATGATGGCTCCCGGCGTCTCGTTGATGATGACCGTCATCATGTCCGTACCGGCGAGATCGGCAACGAACGGGTTATGCGCGTTGCCCGGGCTGATGGCACTGCCCCAGGTGCCGGCAAGAACTGTAGCGGCAGCCATGGCCGGATGAACACCGGCAGCGATGAGCGTCGGAATGAGGATACTGCCGACAGCAGCCGAGCAGCCCGAAGCCGAAGGAATGGCCAGGCTGATCCACCAGGTCAGCAGGAACGAGAGCGGCACGAGTACGGCGCGGCCCTTCTTGAGCAGACCCGAGATGGACTGGACGAGATGCTGGTCACATTCCGTAAGGCGCATGACGTAAGAAAAACCCATGACCGTACAGATCGTCGGCACCAGCGAGTTGTTGACCATCGCTTTCGTGAATGCCTTCATGACATCCCCCGGCAGGCCACCGATCAGGCACATCAAAAGACCTGCTAAGAATAATACCAGACGTGCTTCGTACTTTTTGACGATCAGTACGAAGGTAAGGATGACAATAAGTCCTCCAACAATCAACATGATAAAAACCTCCATTCACATTTTATGATTTTTCTGTTGATTCCCCCTGCTATTATTGTATATAGATTTCATTTATCTTTCAATAGGTTTTGATAATTTTATTGTATGTACACAGGATACACACACGGGGACAAACTTGTAACAATGTATCTGAAAACGATTACTATATACAAAAATCCGCCAATAGGAAAAAATCGGTATACATGCTACAATAAACGTATCTTTTTGCAGAAAGGAATTCGCAATGAAACGTATCTTATTCGTCTGCCATGGCAACATCTGCCGTTCCACGATGGCAGAATTCGTCATGAAGGAGCTCGTGCGCCGGGCCGGACTGCAGGACCAGATTATGGTGGCCTCAGCGGCCTGCCATCGCGATGAACTCGGCTCCGACACACATCCCGGCACCAAAGCGCAGCTGCGGAAAAAGGGCATCCCGTTCACACCGCGCCGCGCCCGCCTGATTACACCGCAGGATTACGAGACGTATGACCTCATCATCGGCATGGACAACGAGAACATGTGTGATCTCAGACGCCTGACAAAGGGTGACCCCGACCGCAAGACCTGTCTGCTGCTCGACTGTGCCGGCGAGCATCGCGAAGTCGCCGATCCCTGGTATACCGATAATTTTTCCGCAACATATGATGATGTGCTCAAGGGATGCCGAGCACTGTTGCAGCATATCAGGCAAAATAAAAAAGCCCCGCTAGCTTGACCAGGAGGCGAAAGAAAAAAGGGGGACGAACGTCCTCCCTTTTGTTTGCTGTGGTGTATGATTATGCAGGCAAATCAGTAGTTCTCGGCGTTGACCTCGAAGAAGCTCTGCGGATGTGCGCAGACCGGGCATACACCCGGGGCCTTCGTGCCAATGACGATATGACCGCAGTTGCGGCACTCCCAGATCTTGACCTCGCTCTTCTCGAAGACCTGCGACGTCTCGATGTTCTTGAGCAGTGCACGATAACGCTCCTCATGATGCTTCTCGATGGCAGCAACCATGCGGAATTTCTGTGCCAGGACCTTGAAGCCCTCTTCCTCTGCCGTCTTGGCAAAGCCCTCGTACATGTCCGTCCACTCGTAGTTCTCGCCTGCGGCAGCATCTTCCAGATTAGCCGGCGTATCACTGATACCAGCAAGTTCCTTGAACCAGATCTTGGCATGCTCACGTTCATTGTTTGCCGTCTTCAGGAACAGTGCAGCCATCTGCTCATAGCCGTCCTTTTTTGCACGTGATGCAAAATACGTATACTTATTCGTTGCCTGACTTTCACCGGCAAAAGCAGCCCACAAATTCTTTTCCGTCTGAGTTCCTGCATACTGAGTTTTCTTTTCTTCAGCCATTTCATTTCCTCCTAAAAGATAATACGTAGTAACATCTCTTGATGACTTTATTATATCAGCATTTCGCAGATATATCCAGTGTAATTTACAATTATTATTTGTTAACAATATAAAATTAATCTTATTTTAATCGTCAACACGGCCGAGCACATAGAATGTGCCATGCGCTTTGGCATAGAGCTTGCCGTCACGGTCCGTGATCGTGCATTCGAGCGTCATGTTGTGCTGGCCGTCGTGCAATACCTGCCCCTGCGCGTAAATATGCGTCGTCAGCGGCACCGAATGCATGAAATCCATGCCGAGCTCAATCGTGACCACGCGCTTGTTGTGCATGAGCGCCGCAGCGCCCATGGCCGTATCGGCCAGCGTCATGAGCACGCCGCCGTGGATGATGCCGTAAAGATTCGTATGCTCCTCCTCGACATCGAGCTCCAGACGGATCTGACCGTCCGGCGTCGGCACGACCTGCGCGTGAATGTATTCAACAAATGGATTCTGATGATAAAAATCGACGATTTTCTGCTGCAGCTCCGTCATCTGCTTCATGCTGCCATCCCTTTCCTGTGGCGTCTTACCGTCCCATCCCGGCTCAAAGCAGGATGGACTGTACCGACGGGAGTCTCTGCATGCGCTCCGTACCCGGCTCATAATGATGATACTTCGGCATATAGTGGCTTTCGAGGCGGTACACATCGATATCGAGATAGGCAGCCGCCATCGCGGCTGCCGTGCGCATCAGAGGCGAACCGCCCGTGATGTCGATGGCACTCCTGCCCATGGAATCCCAGATATCATGCTGCTTGCGGATCACGCGATAAAGCGCCGTCGCATCACCCTCCTGGATGGTCGTCACACAGAAGCTCCCTTCGTCCAGTCCCAGATTGTTGCAGAGCAAGGAGAGCTGGATGTCGTGGTCCCGGCCGCAAAGCACATGGACATTCTGCGGGTCCAAGAGCTTGACATTGAAGGCTACCTGCTCCCACGAAGACCCCAGCAGCAGGAACATGCCGTAATACGATGTTTTCTTCTCCGTCGCATAATGCCCGATGAAGCGTTCCTGCGCCATGGGCACCAGCTCGGCATCGTAGTAATTATCGGCCCATACCTGCTGCTCCGGCGTATCCTGCGGCAAGCCGAGCCAGATTTCTTTTTTATCCTCTAACCCGATCATAGCACGACCTCCCCCTGATCAATCCTGTCACGTGTTACCTTTTTCTACGGTTCACATATTATCTTTCTAGCTCGACAGCACATTTCCCTGCTTGTTTCCGGAAAACAAAAATGCATAAATCAAAACCACCAGTTAAACTGGTGGTTTGCTCTGGCCC
>CABJCJ010000010.1:0-701 GCA_902364065.1 Veillonellaceae bacterium SB90
CCGATTAGGCATGACAAAACCCCCAGTTCAACTGGGGGTAGTTAAAAAGATCTTAGAGAAAAGGAAAGCATCTCCTGTGATAAACTATAAGTGGCCTGACAACCACAAAAATTAACATAGGAGATGCATGTCAATGGATGACGTACAAAGTTTATCACATAGTAAATGGAGATGTAAATACCATATTGTCTTTGCACCAAAGTATAGGCGTCAAATTATCTATAAGCAGATAAAAATAGATGTAGGAAAAATTTTAAGAGAATTGTGTGAAAGGAAAGGAGTAGAGATATTAGAGGCAGAATGCTGTCCAGATCATATCCACATGTTAGTAACGATTCCGCCGCATTTGAGTGTATCAAGCTTTATGGGATATTTGAAGAGTAAAAGTAGCTTGATGATATTCGACCGGCATGCAAATTTGAAGTATAAGTATGGGAATCGACACTTTTGGTGCAGAGGATATTATGTTGATACTGTAGGAAAGTACGAAAAAGCGATTAAGGAATATATCAAGAACCAGCTGCAAGATGATATTATGGCAGACCAGCTGAGTCTGAAAGAATTTGTAGACCCGTTTACGGGTAGCAAGAGTAAGTCTGGCAAATAAAAGTGCCCCCGAGTAGGGGGCAGCCCGTGATAAAAGTGTGATTGTCAGACCGATTCAGTGCACCTTTTAAGGTGCTACCACAGGTAATTGGCCC
>CABJCJ010000010.1:711-78872 GCA_902364065.1 Veillonellaceae bacterium SB90
GGTGCTACCACAGGTAATTGGCCCTTATAGGGCCAGAGCAAACCACCAGTTTAACTGGTGGTTTTGATTTTATAAAATTAACATTTTGTTGTTACAAAATTAAACGTTTTCTGCTATACTATAGGACAAATGTTTATGGAATGAAGGGGCGTGTAACATGGAAGATATTGCTTTACTGTGCCGGCGGCATACTATGCTTTCGGTTATGCAGATCAGTCTTTTGATGCGCATGTCGGTGGTTTTTCCGTTTGTGGCCGATCTTGCCCACGGAGAACTCAAGGTCTATGTGCGCGCCAGACAGCAGGATTCGTTCCTGCTCATCGCGCAGGAGCGTCCGCATACCATCTATATGCCGGGCAAGCCGGAAGGCGTGGGCAGGATTGTGCGCTGCATCGAGGAACCCATGGTGGAGGATACCTTCCGCACCGGGCGGCCGGGCCGCGGCAAGCGCGAGTGGAATTACGGCTCGATGATCGACATGTACACGTTTGGCATACACGACGGCGACAAGGTCATCGGTGTGCTGAACTTTGAAGTCGATGCCGACAAGCTCTCGATTGACGGCTACCTGCATCTCCTGGAGGCAGCCGTCATGGTGCTCCAATATGCCAGACGCTCGCTCGACCCCGAGCAGTTTCATCCCATCACGGCGCGCGACGGCATCATCCTGACGGATGCGCACAGCCGCATTGTCTTTGCCGATGCGGCGGCCCAGCGCATCTACCGGGTGCTCGGTGTCGGCAGCCTGCGCGGCTGTCATCTCTTTGACCGGCAGCTCACGCAGCACGTCATGCGCGAGACGGTTGAGCGCGATCGGCCCTGGCAGAAGGAGATCACGGCGGGCGGACTCATCCTCATCCGCCGCGAGATTGTTATCCAGGAAGGCGGCGCGACGAAGATGCGCATCGTCATTCTGTCCGATGTGACGGATACGCGGGCCAAGGACAAGGAGATCCGCATCAAGTCCGCCGTCATCCAGGAGATTCACCATCGCGTCAAGAACAATCTGCAGACGATTGCAAGCCTGCTGCGGCTGCAGGCCCGCCGCTCGAAGTCGGAGGACGTCAAGGCCGCGCTGCAGGAGAGCGTCAACCGCATCCTTTCGATTTCTGTCGTTCACGAGTACCTTTCCCAGCAGGGCAGTGAGGATATCGACGTGCAGGAGGTCATGGAGCATATCTTCGAGCTGGCGGCGCGCAACATGACCGACCGCCACTTCACGATCCATACGGAGTTCAAGGGGCCGCGGCTGATCCTGCCCTCGAAGTGTGCGAGCTCGGTGGCGCTCGTCTTGAATGAGCTCGTGCTCAATGCGATGGAACATGCATTCACGGGGCGCACGGAAGGGCTCATTGGCCTTGCTGTCGAGGAGGCGCCGGATCACTGGCAGCTCGACTTTTACGACGATGGCATCGGGCTGCCGGATGATTTTGCCGAGCGGCCGCGCAAGTCTCTGGGACTTTCCATCGTGCGCACGCTTGTGGAGGGGGACCTCGGCGGCACGTTCGTGCTGGAAAATGATGAAAAGGGCAGAGGACATGGCACACATGCCCGGCTTTACCTGCCGAAGGCGCAGCCGAACCCCACTGATGAATGACAGAACGATATAAATAAACAGATACTGATGAATGGACAGGAAGTGTGACAATGGCAAAGCAGGAGAAACTCAGATTCGTCATCGCAGATAATGAATCCATCATTCGCATGGACCTTCGGGAGATGCTGGAAGAGGCCGGTCATGAGGTTGTCGGTGAGGCCATCGACGGGCGCAAGGCCGTGGAACTCACGCGTCAGCACCGCCCGGACCTTGTCATCATGGACATCAAGATGCCGCAGATGGACGGCATCACGGCGGCGGGCAAGATCGCCGAGGAGAAGCTGGCACCCGTCCTGCTGCTGACGGCCTTCAGCCAGCCGGAAATCGTCGAGAAGGCCAAGGATTCCGGTGTGCTCGGCTACCTTGTCAAACCCGTGCAGGAAAACAACCTGTTCCCCGCCATCGAAATCGCGCTGTCGCGCTGGCAGGAGATGCAGGGACTCGAGCAGGAACTCGCGGGCCTCAGGGACTCGCTGGCCATGCGCAAGACGCTCGACCGCGCCAAGGGCATCCTCATGGCGGCTCACCACCTGTCGGAGCCAGAAGCCTACCGACGCATCCAGCAGTATGCGATGATGAAGCGGCTGACCGTTAAGGAAGTGGCCGAGGCCATCGTCAAGGCAGCCGGTGGCAAAGTTTGACGGCTCTTGCACGCCTGTAAGCACAGCAATACTAAATAAGAAATCCGTTCTGGACATTTTGAACCCCTTGCCAAATAAGGACTTGGCAGGGGTTCTTTAATTTTGTCCAAAACGAATTCGGACGAAACGAAATGTCTTTTGATTGTTTCCGGGCGGGGTATCCGCTATAATAAAAGTAACTTAAGTTGAAGGAACCCAAAAGGCTTCCCAGTGTACATAGGAGGCTGCAACATGAAGACAAGTGCTCGCACCATCGCCATCATCCAGTGCCTGCTGGCAGGCGGCGATACGGTGACAGCCGGAACGATTGCCAAAGAGCTCGGCGTCAGCAGCAAGACGATTTCGCGCGAGCTCCCGAAAGTGGAGATGATGCTCAAGGCATATGGCCTGAAACTCGTGCGCAAGACGGGGGCTGGGCTCAGGATTGCGGGCAATGACGCTCAGCTTGAAGAGCTTCGTCAGAATACCATGCAGATGGAGTTTTCCGCCTACACGCCGCAGCAGCGGCAGATCATCCTGGCCGGTCAGCTCCTGCGGACGACGGAGCCCATCAAGCTCTTCGCGCTCGCGAATATGCTGCGCGTGACGGACGGCACCGTCAGCCATGATCTCGACAAGCTCGAGTCATGGTTCCAGGAACGCCGCCTGCTGCTCGTCAGGCGCCCGGGTCTCGGGGCCTACGTCAAGGGCAGCGAACAGGATATCCGCCGTGCACTCGTCGAGCTCATCTATGCGAATCTCGATGAGGAGCAGCTGCTGTGCCTCGTGCACGATCAGCTGCAGGGCGGTGAGAAGGGAAGCGCGGCCGACCAGTATCTGCTGAACCTCGTGGATGAACACATTGTTCATGAATTGGAAGCGATGGTCCATGAGATGGAAAGCGGCCTGCCGCATCACCTTTCCGACACGGCGTTCATCGGCATCGTCGTTCATCTGTCATTCGCTGTCCAGCGCATGCGCAAGCAGGAAGACATTCACATCGATGCCGAAACGCTTGCCGCCCTGCGCGGACGGCGGGAATACCAGGTGGCGACGGAGCTTTCCCGGCGCATGGCCCTGCGGTTTGACATCACGGTCCCCGAAGACGAGATCGGCTACATCACGATGCATCTCCTGGGAGCGCGGAGCCTTTACCGCACGGACGATGACCACATGACTTCGGTGGTCGACAATTTCCATCTCGTGCGCATGGCGCGTTCCATCATGAAGCGCGCGGAGCAGGAGACGGGCAGCAGGCTTCTTGGCAACAAGGAACTGCTGCTGGGGCTCGTCAATCATCTGGGCCCCTCCATCAGCCGCCTGCGCATGCACATGGATATCCGGAATCCGCTGCTGAAGGAGATGCGCACGACGTATCCGCAGTACATGGAGCTCGCGCGCAAATCCGTCGAGCCGCTCGAAGAGGAACTCGGAGAGAAGCTGCCGGATGCGGAAATTGCCTACATCGCAATGCATCTCGGCGCGGCTCTCACGGAACATCACGCCGTGACGCCGCAGCGCCTGCGCGTCATCGTGGCCTGCCAGACCGGCATGGGTACGAGCCGCATGCTGGCGAGCGGCCTCAAGCAGTCATACGATGAGCTTGAGATTGTCGACCTCGTCTCTGCGCTGCAGATCAATGCGGAATACGCCAGGAGCCATCACGCCGACTTCGTCATCTCGACGGTGCCAATCCCGTGGTCGCCGTTGCCGGTCGTCGTCACGACGCCGCTGCTCGACAAGGCGGACAAGCGCCGCATCGATGAAGAGATCCTGCATCAGCAGAAGAAGGCCGTCCGCCTGCGCGAAGCACTGCCGCAGAAGAAAGCCGTGCCGTTCCCCGAGGCCTTGCGCCAGATGGCTGCCTACACAAAGGCCATCCAGGAACTCCTGCAGAATTTCTTCAGTCGGGCGATTGAGGAAAAGATGCCGGCCATCCAGGATATCTGCCGCGCTGCCGCCTGTGCGGCCAGTGAGGAGCCCGAGGCCCGGGCAGGCATCGCTTCGGCGCTGCTCGCCCGCGAGGCGGAGGGCGAGACCATCCTGCGCGGCAACGCCATGGTTCTGCTGCACGCACGCACGCACTTTGCACCGTCGCCGCTCTTCGGCATCCTGCATCTGCGGGTGCCGGTGCAGTACCCGGCGAAGGACGGTGAGCTCGTCCGCACGGCCATCGTCATGCTGGGCCCTGAGGACAGCAGCCGCGAGGCGCTTGAAACCATCGGTGCCGTATCCGCGGCACTGCTCGAACGCTGGGGACTCATCGAGATCCTCAACGAGGGCAATCCCCACGATATCTACCAGGAGCTCGAAACCATCTTCAAGGACTTTTATCAAAAGAAATACCAGGAGCTCCTCGGCAGTCAGAATGCTTAGGTTTTATATTTTATATTTGATGTGTTGTCATAATAGGTACTTGTATGGAAGGAGATTCTTATGAGCAATCAAAACAAGGAAGGCGCTCAGGAAGCCATGCAGAAGTTTGGCCGCTTCCTCTCCGGCATGGTCCTGCCGAACATTGGCGCATTCATCGCATGGGGCCTCTTGACGGCCCTGTTCATTCCGACGGGCTGGTGTCCGAACGAATACCTCGCGCAGGTCGGCGCGCCGATGAGCAAATGGCTCATCCCGCTGCTGCTCGGCTATAGCGGCGGTGCTGCCATCTACGGCCATCGCGGCGGTGTCCTCGGTGCCATTGCAACGTCCGGTGTTATCGCTGGTTCCGACATCCCGATGTTCCTCGGCGCCATGATCATGGGTCCGCTCGGCGGCTGGGTCATCAAGAAGTTCGATAAGGCCATCGAAGACCACATTCCGACGGGCTTCGAGATGCTCATCAACAACTTCTCGGCCGGCATCATCGGCGGTATCCTCGCCATCCTGGCCTTTGCGGCCATCGGCCCGGTTGTCCTCGCTGCCAACGCAGTCCTGCGTGCCGGCGTCGAAGGCATCGTCGCCATGGGCCTCTTGCCGCTCGCTTCCATCATCATTGAGCCGGCAAAGGTCCTCTTCCTCAACAACGCCATCAACCACGGCGTCCTTTCCCCGCTGGGCATCCAGCAGGCTGAGCAGTACGGCAAATCGATGTTCTTCCTGCTCGAGGCAAACCCGGGCCCTGGCTTCGGTGTCCTGCTCGCTTACTGGTTCTTCGGCAAAGGCATGGCCAAGGAATCCACGCCTGGTGCCATGATCATTCACGTACTCGGTGGTATTCACGAAATCTATTTCCCGTACATCCTCATGAAGCCGATTCTCGTGCTCGCCGTCATCGCCGGCGGCATGAGCGGTGTCTTCACGCTGAACCTCCTGGGCGGCGGCCTCATTGCTCCGGCCTCCCCGGGCTCCATTCTCGCCGTGCTCGCCATGACGCCGAAAGGCGCATTCCTTGCGAACATCGCGGATTTCCTCGTCGCCACTGCTGTTTCCTGTGCCGTTGCCTCCATCTTCATCAAGGGCTCGCACGATGATGGCAACGATGAATCCCTCGAAGCTGCCCGTGAATCCATGGTCGAGATGAAGAATCGCGGCAAGGATCTGCCGGCTGATGAAAAGAAGGTCTCCGGTGCAGAACTCAAACGCATCGTCTATGCCTGCGACGCCGGCATGGGCTCCTCGGCTCTTGGCGCTGCTGCCCTGCGCAAGAAGCTCAAGAAAGACGGTTACACGGATATCTCGGTCACGAACTGCGCCATCGGCAACATCCCGAAGGATGCCCAGCTTGTCGTTTCCCATGAGAAGCTCGCGGAGCGCGCGCTCGAAGACAGCCCGCAGGCCGAGCACATCTGGGTCAAGGATTTCACGCAGAACAACGTCTATGACATCGTATCGGCCCGCCTCAAGGGTGAAGGCGTCGCGAAGAGCGATGCGCCGGCTGCTGAGGAAACGCTCAAGGAAGGTATCCTGACGAAAGAAAACGTCAAGGTCGGCCTCAAGAGCGTATCCAAGGAAGAAGCCATCAAGACGGCCGGCGAGCTGCTCGTCAAGGGCGGCTATGTCGATACGCCGTACATCCAGGGCATGCTGAACCGCGAGAAGGATATCACGACGTACATTGGCAAGGGCATTGCCATTCCGCATGGCGAGAATGCCGTCAAGGACAGCGTCAAGAAGTCCGGCATCGTCGTCCTGCAGTATCCGGAAGGCGTTCAGTTCGGTGATGACAAGGCATATCTCATCGTCGGCATCGCAGGCCGCGGCAATGACCATCTGGCCATTCTCGCCAACCTTGCCACGACGATGGATGAGTACAGCGATGAACAGCTGCATGAACTCTACACGACGAAGGACCCGAACATCCTTTACAACGTGTTCACGAAGGTTGATTGAGACATTCACGCAGGTTCCCGGCCGGCTCTTTCGGCCGGTGAGCCGTGTGAGATATAGGAGGACTCAGAATCATGAAAGAGGCAATTCATTTTGGTGCAGGTAATATCGGCCGCGGTTTTATCGGCGAGCTGCTCGTCCAGTCCGGCTATGAAGTGACGTTTGTCGACGTCAATGAAGAGCTGGTCGAGACGATCAACGCCAAGAAAGCCTACAACATCCAGATCGTAGGCGATGAGCCGCAGACAATCCATGTCGAGCATGTCAAGGCCATCAACAGCAACACGAACCTTGAGGATCTGCTCGCGGCCATCGTGCATGCCGATATCGTCACGACGGCCATCGGCCCGAATATCCTGAAGTTCATCGCACCGAATATTGCCAAGGGTCTTGAACGCCGCGTCAAAGAGAATACGACGCCGCTCAATATCATCGCCTGCGAGAACATGGTCGGCGGTTCGACGGTGCTCAAGAATTTCGTCTACGAGCATCTTGCAGACGAGGCCAAGCCGCTTGTCGACAAGTACATTGGCTTCCCGGATGCTGCCGTTGACCGCATCGTGCCGCTGCAGCACAACGAAGAGCCGCTGCTCGTACAGGTTGAGCCGTACTGCGAGTGGGATGTCAACCGCACGCAGGCCAAGGGCGAAGTTCCGGAAATCAAGGGCCTGACCTGGGTCGACAACCTGCAGGCTTATATCGAGCGCAAGCTCTTCACGGTCAATACGGGCCATGCTTCCATCGCATACCTTGCGTACCAGAAGGGCATCAAGGACATCTACAGCGCTATGCAGGACCCGGAAATCGTCGCTTTTGTCCGCAAGGTCTGGGGCGAGACGGGCAGCATGCTCATCGAGAAATACGGTTTCGATCCGGCTGCCCATCAGAAATACGTTGAGACGACGGAAAAACGCTTCGCGAATCCGCATCTTTCCGATGAGGTCACGCGCGTAGCCCGTGGACCGAAGCGCAAACTCGGCGCCAAGGACCGTCTCGTGAGCCCGGCCACGCAGCTCATCGCACAGGGCAAGACGCCGGCAGCGCTCGCAAAGGTCATCGCCGCCGCCCTGCACTTTGACTATGAGGGCGATAAGGAAGCCGTAGAGGTACAAGCTTATGTCAAGGAACATGGCTATGAAGAGGCTCTGACGCACTTCACGGGCATTGAGAAGGGCAGCAAGCTCTACGAACTCGTCGAGGCAGAGCTCAAGGCTTACGAAAAGTAATATTTACATATTGACAAACTATGTTATTTCGCTTATGATAAATACATCGTTTGAAAAGAACTGACCAATGCATGGAGGTTCTAAGATCACAGGGATGACCTGTGGTCTTAGAACCTCCTTTTTTATGTCAGATGCTGGTTGCTTGATTTTCTTGGAAAGGGTGAGGGCAGTGGAGCAGATTTTCCTGCAGGCAGGACAGGCCGTGCAAGGTGTGCGCCATGAATACGGCAGGCTCATGCGGCTGGCCGGCAGCATGCTGCGCATCGGAGCCATCGGCTTTGGCGGCGGCAATGCGCTGATTCCCGTCATTGAGGCGGAAGTCGTGCAGCGCGGGCGGCTTGTGTCGAAGCGCGACTACGAAGAAGACGTGATTGCAGCCTGCATCACGCCGGGTGCGCTGCCCGTTGAGATCGCGGCTGGTATCGGCCGCAGGATCGGCGGTTTCCCGGGCATGCTGCTCGCCGCCTCGATGATGGCCCTGCCGGGCGCCCTGCTGACGGTACTGATCCTTTCGGTCCTGACCGGCGAGCAGGGAGCGGCCATCTCGGGCATCCGCTACGTATCGGTTGGCCTCGGCGCTTTCATCATCAGCCTGCTCGTGGCCTATGTCCTCAAATCGCTCGCAGCTGCCGAGCAGGCGGGCGGTGAGATTTTCCGCGCGATGTGCCTCGTCATGGTGGCGGTGTTCCTGCTCTCCTCGGAGAAGAATCTCTACGCATTGCTCGGTCTGCCAATCACGCCCATCTTCAATCTGTCGGTGCTGTCGGTGCTGGGCCTGGCGTTCTTCCTGATCTTCTTTTTGGGCAGCGGCTTTTCGCGGGGCAGGGGGCTGACGGCTGGTTTTGTCACCGTGCTCTATCTCCTGAGCGGCAGCCATATGGAGCTGTTCGCTTCACCCTTTCTGGAGCACCTTGCCATTTTCCTGATGGTGGTGCTCGGTCTGCGGGGCCTGCTGCAGAGCTTTCGTGCCGGCGGCGAGAAAATTGGCGGCCGGAAATTATGGGCGGAGACGCTGCGGGAAATCGTGATCTGGCTTTTCTTCGCGGCCATGCTTTCCGTGCCGGCCCTGATGCTCGTGCCGGACAGCCTCATGTATCTCGGGCAGGGCTTTCTTTCCTCGCTGCTTTCATTTGGCGGCGGCGATGCCTATCTGACAATTGCCGATGGCATTTTCGTGCAGGGGGGGACGACGGAGGCGGCCGACTTTTACGGGCAGCTTGTGCCCGTGGCCAACGCGCTGCCGGGCTCCATCCTATGCAAGATCCTGACGGGCATCGGGTATCTTGCGGGTCTGCGCTGGAGCGGCATCATGGGCGGCTTTTTGCTGGCGCTGGCCGGCTTTGCCGTGAGCGTGGCGGCCTCGGGCCTGATCTTCGGCCTGGCTGCGCGGCTCCTGCGCACGTTCCACGATGTGCCCGTCTTCCGTCAAATCAGCCTCTGGGTGCGGCCCATCATCAGCGGCCTGCTCCTGAATGTGGCACTCTCGATGCTGCGCACGAATCTTGCGGCGGGCAGCAGCCTTTCCCTCTCTTCGGGACTCGTGCTGCTCTTTACCCTCGTTCTTGCTGCGATTTGCCTCTATGCCATCCATTACCGCCACTCGTCGCTGGCCCTGCCCATGGCTCTTGCCGCCGGCAGCGGCCTGGTACTGGCTCTGATTTGATTCAGGCCCGGCAAAGCGGCAGGCATCGCAACAATGTGTTGAAACTGGATTTTGGGAGAGATGTTCATGGAACCTGTACAGATGGAGAGGCGGCGCCTTGCGGCCGATGTCCTCATTATCGGCGGCGGTACGGCGGGCTGCTATGCGGCCATGCAGCTCGGCAGGAAGCCGGAGCTTGCCGTGATCGTTGCTGAAAAGGCCAATATCGAGCGCAGCGGCTGCCTGGCTGCCGGCGTCAATGCCCTCAATGCCTATATATCGGGCGGTCATACGCCGGCGGATTACGTCGAGTATGCGCGCCGGGATGCGGAGGGCATCATCCGCGACGATCTCATGCTGACGCTGGCGGAAGATGTCAATGCGGTCACGGAGGATCTCGAGCGGCTGGGCCTCGTCATCCTGAAGGATGCAGAAGGCCGCTACGTGACGCGCGGCTGGCGCAACGTCAAGATCAACGGTGAGAACATCAAGCCGCTGCTTGCCCGGGAGGTGCGCAGGCAGAAGAACGTGACCGTCCTCAACCATGTGAATATCACGGACCTCATGGTCCAGCAGGACGCGGCGGGAAAGCGCCGCGTCACGGGGGCCTGGGGCTTTTCCGTGCGGGAGCCCGTGGCCTATGAGATCACGGCACGCGCCGTGCTCGTGGCGACGGGCGGTGCCGCCGGGCTTTACCGGCCGAACAATCCGGGCTTCTCACGCCACAAGATGTGGTATCCGCCGTTCAACACCGGTGCGGGCTTTGCGATGGGCATCCGGGCCGGGGCCGAGATGACGACCTTTGAGCATCGCTTCGTGGCGCTGCGCTGCAAGGATACGATTGCGCCGACCGGCACGATTGCGCAGGGCGTCGGCGCGAAGCAGGTCAATGCCAGGGGCGAGATCTACGAGACGAAATACGGCCTGACGACACCGGAGCGCATCTACGGCACGGTCGAGGAGAACCGCAGGGGCAACGGCCCGTGCTACCTCGATACGCGTCACATCAGCGACGCGCAGCAGCAGGACCTCTATCATGCGTATCTCAACATGGCACCGGCGCAGACGCTCAAATGGGTGGAAAGCGGCAGGGGGCCGAAGGAGCAGCCCGTCGAGGTTGAGGGCACGGAGCCTTATGTCGTGGGCGGCCACACGGCCAGCGGCTACTGGGTTGATACGGGCCGCGCGAGCACGATTCCGGGCCTCTTTGCCGCGGGCGATGTGGCGGGCGGCGCGCCGCAGAAATACGTGACGGGGGCGCTGGCCGAGGGCCGCATCGCCGCACAGTCCATCGCCGCGTATCTCGCGGAGGCCGAGGCGCCGATACAGGCAGAAGGCCCTGACCGCACGGCGGAGTACGAGCAGTATTTCCGGCAGGCAGCGGGCAGTCTCACGCCCCTGCAGCTTGAAGAAGCGATGCAGAAAATCATGGATGAGTACGCCGGCGGCATCCGCACGGATTACCGCTACAACGAGAGCCGCCTGCAGCTGGCAGCAGAGAAAATCCGTCATCTCGAGACGCTGCTGCCGGCCCTGCATGCCGACGACATGTACGAGCTCATGAAGATCTATGAGCTGCGCGAGCGGCTGACAGTCTGCCGGGCCCTCATCGCGCATCTGCTCGCACGCAGGGAAACGCGCTGGCATACGTTCGGCGAGAATGCCGATCATCCGGAGCAGTCGCCTGACGGACTCTGCTACGTCAATTCGAGGTGGAAGGACGGGGATTTTGAGATCCTGTACCGGCCGCTGGTCAAGGGAGGTCATTATGAGCATACGCATCCATGAAGAACGCTGCATCGGCTGCGGTCGTTGCACGGAGGCCTGTCCCGGCAATCTGCTGCGGCTCTCGTCAAATGGCAAGGCGGAAATCCGCGCGGTGGAGGACTGCTGGGGCTGTACGGCCTGCATGAAGGAATGTCCCGTGAGCGCCATCGGCTACTTCCTGGGCGCGGACATCGGCGGCAGCGGCGGCACGCTGCGCATCGAGCGCGAAGGCCATTTTTACCACTGGCGCATCGAGCAGCCCGGCAGGGCCGATACCGTCATCACCATCGACCGGCAGAATGCCAACCGGTACTGAAGCGATTACAGAATCAATAAGGAGTCATTCATATGGGAAAATTATCGCACCTCGATGCCCTGGAGGCCGAGGCCATTTACATCATCCGTGAGGTGGCGGCCGAATGTGAGAAGCCGGTGATGCTTTATTCCATCGGCAAGGACAGCACGGTCATGATGCATCTCGCACTCAAAGCCTTTTATCCGGAGAAACCGCCCTTCCCGTTCCTGCATATCAACACGACCTGGAAATTCCATGAGATGATCGCCTTCCGCGATGCCCAGGCCAGGGAATACGGCCTCGAGATGATCGAGTACAAGAATGAAGAGGGCCTGAAGGCCGGCGTCAATCCCTTCGATTACGGTGCTTCGTATACGGATATCATGAAGACGCAGGCACTCAAGCAGGCACTGACGAAATACGGTTTCACGGCCGCGTTTGGCGGCGGCCGCCGCGACGAGGAGAAGTCCCGCGCGAAGGAACGCGTCTTCTCGTTCCGCAACGCGGCACAGGCCTGGGACCCGAAGAACCAGCGCCCCGAGATGTGGAAGCTCTACAATGCCGAAATCAAAAAGGGCGAGAGCATCCGCGTGTTCCCGCTTTCCAACTGGACGGAGAAGGATATCTGGCAGTATATCCGCCGCGAGAAGCTCGATATCGTTTCGCTGTATTTTGCCAAGGAACGCCCGGTCATCGAGCGCGACGGCAATCTCATCATGATTGACGACGACCGCATCGTCGAGAAGCTCGGCCTCAAGCCGGAGGACATCCAGCACAAGAAGGTGCGCTTCCGCACGCTCGGCTGCTATCCGCTGACGGGCGCCGTCGAATCGGAAGCCGATACGCTCGATGCGATTGTCGAGGAAACGCTCGGCGCCGTCGAATCGGAGCGCACGAGCCGCGTCATCGATCACGAGGGAGCCGGCAGCATGGAGCGCCGGAAACGGGAGGGTTATTTCTGATATGAACGATTTACTCAAATTCATCACCTGCGGCAGCGTCGACGACGGCAAGTCCACGCTGATCGGTCATCTCTTATACGATGCCAAGCTCATTTATGCAGATCAGGAGGAGGCCCTGCTGCTTGACTCCAAGGTCGGCAGCCGCGGCGGCGCCATCGACTACTCGCTGCTCCTCGACGGCCTGCTCGCTGAGCGCGAGCAGGGCATCACGATTGATGTGGCGTACCGCTACTTCACGACGGACAACCGCAGCTTCATCTGCGCCGATACGCCGGGCCATGAGGAATACACGCGCAACATGGCCTGCGGTGCCTCGTTTGCCGACCTCGCCATCATCCTCATCGATGCGACGCAGGGCGTCCTGACGCAGACGCGCCGCCATGCCCGCATCTGCGCGCTCATGGGCATCCGCTACTTCGTCTTCGCCGTCAACAAGATGGACCTGGCCGCTTATGATGAGGCGCGTTTCCGGGAAATCGAGGCACAGATCGCAGAGATCCGGCAGGAACTTGGCCTTCACAGTGTCCAAGTCATCCCCGTATCGGCCACGGAAGGTGACAACATCACGCAGCGTTCGCCGCATATGGCGTGGTATGACGGCCCGGCGCTGCTGCCGTATCTCGAACAGGTCGATGTGAGCGCCGTCGAAGAAGAGGGCTTCTACATGCCCGTGCAGCGCGTCTGCCGTCCCAATCACGAATTCCGCGGCTTCCAGGGGCAGATTGAGAGCGGCAGCATCGCGGTGGGCGATACCGTCACGTCGCGTCCGAGCGGCGAAACGGCGCAGGTCCGGAAAATCCTCGTGGCCGACCGTACGGTCGAGACGGCGCAAAAAGGCCAGCCCGTCACGATCCAGCTCAACCGCGAAGTCGACGTATCGCGCGGCTGCGTGCTCGAGAAGGCGAGCGGTGTGCAGCTCGCTGCCAATTTCAAGACGGAGATTCTCTGGATGGACGATGTGCCGCTTTCCATCGGCAAGAACTTCCTCGTCCTGCTCGGCACGAAAAAGATTCCGGGCATCCTGACGAAGATTGACTACCGCATCGACATCAACACGGGCGAGCACGTCGAGGCTGATACACTCCACAAGAACGAGATCGCTGTCTGTGAGATCGCCGTGACGGAACCCATCGTCATCGACCTCTTCGAGCATCACCGCACGCAGGGCGAGCTCATCCTCATCGACCGCATCAGCAATATGACGGCGGCCTGCGGCGTCGTGCGCGAGATCGTCTCGGGCGAAGGCAGGCGCCATCTCGCGGCCAATCCGCAGCTGCGCAGCGCGCTGAACTGGCAGAGGCCGCTGGCCGTGGCTTTCCAGCCGGGCCTTGACGGCACGACGGCTGAGGCCGTGGAAGAAGCGGAGTATTACCTCGTGCGCAACGGCCGTCACACGTATCTCTACGCCCCGGCAGAGGGTGAGGACTGCGGGCGAACACTCGCGCATCTCTTGCAGGCCGGCCTTATCGTCCTGCTCGTGCTGTCGAAGGATGCCGGCCTGCCGGAGGCGGCTCAGCCGTATGCATCGCTTGCCGCCGGGCAAGATGGCAGGGATGCGCAGCAGATCGCCGAGACCATCCTGCATCATACCATGCTGAATTCGATGATGGCGCCGAACAACTGGGTCATCTGATTCTCGTTTGATTTTGCCGTATCCGGACTCTTGAGAGGGCTGCCCTGACGCAGCCCTCTTTTGCATGTGCGCGGCAGGAGGTTTTGTTTTTTTGACTTTTTTAGGAAATGATATTGACATTTTGACTTAGAGGGGTTAATATAAAAACTGTAGTTAGCACTCGGGACTGGTGAGTGCTAACAGCATGATTATGTAAATTCATTTTATAGGAGGAAGATACCTATGATTAAGCCATTGGGCGAAAGAGTTGTCATCGAAGTTGCAGAAAGCGATGTAAAGACGGCCAGCGGCATTGTGCTGCCGGATACGGCGAAAGAGAAGCCGCAGAAGGGCACGGTCGTTGCTGTTGGCACTGGCAAGCTGCTCGATAATGGCGAGCGCGCAGCCATGGAAGTCAAGGTTGGCGATGGCGTCATCTTCTCCAAATATTCGGGCTCGGAAGTCAAGGTTGACGGCAAGGATTATCTGATTGTCCGCGAGAGCGACATCCTCGCAGTCATCTGACCGCGACTCGGCCGGAATTGCAGAACATAGATTTTTCGGAGGTAATCATAAATGGCAAAACAGATCCTGTTTGACGAAGAAGCACGCCGCGCACTCGGCCGCGGTGTTGATGCACTGGCTAATGCAGTAAAGGTAACGCTTGGACCGAAGGGCCGCAACGTCGTTCTCGACAAGAAGTTCGGCGCTCCGACGATCACGAACGATGGTGTCACGATTGCCCGCGACATCGAGCTCGAAGATCCGTTTGAGAACATGGGCGCACAGCTCGTCAAGGAAGTCGCCACTAAGACGAACGACATCGCCGGCGATGGCACGACGACGGCAACGCTCCTCGCACAGGCCATGATCCACGAGGGTATGAAAAACGTCGCTGCCGGTGCCAACCCGATGATCATCAAGAAGGGCATTGACGAAGCCGTCAAGGCACTCGTTGAGGAGATCAAGGCAAAATCCAAGAAGGTCGAAGGCCAGGCTGACATCGCTCAGGTCGCTACGATTTCTTCCGCTAACGAAGAGACGGGCAAGCTGATCGCTGAGGCCATGGAGAAAGTCGGCAAGGACGGCGTCATCACGGTTGAAGAGTCCAAGACGATGCGCACGAACCTCTCCGTCAAGGAAGGCATGCAGTTCGACCGCGGCTACATTTCCCCGTACCTCGTCACGGATACGGACAAGATGGAAGCAGCTCTCGACGATCCGTACATCCTCATCACGGACCGCAAGATCTCGGCCATCAACGACATCCTGCCGATTCTCGAGCAGGTCGTCAAGGCTGGCAAGCAGCTCGCCATCATCGCTGAGGATGTCGACGGCGAAGCACTGACGACGATCGTCGTCAACAAGCTGCGCGGCACGTTCAAGGCCCTCGCTGTCAAGGCTCCGGGCTTCGGTGACCGCCGCAAGGCCATGCTGCAGGATATCGCTACGCTGACGGGCGGCACGGTCATCAGCGAGGAACTTGGCCGCAAGCTCGACAGCGTCACGCTCGCTGACCTCGGCCAGGCTCACAAGATGGTCTCCACGAAGGATGAAACGACGATTATCGGCGGCAAGGGCGACAAGGAAGCCATTGCCGAGCGCGTTGCGCAGATCAAGCAGCAGATTTCCCAGACGACGAGCGATTTCGACCGCGAGAAACTGCAGGAGCGCCTTGCAAAGCTCTCCGGCGGTGTTGCTGTCATCGAGATCGGCGCCGCTACGGAAGTCGAGATGAAGGACAAGAAGTACCGCATCGAGGATGCCCTGAACGCTACGCGTGCAGCTGTTGAGGAAGGCATCGTCGCAGGCGGCGGCACGACGTTCCTCGACATCCTGCCGGCACTCGACAAACTGAATGTCGAAGGCGATGAGAAGGTCGGCGTCAACATCGTTCGCCGCGCCATCGAAGAGCCGGTCCGCCAGATCGCTCAGAACGCTGGCCTCGAAGGCTCCGTCGTCGTCGAGAACGTCAAGAAGGCTGGTACGGGTATCGGCTTCAACGCCCTCAAGAACGAGTACGTTGACATGCTCAAGGCTGGTATCGTTGATCCGGCCAAGGTAACGCGTTCTGCCCTGCAGAATGCTGCTTCGATCGCTTCTATGGTCCTGACCACGGAGACACTCGTTGCCGACAAGCCGGAAAAAGAAGCTCCGGCACCGGCTGCACCGGGCATGGGCGGCATGCCGGGCATGATGTAATCCTGCCGTCACGAAGGTGACAGGGAGGGCGTCAGGCCTTTCAAAAGCAATACAGAAGCCCTGTGAGACATGGTCTCGCGGGGCTTTTTATTGACTTTCTTTCATTTATAAGATACAATAGCTATTGCCGTAGGGCAAAGAAAAATCCAGAGTCAAAACCTGCTGTTCTGGTAGTAAGAAAAGAGCATGGTCAGCTCCCCTGAGCTTCCGTGATTTAGCGCTTGCTCTCATGCGCCCTGGTGCGTGAGAGGACGAGGAGAAGGTTGTCGAATCATCAGCGGATGCCTTCCGGCCGGTCCGGCCGACAGATCTTCGTGAAAACTCCTGTGCAAGCGGGACGACAAAACGAAGAGGGGACGACAGCAGGAACCTGTTAGGAGGTTTCCATTATGTGTGGTATTGTAGGTTATGTAGGTGACAAGCAGGCAGCAGAATTCCTGCTCGAGGGCCTGTCGAAGCTCGAGTATCGTGGTTACGACTCGGCTGGCATCGCCGTATTCGACGGCAAGGAGATTCGCGTCGAGAAGAGCGTCGGCCGCCTGGCTGCACTGCGCGACAAGATCAAGGACAACATGCCGCAGGGCACGATGGGCATCGGACATACGCGCTGGGCTACGCACGGCCGTCCGTCTGACCGCAACGCACATCCGCATACGGACTGCTCCGGTGATTTCGTCGTCGTTCACAACGGCATCATCGAGAACTACCTGTCCCTCAAAGAGGATCTCATCGAGAAGGGCCATGTCTTCAAATCCGAGACGGATACGGAAGTCGTCGCTCACCTCATCGAGGAAGTCTACAACGGCGATTTTGTTTCCTCCGTCCGCGAGGTACTGCGCCGCATCGAAGGTTCTTATTCGCTCGTATTCATGTGCAAGAAGCACCCGGGCGAGCTCATCTGCACGAAGCAGGATAACCCGCTCGTCATCGGCATCGGCGAAGGTGAGAACTTCATTGCTTCCGATATCCCGGCCATCATTTCGCGCACGCGCCGCACGTACATCCTCAACGATGGCGAGCTGGCCGTTGTCACGAAGGATTCCATCAAAATCACGAATCGTCAGGGCGAGCCTGTGACGAAGAAAGTCTTCGAGGTCAACTGGAATGCAGAGGCTGCCGAGAAGGGCGGCTACGAGCACTTCATGCTCAAGGAAATCCACGAGCAGCCGAAGGCTGTCCGCGACACGATGAGCCAGCGCATTGCCAAGGACGGCAAGAGCATCGTCATGGACGAGCTCAAGTGGGATGCGGATTACCTCAATTCCTTCAACAAGATTTACATCGTTGCCTGCGGCACGGCTTACCATGCCGGTCTCGTCGGCAAGTTCTACATCGAGAAGCTGGCCCGCACGGTCGTCGAAGTCGATGTCGCTTCCGAGTTCCGTTATCGCGATCCAATCGTCGATGAGAACACGCTGTTCATCGCCGTTTCCCAGTCGGGTGAGACGAGTGATACGCTCGCAGCCATGAAGGAGTCGAAGCGTCTCGGCGCCAAGACGCTGGCTTTGACGAACGTTGTCGGTTCTTCCATCGCCCGCGAGGCTGATCAGGTCCTCTACACCTGGGCTGGCCCGGAGATCGCCGTCGCTTCGACGAAGGCCTATACGACGCAGCTCATCCTGTTCTTCATGCTGGCCCTCTACATGGCTCAGATCAAGAAGACGCAGACGCCGGAGCGCATCGAGTCGCTCATCAGCCAGCTCAAGAACATCCCGGCTCAGGTCAGCGAGACGCTTTCCGATGTCGAGCCGATCAAGACGTTTGCCAAGCAGTACGGTTTCAATGAAGATGTCTTCTACATCGGCCGTTCGCTCGACTACGATGTTGCTCTCGAGGGTGCGCTGAAGCTCAAGGAAGTTTCCTACATCCATGCCGAGGCATATGCGGCAGGTGAGCTCAAGCACGGCACGCTGGCCCTGATTGTCGAAGGTGTCCCGGTCATCGCTCTCGCTACGCAGAAGAGCGTTTACGAGAAGACCCTTTCGAACATCAAGGAGGTTAAGGCCCGTGACGCCGTCGTCATCGGCATTGCAGCCGAGGGTGATACGGAGCTCGAGAAGTACGTCGACCACGTCATGAAGGTTCCGGAGACGGATGAACTCCTGATTCCGCTGCTGACGGTCGTGCCGCTGCAGCTCCTCGCTTACTACGCTGCCATCACGCGTGGCTGCGACGTCGACAAACCGCGTAACCTCGCGAAGTCTGTCACGGTCGAGTAAGCAAAATGACCGGCTGATCTCAGCCCTGGATTTGATTTTATACGAGAAGCCTTTCTGCCGATGCAGGAGGCTTCTTGTTCTATCCATAAGAATAAGAGAGTGAGGAGAAAACGGAGGTTTTGCATGAAAGCGTTTATTTACGATATGGATGGTGTCATTGTGGATACAGAGCCGCTTCATCTGGAAGCCATCGTTCATGTCCTGAACAAGATGGGCGTACATGATATTCATGTGGATGATCTTGTGAAATACCAGGGAACAACGGATCTCATGGTATATGAGGATCTGCGCAAGACGCATCCGTTCAAGCCGACGCCCGAGCAGGCCGTCAAGGCCAAGGATTATCTGTTTCAGCGTCTGCTTGAGGAAAAGGGCATCGATCCGATTGACGGCACCATTGACCTCATCCATCAGACGGCAGACCTGCGCTCATCGGGCGTGCGCACGGCCATCGCGAGCTCGAGTGCCGATTCCTTCATCGAGTATGTGGTCAGGCACTTTGATATTGTGGATTGCTTTGACTGCCTCGTCAGCGGCACGAATCTGCCGGAATCGAAGCCGAATCCGGCCATCTACCTGCAGACGGCGGCTTACCTCAACGTGGACCCGCGCGAGTGCGTTGTGCTCGAGGATTCGGGCAACGGCGCCAAGGCAGCCAAGGCGGCCGGCATGACCTGCATCGGCTATCGCGCTCCCGGCAGCATTCAGGACCTTTCCATCTGCGACGTCGTCGTGGAGAAAATCCAGGACATCGATCTTACGCAGTTCTTTGATGCATGAGAAAAAGGCTTTCCGCCCGATGAGCATATCATCGGCGGAAAGCCTTTTTGTATGGATAAGCAGATATGTTCAGGAACGGCTGTCTCAGCGGTGTGCGCCGCATGTCGTGACTTCTTCTTCCTCGTCATTCGTGAGGCCCAGGCGCTTGAGCATCTCCATGTCGTCCTTGATGGTTGTGCCCGAGGTCGTCAGCATATCGCCCGTAATGGAGGCGGAGGCACCGGCACGCAGGGCCGTCGCGCCGTTCTCAGGCAGCAGCTTGCGGCCGGCTGCCAGGCGGATGTTTGCCGTCGGATTGATGAAGCGGAAAATCGCAATGGTGCGCAGGATATCTTCGGCGGGAAGGGAAGGACGGCCTTCCATGCCCGTGCCCGGGATGGCCATGAGTGCATTGATGGGGATGGACTCGATGCCGAGCTCCTGCAGAGCGAAGGCCATGTCGAGGCGGTCCTGCCATGTCTCACCCATGCCGATGATGCCGCCCGAGCAGACGCAGAAGCCTTCCGCCTGCGCGAGTTTGATGGTGCGGATGCGGTCGTCGTACGTATGGCTCGTGCAAATCTGCGGGAAGAAGCGGCGGCTCGTCTCGATGTTGTGGTGATAGCTGCGCACGCCGGCCGCATAGAGACGGTGGAGCTGTTCACGCGTCAGCAGACCGTGTGAAGCGCAAAGGCCGATGGACAGCGTCGCGTTCATTTCCTTGTAGGCCTCGATGGCCTTGTCGAAGTCACGGCCTGTGAGCGCGCGTCCCGAGGTCACGATGGCAAAGCGGTTGGCGCCGGCGTCCTGATTGGCTTTGGCGTGGCGTATGATTTCTTCCTTCGGCAGGAAATCGTACGTGTCGATGCCCGTATGGTGGCAGGCGGCCTGCGCACAGTACTTGCAGTTCTCGCCGCAGCGTCCGCTGCGCCCGTTGATGATCGTGCAGAAATCGACATGGTTGCCGCAGAATTCATCCTGCAGGCGGCGCGCGCCTTCCTGCAGCTCGGCAAGGTCTGCCGTGAGCAGCAGGCTGACATCGTCCTGAGGCTTCAGGCGATAGCCCGCGAGAATCTGGTCGGTGAGTTTGGCAATGCTGGTAATCTTCATCGTGATGGCCTCGATTCGTTTCATGATTGTGATGGGATCAAATCGCTTATAGTCAACATTATAAACACAATAAGGTTTACAGTCAACTCGTTTATCTGTCATAGTTAACTTATATCCGGCAGGGATTTTGCCGGTAATTTTCTGCAAGGCCCCGATTTATGTTATAATGAAAGAATCACGCCGGGGTGTCTTGGGGCATCCGTAAAAGAAATGTACTGGATTGAAACAATCAGAGAAAGAAGCAGGTGAATCAATTCGTTGCAACAGGCATTGGAACGACAGATCGTTTTTGGCGATCATAAAGAAGCATATGCGCTCTTGGGGGACCGGGATGAATTCCTGCAGGTGCTCCGGGAGAATTTCGCTTGCCAGTTCATCAGCCGCGGCGAGCAGCTTGAGATCTTGGGCGAGGGCGCCGAAGTCACGATGGCGGCGACGCTCGTGGAGGAACTGCAGTATCTCTACCGTCAGGGAACGACGATCACGATGCATGAGGTGCGCTACGGCATTGGCCTCGTGCGCGGTGGCAAGGGAGAAGCCCTGCACACCTTGTTCGGCGACACGATTCTCGTGACCTCGCGCGGACGTCACGTGCGCCCGAAAACACTGGGGCAGCGCCGCTACCTCGATGCCATCCGCCACAGTGCCATCACGTTTGGCATCGGGCCGGCCGGCACGGGCAAGACGTACCTGGCCGTCGTCATGGCCGTGGCCGCGCTGCGCAACAAAGAGGTGCGGCGCATCATCCTGACGCGTCCGGCCGTCGAAGCGGGCGAACGGCTCGGCTTCCTGCCGGGCGACCTGCAGGATAAGGTCGATCCGTACCTGCGGCCGCTCTACGATGCCCTGCAGGACATCTTGGGGCAGGACAGCTACCAGAAGCTCATGGCCAAGGGCATCATCGAGATCGCACCGCTTGCCTACATGCGTGGCCGCACGCTCGAGGATGCGTTTGTCATCCTCGACGAGGCGCAGAACACGACGGATAAGCAGATGAAGATGTTCCTGACGCGCCTGGGCTTCGGCTCACGCATGGTCGTCACGGGCGACCTCGGGCAGGTGGACCTGCCGCGCGGCGTGACGAGCGGCCTGCGCGAGGCCAGCCAGGTACTCCGGGATGTCAAGGGCATCAGCATCGTGCGCATGGCTCCCGTCGATGTCATCCGCCACGATGTCGTGACGCGCATCGTCGAGGCCTACGGCGCCTGGGAAGAGAAGAAAAAGAAGGAAAAGGAACGGGAACTCAAGCAGCGCGAGAAAGAACGCGAGGTGCGAAAATCATGAATGTCATCATCAGCAATTACCCCGAGGACCTCAGTGTCCCGGCAGAATACGTCGAGAATGTGACGGCTGCGGCAGAGAAGGTGGGCGATCTTTACGGCGTGGAGAACGGCGAGGTCAGCATCACGCTGACCAACAATGCCTATATCCACGAGCTCAACCGCGAGTACCGCGGCATCGACCGCCCCACAGACGTGCTCTCCTTCGCGCTCAATGAGAGCGAGGAGCCCGAGGTCAAGGGCGGCGTCGACCTCAACGTTCTCGGCGATCTCGTGATTTCCGTGGAGCGCGCTGAAGAACAGGCCGCAGAATACGGGCACAGCGTCAAGCGCGAGATGGCCTTCCTGACGGTTCACGGCATGTTGCACCTCCTGGGGTACGACCATATGGAGGAAGCCGACCGCCTCGAAATGGAAGCCGAACAGCGCTTCGTCATGGAAAAACTTGGTATTAGAAGGGAATAATCGTATGGAACAGAACACGAAACACAAATCCGGCTTTGTCGCCGTCATCGGCCGCCCGAACGTCGGCAAATCGACGCTCATCAACACCCTGATCGGTCAGAAGATCGCCATCATGAGCGATAAGCCACAGACCACGCAGAACCGCATCCTCTGCATTCTCACGGAACCCGATGCCCAGATCATCTTCCTCGACACGCCGGGCATCCACAAGCCGAAGCACAAGCTCGGCGAGTACATGGTCAAGGCCGCTGAAGGCACGCTGAAGGAAGTCGATGCCATCCTGTTCGTCGTCGATGCGACGGAGAAGATGGGCCCGGGTGAATACTACATCCTCGAACGCCTGCAGGCCACCTGCAAGCCGGTCATCCTTGTCGTCAACAAGCTCGACCTCATCGAGAAGGAACAGGCGCTGCCCATCATCTCGCGCTATACGGAGAAATATCCGTTCGTCGGCGTTGTGCCAATCTCGGCCAAGACGGAACTCAATCTTGATGCCCTGCTGACCGAAGTCAAGAAATACCTGCCGGAGGGGCCGCAGTATTATCCGGAGGACATGATAACGGACCAGCCGGAGCGCCTGATCGTGGCTGAGCTCGTCCGCGAGAAGGTCCTGCAGCTCACGCGCGACGAAGTGCCGCATGCCGTCGCCGTGGAAACGGATGAGATGACCACGCGCGAGAACGGCGATGTCTACATCCGCGCGACCATCTACGTGGAGCGCGATTCCCAGAAGGGCATCATCATCGGCGCCAAGGGCGCCATGCTCAAGGAAATCGGCCGGCTGGCCCGCACGGACATCGAGGCGCTGCTCGGCTCCCGCGTCTTCCTCGAGCTCTGGGTCAAGGTCAAGAAGGACTGGCGCAACCGCGAGGGCGTGCTGCATAACTTCGGATTTGGAGTGGAATCCTGATGGAAAAGGAAGAAAAAGGACGCAAGAGCTGGTCGCGGTGCATCTCCCGCCGTTTCGTCAACGGGCTCATCATCCTTGTGCCGCTGCTCATCACGCTGCTCGTGGTGGAGCAGGCCCTGCACTTCACGGAAGGCGTGCTCGGCAAGCACCTGCCGTTCTATTTTCCCGGCATGGGACTCATCACGGTGCTGCTTGTCATCTACTTCGTGGGCTGGCTTTCTTCCTACTGGATCATGCGCCGGATGATTCACTTCGGCGAAGTCCTGCTCGGCAAGATCCCCGTGGTAAAATTCATCTACAACAGCGTCAAGCATCTGTCGACGGCTGTCTTCGAATCGAACAATATGTTCGATCATGTGGTGCTCGTGCCATTCCATCAGTCAAAAGCACTGGGCTTCATCATGGCCGATGTGCCGCAGGCGCTGAAGGATGCACTCGGGGATGATTATGTCTGTGTATTCGTGCCCTGGAGCCTCAATATGACCTCTGGCACGAATCTTTTCGTCAAGAAGAGTGATGTCATTTACCTCGACATCAGCAGCGAATCGGCCCTGCAGTACATGTTGACGGCTGGTGCTGTCATGCCGCGGCGCAATGAGCCGCCGCAGGAGCCGGGACGCCCGTCGTCCGAAAAAACTGCCGGCAGGGAAGAAGGGCATTCCTGATGGCCCTGTATCAGACGGAAGCCGTCGTGCTCGGCTCGAAGAACTGGGGAGAAGCCGACAAGGTCATGACGCTTTTCACGCGCGAACGCGGCCTCGTGCGCGCGGCGGCCTTCGGCTGCCGCCGGCCGCGCAGCCCGCTCGCCGGCGCCATGCAGATGTTCTCGCATCTCGACGTGCAGCTGGCGGAGGGCAGAAGGCTTGAGACGGTCAGGCAGGCTTCGCTCATCGAGCATTACCGCAGGCTCAGCGAAGACCTCACGGCCATGGCCTACGGCAGCTTTGTCATGGAGTTCTTGCGGGAGTTCCTGCCGGAAGGGCAGCCGGAGCCTCGGATGCTCGATCAGCTCCTGCTGATCCTCAAGGCATTTGAGACGCGCAACCCGCGCGTGACGGCTCTGGCCGGTGTCTATCAGCTCATGGAATTCACGGGCATGCAGCTGCACTTCGAGCACTGCGGCCACTGCGGCAGGGATGTGAAAGGCGAAGCGTACTTCTCCCTGCGGGAGGGCGGCGTGCTCTGCTCTGACTGCCGCACGGAGTACGCGGAGCCCTTCCCGGAGGATTTGCGCCAGCTCATCCTCTCGCTGCGCGACCTTGACTGGCAGGCGGGCGGGACGCTGCGCATCCGTTCCGCCCTGCTCGTCCAGGCAGAATCCATCCTGCTCCAATATCTCCAGCAGCTCCTCGGCCGTCCGCTGCGTTCTCTCGAATTCATCCAGCAGCTCTCGTGATTCTTTTTTGGTTCATACTGGCCAGAAGATGGCGATGAGCAGGGATGGCAGCAGGTTGGCGACGCGGATGCGGTAGCCGAACAAGAGATTGATGCCGACACAGAAGATCAAGATATTGCCGACATAGGAGAGATTGGCGAGAGCCGGCTCGGTCATCCACGGAGCGATGAGGCGCGCAAAGAGCGTGATGCTGCCCTGGAAGATGCCGACGGAGATTGCCGAGAAGATGCAGCCCCTGCCGAGCGTGGCCGTCATGATCATGACGATGATGAGGTCGAGGACCGTCTTGGCAAAGAGGATGGCATGGTCGCCCTGCAGGCTGTCGGTGATGGAGCCGATGACTGCCATGGCCCCGATACAGACGGTCAGCGAAGCCGTGACGAATCCTTCGACGAACGAGGAATCGCCGCTGCTGCCGGATTTCTTCTTGAGCCACTCGCCAAAAGAGGCGAGGTGGTCCTCGAGGTTGATGAGCTCACCGATGAGTGCACCACCTGAAAGGCTCGCGATCATCATCATGGTGCCGGTCGCCTCAAGGCCATTCGGCGTGAGGTGGAGCATCTGACGCAGCGTGCCGCCGATGCCGATGAAGATGACGGCGACGGCGGCGGCCATCATCAGCGTGTCCTGCAGGCGCTTCGTGAGCAGTCGGCCGCAGCCGAGTCCAATCAGTCCGCCGACGACGATACCGCATACATTTACAATGGTGCCAAGTCCTGGCATAAGCATCCTTCTTCCCTGGTGTCGATTTCTACGATAACAGCCCGCCGGCGAAATTCGTCAGCGGGCTGTTTTTCTTTTCCTGATCCGATGGCCTGTCAGCTGCGGTTGCGGCGGGCCAGGACGCGCAGGACCTTGGCTCCCGTGTTGTGGATCTTGCGCAGCGGCGCCACTCTTGTCTTGACCTTCGGGCGGATGTCCTTGGGCGTACCGAAACTGCCGCGTTTCAGGAGTGTGGATTTTATTTTATCCGGCTTGAAGAAATTGCGCATGGCCTGTGCGATGCGCTCCGGCTCGGCCTGTTCCTGGCAGAGGAAGATGTCGATGGCCACATACTTGAGTTCGGTGTAGATGTGCAGGACGATATGGCCTTCGCGGAAGAGCAGCATGATGGCGTAATGATGCTCGTCGAGCTGCTCCGAGCAGCTGTTGATTGGTGTGAAGTGGAACTGTTCCTGGATTTCCTCGATGGCCTCGTTGATCTGCTTGCTGTCCTTGAGCTTGCTGTTCTTGCAGTTGAAGAGATCCACCGTGAGATGACGTGCTAAGATTTTCATAAATCCGCGCTCCTTCATGAAATGATAATGAATTCTTGTTATGAGTCCAGACTCCATTATAGAGGATGGAAGGGGCTGGCGTCAATTCTTTCGCCGTGACTTGGCAGGGATTTCCTTTTGTTTGGTCGGGACGTTCTTCTGGTAAAAATGGAGGCCGATGAAGAAGAGCAGCGCGATGGTGAAGGCGGCAAGGCTTGTCGTCTGGGCGCTCGTGAAGAGTCCGAACACTTTTTCCGTGTAGTCGCCGCGCAGGAATTCGAGGCCGAAGCGGGCGGCGCTGTAGAGCATGACGTAGAGGGCGAAGCACTGCCCTTTGGCGTGCTGCGTCGTGCGGAACATCAGGAGCAGGGCGAAGATGACGAGGTCGAGCTGGCCCTCCCAGACCTCGGCCGGCCAGAGCGGCTGATTGCCGTAGACGTGATGCGCGAGCGTCGTGGCCGGGTAGACGATGCCGAACGAGGAGCCCGTTGGGGCGCCGAAGGCATCGCCGTTGAGGAGGTTGGCGCAGCGCCCGAGCGCCTGTCCGAGCACGATGGCCGGGGCCAGTACATCCATGAGGTGCACGGTGTCGAGATGGTGGCGGCGGCAGTACCAGACACCCGTGAGGACGCCGAGAATGACGCCGCCCTGGATGGCCATGCCGCCCCGCCAGACGTTGAAGAGCTCTGTCAGGTGACTGCCGTAATAGTCCCAGTCGAAGAAGAATACATCCCAGAGCCGTGCGCCGAGTAGCCCCGCGACGCCGCAGTAGATGCCGAGATCGACGATATGGCCTTCGTAGCCGCGCCGATCGGCCTTTGCGAGGAAGTAGCCGACGCCCGTGGCCAGGATGATGGAAAGCGAGAGAACGAGTCCGTACGTGCGGATGGGGAACCCGTCGATGAAAAAGAGATATTGATGCATAAGGAACCTTCCTTTTTCTTTTTTAGCTGTTTTTAACCGTTGCCTGTGGAAGCTGGCGGCTATCAGGTGCCGCAAACAGCCCATAGCGCTATTATAGACGATGTGGCGGGAAAAAAGAAGCAAAATAGATTTGAATTCCGTCCACCCCTGTGGTACAATGAATCCTGTCAACATGTAAATAAATGCGGTGAGGAAGAGAGTACCTTATCTTGAACGCGATAGCGAACCGGGAATGGTGGGAGCCGGGCGTCAGTAAGGACAAGGGAAGATCACTTCGGAGCAGCGGGCTGAACAAAGTAGGTTTCGCCGGTATTCCCCGTTACGGAACAGCGCATGGTGGTGCGTGAGTCAAAATAGGTGGTTTTAACGTAGGTAACAAGCCTGCATCCTGTTTGGGTGCAGGTTTTTATTTTTGTAAGGAGGTATTTCGTTTGTACAGCAAAGTAGATACCAATCTGAATTTCGTTGCACGCGAAAGAGAAATTGCGAAGTTCTGGAAGGAACACAACATCGCACAGAAAGCCATTGACCAGCGCGAGGGATGCGACACCTTCACGTTTTACGACGGCCCGCCGACGGCAAACGGCAAGCCGCACATCGGCCATGTGCTGACGCGCGTCATCAAGGACATGCTGCCGCGCTTCCAGTCCATGAAGGGCAAGAAGGTCCTGCGCAAGGCCGGCTGGGATACGCACGGCCTGCCCGTTGAGCTCGAGGTTGAGAAAGCCATCGGCATCAACGGCAAGGAGCAGATCGAGAAGTACGGCATCGAGCCGTTCATCAAGAAATGCCGCGAATCCGTCTGGAAATACAAGGGCATGTGGGAGCAGTTCTCCGAGGTCGTCGGCTTCTGGGCCGATATGGATCATCCGTACATCACGTACGAGAACAACTTCATCGAGTCCGAGTGGTGGGCGCTCAAGGAAATCTGGAACAAGGGCCTGCTCTATGAAGGCTACAAGGTCGTTCCGTACTGCCCGCGCTGCGGCACTCCGCTTTCCTCGCACGAGGTGGCACAGGGCTACAAGGATGTCACGGAGCGTTCGGCCATGGTCAAGTTCAAGGTCAAGGGCGAAGATGCTTACTTCCTGGCCTGGACGACGACGCCGTGGACGCTGCCGTCGAACCTTGCGCTCTGCGTCAATCCGGAAGTCGATTACGTCAAGGTGCGCGTGAACGGCACGGTCTACATCCTCGCTGAAGCTCTCGTCGATACGGTCTTTGATGGTGTTGAGGGCGAGCGCGAAGTCCTTGGCAAATGCAAGGGCAAGGAGCTCGAGTACAAAGAGTACGAGCCGCTCTATCCGTTTGCCAACGCTGCCGTGGAAAAACAGGCGAAAGCCGGCAAGAAAGCCTTCATCGTCACGTGCGATGATTACGTCACGACGGAAGACGGCACGGGCATTGTCCACATGGCTCCGGCCTTCGGTGAAGACGATAACCGCGTCTGCCGCAACTACAACGTCGCATTCGTCAATCTCGTCAACAGCAAGGGTGAGCTGACGGCAGAGACGGCCTGGCCGGGCGTCTTCGTCAAGAAGGCCGACCCCATGATCCTCGATGACCTCAAGCAGCAGGGCAAGCTCTTCAAGGCGCCGGAATTCACGCACAGCTATCCGCATTGCTGGCGTTGCGATACGCCGCTGCTTTACTACTCGTTCCCGACCTGGTTCATCAAGATGACGGCGGTCAAGGACGAGCTCGTGGCCAACAACAAGACGGTAAACTGGATCCCGAAATCCATCGGCGAGGGCCGCTTCGGCAACTGGCTCGAGCACGTGCAGGACTGGGGCCTCTCGCGCAACCGTTACTGGGGCACGCCGCTGCCGGTATGGCAGTGCGAATGCGGCCATCAGCATGTCATCGGCTCCATCGCAGAGCTCAAGAGCCTCAGTGACAACTGCCCCGATGATATCGAGCTGCATCGCCCGTACATCGACAAGGTCACGATCAAGTGCCCGGACTGCGGCCAGGAGATGCATCGCGTGCCGGAAGTCATCGACTGCTGGTTCGATTCCGGCTCCATGCCGTTCGCGCAGTGGCACTATCCGTTTGAGAACAAGGAAATCTTTGCCAAGCGCTTCCCGGCGGACTTCATCTCCGAAGCCGTCGATCAGACGCGCGGCTGGTTCTATTCGCTGATCGCCATCTCGACGCTGCTCTTCCACAAGGCTCCGTACAAGAATGTCATCGTGCTCGGCCATGTCCAGGATAAGGATGGCCGCAAGATGTCGAAGTCGAAGGGCAATGCCGTCGATCCGATGGAGGCGCTCAACAAGCATGGCGCCGATGCCATCCGCTGGTACTTCTATGAGAACAGCGCGCCGTGGCTGCCGAACCGCTTCCACGACGATGCCGTGCAGGAAGGCCAGCGCAAGTTCATGGGCACTCTCTGGAATACGTATGCGTTCTTCGTACTTTACGCCAACATTGACAACTTCGATGCGACGAAGTACACGCTCGACTATGACAAACTGCCGGTCATGGACAAGTGGTGCCTCTCGCGCCTCAATACGATGGTCAAGGATGTCGATTACGACCTCTCGAACTACCGCGTCACGGAAGCCGCGAAGGCACTTGAGCAGTTCGTCGATGAACTCTCGAACTGGTATGTTCGCCGCAGCCGCAGCCGCTTCTGGGCCAAGGGCATGGAGCAGGATAAGATCAATGCCTATATGACGCTTTACACGGCGCTCGTGACGACGGTGAAGGCCGCTGCGCCGATGATCCCGTTCATGACGGAATCCATTTACCGCAACCTCGTCTGCAGCATCGACAAGCAGGCGCCGGAATCCGTCCACCTCTGCGATTTCCCGCAGGTCAACGAAGCGCACATCGATAAGGAACTCGAGAAGAACATGGGCGAGGTCCTTGAGATCGTCGTGCTCGGCCGTGCAGCCCGCAACGAGGCGAATATCAAGAACCGCCAGCCAATCGGCAATATGTATGTCAAGGCTCCGGTCGTCCTGCCGGACTTCTACAAGCAGATTGTTGAGGAAGAGCTCAACGTCAAGCAGGTCGTCTTCAAGGATGATATGGAAGCGTACCTCACGTACAGCTTCAAGCCGCAGTTCCGCGTGCTCGGCCCGAAGGTCGGCAAGAAGATGGGCGCCATCCAGAAGGCACTCAAAGCCGTCAACGGCCACAAGGCCAAGGAAGAACTCGACACGACGGGCAAACTCGTCATCTCGCTGCCGGACGGCGACGTGACGTTGCTGCCGGAAGATGTCGAAGTCTCCATGGCACAGACGGAAGGCTACAACTGCCAGCGCTACAACGGCGTGACGATTGCCCTCGAGACGACGCTTTCCGAGGAACTCCTCGAGGAAGGCTTCGTGCGCGAGATCATCAGCAAGATCCAGACGATGCGCAAGGAAAACGGCTATGAGGTCACCGACCACATCAAGGTTGGCATGGCAGGCAACGAGAAACTGGAGAGCCTCGTCCGCAAGAACGAGTCCTTCCTCAAGGATATCACGCTCTGCGACGAAGTGACGTATGACGCCCTCGATGGCCATGAAAAAGAATGGAACATCAACGGCGAGACGGTAACGCTCTCCGTGAAGTAAGCATCTGGCGGCAAATCGCCGTGCGTGTCCATTTCGTCCAAGCTCCCTTTCTTCGGAAGGGGAGCTTTTGGTTTACGCAGTGAAACAGATTCGTTAGCAGGAGATTTGCAGGGCGGCGCGAATTTTATGTTATAATATTTGTTATAATATTATTGGATGCATGAGAGCAGTCATGCGGGAAAGGAGGGATAGTTGTGGAGGAACATACCCATGTGCTGGCTGACGGCACCGTCGTGACGCACACACATGGTGCACACGGTCATCAGCACAGCCATACGCAGACCAAGGCCGTCCTCAACCGCATGGCGCGGCTCATCGGTCATCTCGAATCCATCAAGCAGATGATTGCCGATGGCCGGGACTGCAGCGACGTGCTCATCCAGCTTTCGGCCGTCGACAGCGCCATCAAGGGCGTCAGCCGCATCATCCTGAAGGATCATCTCGAGCATTGCATCGTGGATGCCGTGCGGGAGAACGACAAGGAGGCGCTCGATCAGCTCAACAAAGCAATTGACCGTTTTCTGAAATGATGAGGCAGAAGTTGTATGATGGTTTTGTGAGAGAATCACATTTCTCTTGGCACGTTTATGCTATAATGAAATGCATCGTAATAAACGACATTTATATACAATTTCTCCCTTTTTCTTATCGGAATTTAAGAAACAGATGAAATGATAATCGGGAGAATCTATTTCAGGTGACGGCGAATAAACGATTTGCAGGAGGTTTTTATGGCACAGACAAAGATTGTGATTAGCCAGGTCATGATGCCGAGTCAGACGAATCCAAACGGCAATGTGCATGGCGGCGAAATTATGAAGATGATGGACTCGACGGCGTATGCTGCGGCCCGCAAGTATGCACGCTCCAATGTGGTGACGGCCCGCGTCGACGAGCTCGAGTTCCACCTGCCAATTCTCATCGGCGACCTCGTGACCTGCACGGCGGAAATCGTCTTTGTCGGCCACAGCTCGATGGAGATTGCCGTCAATGTGGACGTCGAGGACCTCGATCAGGAAGGCAAGCCGCAGCGCGCGCTGTCTGCTTATTTCACGATGGTTGCGCTCGACCGCAATTCGCGTCCGAAGCCGGTACCGCCGCTCATCCTCGATTCGGAGGAAGCCAAGCGCGCGTTTGAGGACGGCCGCCGCCGCTACGAGGCACACAAGGAGCGCAAGCGTCAGCAGCGTGAGGCCGAGAAGGTCCGCTCTGCTGCCAAGAAGACGCTGCGCGAGCCGCAGGACTGATTCTGGCCTGGGAGTTCATCGTAAAAAAGTTTACAGTTTTACAAAAAGTGCTTGCCAAATGTATATGGTTGTGCTATTCTAGTATCCAACACAGGGAAATGCAGTGACGAAGAATAGTACACATCCTGTACATCGCAAGAGAGTTGCCGTCTGGTGCGAGGCAATGGTGAAGGGATGAGGAACTCGCTTCGAAGCAGTCCACTGAACACCCGCGCTTCGGGCACGAGCTATTAGGCTGGAACGGGACTGACCGTTACATCAGGGGGATTTGGCAGAATCCCGCAGAGATGCTCCTTGCGAGCATGAATTTGAGTGGTAACACGCAGGCACAGGCCTTCGTCTCATGGACGGAGGCCTTTTTCTATTGGGAGGTTTTGCATTATGATGAATTATCAGAAGTACAGTAAAGGTTATTTCATGCCGCCGGAAATCGATCTCGAGTGGGCGAAGAAGGATGCGCCGGACCATGCGCCTGTCTGGTGCAGCGTTGACCTGCGCGACGGCAACCAGTCTCTGGTAATTCCGATGAGTCTCGATGAGAAGCTGGAATTCTACAAGATGCTCCTCCGCGTCGGCTTCAAGGAAATCGAAGTCGGCTTTCCGGCTGCATCGGAAACGGAGTACGAGTTCCTGCGCCGCCTCGTCGAGGATGACCTCATCCCGGACGATGTCACGATCCAGGTACTCACGCAGGCGCGCGAGCACATCATCCGCAAGACCTTTGATGCCCTCAAGGGCGTCAAGAACGCCATCGTCCATGTCTACAACTCCACGTCGGTTGCACAGCGCCAGCAGGTGTTCCGCAAGGATAAGGAGCAGATCAAGCAGATGGCTGTCGATGGCGCGAAGCTCCTCAAGGAGCTGACCGAAGAAGCCGGTGCCAACTACCGCTTCGAGTATTCGCCGGAGTCCTTCACGGGCACGGAGCCGGAATACGCCCTGGAAGTCTGCAACGCCGTGCTCGATGTATGGCAGCCGACGGCTGACCGCAAGGCCATCATCAACCTGCCGGCTACGGTCGAGATGAGCATGCCGCATGTCTTTGCCATGCAGGTCGCTTACATGAACAAACACCTCAAGTACCGCGACAATGTCGTCCTCTCGCTGCATCCGCACAATGACCGCGGCTGCGGCGTGGCCGATACGGAGATGGGTGTCCTGGCCGGTGCAGACCGCGTCGAAGGCACGCTGTTCGGCAATGGCGAGCGCACGGGCAATGTTGATATCATCACGGTGGCGATGAACATGTTCGCCCTCGGCGTTGATCCGGAGCTCGATTTCTCGAATATGCCGGAGCTCGTCGAGATGTATGAGCGCGTGACGCGCATGCATGTTTCGCCGCGCCAGCCGTATGCCGGTGACCTCGTGTTCGCCGCTTTCTCGGGTTCGCATCAGGATGCCATCGCGAAGGGCATGCACTGGAAGGAAGAGAAGAACCCGGACAAATGGACGCTGCCGTACCTCTACATCGATCCGAAGGATGTCGGCCGCGAGTACGACGGCGACGTCATCCGCATCAACAGCCAGTCCGGCAAAGGCGGTGTCGGCTTCATCATGGAGCAGAAGTACGGCATCGATATGCCGAAGAAGATGCGCGAGGATTTCGGTTACTGCGTCAAGGGTGTTTCCGATCACAAGCACAAGGAGCTCATGCCGGATGAGATCTATCAGATCTTTCAGGATGAGTATGTCAATGTCGATTCGCCGTACAAGCTCGACGATTTCCTGCTCAAGAAGGAGCCGGACGGCACGCGCAAGGGCACAGTCGACATTTTCGTCAACGGCAAGTCGGAGACGTTCATTGCCAAGGGCAACGGCCGCCTCGATGCTGTTTCCAATGCATTGCAGCAGAATCTCGGCGTGAGTTACAAGGATCTGACGTACAGCGAGCACGCGCTGGAAATCGGCCAGAACAGCCGCGCGATGGCCTATATCGGCATCACGAACGATGATGGACACATCACTTGGGGTGCCGGCATGGATACGGATATCATCACGGCTTCCATCCAGGCGCTCATCAGTGCCATCAACCGCATGAAGGCTGGTAAATAAACAAAAGACGGTAAAAGCTGACGTATGGACGAAATCCGTACGTCAGCTTTTTGTTTGCAAACTGCTGCCTTCCCCGCGCATGGGCGCGAAGCGCGGGATGCCGGGGGCATCCCCGGAGAAGGTGGCCCGAAGGGCCGGAAGAGGTCCATGGACAAGGATTCTCTCGTGTCCAAGGCGCTGCGGGATGTATTCCGGCTTCGGCGCGCAGCTGAATGTGACCCAACTTACGGTGAGCAGCAAAGGAGTTTCGCCGCCTGCCGCGGCGTTCTAACATCCGGCATGACGTTCCTTCATGTTGGGCCCCAGCCCTGCGGGCAGACGCTGGACGCTTCCAGGCGGAATACATCCCTCCGCTCAGGCTCATGTCTTGGTGCCCCGAAGGGCCGGAGGAAGTCCTTGGGCTTTATAAATGCCGGTAAAGGTTGATAAGACGGAGTATGAGGGCATTGGGAACGAAGGCACTGAAGAAGCGGTCGAGTGTTGAGACGAGGTCGGGCGTGCAGATGGCGTGGCCGTTCTGTGCTGCACGCAGCGAACGGCGTGCGACAGTATGTTTGTCCGTGGCGAGCGGGAAGCCGTGAAAGAGGCCCTCGTGGTCGGTTTCCTTGGCCCCGGCGATGAATTCGGTATCGCGGATCCAGTACGGGCAGACGGCCGTGACAGAGATGCCGCGTGGCGCGAGCTCCGCACAGAGGCCGCGGCTGTAGCGCAGCAGGAAGGCCTTGGTGGCGGCGTAGGTCGTCAGGTAAGGGATGGGCTGGAAGGCGGCGCAGGAACAGACCTCGATGATATGAGAGCCTTCTCTCATGTGCGGCAGGCATAGTTCTGTCATGGCCACAGCCGCACGGCAGTTGAGCTCAATCATGCGGCTTTCGGTCATCACGCCGATCGTTCCGCAGCTGCCGATGCGGCCGAATCCCGCGGCGTTTATGAGCCAGTTCACGGTGAGGTCCTCTGTATGCTGCAGGCGGTCGCGTACCTGCCGCAGGGATTCTTCCCGCGTGAGGTCGAGCGGCAGCAGGCGGCAGGGCAGAGGCAGCGAGCGGGCAAGCATTTCGAGCCGTTCCTTTCTCCTGGCGATGAGCCAGATTTCCTCGAGCCCGGTCTCCTCGGCGAGCAGCCGGGCGTATTCCGCCCCGAGGCCGCTCGAAGCACCCGTAATGATGGCAATGCGCATGATGATTCCTCCCCAGCATCGTTTTCTTTTATTATACCGTTTAGACTTTTTTGTGTATAATAGAAGATATGTGATTTTGAGCAATAATCCTGCCGAGAGGCAGGTTCGGGAGGGAAACGTGTTGAACGAAGAGCGGGCGGATATGGGCTTTGCGGCCTTGAAGGAATTGCGGGCCAAAAGCCCTGCCTGGCGGCTGCTGGCGGCAGAACACGGGCCGCTGGCCGCGGCCTTCTTTTATGAGGTCTTTCTGCAAAAGAGAACGCGGGCTTTGCCCGAGGAGAAGCTGCTCGATGCGCTGACCAGCTTCCTTTATGAGACGGGAGCCGCGGGAAATACGGCGGAACTTGCGCGGCAGGCCGGCAGCCTGCTTCTGAGCTGGTCGGACGAGCAGCACCGCTGGCTGCGGCGCTTCTATGGCCCCGATAACGAAGTGCTCTACGATCTGACATCTGATGCCCAGAAAGCCGTGGAATGGCTCGCAGGACTTCATCATCGCCCGTTCATCGGCACGGAATCGCGCCTGCGCACGGTCTTCTCGCTGCTGCATGAGGTGGAGCGCGAGACGGACCGGGATCCGCAGCACCGCATGGACTGGCTGCGCCGGCAGAAGGATGCCATCGAGCGGGAGATGGCGGCGATTGAGGCGAGCGGCAGAGTGGAGCCTGCGCTCAGCGCTGTCCAGGTCAAGGAGCGCTTCCTGCAGGCCGTGCAGACATCTGAGGGCCTGCTCGCCGATTTTCGCGAGGTCGAGGAGAATTTCCGCCTGCTCGAGCACCGGCTCATGACGGACGTCATGACCTGGAAACAGGGCAAGGGCGATCTGCTCGAGGAGATCTTTGTGCAGCGCGATGTCATCCGTCAGTCAGAGCAGGGGCAGAGTTTTGAGGCGTTCTGGCGCTTCCTCATGACGGGATTCAAGCAGGAGGATTTCCGCGCAACTCTTGCCCATCTCGAGGAGGTGCCGGAGCTCCGCCCGATGCTCAAGGAACATCCGCTCGGCGAGATGATGCAGGACTGGCTGCGCGCGGCGGCTGCCGTGGAGCAGACGGTGGGGGCGCTTGACAAGCAGATTCGCCGCTTCGTCGATGAACACACTCTGCAGGAGGAGCGGTATATCTATGAGCTCATCGGCCGCATCGAGCAGCGGGCGGCAAAGCTTCCGGAGGTGCCGAACGGCCCGTTCACGGCCATCGACGGCATGGCGCCTTCCATCTCCCTGCCGATGGACCGGCGCATGTTCGTCCTGCCGAAGCGCACGCGGCTGCGCGATCAGGATCTCATCGAGGGGGTGGCCGATGGCCCCGTGACGGCACTGCTGCGGGAACGCCCGATTGACCGCCGGCGCCTGCAGGCGCAGATTGACGGCATGCTGGAGCAGCAGGAAACGGTGACGCTCGGCGAGGTGATCCGCTCCCATCCGCTCGAGCAGGGACTGGGCGAACTGCTCGCCTATCTCGTCATCGCGAGCCGCCGCGAAGGCAGCGAGGTGCGGGAGGACGAGTGGCAGGACATCCTCTACTGCAGGGACGGCCAGGAGGTGGCTGCGCGCTGCGAGACGATTGTCTTTCACCGGAAACGACCGGATGGCCGCCATCATCATGCCGCAAGGAAAGGAGAACACGCTTAATGGGAATCGAAAATCGGGATGACAGGACGGTCTGGGAAGATACGGAACCGGAAGCTGGCGTGACTTCGTCGGGAGAAGCCGCGTTTTCTTCCGACAAAGAACAGGCAGACGATGCCGCTCCGTTCGCGCGCGCGGCCATTGCGCTCCTGCGCGGCGTCGTCTTTCGCGACAAGGATGAGGCGCTCTGGCAGACGGTCTGGAAAGAACGCGTGCGGCTCATGGATTACTTCCGCGTCATCGGCCTGCAGCTCTACGTCGATGAAGCCGATGAATACGCCTATCTGCGCCAGGACGAATCCTCGGGGCTGCCGCGCATCATGCCGCGTCATCCGCTGGGCTTCAGCCTCAGCATGATGCTCGTGACGCTGCGGAAGAAACTCGGAGAATTCGATGCAGCCCGCGGCGATGCGCGCCTCATCGTGACGCGCGACGATCTGGAACTCTCGCTGCGCCCATATTTCCCGCCCGTGACGAATGAGACACAGTTCCTCATGCGCGTCGACCGCGACATCCAGCAGGCCGTGCAGATGGGCTTTCTCGAGCCGGTTGGGGCGGAGGCGGCCTATGCCGTGCGCCCGCTCCTGCGCAGCTTCGTGACGGCGGAATGGCTGCGTGATTTTGAGGCGCGCCTCAAGGAATACGAGGCATACGGTCAGCAGGACGGTGGAGAGGAGGCCGGAAAATGAATTTATTTGATACGACGGGCGAGCTTCCGAAGCTCGGCTACCGCCTGCAGCGGCTCGAGGTCTATAACTGGGGAACGTTCGACCAGCGCGTCTGGTCGTTTGAACTCGGCGGCGAGGCCGCACTGCTCACGGGCGATGTCGGCTCCGGCAAGTCGACGCTCGTCGATGCCATACTGACGCTGCTCGTGCCGCCGCGCAAAGTCACGTACAACAAGGCGGCCGACGCCGATGCGCGCGAACGCGACCTCGCGAGCTACGTGCTCGGCTATTATGCGCAGCGCCGGACCGAGGACGGCGGCGGACGCCCGCTGGCCCTGCGCGACCGCAGCCAGTACAGCGTCATCCTCGGGATTTTTGCCGATGAGAATTTCGGCAAGACGATGACACTCGCGCAGGTCTTCTGGTTCCGCGATGAGAGCATCCGCTATCCGAGCCGTTTCTACGTGGCAGCCAATAAGGAGCTCCATATCTGCGATGCGTTCAGCAAGATTGGCCCGGATATGCGCCGCTTCAAGAAGGAGCTTTCCTCGCAGGAAGGCCTCGAGGTCTTCGATGACTATCCGGCCTATGCGCGCGTCTTTCGGCGCGCGTTCGGCCTCCATCAGGAACAGGCCATGGAGCTCTTCCAGCAGACCGTCTCGATGAAGAAGGTCGATTCGCTGACGGACTTCGTGCGCCAGAGCATGCTCGATGTGCCGGATACGGATGCTTATGTCGAGAACCTGCTGCACCATTACCACGACCTGGAGGCGGCGCATCAGTCTGTCCTGCAGGCGCGGAGCCAGCAGGAGCTCTTGAAGCCCCTTGTTGAGGACGGCATGGTCTACCGCCGCCTCCAGCGCCGCCGTCAGGAACTCATCGACATGCGCGAGGTGCTGCCGGCCTGGCTCGCGGGCATGGCCTGCGAGGCTCTCTCGAAGAAGGCGGAAAGCCTGCAGCAGGAACAGGCCGCGCGCCAGCGGGAATTTGAGGACGAGCAGCGGCGTCAGGAGGCGCTTGAACAGGAATTCCTGACGGCAAGCCAGGCCCTTGTCCAGCATGGCGGGCAGCGCCTCAGCGAACTCGTCGGCAGGATCAGGCTGGCGGAAGCAGCCCTCGCCGCGCGCGAGGAGGCTGCCGCCAAGTATGGCGAGGCCCTTTCGTCTGCTGGCGTGACCGGCTGCCGTCTCCCGCAGAGCCTGGAGGAATTCGCGGAAAACCGGGAGAAAATCACTGCCTTGCGTCAGGCTGCCGAGCAGCGCCTCGACGAGATCGGCGACGAGCGCGCCGCGGCCCGCAGCAACGAGGCGGAGATGAAGAAGCGTGCGGAAACGCTCGCGACGGAGCTGACCTCTCTGCGCGGCCGTCAGTCGAACATCCCGCACGAGTACGTCAGGCTGCGCGAGCAGCTGGCGGAAAGCCTGAACCTCGCGCCGAGTGAGATGCCGTTTGTCGGCGAGCTCCTGGAGGTCCGCGAGGATGAACAGGAATGGGAAGGGGCGCTCGAGCGCCTGCTGCACAGCTTCGGCCTCTCGCTCATCGTGCCGCAGACGCATTACGGCGAAGTGGCCAACTGGCTCGAGCGCCATCCGCTGCACCTGAAGCTCGTCTACTACTGCGTCGATGAGCTCGTGCAGGAAAACTTGCCGGAGGTTCCTCAAGATGCAGCCTGCAGCAAGCTGAACCTTCGCGAAGATTCCCCGTATGCGAATTGGCTGCAGGCGGAGCTTGCGCGCCGCTTTGCCCATACATGTGTCGAGGAAATGAAGGAGTTCCGCCATGCGCGCTTCGCGTTGACAAAAGCAGGCCAGATCAAGACGGGCGGCCGCCGTCACGAGAAGGACGACCGCCGCGATATCGGCGACCGCAGCCGCTACATCCTGGGCTTCTCGAATCAGCGCAAGGTCCAGGCACTCGAAGCGGAGCAGCTCGACCTGCAGGAGGAGGAACGCTACTTCCATCAGGCGGCTCAGAAACTCAAGCGGGAAGAAAGGGACATCCAAGGAAAACTGCGCCAGTTTGACCGGCTCACGGCCGTGACGGCCTTTGGCGCAATTGATACGGAACCGCTGCGAAAATCCCTCGCCGCCCTGCGCGAGGAACGCCGGCAGCTCGAACAGGGCAATGAGGATTACCGCCTGCAGCAGCAGCGCGTGCAGGACTTGCAGGAACGCCGCGCGGCTCAGCAGAAGAAGATGTATCTTCTGCGCGATGCCCTGACGCGCGGTGCGCAGAGCCTGCAGGACCTTTCCGGGCGCATGCAGGCGGCAAAGGCCAGTCGAGATGCCGTCCCCAGCGCGAAGTGGCAGGCAATCTCACCGCTCCTTGAGCGCGACCGGCCGGACAAAAGCGGCGGTGCACAGTCTGGCAGGGATCTGCGTACGGCGTATGAAGCCTGGCTGAAGAAGCATCTGGAACGCGCGGATGAGGAGCTTGCCGCGCGCAGCAGACGCATGGTCAGCCAGATGGCGCTGTTCCGGGAACGCTATCCGCAGGCAGGGCGTGACCTTGCCGTCACGCCGGAAGCCCTGCGCGATTACGAAGCCATCCTCGAGCGATTGCAGGCAGATGATCTGCCGCGCTTCGAGAGCCGTTTCCGCGCCCTGCTGCGGGAAAACACCATCAAGCAGATGACGCTCTTCCGGGCGCATCTTGAGGCAGCGGCCCGCGATATCGAGGAGCGCATTGCGCGCATCAACACCTCGCTTTACGACATCGACTACAATCCCGGACGCTACATCCAGATGGAATGCGTGCAGGCGGCTGACGAGCGCGTGCGTTCCTTCCGCATGGACCTGGCGGCCTGCACGGACGCAGAGTCAGAGCAGCCGGACGAGGCTGCTGCCTATGGCGAGCAGCAGTTCCAGAAGGTGTCGGCCATGGTACAGCGCCTCGAGGGGTGTCCCGGCCACACGGGCGAAGATCTTGCCTGGCGCCGTCACGTCACCGACGTGCGCAACTGGTTTGCCTTTGCAGCGGCCGAGCACTGGCGTGAGGATGACAGTGAATACGAGCATTACACGGATTCGGGCGGCAAGTCCGGCGGGCAGAAGGAAAAGCTCGCCTACACGATCCTCGCGGCCAGCATCGTCTACAACTTCGGCATCGAGGGCAAGCATGCGGGCGAGCAGTCCTTCCGTTTCGTCGCCATCGATGAGGCCTTCCTCAAGAGTTCGGATGAGGCGGCGGCCTTTGGACTCGAGCTCTTCCGCAAGCTGGACCTCCAGCTGCTCGTTGTGACGCCTCTCCTGAAGCTTGCGACCATCGAGCCGTATGTGCGCCATGTGGGTTTCGTCTATTTCCATGACGATGAGCATCGTTCGTATCTGCAGAATCTCTCCATCGAGGAGCTGCGTGCGCAGCAGGATGATCCACAGCCAGCGAACAATAACGACGAATGATAAAAAATCCCGCTCCTGGGAACATGTCCTGGGAAGCGGGATTTTTACATCCTTTGCAGGATGAGGCGCATTATTTATCGGTGAGCACGACACGCGCTTCGTAAGGCTGCAGAATGCCAGCTTTATGGCTCGGGTAATTCGAGATGAGTTCCTCGCCCGGATTTTCGTCAAAGAGGCTGCAGGGAACCTCGTGCTCCGTCCAGTTGCAGGCGACTGTCAGGCGCTTGCCGTCGAGCTCGCGCGCGAAGGCGTAAATCGTCTCACTGTCCTCGAGCAGCGGCTCGAAGGTGCCATAGACGATGATGGGATGTGCATGGCGCAGCCGGATGAGCTTCTGGTAGTAGTAGAAGGTGGAATCCGGGTCCTTGAGCGCGGCTTCGGCGTTGATTTCCGTGTAGTTGGGGTTGACGGCGAGCCAGGGCTTGCCCGTCGTGAAGCCGGCGTTGGCACTTGCATCCCACTGCATCGGCGTGCGCGCGTTGTCGCGGGCCATGGTGTCGAAGCACTGGAGCATCGTCTCGGCCGATACCTTCTTCTGTTCGTCGACATACTGGTGCCAGGCGTTGATTTCCTCGAGATCCTGGCAGTCTGCGAGCGAGTGGAATTTCGTGTTCGTCATGCCGAGTTCCTCGCCCTGATAGATGTACGGCGTGCCCTTCTGCATGTGCAGGCAGGTCGCGAGCATCTTGGCGGAGAGCACGCGCCACTCGGGGCTGTCGTTGCCGAACGTCGAGACGCAGCGCGGCTGATCGTGATTGTCGAGATAGAGTGAGTTCCAGGCTTTGCCATCAAGCTCCCGCTGCCATTTGTTGAGGATGGCGCGGACCTTCGGCATCTGCGGCTTGCCCGTCGTCCACTTGTCGATAATGCTGCCCTTGCCGTTCTCCGGGCCGACATGCTCGAACTGGAAGACCATGCCGAGCTCTTTACCATCGCTGCGCGCGTACTTCTTGGCTTCATCAATCGTGACGCCGGCAGCTTCGCCGACGGTCAGCAGATCGTAATGGGAAAGTACGCGGCGATTCATTTCCTGCAGGTATTCATGGACGCGCGGCCCATTGCAGACGTGCGGCGAAAGGTCGCCGTAGCCGTCCGCCTTGACGGGGCCGTCCGGGAAGGACTGGTCCTTCGAGATCATCGAGATGACATCCATGCGGAAGCCGTCGATGCCCTTCTCGCACCACCAGGTCATCATGTCGAAGACGGCATCGCGGACCTTGGGGTTCTCCCAGTTGAGGTCGGGCTGTTTCTTCGAGAAGCAGTGCAGGTAATACTGATCCGTGGCCTCATCGTACTGCCAGGCCGGGCCGCTGAAGTATGACTCCCAGTTGTTCGGTGCGCCGCCGTTCCTGCCATCTTTCCAGATGTAGAAATCCCGGTACGGATTCTCGCGGGACTTGCGGCTCTCGACGAACCAGGCATGTTCATCGGACGTATGGTTGACGACGAGATCCATGACGATCTTGATGCCGGCCTCGTGTGCCGTCTTGAGCAAGGTGTCGAAATCCGCCATCGTGCCGAAATCGTCCATGATGGCCCGGTAATCGGAGATGTCATAGCCGTTGTCGTCATTCGGGGACCGATAAATCGGGGAGAGCCAGATGACGTCGACCCCGAGTTTCCGGAGATAGGGGATGCGTTGCGTGATGCCCGGCAAATCGCCGATGCCATCGCCGTTGGAATCCTGGAAACTGCGCGGATAGATCTGATAGATGACGGCCTCTTTCCACCAGGCCTTCTGTTCATTTGCCATAAAAAAACCTCCTGCCAAATCTTGATGTTTCTTATTTCGTTCCTTCCAGCGGTGATTCCTACCCGAAACCGGTACAAAAAATGGACATAAGTCCGAAATTTTTGGTCAAATGTCCTTTTATCTTTATATTTTAAGACTTATAATAATATTGTTTATTGAAAACGAGAGAGATTCTTGGAGCATCGCTCCGAGAGGGAAAATGGAGGAATGACGATGACGTTCATGAGCAAGAAGAAGAGCCTGCTGGTTGCTGCCGCTTTGGGGATTTCGCTGATCACGGGTGCACCGCAGACGACGTTTGCCGCAGAAGCACAGGCTTACACGCAGCAGGACCTCAACGCCGAACTGACGATGGCCGCTGCCTGGATGCAGAACTCGGCCGAATACCGCGAGCTCTGCTATCAGGCATACAATGCCGCCCTTGATCAGGTCGTGCGCGCCGTGGCTCATCACAAGGCTGGCGACAAGCCACTGGCCATCGTGCTCGATGCCGACGAGACGGTTCTTGACAACAGCGCCTTTGAGGCCGGCCTCATCGGCACGGACAACGCCTACAGCAACAAGAACTGGGATGCCTGGTGCGCTGCCGCCAAAGCCACGGCCATGCCGGGTGCCGCAGAGTTCCTGCAGTCGGTTGACAAGCTCGGCGTCGACATCTTCTATGTCACGAACCGTAGCATGAAGACGCAGTACGATGGCTCGGCCAAGAACATGAAGGCCGTCGGCTTTCCGCAGATCGACCGCGAGCACATGCTCTTCAAGACGGATACGAGCAACAAGCAGCCGCGCTACGATGCGGTCAGCCAGAAATACGACGTCGTCGTCTACCTCGGTGACAATGCAGGCGACCTGCCAATCGGCACGTACCACAAGGGACAGAAGGAGCGCAATGCTCTCGTTGACCAGCACAAGGCAGAGTTTGGGCATCGCTTCATCGCCCTGCCGAACCCGACGTACGGCGATTGGGAGCCGGCACTCAAGCAGGATGGCAAATTCGGAGATTACTGGAAGCTGACGCCGGAGGAGAAGAGCAAGGTCCGCAACGAGGCCATGCGCAAGTGGCAGCCAGAAGGGACGAAAACGTCTGATGCCGCTCAGGTTGCCAAATAACGGGCGGACAAACGTATAAGGCAATATGGATGAACAGGGGACGCTCCGGCACGCATATATGTGCCGGGAACGTCCCCTGTTCTTTTCTGTGCGTAAAAAAATTCCCGGCACATCGTGTCGGGAATCCTGCTGCAGGTCACGCAGCCTTTGCTGAAACCTGTTATTGCCATATAGTGGTGCGCTCGGGCAGAGTCGAACTGCCGCTTTCGGCTCCGGAGGCCAACGTCCTATCCACTGGACTACGAGCGCATATGTCCGGAACAGGAAATAGTATACCATGAACGGTATGCTTTGTCAACGATGCGGCCGCCGGCAGCCTCTTGAGAGACAGTCAGGGATCGGTGCGGAATCCGTTGCCCTCGATGAAATTGCAGACGCGGTCGGTGAGTGACGCGAGCACGAGATAACAGACGACACAGACGGCGAAGAAGAGGACCGGTACCGCGATGCATATGAGTGTGAGCTCCAGGATGTGATAATCCACGCGGACGCGGATGTATTCCGAAAGAAATGCGGCGGCGACGATGAGCGCATAGCCCCTGGACCAATCCATGACAAACCTCCTGTAACAAAGCGATCAACTTACGAGATTGTTCCATTATATCACAGTGCGGTCGTTTGACAAGTGGACTGACAGGAAAATCCGGAAATGCGAAGAAGAAAACGGCAGGCATACAAAAACAGACCCCGTCATACGCGTAAACGCAGGTCGGGGCCTGTTGACATGCTGCTGTTTTTATCGCTTGGGATGGTTCTTGAGGAAGTTCTCGATGCGCGCGAGGGCTTCGGAAATCTTGTCGATGGACGTCGCATAGGAACAGCGCACATGACCTTCGCCGCAGGCGCCGAACGCGGAACCCGGGATCAGGGCGACGTGTTCGCTCTTCAGGAGTTCCTCGGCAAATTCCTCGGAGGTGTAGCCTGTGCTCGTGATGTTCGGGAAGATGTAGAAGGCACCTTTCGGCTCGAAGCAGGAGAGGCCCATCTTCGTGAAGCCGTCGTAGATGAGGTGACGGCGGCGGTCGTATTCCGCGACCATCTTCTGCATGTACTTCTTGCCGTGACGCAGGGCCTCAATGGCGGCAATTTGAGCCGTGATCGGCGCGCAGAGCATCGTGTACTGATGGATCTTCGTCATCGCGCTGATGATTGTCGGATTGCTCATCGCGTAACCGATGCGCCACCCCGTCATCGCGTATGCCTTCGAGAAGCCATTCAGGAGGATCGTGCGCTCCTGCATGTCGGGCAGCGAGGAGAAGCAGACGTGTTCCTCGCCGCCATACGTGAGATCGCCGTAAATCTCGTCAGAAATGACGATGAGGTCATGCTTCTTCGCGAAGGCTGCGATGGCCATGAGGTCCTCACGGCGCATGATGGCGCCCGTCGGGTTGTTCGGGTAGCCGATGAGCAGTACCTTCGTCCTGTCGGTGACGTGCTCCTCGAGCTCCTGCGGCGTGATGCGGAATTCGTTTTCAATCTTGGCGGGCACGGCCACGGGAACACCGCCGGCAAGCGTCGTGCAGGCCTGGTACGAGACGTAGCAGGGCTCCGGGATCAGGACTTCGTCGCCGGGGGCGAGGATGGCGCGCATCGCGAGATCGAGTGCCTCGCTGACGCCGACGGTCACGAGGATATCGGTCCTGGCCTCATACGAGCAGTCGTACTCTTCTTTGTAGTGCTTGGCAATCTCTTCGCGCAGCTCGGGCAGGCCACGGTTGGCCGTGTACGAGGTGTATCCCTGTTCGAGGCCATAGACGCAGCTCTCGCGGATGGACCATGGTGTCACAAAATCCGGCTCGCCGACGCCAAGGGAGATGACATCTTCCATCTGGGCGGCGATATCAAAGAATTTGCGGATACCAGACGGTGCAATGGCATTGACGGCGGGGGAAAGGCGGTCATGCCAGTCAGAGCGGGTCTCAATCATGGCGTCACCACCAGTCTGCGGTCGCGTTCCTCATCGTTGATGATGACGCCGTCCTTCTTGTACGGCTTGAGCATGAAATGGCTGCGCGTCTGCGTCACACCCTCAATCGTGGCGAGGCGTGTCGCGACGAAATTGGCCACGTCCTTCAGCGATTTGCCCTCGATGATGACGAGCAGGTCGAAGCTGCCGCTCATGAGGTAGACCGTGCGGACCTCGTCGAAACGGTAGATGCGCTCGGCAATCGCGTCGAAGCCGACCTCGCGCTGCGGGGTCAGGTTGATCTCGATGATGGCCGTGACCGTATCCGTGCCGAATTTTTCCCAGTTGATCAACGTGTTGTAGGACAGGATAATCTTGTCCTTCTCGAGCTTCTTGATGTCCTGCTCGACCTCGTATTCACTGCGGTGCAGCATGGATGCCAGCTCACTGACGGGGCGGCGCGCGTCATGTTCCAGGAGCTCTAGCAGTTCTTTCATGTTCCAGGCCCTCCTTTTGGTCAAATCACATGTAAAACAATTCATAGAAATTAGAACAATTATATCATAAGTGCAAGCAATAATAAAGCAAATGCTGATACTATCCACCAGAAGGAAACAAATGATGAATAACTGCTGGACAAGCGTCTCTTTGCGAAAAGATTGTGATGGCTTCTTGCATCTGCCAAATCTTTTCGGTACAATACGAATATAGAAGCAAATTTTCACGTCTGCACCCGTGGCAGCTCCTGCGGGCAAGATTGCAGTCGATCGCTTGTGAGGGAATTGGTTCATCTCGTTGTATTTGGAGGAAAGAAACACTCATGACGGTAAGAAGAATTTTCGTAGAAAAAAGACAGGGATTCGATATCGCAGCTCAGCAGCTCTGCGACGACCTCAAGGAGACCTTCCATCTCGAAGGCCTGCAGTCGGTGCGGATCATCAAGCGCTACGATATGGAAGGTCTCAGCGAGGAAGAGTATGAGCAGGTCAAGTTCGTCGTCTTCGCCGAAGCTCCGGTAGACCAGGTCTACGAGGAGACGCTGCCGGATTTCCCGCATTCCCGCGTATTTGCCGTCGAGTACCTGCCAGGCCAGTATGACCAGACAGCCGACTCGGCCGCCCAGTGCGTCCAGCTCGTCACGCAGAAGGAACGCCCGGAAATCGCGACGGCCCGCGTCATCGTGCTGACGGGCGAGGTCAGTGATGCCGACTTTGCCAAGATCAAGGATTACTGCATCAACGCCGTCGAGAGCCGCGAGGCCTCGCTCGAGAAGCCGGAATCCCTCGACATGGTGACGACGGAGCCGGCCGACGTCGAAGTCCTGAGTGAGTTCAACGACCTCGATGAAACCGGTTTGCACGCTTTCATGGATGCGCGCGGCTTTGCCATGAGCTTTGAGGACCTTAAGTTCTGCCAGACGTATTTCCGCGGCACGGAGCACCGCGCCCCGACGATCACGGAGCTGCGCGTCATCGACACGTACTGGTCGGATCACTGCCGCCACACGACATTCACGACGGCCATCGACGACGTGAAGATCGAGGACGGCTACTTCACGCCGGCCATGAAGAAGGCGTATGACCAGTATATGAAAGACCGCAAAGACCTCTACGGTGAGGATACGGATCGCGCGGTCACGCTCATGGACATCGCTATCATCGGCATGAAGGCACTGCGCAAGCAGGGCCTGCTCGAAGACCTCGATAAATCCGAGGAAATCAATGCCTGCAGCATTGAGATCAAGGCCGATATCGGCGGCAGGCAGGAAGACTGGCTCGTCATGTTCAAGAACGAGACGCACAACCATCCGACGGAAATCGAGCCGTTCGGCGGCGCGGCCACCTGCCTCGGCGGTGCCATCCGCGATCCGCTCTCCGGCCGTTCCTACGTCTATCAGGCCATGCGCGTGACGGGCGCTGCCGATCCGCGCCGCCCGTTCAGTGAGACGCTGCCGGGCAAGCTGCCGCAGAAGAAAATCACGCTCGGCGCCGCAGCCGGCTACAGCTCCTACGGCAATCAGATCGGCCTCGCGACGGGCCAGGTCCGCGAAGTCTACCACGAAGGCTACATGGCCAAGCGTATGGAAATTGGCGCCGTCATCGCGGCGGCACCGAAGGAGAACGTCGTGCGCGAGCGTCCGGCAGCCGGCGACATCATCGTGCTCGTCGGCGGCCGCACGGGCCGTGACGGCTGCGGCGGTGCAACGGGTTCCTCGAAGGAGCATACGGAAGAATCGCTGACGACCTGCGGCGCTGAGGTCCAGAAGGGCAATCCGCCGACGGAGCGCAAGATCCAGCGCCTTTTCCGCAACCCGAGCGTCTCGCGCATGATCAAGCGCTGCAACGACTTCGGTGCCGGCGGCGTTGCCGTTGCCATCGGCGAGCTCGCCGACGGCCTCGTCATCGACCTCGATACCGTCAAGAAGAAATACAAGGGCCTCGACGGTACGGAACTGGCCATCTCCGAATCGCAGGAGCGCATGGCCGTCGTACTTGACCCGAAGGATGTCGAAGCCTTCCAGAAGTTCTCGGATGATGAGAACCTCGAGGCGACGCCGGTCGCCATCGTCACCGAGAAACCGCGCCTCATCATGAAGTGGCGCGGCAAGGAAATCGTGCAGATGAACCGCGCCTTCCTCGACACGAACGGCGTGCGCCAGCACGTCACGGCTGTCATCGCCCAGCCGGATACGGCCAAGCGCTACCTTTTCGAGGTGCCTGCAGCCGTCGCTGCCTGCGACGACCTTGCAACAGCCTGGCTCAAGAACCTGCAGGACCTCAACGTCTGCAGCCAGAAGGGCCTTGCCGAACGCTTTGACTCGACCATCGGCGGCAACAGCGTGCTGATGCCGTTCGGCGGCAAGACGCAGCTGACCCCGTCTGAAGGCATGGTTGCCAAACTGCCGGTGCTCGGCGCAGAGACGAACACGGCCACGGCCATGACGTTCGGCCTCAATCCGGCCTTCACGACCTGGAGCCCGTTCCACGGTGCTCTGTATTCCGTGGTCGAGGCTGCGGCCAAGATGGTCGCACTCGGCGGCGATGCCTCCAAGGTTCGCCTGACCTTCCAGGAATACTTCGAGAGCCTCGGCAAGGACCCTGCGAAGTGGGGCAATCCGTTTGCTGCACTCATCGGCGCCCTCTGGGCTCAGCACGAGATGGGCATCCCGGCCATCGGCGGCAAGGACTCCATGTCCGGCACCTTTGAGCACATCCACGTGCCGCCGACGCTCGCCGCCTTTGCCGTCGACGTCATGAAGGCCGACCATGCGCTCTCGCCGGAGTTCAAGCAGGCCGGCAGCCGCGTCTACCTTGTGCCGGCGCCGAAGGATGAGCAGGATCTGCCGGTCTTCGCGAAACTCCGCGAGAACTTTGCGAGGATCCATGACCTCACGGCTGCAGGCAAGGTACTCTCCGCACAGAGCATCGGCGTGGGCGGCGTCGCCGCTGCCGTCACGAAGATGGCATTCGGCAATGAGATCGGCTTCACCTTTGCGAAGGACATGACGAAGGAAGAACTCTTCTGCGCCGATTACGGCACGATCCTGCTCGAAGTGGCCACTGGCGTCGACGTGGAAGCTGCGCTTGCCGGCACGGGCGCTTATGTGCTCGGCCAGACGACGGCTGCGCAGGAAATTGTCTGCAACGGCACGACGGTTGCGCTGAGCGCCGCCGTCGCGGCCTACACGACGCCGCTCGAGAAAATCTTCCCGACGAACGTTCACAAGAAGGCCAAATCGGAAGCCATCTTCACGCCGTACACGAAGGGCAATGTCCTCACGGGCGGCACGCACATCGCGCGTCCGCGCGTCTTCATCCCGGTATTCCCGGGCACGAACTGCGAGTACGATTCGGCCCGCGCCTGGGAGCGCGCCGGCGCCGATGCTGAGACGCTGATCGTCCGCAACCTGACGCCGGCTGCCGTTGAAGAAACGGTCGCAGCCATCGTCAAGGGCATCGAGCAGGCCAACATCATCATGCTGCCGGGCGGCTTCAGCGGCGGTGACGAACCGGACGGCTCCGGCAAATTCATCGCGGCTATGTTCCGCAATCCGCGCATCAAGGAAGAAGTCATGAACCTGCTCGAGAAGCGCGACGGCCTGATGCTTGGCATCTGCAACGGCTTTCAGGCACTCATCAAGCTCGGCCTCGTGCCGTACGGCGAGATCCGCGACCTCTCGCAGAATTCCCCGACGCTCACTCACAACACGCTCGGCCGTCACGTCTCCTGCATGGTCGAGACGCGCGTCGCCTCGAACCTCTCGCCGTGGTTCAACAACGTCTCGGTCGGCGATGTCCACTCGATTGCCGTTTCCCATGGCGAAGGTCGCTTCGTAGCCGATGAGGCCACGATTGAGCAGCTGCGCCGCAACGGCCAGATCGCGACGCAGTACGTCGATGCCGCCGGCAATCCGTCGATGGACATCCCGTTCAATCCGAACGGCTCCATCGATGCCATCGAGGGTATCACGAGCCCCGACGGCCGCGTGCTCGGCAAGATGGGGCATTCGGAGCGCATCGGCGCCGACATCGCAAAGAACGTTCCGGGCGCCAAGGACCAGCAGCTCTTCGAGGCCGGTGTCCGTTACTACAAATAAGTCGCACACGGCTTGCCGTGTCCATGCCATAAAGATGAATCATGCGGTCAGCTCTGCTGGCCGCATTTCATCGCAAGGGGGGAATTTTTGTGGTTGGTATTGTAATCGTATCGCACAGCCAGAAGCTCGCGGAAGGCGTCAGGGAACTGGCCGCGATGATGACGCACGGCGACGTGCCCATCGAAGCGGCAGGCGGCCTTGAAGACGGCATGCTCGGCACGAGTTTCTCGCGGGTCAAGACGGCCATTGAGGAAGTCTGCGGCATGGATGGTGCCGTCGTCCTCATGGATATGGGCTCCGCCGTCATGACGGCAGAGCTTGCCGTCGAGGAATGCCGTGATGACGCTGTGCGCCTCGTCGACTGCCCGCTCGCCGAGGGGGCGGTGCTCGCTGCCGTGGCCGCAGCCGGCGGCGCCGGTCTTGAGGAGGTCGTGCGCCAGGCGGAAGCAGCCCGTCAGATGAAGAAACTGGAATCCTGAACGCCGCGCGGCAGAACGCGGCACATCCCGCCAAGGACAGCAAGTGAGTCAGTCACATACAGGATTTGACATCGTTGATATAATAAATGAATAACAAGTATAGTTTTCACCGGGGGGATGAGCATCATCGAATTCCAGTTATTGCAAAAAGAAGACAAACCGGTGCTGGACCGTTATTTTGCCAGCCGTTATTATGAGAATTCCCATTTCACGTTCACGAATTTCTACATGTGGCGTGAACCGTACCACATCCAGTGGGCCGAGGAAGATGGGATCCTCTACATGATCTGTGAATGGGAAGGACAGCATATGGCCATCCAGCCGTTCTGCGACGAAGACCGGTGGCAGGAGGCTGTCGATTCTTTCCTTGCTTATTTCAAGGAACAGGGCTGGCCTTTCTACTTCACGGGCCTCGAAAAGCCGTTTGCGGAATTCCTCGCAGGCTACAAGGGCGCGGCATTCACGATCGAAGACGATCGCGACAATTGGGATTACGTCTATGAGGCCGAAAAGCTCACGACGCTCTCGGGCCGCAAGCTCCATTCGAAAAAGAATCATCTCAATGCGTTCCGCAAGCTCTATCCGGAAGCCGAATACCTGCCCATCACGGACGACATTATCACGGCCTGCAAGATTGAGCTCAACAACTGGTACAAGCTGCGCCTGCAGGATGAACCGGACGACCCCTTCATCGCCTGGGAGCGCAAGGCCATCCTTGAAATACTCAACGACTACGCGTATTTCAAGCTCAAGGGCGGTGCCATCCGGCTCGACAACCGCATCATCGCATTCACCTTCGGCGAGCCGCTCAATGCGGACACGGCCGTCATCCATGTCGAGAAGGCCGACCCGAACATCCGCGGCGCGTATCCTGCCATCAACCAGGGCTTCGTCGCCAATGCCTGGCAGGACATGACCTACATCAACCGTGAGGAAGACATGGGCCACGAAGGCCTGCGCAAGGCCAAGGAGTCGTACAAACCGTTCAAGATGGTCGAGAAATTCAACGCCTGGATTGCGTAAGGAGCAGGGCTGACGAAAGATAAGAAATATCTGAAAATACCTTGCCAGTCCGCATGGGAATCGGTACAATAGTGATAGTGACAAGTATTTTTGCAAGGAGGGCTTTTTTATGGCAAAACGTTTCTTTGTATGCAAGACTTGTGGTAATATCGTCGGACTCATCGAGGACCGCGGCGGTACGCTCTCGTGTTGCTCGGCTCCGATGACGGAGCTCATCCCGAACACGCAGGATGCCGCGCAGGAAAAACACGTACCGGAAGTGACGTTTGACCGCGAAGGCGGCGAAGTCACCGTCCAGGTCGGTAAAGTCGCGCATCCGATGCTGCCGGAACACTACATCGAGTGGATTCATCTCCAGACGGAGCAGGGCGCTCAGATCAAGCACCTCAAACCCGGTGACACGCCGGAAGCCGTCTTCAAGGTAGCCGGCGACGACAAGCCCGTAGCGGCCTTCGCCTACTGCAACCTCCACGGCCTCTGGAAAGCAGACTTCTAAACGCATATCGTCACGAACAAGACCCGCTGTCAATCACAGCGGGTCTTTTTAGCCTTCCCCGCGCACGGGGAAGGGGGACCGCGCAGCGGTGGAAGAGGTCCATGGACTGACGGGAAAGAACAACACTTGATTATGCGTCTTTACAAGCGTCGCAGCCCCGCGCACGGGCGCAAAGCGCGGGATGCCGGGGGCATCCCCGGAGAAGGGGGACCGCGCAGCAGTGGAAGAGGTCCATGGACTGACGGAAAAGAACAACACTTGATTATGCGTCTTTACAAGCGTCGCAGCCCCGCGCACGGGCGCAAAGCGCGGGATGCCGGGGGCATCCCCGGAGAAGGGGGACCGCACAGCGGTAGAAGAGGTCCTGAAGAAAAATTTTCGATTTTCCGGCACAGTACAGAATTCGATGCTATAATGGTCGTTGTATGATTTTTTGCGTGAATTTGTGGAAAAATTTTTCTGGAAAGGGTATACTAGCGATGAAGAAGATTCTTGTATCCTGTCTTTTGACGGCGGTCATCGTGGTGGCGGCGATGGTTGTTGGGGCAGGATATTTTGTTGGCAATTACTTTGTGCATTTCGGCCTGGAACGCGGGACGGCGGAGAATCCGCAGGAGCCGCCGAAGGCGTATGCACTCTTGATGCCGCCGGAGGCTCGGCAGTTCACGAAGCCGGATTATCCGTCCGAGGAGTGGGAGCTGACGTCGTTTGACGGCCTCATGCTCAAGGCCACGCGTTTTTCGCCGGGGCAGGACGGACACCGTTGGGTCATCGTGGCGCACGGATATGGCTGCACGCAGCAGAATTCGTGGTATATCGCGGCGAATTATCTTGCGCGCGGGTATCAGGTGCTGACGCCGGATCTCAGGGCTTCGGGCGCGAGCGAGGGACGTTATCTGACGATGGGATATCGCGAGAGCCGCGACCTTGTCGACTGGGCGAAGAAGATTGCCCGCACGGACCCCGATGCGAAGATCATTCTGCACGGTGTCTCGATGGGGGCGGCTTCCGTCATGATGGCCTCGGCTGCGCCGGAGCTGCCGCAAAATGTCGTGGCCTGCGTGGAAGACTGCGGCTATACGGATGCGTACGATTTGCTCGCGTATCAGCTCGAGTCGTCCTTTGGCCTGCCGTCTTTCCCGGCGATGAATCTGCTCGACTGGCGCTGCAAGGCCAAGACGGATTTCAGCCTGCATGAGGCTTCGCCGCTCGTGGCGGAGCAGCACGCGAAGATCCCGACGCTCTTTATCCATGGCGATAAGGATACGCTCGTGCCGCCTGAGATGGCCCGCCAGCTCTACGATGCCTCGACGGCTCCACAGAAGCAGCTGCTGATGGTGTCGGGAGCCGTGCATGCGGCGGCCAGCCAGCAGGATCAGAAAAAGTATTTCGCGACGATCCGCGATTTCGTCGCACCGTATATGGAGGGAATCAAATGAAGGCGGTCGTGACGCGTGTGACGTCCGCGAGCGTGACCATCGAGGGGACGGTTCGCGGCAGGATCGAGAACGGATTCCTCGTGCTCCTGGGCGTGGGGCCTGAGGATACGGAGGAGGTCTGCGACCATCTGGCGGAGAAGGTCGCCCATGTCCGGGTCTTTTCGGATGAAGCGGGCAAGATGAACAAGAGCATTGATCAGGTGGGCGGGGCGTTCCTCGTCATTTCGCAGTTCACGCTCTATGCGGATCTCAAGAAGCGCCGCCCGGGCTTTTCGCATGCGGCGAAGCCGGAGCTTGCGGAGCCTCTTTATGAGCGCTTCATGGCGGATCTGCGCGCCAAAGGCTTCCACGTCGAGCACGGGGAGTTCGGGGCGGAGATGCAGGTCGCTTCGGTCAACGATGGCCCGGTCACGCTGCTCTTTGATACGGATGAAGTTTGATGGCTGAGATAATGATAAAGAATGGAAAGGAATATATCATGAACCAGGAATTACTGACCTCGTATGCACGGCTGGTCGTGCGCGTGGGTGTCAATCTGCAGAAGGACCAGATTCTCGTGATCCAGTCGCCAATCGAGTGTGCGGCGTTTGCGCGCACGATTGCAAAAGAAGCGTTTGCGGCCGGTGCGCATGATGTCGTGGTGAGCTGGGGCGATGAAGAGCTCGCGCATATCCGCTATGCGGAGGGCGATAAGCAGCTTTTCACGGAGTTTCCCGAGTGGCGCCGGGCGTTCTTTACGGATTACGCCGAGCAGGGTGCAGCCTTTGTGTCGATTGCGGCGCGCAATCCCGAGATTTTCCAGGACATCGATGCCGAGAAGCTCAAGCTCGCGAATCAGGCGGCTGGGGCGGCGCTTCTTGAGTACCGCGCACGCCTGATGAACAACCGGAATACGTGGTGCGTCGTGTCGGTGCCGACGAAGTCCTGGGCGCGCAAGGTATTCCCACAGCTTGGCGAGGAAGAGGCCGTCGCGCGTCTCTGGCGGGAGATCTTCCAGACGGTCCGCGTGGGCGAAGGCATCGACACAGTAGCTGCCTGGCGCGAGCATATCGATTTCCTGCATCGGGCGGCGGATTTCCTCAACCGCCACGATTTCCAGTTTCTGCATTACACGAACGCTCTCGGCACGGACCTCACGATTGAACTGCCGGAGGGCCATATCTGGGCCGGCGGTGCCGAGAAATCGGAACTCGGCGTGATGTTTGCGGCCAACATGCCGACGGAGGAAGTCTACACGCTGCCGAAGCGCGATGGCGTCAACGGCGTGGTCTATGCGACGAAGCCGCTGAATTTCGACGGCAACCTCATCGAGGGCTTCCACTTTGTCTTCCGCGATGGCAAGGTCGTGGACTTCGGCGCGGAGAAGGGGGCCGATATCCTCAAGGGACTGCTCGATACGGACGAGGGGGCGCGCTATCTCGGCGAGGTGGCGCTCGTGCCGTTTGATTCGCCCATCTCCAGGAGCGGCGTGCTCTTCTACAACACGCTGTTCGATGAGAATGCCGCCTGTCATCTGGCACTCGGCAAGGCGTATCCGACCTGCCTCAAGGGCGGGGAGAAGATGGACAGCGTGACGCTTCTGCAGCATGGTGTCAATGATTCCCTCGTGCATGAGGACTTCATGATCGGCAGTGCGGATCTGGAGATCGTCGGCACGACGCGCAGCGGGCAGCAGGTGCCCATTTTCCATCAGGGCAATTTTGCTTTTTGAGCCACTGATAATTTGTAACGGGAGGATATTACGATGAGATTACGGCTGATCCGGGGCGTGACCGCCCTGTTTCTGCTGCTGATCCTGGTGGTGGCAGCACTGCCGGCGGAGGCAGCCGGCAAGGTCGAGGAGGCGGATTTTTCCTGCCGCGGGGTGTCCCTGGGGGATACGGAAGCGCAGCTGCTCGAAAAATTCGGCACGCCGCTCTTTGATAAAGAAATCACGCGTCAGGGCGTGCCCGTGAAGGTTTATACGTTCAAGAACCACGATGAGGCGGCGGTGAGCCGCAGGACGGGCAAGGTCGTGGACATTGTTGTCGGCGATGACCGCTATGAGGCACGTGACGGCATTCGCTTTGGTGCGACCTCGTACTGGATTCGGCAGACGTATGGCAAAAAAGACCGCCAGATGATCGATGGTGCAATCTGCTATGTCTACGCGCGCGAGGGCCATCCGCACGACCGGCTGGTGCTGACAGTCGATGCCGAGCAGGGCTATCTGACCGGGATGCGCATCACGTCGCTGCCGCTGACGGATGAGGAAGCCGAGCAGTGGGAGATTGCGGGTGAGACGGAGGAAGGCCCGCTCGACTGGCGCATTGCCGAAAAGGAAATCGATACGTCGCGCCTGCCGAAAGATAAGGCCGTCGTGCTGAAGGGAGATGAATCGTAATGGTGGTGACGATGAAGATGATGCATCATCGCGCGCTGCGGTATCTGGGCATCACGCTGGGCTGTCTGATCGCCAGCTGCTCCATCAATCTTTTTCTCGTTCCTTCTCATCTCCTGACGGGCGGTGCTACGGGCATTGCCATTATCGTTTACTATCTGACGCAGCTGCCCATCGGCTTGCAGACGTTCCTCTACAATATCCCGCTTCTGGCGACGGCCTGGAAGACGATGGGGCGCAGCTATACGATCGATGTCATCATCGGCACGGGCATTTTCTCCCTGTGCCTGGACCTCACGCGCTTTCTCAATGCGTATGCGCCGGTCAATGATGTCATGCTGGCGGCCATCTTCGGCGGTGTATTCAACGGCATCGGCTACGGCATCGTCTTCCGCATGAATGGCAGCACGGGCGGTTTCGATATCGTTGGTGCGATTGCCAAGAAGTATTATTCGCTCAATATGGGCGGCGTCATCTTCGCGTTCAACTGCATGATTATGTGCGTGGCGGCGTTCCTGTTCGGCGTGGCGCCGGCGATGTTCACGCTCATTTGCATGTATATGAACGGCATGGTCACAGATAAGGTCATCGCGGGCTTCAACAGCCGCAAGGCCGTGCTGATCATCTCGGACCATTCCAACCAGATTGCCGACGGCATCATGGAGGTCGGACGCGGCGTCACGTTCCTGCACGGGCAGGGTGCATTCACGCGCAAGGAGCGCAATGTCGTCTTTGTCGTCGTCAAGCTCACGCAGGTCAGCAAGATCAAGCTGATTGCGCACGCCATTGACCCGCATGCCTTCATGCTCATCGTGCCGGCCAGCGAGGTCATGGGCCGCGGCTTCAGCGAGCCGGGCATTGCGTTCAAGCGCTTCATGAACCATCATCCGCTGCAGAATCCCGAGGAGCATTCCTAAAATCAACGGGCTTTGGCACATCAAAACTGCTTCACATCTGTCAGACAAGGGAACTGGCAGGGTGAAGCAGTTTTTTGCATCTTGACGGGATAATTGTCTTGACTCTATTATGGTTGTAGCGTTTATCATGGAGGAGAACGCGGGAATGGCATGTATCCCGCTAACTGTCGAGGAATGGGGTGGAGGTTGAATCTTGGTCAGGAATTTTACCACAGGCAGTGTCTTGAAGAATATCGGACTATTCTCACTGCCATATTTTTTCTCGTATTTTTTGCAGACGCTTTATGGCATGGCGGATCTTTTCATCATCGGTCAGTTCGAGGGGGCTGCCAGTATCACGGCCGTATCGGTGGGCAGCCAGGTCATGCATATGATCACCGTCATGATCGTCGGCCTCGCGATGGGCACGACGGTCTGCATCGCACAGGCGGTGGGGGCGGAGGACCGGGAGCGCGTGGCGCGGAATATCGGCAATACGACGGTCCTGTTCCTCGTCGTTTCATTCGTGCTCTCCCTGATGCTTGTCCATCTGACCGCGGATATCACGGGCTGGATGGCGACGCCGGCGGAAGCCGTCGCAGGTACGGAGGCCTATCTCTGGATCTGCTTCATCGGCATCCCGTTCATCACGGCGTACAACATCATCAGTGCGATTTTCCGCGGACTCGGCGATGCGCGGACGCCGATGTATATCATCCTGGCGGCCTGTCTCGTCAACATCGGGCTCGATTATCTCTTCATGGGGTATTTCCATTTTGGGCCCGCCGGTGCGGCACTCGGCACGACGATTTCGCAGGCTGCCAGCGTCCTGCTCGGCATCTTCTTCATGAAGCGGGATGAGCTCGGCGCCTGGGTCACTCGTCAGGCCTTCCAGCCCTGCCGGGCGGTCATGGGCGGCATTTTACGTATCGGTGTGCCGATTGCCCTGCAGGATGGCTTCATTCAGATTGCCTTCCTCGTCATCACGGTCATCGCCAATGGCCGTGGCCTCACCGATGCAGCCGCCGTGGGCATCGTGGAGAAGATCATCAGCTTCATTTTCCTCGTGCCCTCGTCGATGCTCTCGACGGTATCGGCCCTCGGCGCACAGAATATCGGTGCCGGCAAGGGCGAGCAAGCCATAAAGACACTGCATTACGCCATGCGCATCACGGTGGGATACGGCGTCTTCGTGGCTGCCGTCGTGCAGATCCTCGCGCCGCAGGCCGTGGCCCTCTTCACTTCGGATGCAGCGGTAGTGGCGGCCGGTGCCGATTATTTCCGCGGCTACGTCTTCGATACGATCTTTGCCGGCGTCCATTTCAGTTTCAGCGGCTACTTCTGTGCCTGCGGCCGCTCGGAACTTTCCTTCCTGCACAATGTCGTTTCCATCGTGTCGACGCGCATCCCGCTGGTGTACCTGACGTCGGTGTGGTTCCCGGCGACACTGTTCCCCATGGGACTCGCGACGGTTTCGGGCTCGCTCGTCTCGGTCGCTATCTGTCTGCTGGCCTTTGCTTATTTGCGGCGGAAAGAGCATCAGGCCGGAAAGGAGGAACTCCATGCCAGTTGAGAAGAAGGAGAGTGCCTGCCAGGCGGAGCGCGGCGATCTGCTGCGCATCGGCGAGGTGGCGCGGCTGTGCCATATCAGCGTCAGCAGCCTGCGGCACTATGAGGAGCTCGGTTTTTTGCAGCCGGAGTACACCGACCCGTTGAGCCGTTACCGGTATTATGGTCCGCGTCAGCTTGAGACGCTCAATACGATTCGCTATCTGCGTGCGCTCGATACACCGCTCACTGAAATTGCCGATTTTCTCCGGCACAAGGATGTGAGCCGCATGGAGGCCCTGCTGCAGAGCCAGCAGCAGGCAGTCGAGGAAAAGATTCGGGAGTGGCAGCGCATCGGGCAGAAGATCAGCCGGCGGCTGGAACGCCTGCGGGAAGCCAAGCGGGAGCCGCTCGATATGATCCGGCTGGTCAGACGCGGACCGCTGCGCATGGCCTGGCTGCGCGAGAGTCTGCGTCAGCCCGCCTCGCAGGATATGGAGCTGCCGATTCGCCAACTGGAGCGGGAGCAGCAGGAGCCGCTGGTTTTTCTTGGCAAGATTGGCCTGAGTCTTGCGCAGGAGTCCTTGGTGCGGGGCCGTTACGAGCAGTACGACGGTATTTTCCTGTTGCTCGATGAAGCCGATGATTATCACGGGGCGGTGGAGGTCCTGCCGGCTGCCGATTACGCCGTCGTGTGCTTCCGGGGCAGTCACCATGAGGCGCCGCAGGAGTACCGCCGCCTCATGGCGTTCCTCGCAGCGCAGGGCTGGCAGGTGACAGGCTCCGCGCAGGAAGTGACGCTTATCGATTACGGCTTGACGAACAGCCGCGAGGAATTCGTGACGGAGATCGCGATTCCCGTGCAGAAAGAATGAATATGCGCTCATGAAAAAACATGCGCCCGGTCAGGGAGCTTTGACCGGGCGCATGTTTTTTATGGCTGTACCGTATGTTGTATGTTATTCGTCATCATCCTCGGTGCCGTGGTTGGCGCCGGAGTAGGACCCCGTATAGTCAGCGGGGTAGATCGTGATGTCGAAGTGGTTGTTGTTCCATTCGTGGGAAAGGTGATGCTTGTAGGGGGCGAGCGCCTCGAGCAGCACGCGGTAGGCTGTCGTGCCCGCGTAGACGCCGTCATCGGAGATATCGACCTTGTAGCCGTTCTCATGGGAATACGTGCCGTGGGCATGGTAGCCGCGCTCGGCACCGCCCGTGATGACGAAGGAGACGCCGGCCGCACGGGCTTCGGCGTTCAAAGTGTCGAGGAAGGCGACGGTCGAGCTCTGCAGATGTGCGGTATCGGTCACGTCGTTCTCGTCCCATGATGTATCCATGCCGTAGACGCTGCTCCATTTGTGCAGGTTGCTCTTGCCAAAATCATTGCGGACGGCATAGGCCGCAGCCGTGGCATCGCCGTCATGCGGCGCGAGGATCGAGGGGAGCTGCGTGGCGGGCGTGACCGGCATTGTCGGCGTGATCGGAGAGAGAGGCGCAATCTTGCGCGTCATCTGTGCGCGGCGTGCGGAACGCTGGTAAGCAGGATGAGAATCGGCAGGTGCAGCGGCCGGTACAGTGCTTGCTGCGGCGGCATCCGGCAGGCTGGCTGCGGAGACGGCTGCTGGCTTGACAGGCGAGGCGGCTGCGGTGCCGGTAACGAGTACGCAGCCCATCAGGAATGTGGCGGTCATAAACGTTCTCATACTGCTGATCAATAGGAGTTCCCCCTTAAAATCTATGTGACATCATGGCGTAAATTGCCTTAAAAATTTGATATTATGTTACAATTATAGTACATTTGTATCGATTCGTAAAGTCTCATGGCTTGACAAAAAAGGCCACGAGGCCCAATCTGGCGGAATCAGACGGGCTCCATGGCCGTTATATTGCCGATTTTTTCAATAAGATACCTGAAATCAGCGAACAGATGCATAGCTTTGTTCAGATATCCCAGTGGAGATTGTCGGGGTTCGGCGTGGCTTTGTCGACTTCGGTCAGGATCCAGGACGCGTTGTCGTGCGTGGCGGCGAAGGCCTTCTCAAGGCCGGCCTCGTATTCCTTCGGGATCTCCATGGCGTGCAGGGCCATGTGCATGTAGTCCTTGGCTACAAGCGTAACGCCGCGTTCGGCGGAGAGCTGTGCCTTGAAGCGGTAGCCGTAATAAAGGTAGCTGTTGTGGTGGATAGGGATGTCCTTGTAGGCTTCAATGCGCTCATCGACCTCGGCTTCGGCTTCCTTGGTCATGTTCATCTTGTGCATGAGGTTCCAGCGGTCAGCCCAGAGCTCTCCGCGCAGGATGTACTTGTAGAGAAAATCGGTCGATTCTGCAAGTTCGATGGCCTGGTCGATATGGCGCAGGGCATCGTCATGCTGGCCGAGCTCTTTTTCGAGCGAGCTCAGGCGCTGCAGCGCGAAGACCTTTTCTTCGACATCCTCGGCCTTCTCGTCGTCGATGTCCGCGTCGACGACACTGTGGAAGAGTTCAAGGGCTTCCTTTGTCTTGTCGATGCCCTTCATGGCGAGGAAGTGGGCGAGGCGGGCGCGGGCATGCCAGCTGTCCATACCGCCGATGAAGAGTTTCTCGGGCGGATGAGCCGGCGAATCCATTACGAAATGGACAAGCTTATGAAATTCATCTTGTGTCATGAAAAAACCTCCTGAATTTATGGTATAATATTCAATTATATCATCTTTGTAGGAGGTTTGGGAATGTGCCTGCCTTGAAACGTTTTTTGCTGCGGGCCTGGGCGCGCGGCACGCATATCGCGGAACACGAAGCGGGACTGCTGGCAGTCCTGTACGTGCTGAATCTGGCGCCGATTGCCTGGCTCAATATCCATATGTACAAGGGGGAGCAGCTCGGCGTGCTCGCGGCCGATGCCGTGTTCCTGCTCGGCGGGGTGCTGCTCTATATCCTCGTGCTGGGCTTCATTCCCGTGCGGCGGCTGCGGCGGTTCCTGTTCGCGGCGTCGTTTTTTCTGTCTCTGCTGCTCGGAGGCCTGGAGTTCTTTTCCATCGTGCAGTACAGCTCGCTCATCGGCGCGGGCATCGTGACGGCTGTCCTGCAGACGAATCCGCGGGAGGCTGGTGAGTTCCTGCGCATGTACATGGGGTGGCAGGGCGTGGCGGCCTCCATCCTGCTCGTGGCGGCCGGTGTATTCATCTACCGCCGCCTGGGTAGGTGCCGGATTCCTTTTCTGTCGCGCCATCGCCTCTCGCATGCGCTGCCCTTCGTGTTCCTGGCGTCGCTGCTCGCGGGGACCATCCTGCTTTCGGAGTATTATTCGTTTATCATCAACGATTCGCTCGATGTGCCCGTCGTGCGCGTGAGCCGGGCGGCCACAACCTCCGTCGAGAACATCCAGGCGTTCGAGAAGCTCAAGAACGAGGCGGCGAGTGATGTGGAAATCACGGAGAACCGCAGTGATACGCCGTATGTGGTCTTCATCCTCGGCGAGTCGACGAACCGCGCCCGCATGCATCTCTACGGCTATCCGCTCGAGAACACGCCGAATCTCGATGAGCTGGCAGCCAAGGGGGAGCTCGCGGTCTTTCGGGATACAATTAGCCCGGAGGCGGCGACCGTGGCCGTCCTGCGCAAGCTTTTGACGTTCGCGGACATGGATTCGTCAAAACCCTGGTATGAATACAACAACATGATCGATGTCATGAAGGCGGCGGGCTACCGGACGTACTGGCTCTCTAATCAGGAGAGCTCGGGCATCTGGGGCAATGTGGCGCAGCTCTTTGCCGGCCGCAGTCATTACAGCCGCTTTACGCGGCTGCGTGAATCGCATGAGGACAACGGCATTTACGATGAGGCGCTTTTCCCGCTCGTCGATGAGGTGCTCGCGCAGCCGGCTGCCAAGAATTTCTACGTCATCCACCTGATGGGCGGCCACGGCCTCTATTACATGCGGTTCCCGTATCTGTTCTCGAAGTTTACGGCCGATGACGTGCCGCCGCCGCAGGATACGCTGTCCCTGGAGAAGCGCACGGAGATCGCGCAGTACGAGAACGCCCTGTTCTACAATGATTTCGTCGTGACGAGCCTCATGGGCAAGTTTGCCGATAAGGATGCGCTGGTCGTCTACATCCCCGACCATGGGGAGGCCGTGTACGACCATGGCAGTTTCTCGGGCCACGTCGAGGAGCATCCGACGAAGGAGACGCTCGAGGTGCCGATGATTTTCTGGGCGTCGCCTGCCTACCGCGCGCATCACCCTGAGAAGTGGCAGGCACTCCAGGCGGCGGTGAACCGCCCGTACATGACGGATGATTTCATCCACACGCTTCTGGATCTCTTGGACATCCGCACGCCGGAGTACGACGCGAAAAAGAGCGTCATCAATCCCGCTTTTGTACCGCGTCCGCACCGCATGGTGCAGGGGCACGACTACGATACCGAAATGAAATGAGCAGACAAAATGAGCCGCTGCAGGCCGGGAAGCTTTGCAGCGGCTCATTTTTATTTGTCACTTTTTGAGTTCGATGATCTGCGGGAAGTCCCTTAGGATCTCGCGTTCATGCGTGATGACGAGCAGGGTCTGGCCGGTCTTTTTGACTCTGGCGAAAAGGTTCGTCAGGAGAGCCCCGGCTGTCTCATGGTCAAGGCCGCAGGTCGGCTCATCGAGCAGGATGACGGGCTCTTTGCCCGCGATGGCGATGGCTGTCAGCAGGCGATTGCGCTGGCCACCGGAGAGGCCGCAGGCATCTTCGCCGAGCGGCGTATCGATGCCTTGCGGCAGCTGTTTTACGAGGTCCGTGAGCTGTGCCGTGTCAAGTGCCGCACGCATGTCGCTTTCGCTGCACGCGGGGCGGTACCGCTGGAAATTCTCGCGCATGGATCCGGCGAACAGGACGCTGCCCTGGGGCAGTGCGGCGATGGCCGTATGAAGCACGTCATGGGAAATGTGCTGGCAGGATGTTCCATGCAGCAGCAGCGTTCCCGCGTCGGGCGGCCAGACGCCGAGCAGGAGATAGGCGAGCGTGGTCTTGCCGGAGCCGCTGGCTCCGATGATGGCGGTGTGCTGGCCGGGGCGGATGGCAAAGGAAAGATCGTGCAGGAGATCCTGACCCCGACGGTAGGAAAAGGCGAGTCCCTGCGCGGCAAGGATGGGCCCGTCTGTCGAAGCGGCAGGCGCATCCGGTACATGATCCGGGCGGGAGTCGTCATCGCCGTCAGGCGTCTGCCGTTTTTCGGGCAGGCAGGAGGCGGCTGCCAGGCTGCACCGTCCCTGGCGCACGGCTTCGGGCAGCGTGCGGAATTCGACGAGCAGGGTTTGCAGGATCAGGAACCAGACGCAGAGGTCGATGCCACTCAGCTTATCCTGCGTGACGCAGAGGATCAGCAGCGCAAGCAGGGTGAGCAGGACGGCGGTATCAAGAAGATTGGCGCCGGCATCGCGCCGCGCATCGCCGCGTGCAAGACGGGTATCCCCCTGCAGCAGGGCCTGGGCGTTTCTTGCGAGAAGTCTGGCAGCGGGCCCGGATCCCGCCCGGATGAGCTCGTCGGCACCGGCACTGACATCAAGGAGCGCGCTGCGGTAGGCGGCGTCAAGCGCACGACGCTGGTCTTCTTCGGCGGGCCGGCGGAGGCAGGCGAGTACGAGCCGCAGGAGGTAGAGCAGGGGCAGCAGCAGGGCGATGCAGCCGAGTACGCGCGCGAGCAGCCAGGTGGCAAGTGCCGTGACGAGGCCGATGGCAAGTACGGGCAGCAGGGAGCGGACGTAGAAGTCGCGCAGTTCATCGGCTCCTGTCAGGAGGTCGTGCAGGAATTCTCCCTGACGGGCGGGGCCGCTGCGCAGCGGCAGGATGGAAGCTGCCCGGTCGTAGAGAGAGAGCCGGATTTCCGTCAGAATGCGGAAGGCCATGCGGTGCGAGAGATAGCGTTCGCCATAGCGGAAGACGGCGCGGCCGATGCCGCAGGCCCGCACGGTGGTGATGCCGAGTGCCAGCGTGTACAAGGGCGGCATGAGTGCGGCCGAGGCGACGAGCCAGGCCGAGGCGCCAAGCAGCGCCAGTCCCGTGAAGAGAGCGATGAGGCTCACCAGAAGGACGGGCAGGAACTCTGGGAGGGAGGTCAGCTGCAGGAGTTTTCTCATATGCATGCATCTCCTTCCTGATGGGTATCGTTCTCGCCGGTGATATCATCCCATGCGAGCAGCTGGTCGGCAGCTTTTTGCAGCGCTTCGTCATGGCTGATGACAAAGAGCGTGTGCGAGCCGCGCAGCGAGAGCAGTGCAGCGCGGATGATGGCGGCCGTTTCTTCATCGAGTGCCGCCGTCGGCTCATCGAGCAGCAGGAGCGGGCGGTCCTGCAGGAGGACGCGGGCGAGCCCCAGGCGCTTGCGCTGTCCCTGCGAGAGGCTCTGCCCGCCTTCACCCAGGGGCGTGTCAAGTCCCTGCGGCAGGCCCCGCACCATATCCGTCAGGTCAAGGCGCCGAAGTGCCTGCAGGGCGTCATCTTCACGGTACTCTTCGTGAAAGAGCGTGACGTTTTCGAGCAGCGTGCCGTTGTACAGATGGGGCTCCTGCGGCACATAGCTCCAGCCGTCGGCAGATGTCTGCCGGCGCAGGATTGTTCCCGCCTCCGGCATCAGCAGGCCCGCGAGCAGGCGGATGAGCGTGGTCTTGCCGCAGCCGCTCGGCCCGTGGAGAACGGTCATGCCGCCATGCTTGACGGCAATATGTACGCCATTCATGAGGGGGAGCGGACTGCCCGCATAGCGGAAGGAAAGATCCTGCGCAGCAAGGGCGAAGCCCGCGGGGCAGCTGCCTTTGTCTGCGGCCGGTGCCGGTCCCCGCGTCAGGCAGTACGGTCTCAGGGCCTGCTCGGCCGTGAAGGCCGTCATGCCGCTGTGGAAAGCCGTGCCGGAGAGGCGCAGAGGCTGATAGAATTCCGGCGTCAAGAGCAGCACGAAGAATGCTGCCGTGAACGTCAGCTGGCCGTAGAGCAGACGCAGCCCGATGCTCACGGCAATGATGGCGATGGCCAGTGTCGTGATGAGCTCGAGGGCAAATGCCGAGACAAAGGAAAGCTGCAGGACGCGCAGCGCCGCCTGCGCAAATTCCTGGCTGAGCATCCTGACGCGGCGGCGTTCGTCCCGTTCGCGCGCAAAGAGCTTGAGCGTGGGCAGCGCGCGCAGGATCTCGGCGAGCCCTGAGGAGAAGCGGTTCATCTGCCGCCACTGCTGCTGGCTCGCCTCTTTTGTCACGCGCCCGATGAGGTAGAGCAGGAAGGGCGCGATGGGGACCGTTATGAGCATCAGGAGGCCCGTGACCGGATCGATGAAGAAGGCGGCAATCAGCAGGCAGGGCATGGCGACGAGGATGCCGAGCACGACGGGCAGGACCTTCGTGAACCAGGCATCGAGGGCATCCGTGCTCTCGAGTGCGAGCGGCAGCAGCTGGCGGCGGAAGCTGCGGTCCGTTTGTCCTTCCGGCGACAGAAGACGCAGGTGAAGACGATGGCGCACGTCATGGCGCAGCGCTGCAGACAGGCCCTGCAGCAGATGATCCTGACGCAGGGCCAGGAGATGGAGAAGCCCGAGTACAAGAAACAGCACCAGGAGGACTGGTGCTGTTTCCGTAAGGCTTCCCTTTCCGAGAAATACCTGGTCGATGGCCAGGCTGGCAGCCCCGCAGGCACCGAGAACGGCCATGGCGCGCAGGAGCTCCGTGAGGAACAGCTGGTTTCTCGTATGCGTTTGCTCATGCAGGGCTTTGAAAAGAAAGGTCTGCTTCATATTCATAATCGTTGTTTCATGGTGAGGTCGTGTCTTCCGGACGGCTCAATAATGCTCTTCGGCATCCTTGGGCGTGACGCGTTTGCGGAAGATGTAATACGACCAGATCTGGTAGAGAAGGACAATCGGCACGAAGATGCCGGCGGCGACTGTCATGACGGAGAGCGTATAAGGCGACGAGGAGGCGTTCGTGATCGTCAGGCTCCACGCCGGGTTCAGGCTCGAAACCATGAGGCGCGGGAAGAGGCCGGCGAAGAAGGCGACCGTCGTGGCGACGATGGCCAGCGAGCTCAGGATAAAGCTGGCCTTGCCCTTGCCGAGGTTCATGCTCAGAAGAGCGATGACGAAGAGCAGGGCGGCGCCAAAGAGGGCGACGGCTGCCAGCGGGCTCTGGAAGAGGTCCGTGTGTTCAAAGGTCAGCAGCATGCAGAGCACGAAGAAGATGGCAGCGGTGACGCCGACTTTGAGTGCGAGCGCCTGGCAGCGCAGGATGAGGCCCGTGTCCTTGAGGCGCAGCGTCAGGAAGGCAGCGCCGTGGAACAGGAAGACGAACAGGAACGCAAGGCCGCCGACAATCGTGTAGAGCGACAGCAGGTCGAAGAAACCGCCCATGTAGTTCATCTGGGCATTGATGGGCAGACCGGCGATGAGATTCGTGACGGCGACGCCCCAGAGAAAGGCTGGCACGACGCTGCCGAAGCAGATGGCACCGTCCCAGAAGCGACGCCAGCAGGGCGATTCCTGACGGCCGCGCAGGTCGAAGGCCACGCCGCGCAGGATGAGGGCGACGAGCATCAGGAAGAGTGCGAGGTAGAAGGCCGAGAACATCGTGGCGTAGACGTGCGGGAAGGCCGCAAAGAGCGCGCCGCCCGCCGTGATCATCCAGACTTCGTTGCCGTCCCATACGGGCGTGATGGTGCGCAGGATGACGCCGCGGTCCTCTTCCCGCGAGGAGAGGAAGGGCAGCAGTCCGCCGACACCGTAGTCAAAGCCTTCGAGGAAAAAGAAACCGGTGAACAGTACGACGATGAGGATGAACCAGAGAATGTTGAGATCCATCATGCGTCCCTCCCTTCCATTGCGATGCGGGTCTTGCGGACAAAGCGGATGGCAATCCAGAAGGCAACGATGGCCAGCAGCAGGTAGAGCACCGTAAAGCCGATCATCGTGATCCAGACATCCGTACCCGTGAGATTCGGCGAAACGGCTTCAGCCGTTTTCTGCAGGCCAACGACAATCCAGGGCTGACGTCCGGCTTCCGCGATGTACCAGCCGACGGAGTTGGCGATGTAAGGAAGCGGCAGCAGCCACGGCAGTACCTTGAGGAGCAGCGGGCAGGCCAGCGGACGCTTCTTCCAGGTGAGGTAGAGCGTGATGAGGCCTAAAAGGATCATGAGCCCGCCGATACCGATCATGAGGCGGAAGCTCCAGAAGAGGCCCTTCACATCCGGACGGTACTCGCCGGGGCCATACGTCGCGGCGTATTCCTGCTGCAGCTGATTGATGCCCTTGACGGCACCCGTCGGTGTATTGTAGAGCATGAAGGAGAAGGCGCCCGGTACGGTGATCTCCATGTTGTTCCTGTGGCTTTCCTCGTCGATGTCGGCGACGATAGCAAACGGAGCCGGATCAGCCGTTTCCCAGAGTGCCTCTACAGAGGAGAGTTTCATGGGGTTGGCCTGAGCGAGGTACTGGGCATGCATGTGGCCGCTGCCCATGGTGGCAAAGAGGCCGACGAGCATGTAGATGGCGCCGGCTTTGAGCGTCTGCGTGAAGGCGGCGCGGGATACTTCGTCATGCAGCACCTTCCAGGCAGAGACGGCCAGTACGAGGAAGCCGGCCGTGGCGATGGCCGAGAAGAGCGTATGCGAGTATTCGCCGAGGATGTAGTGATTTGTCACGAGAGAAAAGAAATCCGTCATCTCGGCGCGGCCGTTGTTGAGGGTGTAGCCGACCGGATGCTGCATGAAGGAGTTGGCGACGAGAATCCAGAAGGCAGACAGATTGCTCGCGAAGGCCACAATCCAAATGCAGATGCAGTGTGCCTTTTCTGAGAGTTTGTCCCAGCCGAAGATCCAGATGCCGAGGAACGTGGACTCGAGGAAGAAGGCGGTCAGGGCTTCGAGTGCCAGCGGGGCGCCGAAAATATCGCCCATGAAGCGGGAATATTCCGACCAATTCATGCCAAAATGAAATTCCTGTACGATACCGGTGACAACGCCCATCGAGAAATTGATGATGAAGAGCGTGCCGAAGAATTTCACGAGCTTGCGTGACGCGGCCTTCCACTGGGGACGCTTCGTCCGCACGTAACACGTCTCGAGCAGGGCCACGAAAATCGAGAGCCCCAGTGTTACGGGGACGAAGAGGAAATGGTAGACGGTTGTGATGGCGAATTGCCATCGTGATAGGATCAGTGCTTCCATTGAAATAGCCTCCTTTGATTATTTTGGGATGAATCAGGCTTATGTTTGTATTATATCGCAAAAGTCAGACGGAAACAATGGAAGCGGCAAGTAATTTTTAAAAGAAAACTATTATCGCTGATAAACACCATTTTTTCTGCAGTCAGCTATGCAGTTATGGTATAATAGGGTTCAAAATGAAGGACAGGAGTCATAGAGAAAATGCGAACGATTGATTTGAACCGCTGCCTCGTGCGCTATGCACAAGGGCAGTGCGATGCTTGTGAGGCCATCTGCCCGCAGGGAGCCGTTCATCAGCATGTGATAGATCCGAAGAAATGTGATGACTGCGGGCTTTGCCAGGCCGTTTGTCCCGCGGGGGCCATTGCGGGGACCGATGATTGTGCGGGGGCTCTTGCGAGGACCCGTCATCTGACTCGTCAGGTGCTCATGTGCCGCCGGGTGGAGGAGGCGGCACCTTCCTGCCTGGGCTTTCTGAACAGAAGGCTTCTCTGGTCGCTGACGCGCGAGCGTGAGCTCGCCATCGATATCTCGCGTTGCGAAACTTGCCGCCCGGCCGTTTTTCACTGGCTCGAGCAGGAGATTGCTGCTTGTCAGCAGGCCCTGGCAAAGGAGGGCCTGCCGCCCATTCGTCTCGTGAGGGTCCATCCGCGTGAACAGGCGCCGGCAGCCCCCGTCGTAGAACGCCGCAATTTTTTTCGCTCGCTTTTCCATTCGGCGACGGAAGGACTGCAGACCCTGGCTGAAGCACAGCAGACGAAGCTGTATGCCTTTGATTCCGCGCTCTGGATTGCCGCACAGGGCGGTGAACCTGGCGAACTCTTCCCGCAGCTCACGATTTCATCGGCCTGCAACACCTGCGGCCTCTGCACGGTGCTCTGCCCTGAGCGCGCTCTCTCGATGCGTCAGCCGGAGGGCATGCCGAAGACGCTGTACGTCTCGGCACTGGCCTGCAGCGGCTGCGGGCTCTGCGAGGCGAGCTGTCCGGTAAAAGCCATCACCTGCAAAAAAAACGGTGCAGATGTGCGATTGCCCGCCGATGGAGGCAGGGGAAAGCACAATGTATGTTGAATACATAAAGCATATTCCATATAATAATGTAGGACAGCTTATTTCGGTATGGATGAAGGAAGTGGGATATTGATTACGATAAATGGTGAGGCGAAAATCAACCTGACGCTTGACATCTTGGGCAAGCGCCCCGATGGCTACCATGAAGTCTCCATGGTCATGCAATCGGTGAGCCTTCATGATACGCTGCAACTGGAACGGATTCCAGAAGGCATTGAGCTCTTGATCGACGTGCCATGGCTCAAGGCTGACGACAAGAATCTCGCGTATCGCGCGGCGGCCCTGCTGCTTGCGCACAGCAGGGTACAGGGAGGTGTCCGGATCCATCTTACGAAGCGCATTCCAATGGCAGCGGGGCTGGCGGGCGGCAGCGCCGACGCGGCGGCTGTGCTGCGCGGCGTCAATGCGCTCTATGAGCTCGGGCTTTCCGTCGAAGAGCTCTGTGAGCTCGCCGGCAGGATTGGTTCGGACATCCCGTTCTGCGTGCGCGGCGGCACGATGCTGGCCACGGGGCGCGGCGAGGTCCTGAGGCGCCTGCCGCCTGTCCCTGCGTTTTGGGTCGTGCTCGCCAAGCCGCCGATTTCCGTATCGACGGCCTGGGCCTATCAGCATTACGATGCCGAGGGGGCCGCGCGCCATCCGGACAACGATGCCATGTGCCGGGCCCTTGCTGCAGGCAGCAGGGAGGAGCTTGCGCCGTTGTTGTGCAATGTCCTCGAAAGTGTTACTATAAAACAGTATCCTGTCATCGCCGCGTATAAGGAACAGATGATGCAGCAGGGTGCTCTGGCGAGTATGATGTCGGGCAGCGGGCCGACGGTCTTTGGCCTGCTGGAGACGAGAGAGGCGGCAGAACGGTTGGCCGCAGCGCTCAGAGAAAAGACTGATGCAGACGTGTTCGTCTGCCATACGACCCAGGAAGATTACGTTTAGAATTGAGGGAACCATTATGGATCAGAGATTAGCTCCGATTAAATTAGACAGCTATCAACCGTTACGCGAAGTCGTCTGCGAGTCCTTGCGTGATGCCATCCGCAAGGGCATCCTGAAACCCGGTGAGCGCATCATGGAAATCAAGCTGGCCGAGGAACTCGGTGTGAGCCGCACGCCTGTGCGCGAGGCCATCCGCAAGCTTGAGCTCGAGGGCTATGTGGTCATGATGCCGCGCCGCGGCACATACGTCGCCGATATGTCCATCCGCGACATCAATGAGATCTTTGAGATCCGTACGGCGCTCGAATCGCTCTCGAACGGGCTGGCGGCCGAACACATCACCGAGGACGAGCTTGAGCATCTGCAGCGCCTGCTCGTCATCATCGGCGGTTACATCAAAGAAGGGGACATGGACAAGATTGTCGAAACGGATATCGAGTTCCACGATCTCCTCTATCATGCGGCACGCAACAACCGCCTCGTCGGCATCATCTCGAATCTGCGCGATCAGCTCACGCGTTTCCGCACGCTCTCGATGTCGTATCCCGGCCGCCTCGAGGCCACGCTCGACGAGCACCGGGCCATCGTGGAAGCGATTGCCAATGGCGATGACCGTGCAGCCCGCAAGGCTGCCGAGCACCATATGGAGAATTCGGAGAAGACCCTGCTGAAGGCCATGGACGCCCAGAAGAAGCAGCAGGAAGCCCTTGCAGCCAAGAAGAGAGCGCATGCGGGCCGCAAGTAATCCTGCGGACAAGACGTGTGCGTCAAGGCATAACCAAACATTATTTTAGATAGGAGTCGTTTGAAACATGTCAGATTTAGTAACGGTAATCCTCGCGGCCGGTAAGGGTACGCGCATGAAATCGAAGCTGCCGAAAGTCCTGCACAAGGCCGGCGGCAAGACGATGCTGCAGCATGTCATCGATGCAGCCAAGGCGGCCGGTGCCAGGCGCAATATCGTCGTGACGGGCTTTGGCGGCGACGAAGTGCGCGCAGCCATCGGCGACCAGGCGGAATTCGTCACGCAGACGGAGCAGCTCGGCACGGGCCATGCCGTCCTGCAGACGGCAGACCTCCTGAAGGATGAGCAGGGCACGGTCATGGTCCTCTGCGGCGATACGCCGCTTCTGACTGGGGCGCTGCTCAAGAAGCTCTATGAAGAACATGTCGCAGCCGGTGCCAAGGCGACGGTGCTGACGGCCATCATGCCCGATGCCACGGGCTATGGCCGCATCATCCGTTCGGCAGACGGCTCGGTCGAGAAAATCGTCGAGCACAAGGACGCGACGGAAGAGGAGCGCCAGGTGAAGGAAGTCAATTCCGGCATTTACTGCTTTGCCGCCCGCGACCTCTTTAAAGCACTCTCGCACGTCACGAACGACAATGCACAGGGTGAGTATTACCTGCCGGATGTGCTGGAGATCCTCAAGAAGAAGGGCGAGAAGATCTGGGCCGTCGCTGCCGATGATTATGAGGATACGCTCGGCATCAATTCGCGCCAGCAGCTCGCAGGTGCCGAAAAGATCCTGCGCCGCCGCAAGAATGAGGAGCTCATGGCAGCGGGCGTCACGATCATGGACCCCGATACGACGTATGTTGATGACGATGTCGTCGTCGGCCGCGACACGATCCTCTATCCGGGGACCTGGCTCGAGCACGGCACGGTCATCGGTGAGGAATGCGAGCTCGGCCCGAATGTCCGCTTCCAGGACGTCAAATGCGGCAACCGCGTGACGGGGCAGTTCGTCTACGCGCACGAGTGCCAGATTGATGATGATGTCAAGCTCGGCCAGTTCGTCCATCTGCGCCCGAATACGCATCTCTTTGAGGGCGTCAAGATCGACAACTTCATCGAGGTCAAGAACTCAAACATCGGCAAGGGCTCGAAACTGCCGCATCTCTCCTACATCGGCGACTGCGACATGGGCGAGAATGTCAACATGGGCTGCGGCACGATCACGGTCAATTACGACGGCAAGATCAAGCACCGCACGAAGATTGGCGACAATGTCTTCGTCGGCTGCAACTCGAATCTCGTCGCACCGGTGACGCTTGAAGACGGTGCCTACATCGCGGCGGGCTCCACGATCACGAAGACGGCACCGGGCGGCAAGCTGACGATTGCCCGCGCCCGCCAGACCACGATCGAGAGATGGAGTGACAAGCGCGATCAGTGAGAATCCGCGAGAACCTGTGAGATAACGGGGCAGGAAGACGCGCAGGGAAAAAAGAAATGGGCAAATTTCAAGTCCATATGTCCTTTTTTGTCCAATCGTGTTATACTGATAAAAGAAGGAAGGCAGGTTCCAGCCTGCTCTTCCGGCAGAGAGATGTACATGTAAGGATTTGGAGGTTTTTTACAAAATGGCTTTAGACACTGGAAACTTATGCATCCTGACCGGTAACGCAAACCCGGATCTGGCGAAGAAGATTGCCGATCACATTGGCGTGAACCTCTGCGATGCATATGTCGGTCATTTCAACAACGGTGAGACGCAGGTCATGATCAGTGAGAGCATCCGCGGCAAGGATATCTTCATCATCCAGCCGACGTCTTATCCAGTCAATGATAACCTCATGGAGCTGCTCATCATGGCAGATGCCTGCAAGCGCGCTTCGGCACACAGCATCACGGCTGTCGTCCCGTATTATGCCTATGCTCGTCAGGATCGCAAGACGCGCGGCCGTGAGCCGATTTCCGCAAAGCTCGTGGCAAATCTCATGACCACGGCTGGTGTAACTCGTGTCGTAACGGTTGACCTCCATGCCGGTCAGATCCAGGGCTTCTTTGATATCCCTGTCGATCATCTGGCTGCTGCCCCGGTCATTGCGAACTATTTCCGTACGCAGAAGCTCGAAGATGTCGTCGTTGTCTCGCCGGATCTCGGCGGTGTAACGCGTGCGCGCATCCTCGCCGATCACCTGCAGGCACCGATCGCCATCATCGAGAAGCGCCGTCCGCGTCCGGGCTGCGCTGAGGTCATGAACCTCATCGGCGATGTCGAGGGCAAGACTGCCATCATCATCGATGATATCGTCGATACGGCCGGCTCCCTCTGCGAAGGCGCCCGCGCACTCGAGAAACGCGGTGCCAAGCGCATCTTCGCTTCCTGCTCCCATGCCATCCTGTCCGATCCGGCAGTCCAGCGCATCAACGAGTCTCCAATTGAGAAGCTCGTCATCACGGATACGATTCCGCTGCCGCCAGAGAAGCAGTCCGACAAGATCGTCGTCCTCTCGCTGGCTGATGCCCTAGGCGATGTCATCATGCGCATCCAGAGCCATCGTTCGGTCAGCCAGCTCTTCCGCTGATTTTCGGAAGCGCAGGCAATGGATCCCGGCCCGTGTGGCCGGGATTTTTCTATCTCAGGACGTGTTTTGGACGTGTTCCCTGGCCGGAGGTCCCGGTATTGCGAGGTTTATAGATTGCTATGGCAGAAAAGAATGCGACGGACCTCTTTATCCGTCATTTTGATTTTTGGCCGCATCTGAGCGACCAGGAGAAGGCCCTTCTGAACGAGCATACACATGCCGTCCATTACGAGGCGGGCACACAGGTGCACCGCGGGCCATTTGACTGCATCGGCGTGCTGCTCGTCAAGAAGGGGCAGCTGCGCGTCTACACGCTGTCGGAGGATGGGCGCGATGTGACGCTTTACCGCCTGTTTGCCGACGACATCGGCATCTTGTCGGCAGCCTGTACGCTCGATGCCGTGACGTTCGATGTCTACATCGATGCCGAGGAGGATACGGATGTGCTGCTCACGGATGCCGCCTCGTTCCGCCGCCTGGCTGACAACAACATCTACGTGCGCTGCTATGGCTACGAGATGGCAGCCGGCCGCCTGTCGGAGATGCTGTTCAAGATGCAGCAGGTGCTGTTCCTCTCGGCTGACCGCCGCTTTGCAATCTTTTTGCTCGAGGAGTGCGAGAAGACGAAGCAGGATGAGATTCATCTGACGCATGAGCAGATGGCGCGCTACATGGGCACGGCGCGTGAGGTCGTGAGCCGTCTCGTCAAGTATTTCGGCCAGGAAGGCTGGGTGCAGTCGGCGCGCGGCAGGCTGCGCATCCTCAACAAAGAAGCGCTGAAGAAGCTCGCAGGAGAATATTGACAGATAAAAGAGCCGCCCCGCAGCACGATATGTGCAGGGGACGGCTCTTTTCTGTGACAGGAGTATGGGAATGTGTACGGGAATGGGGATTTCAGCTTAGCAGAGACTCTACCTTTTCCTTCGGGATGAGTCCGACAGATTCATTGACTTTCTGGCCGTTGCGGAAAACGAGCAGCGTCGGGATGCTCATGATGTCGAACTGCTGCGCGAGTTCCGGCTGTTCGTCGACGTTGATCTTGCCGACTTTGACTTCCGGGCGTTCTTCGGCAACCTGATCGACGATTGGGGAGAGCATGCGGCAGGGACCGCACCAGGTAGCCCAGAAATCGACGAGTACCGTGCCGCTGGCCTTCAGGACCTCGGCTTCGAAATTCTCTTTGGTGATGACGATGGCAGACATGATAAAACCTCCTATGGCTTCGATATGAAAATCGTATTGCAAGCGCTGCGCTGGAGAAAAGCGGTGCTTTGTTATCGTTGCTTTTAGTATAGTCGGAAGAACGGAGGTTTTCTGTGATTTACTCACATTTCCGCGGGAGGAAGGCCGGATGCACTTTTTTTCGCGTTGTTTAAGTCCTGTTTACCTTGGTTTGCTATACTCGGGCCATAAACAGAAGGTTGAGAGCCGCATGATTCCTGTAAATTTCCATGCATAGCCCTTGGAGCTGTGCTATAATGGGACATGCTGCAACAAAGAAAACAAACCGTAGGGGGAGAAAAACGTGGATTTAAGTATTGCCGATTTGCTCAAAACCATCATTCTGGGCATCGTCGAGGGCCTGACGGAATGGCTGCCGGTATCGAGTACGGGTCATATGATCCTGGTTGATGAGTTCATCAAGCTCAATGTCACAAAACAGTTCATGGACATGTTCCTTGTGGTCATCCAGCTCGGCGCCATCATGGCCGTCGTCGTGCTGAGCTTCGAGAAACTCAACCCGTTCTCGTCCTGGAAGACGCGTCAGGAAAAGCGGGATACCGTACAGCTTTGGATGAAGGTCATCGTAGCCTGCATCCCGGCGGCCGTCATCGGCCTGCTCTTCAACAAGTACATGGAAGAGCATTTCATGACGGCTCTCGTCGTGGCGACGACGCTGATTTTCTACGGCATCATGTTCATCATCGTCGAGAATTACAACAAGCATCGCCGTCCGCGCATCACGGATCTGCGCCGCCTCGACTACAAGACGGCACTCATCATCGGCCTCTTCCAGGTGCTCTCGCTGGTGCCTGGCACGAGCCGGTCCGGTGCGACGATCCTCGGCGGCCTGCTCTTCGGCACGAGCCGCACGGTGGCTGCCGAGTTCACGTTTTTCCTGGCGATCCCCGTCATGTTCGGCGCCAGCGCGCTCAAGATGGTCAAGTTCGGCTTCCACTATACGGGCGCTGAGATCGTCATCATGGTCGTGGGCATGGTCACGGCATTCATCGTCTCCGTCTTGTCCATCAAGTTCCTGATGCGCTATATCAAGACGAATGACTTCAAGGCGTTCGGCTGGTACCGCATCGCACTCGGCATCGTCGTGCTCGCTTACCTGTTCTTGGTTGGCGATCCGACGGCCAACGACTGATTTTCATCGGCTTTCAGGCTGCTGCACAGGCATTTGCTGTGCAGCAGTTTTTTCATTATGGAAGCAAGGGCCTTTGTGACCTGGGTCTTGGTGCTGACAGTATGGCTTCGATGTGATAAACTTATTGGTACAATGTTTGTTGACGTTTTGTTTCATAATAATAGAAAGAGGATCATTGCATGAAAATCATCGCAGGCCTTGGCAATCCGGGAACGGAGTATGCCAGGACGAAACACAATGTGGGCTTTATGTTTGTCGACGCGCTGGCGGAGGCACTGGGCGTCTCCGCCTCGGAATGGCAGGCGAAGTTCGATGCGCTCGTCGCTCCTGCCCGCATCGGCACGCAGAAGGTGCTGCTCGTCAAACCGCAGACGTACATGAATGAGAGTGGCCGCGCCATCGGACCGCTGCTCTCCTGGTACAAGCTCGAGCCGGAGGATCTCATCGTCGTGCACGACGATATGGATATACCCGTGGGCACCATCCGCATCCGCAAGAAGGGCAGTGCGGGCGGTCACAACGGCATCAAGTCCATTCTCGCGCATGTCGGGGACGAGCATTTCGCGCGCGTGCGCATCGGCATCGGCCGGCCGCTGCCGGGCTGGACGGTCGTCAATCACGTGCTGGCACCATTTTCTGACGAAGGGCAGCAGAAGATCGAGGATGCAATCAAGTACCTGGAACCCGCAGTGGAATGCATCGTGACGGATGATGTCGATGTGGCGATGAACCGTTACAATCCCAAGAAGCAGAAGAAAAAGAAGGCAAAGCAGGAAACGGCAGAGCCCGTTTCAGCAGGACAGAAGGAGCTTATAACTGTTAAATAAAATATAGAACTCAAACTTCGCACACCTGAATCCCTCATAAGATAAGGCCCCATCAGGTTTGCAGACATCTATCAATATCGCATCATGCACACTGTATTAGGCATCTTCCCCAGAAATCGGGCAGTTTTGCCAGGAACAGATTGAGCAACTTCTTAAGCTGCTTTTCGTCAAGAATATTGGCTTCCTTGGCGCAATTTATCAGAAGTTCCAGCAACAAACTCAATGCGTCCAGATAGCGCAAATCTTCCAGTTCATCTATCGTCAGAAAAAACAATTCGCCAATGCTTCGTTTGTCTACTTGGCGGCGCTGTTCCAGCGCGAGCATCATATAGCGTGCGAAGACAATAGAAGTATGCGCCGTCAGGGCATCATACGAAATCGAGCGCGTTTCTTTTCCCAGTTTCAGGTAGGATTTGCACATCTTGAAGAAGACTTCAATGCTCCAGCGTTTACCATAGATCTGGATGACATCCTTTTCTGACAGGGTGAGATCCGTCGTAACCAGGACGAGATAATCGCCCTTCTTAGAGGCATTACGGACGAAGACCAGCCTTACGGGCAAGTGCTTGCCATCCTTGACGGCTTCAGCCCGGACGGAGAGCAGGTAAGTGGAGCGCCCCGGACGTTTCTTCTGATTCCGGTAAATCATCTTGACATCCTGCATGCGCCCTTGAAAAAAGAAGCGGAGTTTCTCGCTTTTCTTGACACGGGCGATGACATCATAGCCGAGCTCGTGAATCTGGTGCAGGGATGCCGGTGAGCAGAACCAGGAATCGAACAGGACGTGCTGCGCAGGAACCTGCGCGGCCTTTGCTTCCTTCAGCAATTCGAGGACGACCTCCGGGGCCTTGCGCTGTGCCAGTTTCCGCTGCTTGCCACCATTGCTGCGCGGGTCGATGTCCGCTGACGCACCTTGCAATTGCTGTCGCTTTGATGCAGATGAAAGCAAGCAGTGGCTGAGTGGCAGAAACGTATTCCCATCGCTCCAGCCGAGCGTGAGCATGCGGAAGCCTTTCACGTACGTGCCACTGACATGGTCGTAGACGCGTGCCAGCAATTCCACTTTCTTGGAGCGGTTGCGGCTGAACACCGAATCGTCAATGATGAGGACATTCCTCCTGGATTCGCTCGTCAGCGGTGCAATAACCTTCTGGATGATGGCCGTGCTCAGGAGCAGCGTGAACTTGCGCCAATGGATGGTACAGGAGTTCAGAAAGCGGTAGAAGGTGTCCTGCTCAAAGGGGATGGATTCCGGAGCATCCTTCTTCTGCTGGTAGAAGGACCGATGATGAAAGGCTGCTTCAAATGCGACCAGAAAGATGGACAGTACCTTGAAGCCACGCAGCTTATATGCATTACAACTGCGAAGGATTTGCCCGACATGGAATTCCGCAAAGAATTTCAGGATCTGAGAAGAAACTGGTTCACAGGAGCGATGATGATGTGCTACAATATTCATGGCATAAGCCCTCCGTTTGTGTTGTGGATTTTTCGTCACTTTCATTATACAAAACGGAAATGGCTTATGCTATTTTTATTTG
>CABJCJ010000011.1:0-23797 GCA_902364065.1 Veillonellaceae bacterium SB90
CCTCTTGTTTTTGGGGATCTGTTATTTCACAGCCCCTTTTTGTTGGGGGCGCCCGGTGGCGCATGGTTCTGGCCGGTGATATACCGGCCTTTATTCCATTAGAGGGTCTGCAGGATCGTCAGGTTGGTGAAAACGGAGAGTGGCTGCGCCCAGATGCCGAAGGCGAGGACGAGAAGGACGGCCGCAAGTCCCGCGAGGGTTGCGGCAGGGGGCAGGCGTAGTTCCTGCTCGTCTGCTTCTTCCCCGGGCGCGAGGTCGCGGAACATCTCACGGATGATGATGAGGTAGTAGTAGACGCTCATCATCGAGACGACAAAGCCGACGGCTGCGAGCCAGAAGAGGCCGGCATCGACGGCGGCGGTGAAGATGTAGAACTTCCCGATAAAGCCCGCTGTCGGCGGAATGCCTGCCATCGTGAGGAGTGCGACCATCAGGAAGCCGGCGGGCAGCAGCGAGTGGTGTGCGAGCCCGCGTACGTTCTGGAGGTCGGTGCCGCGCTGGTCTTCAAGGTACGAGACGGTGACGAATGCCGCAATGTTTGCGAAGAGGTAGACGGCCGCGTAGAAGAGGACGCTCTTGAGGCCGTCGGCACTGGCCGCCGCCATCGCGCACATCATGTAGCCTGCCTGTGCAATGGAGGAGTAGGCGAGCATGCGCTTGATGTTCGACTGGCAGAACGCCATGATGTTGCCGCCGACCATTGAGACGCAGGCAAATATGGCGAGAATCTCGGTCCACATCGGCGCAGCCTGCGGCAGTGCCGTGAAGATCACGCGCAGCATGACGGCGATGCCCGCCGCTTTCGAGCACATGGCGAGCAGCGCGGTGACGGGTGCTGGCGCGCCCTCGTAGATGTCGGGGGCCCAGAGGTGGAACGGGATGATGGAAAGCTTGAAGAAGAAGCCGGCGAGCACGAGCCCCATGCCCGCGATGCCGAGCCCCAGAAAAAGCCCCGGGCTCTTCGCGATGGCTTCGAAGGAAAGGCTTCCCGTCATGCCGTAGATCAGGCTGATGCCATAGAGCAGTGAACCCGTCGCACCCGAGCCGTAGATGAGGTATTTTACGCCCGCCTCGTTCGAAAGCACGCTGTCCGTCCGGATGGCGACGAGCACGTAGAAGGAGATTGTCATGAGCTCGAGCCCGACGAAGACCGTGACGAGGTCGTTGGCCGATGCGAGGACGCACATGCCGAGCAGTGCCGAGAGCAGGAGCGCGTAAAATTCCCCTGTATGCGTCACTTGGCGTGCGGCGTAGCGTGCTCCGTAGAGCACGGTGAAGAGCGTGCCGAGGAGGAAGAGAATCTTGAAGAAGATGCTGTAGGCGTCGACGGCATAGATGCCCTGGAAGAAGAAACGGACCGTGCCGTCCGTCGGATAGAGCGAGATTGCAAGCGCGAGGATCCCCGTGAGGCCGAGCGCTGTCACGTAAGCCGGCAGCATCCGGCCCGCGCCCCGCTTCCTCATGAGGTCGAGGAGCAGGACGAGCAGCAGGAGAATCGCGATGGCAATCTCAATTGAGATTGCGGAAAAATGCATGGCCGTCATCATTGTGGAAACCCTCCCCAGATCGGTACCCCTTGCAAGAGGGAAATCATCGGCGCGTCACGGACGAGGTCGAAGAGCGGGCGGAGTGGTTCGACGCCGCTGCCCACCATATCCATCAGCAGGCTTGGGAAAATGCCGAACCCGACGAGAAAGACGCCGAGAACCACCAGCGGGACGACATCCGTATGGCGTTCATCCTGAATGCCTTCGAAAGCGGCGATGCGCCGGCCGAACAGTACTTTCGCCAGCATCCGCAGGACGTAGAACGCCGTGAAGATGATGCCGAAGACGCAGATGACGGTGAGCGCGGGGAATTCGCGAATGGCGCCGACGAAGATCGTGAACTCCGGGATGAAGCCGACGAGTCCCGGCAGCCCGAGGGCGCAGAGGCCTGCGAGCATGAAGCCTGTCGTGATGTAGGGCATGTAGTGCGCGAGTCCCCAGAGCTCGTCCGTCGAGCGCGCGTCCGTCATATCGTAGACGTAGCCGACCTGCGAGAAGAAGAGCGCAATCATGATGCCGTGGGCAACCATGTAGGCGACGGCACCCGTGACGCTGACGACGTCCAGCGCGGCGAGGCCGAGGAGGACGTAGCCCATGTGCGACACCGACGAGTAGGAAATCATATACTTGATGTCCTTCTGCGCGAGCGCGACATAGGAGGCGTAGACGACGTTGATCGTCGCAAGGACAGCGATGACGGGCGCCCAGAACTTCGCGCCGAACGGCAGGATGAAGAAGCCGATGCGGATGAGTGCGTAGCCGCCGACCTTCTTGAGAACGCCGGCATTGACCATCGAGACGGCCGTCGGAGCGGCGGAGTAGCCGTCCGGCGACCAGATATGGAAGGGAAACATGGAAAGATGCGAGCCAAAGCCCACGAGCAGCAGCAGGAACGCGATGACCTGTACGCCGTACGGGATATTCCCGGAGACGGACGCCATGGAAAGCGCCGTCACGTCGAAGGTGCGCGCCCCTGCAGGGAAGGCGTAGACATACAGCAGGATGACGCCGACGAGCATGAACGCCGAGCCGACGAGCAGGAAGATCGTCATCTTCATCGCTGCTTCGGATTTCGGGATACGCTCGGAGGATCCCCAGATCAGCACCATGATGTAGGCCGGCACGACCACCATTTCGCACAGGAGCAGGAAGAGGAAGAGGTCGCGCGTGAGGAACGCGCCCGACACGCCCGCGATGAGGATGAGCAGCAGGACGAAGTATTCCTTCGTCCGATGCTCGATGCGCCATGAGGAGAAGACAGCGGCGAGCCCGACGGCAGACGACAGCAGGAGCAGCGGCAGTGAGATGCCGTCGACGCCGAGCGAATAGGCGATGCCGAGATCGGTGACCCACGGCACGTATTCCGTGTACTGCATCCCGCCTGCTGCCATGTCGTAATCGATATAGAGGAAGAGCGTGAGGAGCAGCGTGATGATCATGGCGAGTGCCGAAAGCTGGCGCATCGTGTCATGAAAGCGCTTCGGCAGTACCGCGATGATGCCTGCCGCCACGAGCGGCGTGAGAAGAATTATGGAAAGGATCGGAAACGACATTAGCCGAGAACACCTCCTGTATACGAAAGGATACGGACCGTCCAATAGAGCGCTGCGACGAGAAGGATGGCAACGCCCGCGTAGAAGAAGAGCAGATACCGCTGCACCTGTCCGTTGGCGGGCGCGGCGAGCAGGGCGCTCGTCCCGAGCGCGTAGGCGCCGAGTCCGTTCATGATGCCGCCGAAGATATGGATGTCTACCCAGTCGAGCGCATAGGCAAGCGCGTAGACAAAGCGGCGGCGGAAGAAGTCGTAGAGCTCGTCGATGTAGAACTTGTTGTAGACGAGGCTGTAAAGGAAGCCGTAGCGGCGCAGTGCGACCTTGCGGCTGATATGTGCGACACCGTAGACGATATAGGCTGCAATGAAGCCCGCGAGCGAGACGGCTGTGCCCGTTACTGCGACGGCGGGTTCAAGCGCCGCATGCACCGGCGTGCCGTTGTTGACCCACAGCGAAAAGCCGCCATAATAGCCCGCAAGGCCGGTAATGAGCGTCAACACGGCGAGCAGGAGCATCGGCCAGCGCATGAAGGCATCGACCTCGTGCGCCTCGTACTTGCTGTGGTTCTTCCCAAGGAAGGCGATGATCAGGAGGCGCATCATGTAGAATGCCGTGAGGAACGAGGCCGCGAGCAGGACGGCGTAGACCGGTCCTCCCGCGTGCATCGCCGCCGCGAGGATCTCGTCCTTCGAGAAGAAGCCGGAGAATGGCGGGATGCCCGAGATCGCGAGCACGCCGACGACCATGCAGACGAACGTCAGCGGCATCTTCTTGTACAGGCCGCCCATGCGGAAGATGTTCGTCTCCTCGTGGAGCGCGTGCATGATGGCGCCTGCGCAGAGGAAGAGCATCGCCTTGAAGAAGGCATGCGTCACGAGGTGGAACATGCTCGCCGAGAACGCGCCGAGCCCGACGGCCGCCATCATGAAGCCGAGCTGGCTGATGGTCGAGTACGCGAGGACACTCTTGAATTTCGTCTGCGTCACGGCGATGCAGGCGGCGAAGATTGCCGTGAAAGTGCCGATGCCCGTGATGAAGTCCATTGCGATTGCTGACTCACTGAAGATGAAGTAGGCACGGGCGACGAGGAAGACGCCCGCCGCGACCATCGTTGCGGCATGGATGAGCGCAGACGTCGGCGTCGGGCCCTCCATCGCGTCGAGCAGCCAGACGTGGAGCGGGAACTGACCGGATTTGCCGATTGCGCCCATGAAGAGCAGGAGTCCGATGACGGTAATCATCGTCGTGCCCGTTGCCATCACATAGTATGGTACGATTGCGCGCAGTTCCAGGAAGTCTGTCGTGCCGAACGTGACGGCGAGGATGATGATGCCGACGAGCATCCCAAAATCGCCGATGCGCGTCGTGATGAACGCCTTCTTTGCCGCCTCGCGTGCCTTGACCTTTTCATAGTAGAAGCCAATCAGGAGGTACGAGCAGAGACCGACGCCCTCCCAGAAGACGTAGAGCTGCAGGAAGCTTACGGCGCCGACGAGTCCGAGCATCGTCGCGGAAAAGAGCGAGATGAAGGCAAAGAAGCGCCCCATGCCGGGATCGTCCGCCATGTAGCTGGCCGAATAGATGTAGACGAGCAGCGAGACGAGCGTGACGACAACCAGCATCATGGCCGTCAGCGGGTCGACGAAGATCCCCATCGTCAGTGGCAGGTCGGCGACGTGCGCCCAGATCACCTGTATGACGAAGGGGTGATTCATCGTGATGCCGTACATCTGCGTCGCCATCGCAACGAAGATGGAGAAGATGAACGACAGCGACATCATGAAGATTGCAATCGTGGCCGAGAGCTTCTTGTCGTTTCGCGTAAACGGCCCGATGAGCAGGAACGCCAGCGCGGGAAAGAGAGGAATCAGATAGGCGTGCGTAAGCGCAAAGGTAAACATGAAGATTTCCCCTCCTTAATTTCGAAATCCATTTGGTTCGTGCAGACCATCCGCTTCGTCCGCGTTTGTCGCGGCGCGCAGGCGGAAAAGGTTGATCGCCAGTGCGAGCCCGACCGCGATCTCCGCTGCTGCAACGGCGATGGAAAAGAGGGCCATGACCTGCCCCGCCCCGTCGTGGACATAGAGCCGGTCAAAGGCGATGAGGTTCAGATTCACCGCGTTGAGCATGAGTTCGATGCACATGAGGATCGCGATGATGCCGCGGCGAGTGAAAAGCCCGTACAGCCCGATGGAGAAGAGGAAAGCGGACAGTGTCAGCACTTCGTTCATCCCGATGGACGCGTTCAACGTACTCATGAAGCATGACCTCCTCTCGCGAGCAGCAGGGCCCCAATCATCGCGGCGAGCAAAAGGATGGCCGCGAGCTCAAACGGCAGCGCGAAATTGCTGAGGAGCAGTACGGCGAGATCTGCCGCCTCCGTTGCAGGCCCTGCAGCAGAGCTTGTCGGCAGCGGCGTGAGGGTGGCGGCAAGGCCGAGGAGGACAAAGATGAGCGACGCCATCCCCGCGCCGACGAAGCGCTTGCTCAGGCTCTGGACAGGCGCAGAGATGGACATATCCGCACGGCCCACCATCATGATCGCCATGACGATGAGGATGGCGACCGCACCGCTGTAAACCATCAGCTGCACCGCGCCCAGGAACGGCGCCTGCAGCGCGAAGTAGATGAGCGCGAGCCCGATGAAGGAGAGGACGAGGAAGAGGGCGCTGTGCACGATGTTGTGTGAGAGCACCATGCCGAGTGCGCCGATGACAGCCACGAGGGCGAAGAGAAAAAATAGAATCTGCATCACGCCTCGCCTCCTTTCGTATCTGCCTGCTGCTTTGCCTGCGCGGCCGCCTTTGCCTCAGCTTCTGCCTTTGACGCGATATCGGCGAGCAGCTCCTTGAGATCGGCGCGGTCCGCATCGGAAACAGCATCATGTGTCATCGCCGTTTTGCTCCACGAGGAGAAAGCGAAATCCTTGTCCCACTTGAGCGTATGGACCGGGCAGGCCTCAACGCAGAGATTGCAGAACAGGCAGCGGCCCGTCTTGTGGACGTAATGTTCCATATGCCGCTTCTTCTTTGCGTCCGTGACGACCTTGAGTTCCAGCGCCTTGTTGGGGCAGGCCATGGCGCAGAGCTGGCAGGCGATGCAGACGCGCCAGTCCATCGCCAGGTTGCCGCCGCGGAAGCCTTCAGCCACGGGGAGCTTCTCCTCAGGATAGCAGAACGTCTCCTTCTTGCCGAAGAAATGCTTGATCGTGACACCCATGCCCGTCAAGAGTCCCTTGCCAAACAATGCTGTCACCTCCTTATACGAGATCGAGCGCGAACATGACGGCGCCCGTCAGAAAAACATTCAGGATTGCGAGTGGTAAAAGCGCCTTCCAGCCAAATGAAAGCATCTGGTCGACGCGGGTGCGCGGGAACGTCCAGCGGAACCACATGATCAAAAAGACCATCGCGACGGCTTTGATGGCGAACCACACGAAGCCCGGCAGGAACGAGGGTCCCAGGTACCCGCCGAGGAAGAACGTCGTCGCGAGGATCGCAGCCGTCAGCAGATTGGCGTACTCCGCGAGGAAGAAGAGCGCCCAGCGCATGCCGGAATACTCCGTGAAGGGGCCGGCGATGATTTCCGATTCGCCCTCGACGAGGTCGAACGGCGTGCGGTTCGTCTCCGCGACGGCGGAAATCAGGAAGATGATGAAGGCAAGCGGCTGCAGAAAGAGGAACCAGTGGCCGCCCTGCTGTGCGAGGACGATGTCTTCAAGGCGCATCGAGCCCGTGATCATCAGGATGCCGAGCAGCGAGAAGAGCAGCGGCGCTTCGTAGCTGATCATCTGTGAGACGATACGGAAGCCGCCGATCATCGAATACTTGTTGTTCGAAGCGTAGCCGCCCATCAGGAAGGGCAGGACGGCTTGGCTGGAAATCGCAAACAGCAGGAACACGCCGACGTTGACATCGGCGAGAACCACGCCTGCATCGAAGGGGAAGAAGGCGTAGACGAGAGCTGCCGGCACGAAGAGGAGTGCGGGGGAGAGCGCCCAGAGGACCTTGTCGGCGCCTGCGGGCATGATGTCCTCCTTGCTCATGAGCTTGAGCATATCGGCGACGGGCTGCAGGAGCCCGAAGCGGCCGCCGACGCGGTTGGGGCCCAGACGCATCTGCATGAAGGCGCAGAGCTTCCGCTCGGCATACGTGAAGACGATGGCCGCCATCGAGATGATGCCGAGCAGCGCCGCGATGCCGATGACGATGAACACGAGATCCGCCAGGAGAGGAATCCCTGTCAGAGAGGCGATTCCGTCGTGAATCCATCGGGCAAGGCCCGAGAGCAATGATGTTTCCATGAGTCCCTCCTCAGCAGTCGACTTCGCCCATGATTGGGTCGATCGAGGAATAGGCGCTGACCGAGTCGCCGATCAGCATGCCGCGGCACATGAGGTCGAGCCCCTGCATATTGACAAATGACGGACGGCGGATATGCACGCGGTACGGCTTCGGGGTACCATCGCTGACAAGATAGAAGCCGAGTTCGCCGCGCGTGCCTTCCGTGCGGCTGTAGATTTCGCCCGCAGGCGGTTTCAGGACGCGAGGCACCTTGGCCATAATCTCGCCTTCCGGCATCTTGTCGAGTGCCTGGCGGATGATCCGCGCGCTCTCTTTGATTTCCCGGAGCTTGACGATGTACCGGTCCCAATTGTCGCCGTGTGTGCCGACCGGAACATCGAAATCGAGCTCGCCGTACACGCTGTAGGCGTCGAGTTTCCGCAGGTCGCGCGCGACACCTGTTGCCCTGAGGTTCGGTCCCGTCATGTTGAGGGCGAGAGCCTCCTCCTGCGTCATCGGTGAGATGCCGGCGATGCGTCGCCTGAAGATCTCATTGCCCGTCAAGAGCTTGTCGTACTCCGCGAGGAACTGCGGCACGCGCTCAAGGAAGCGTTTCGTCAGAGCACGTGCCTTGTCCGTGAACTCGCCTGCGACGCCGCCGATGCGGATGTAATGGAACGTCTGCCGTGCGCCGCAGACCTCGTTGAAGATGTCGAGGATGTACTCGCGGTCACGGAAGCAGCAGAGCATGCCCGTGGACGCGCCGAGGTCGTTTGCAAGCGAGCCAATGCCGACCAGGTGGCTGTTGATGCGGTTGAGTTCCGCCATGATCACGCGAATGAATTCCGCGCGGCGCGGGACCTCAAGCCCCGCGAGCTCTTCAACTGCGCGCGCGAAACCGAAATTGTTGTTCATCGACGAGACGTAGTCGAGCCGGTCCGTATAGGGGAGCCCCTGTACGTAGGTGCGCGACTCCAGGAGTTTCTCGATGCCGCGATGCAGATACCCGAGTACGGGCTCAGCCTTTTGGATGCGCTCGCCGTCGAGTGTGAGTTTCACCTGAAGGACGCCGTGCGTCGACGGATGCTGCGGCCCCATGTTGAGAAGATACGTTTCCGTCCGCTTCACGCTTCTGCCTCCTTTCGCGTCCCCGTGCGTATGGCCTTGGGCGGCACGGGTTTCTTGTAGACGAAATCCTTGCGCAGTGGATGCCCCTCGAAGTTCTCCGGCATCAGGATGCGCCGGAGGTCCGGATGGCCCGCGAAGCGCACGCCCATGAGATCATAGACCTCGCGCTCCTCGAAATTCGCTCCGGGGAACACGCCCGTGATGCTCGGCACCTCAGGGGTATCCCTGTCCAGACGCACCTTGATGACGGCGCAGGCATCGAGCAGCTCCGAGAAGAGATAATAGACGACGTCGATCGCGTCCTTGAGGTCCACGGCCGTCAGGCAGGAAAGATGCGTGAAGGAGAGATCTGCGTCCGTTTTCAAAAACGCCACGAGCGGGACGAGTTCTTCACAGCTCGCATAGATTGCAGGGCGTGTACTTTCTTCGATTGAGATTGTGGGAAACTTCTTCTTGAGACGCAAAAGTTCTCCCTCCGTCAAACAGCGCTGTTTCATGCCGCTCACTTCCTTTCCGCTTCCTGTACCGGACCGGCGCACGCCGCCGCTGCGCGCTCCGGATGCAGGATCTTTTCGCGCAGCTTCAGCATGCCGTCAATCAGTGCCTCGGGGCGCGGCGGGCAGCCCGGGATGTAGACATCGACGGGCAGCACCTGGTCGACGCCTTCGACGACCGAATACGAATCCGCGAACGGGCCGCCTGCGATCGCGCAGCTTCCCATCGCGATGACATACTTGGGCTCCGGCATCTCCTCGTAGAGGCGTATGAGCGGCGGCGTCATCTTGTACGTCAGCGTCCCCGCCACGATCAAGAGATCCGCCTGGCGCGGGCACGGGCGGAAGACCTCATAGCCGAAGCGCGCGAGATCGAAGCGCGCCGTCGCCGTACTCATCATCTCAATCGCGCAGCAGGCAAGGCCCGACGAAAGCGGCCAGAGCGAATTGGCGTGCGCCCAGCGGAAAAGCTCGTCGAGCTTTACGATGGCAACATTGTTCCGGAGGGACTCCGGTACGCGGTCCTTTAATTCCATGAAAGATCTCCCTTCCGCCACGCATAGGCAAGCCCAAGGATCAGGATGAACACGAAGATAATCATCTCGACAAAGGCGAACGCGCCGACCGTGTGGAACGCGACCGCCCAGGGATAGAGGAACACCGTCTCGATGTCAAAAAGAATGAAAAGCAGCGCGTACAGAAAATATCCCGCACGAAAACGGACGTACGGACTCCCGACGGAATCCACGCCACATTCGTACGGGATATACTTCTCAGGCGATGGCTGCTTCGGCTGCAGCAAAAAAGCCGGCACGAGCGCCATCACGGGGAAGAAAAGCGCCACGACGAGATAGATTCCAAGACCAACAAACTCTCCCATAACTCTGCCTCCCGCTCCCTGCCGTCGAAGCGGCAGAGTGATACTGAGGAACGTGCGGATTTTGTCTCATTTCATCGGCACTTCCTCGAAAAACAAATCAAATTCGAATGAATATACTTCTATTATACAAATTAAGCAAATTATTTCAATAGACTCCATATATGATTTTTCAACAATACAATAAATATAATATATGTTCATAAAAAAGTATGCTTTCGGGCACGGCAAGTTGGAGCAGATGACAACGAAACGCGCTTCATTCGGATAAACGAGTTTATCCGCAGCCGGCTGCACTGCTTCTGCTCTTAACCAATAAAAAAATAGTCCGCCTTGGCTGCATGCCAAAGCGGACTGTAATCTGCAAATGAGAGAAAACTGGGGGACTGCCATGTGTGAGAAATACGCTTAGAAGAAGATACGGACCTCGCCGCGCACAAGATTCTTCGTGATGGCCGTGTCTTCAACATTTTTGCCGTAGTAATAACGCAGATGCGCGCGGATGTTCTTCGCGGGGATGTAGAAGCCGCCGACCTCGAACCCCTTGTAATCGCGGAAATGGCCGGTATCGAGGTTGATCTGGGTGAATTCCGGGATATTGGCATATTTCGTGTAGAGGCTCCAGGTGCCGGGCTGATCGAGTTTCACGCGGCGATACTCCAGAGCGCCGAACCAGCCGGTATCCTTGGTGTGAGCGGCTGTTGTGTCAGAAGCCTTGAGGTAGTATCCCGTAAGGACCAGATTCTTTGCAATCGTGCTGCGGAAGCCGAGCGTGTAGATATTGGGACTTTCGCTGCCGCGCGTGGCCTTGAACTTATCGTCATGCAGCTGATAGAAGGCGCCGTAAAGATTCGTGGCTTTGCTGGCCGGATAGGCGAGTTCGGCTGCTCCGAAATCGAACGATTCGCCGCTGTTGAGGCTGGGCAGCGAGCTGCAGGATACGCGGGCTGCGGTGAGCGTCGTGCGCAGCTTGTTGCCGAATGTGAATTTGCCGCCGCTGATCGGATTGTGCATCACGACGCCGCCGTCCTGACTGAAATTATCGATGCGGCCGAGCTGTGTATGGAATTTGCCGTACGTGCCATCTGCAAACATCGAGGCGAAGTAGAGGTCGTACGTGTCGTCGGTCTTATCCTTGTTGAGGTCGACGATCGTGTTGGTTTCCGTGACGACCTTCCAGTTCTTGTTGACCTGGGACTGGGAGATGAGGTCGAACCAGGCGCGATTGACCGTGCTGCGCGTTGACTTGCCCGTGTGCTTGTTCTTGATGTGCTGATTCTGTTCACGCAGATACAGGTAACCGGAGAATTTCGTCGTATCGGCATTGCGTTCGAGATTGCCGACGCGTACGCCGAGATTCTTCAATTCATCCTGGTATTCTGCAGCGAGCTTATCGAGCAGATTCTGGTCGGCTGCCGGTATATTTTCCTTTGCCATCGCGCGGGCAATCATCTGCGCCATCTCGTAGCGGGTCAAGGCTTGATTCCCACGGAAGTTCCCGTCGCCGTAGCCTTCCAGGATGCCGTCGGCAGCGAGCTGCGTCACGGCGTCATAGGACCAGTGATCCTTTGGGACGTCCTGAAAGGGGTTATTGGCGGCCAGGGCAGGGGAAGCGGCGGCGCACAGGAGGCCTGCGGCTAAAGCGAATACGGTTTTCTTCACAATAAAGACTCCTTTCCCAAGAAACACAGATAAAGGAAAAGAGTCCGTAATAAAGTCTATATAAAGAACATGTCCATAAATGCAATTACAGTATACCATAACGTTCAAATATGTCAAGTAAAAACAGGAGTACATCTGCCGGTGATGTACTCCTGTTCTTTATCAGGGCTGGAATTCCGGGTTCATGCGATATTTCTTTGTTGGACGGCCGCGTGTGCTCAGGGATTCTTCGCCGACGCAGATGACGAGCCCTGCTGTGAGCAGGTTCTTGATGATGCGGCGGGCATTGCGGTCTGTGACGCCCATCTGCTGGGCAATCTCGCTTGATGTGAAGCCATGACCGATTTTCTTGGCGATGGCCGAGATCCGCATGTAATTGCGCGTGCCGACACCGACGGATTCCAGACGGCGCAGGATCTCCGGATTTTCGAGAGAGGCAGTGAATGTCAGGGGGTGTTCGGTTCCCAGGTTTTCCTGTATATTGCCGTTGATGTCAATCGCGATGACATCCTGGCGCGGGTCCTGCTGGCGTCCATATGACAGGGCGCGCCAGGCGTTGCGCTGTGCATCGAAGGCCGTATAGCCGAAGCCGATGCCGGCACTGACCTCGATGTTGAGATTGAGGCGGATATCTTCGATGGCTTCCCGTATCTTTCCTGCATTGCGTTCAATGATGCCGCGGGAAGCGAAAATTTCAAAGCGGCCGTTGTCTTTCTCAGCCAGATAGGAACCGTGAAGATTCTGGCAGAGTTCAAGGATTTTTTCCTTGAGGTGAAGCAGCTGCATCTGGAATTGCAGGGGGCCGGAGGAGGCGAGCAGCAGTTTTTCCATGTTTACCGTCTCGATGCGTGTCAGTGCGACCTCACTTTCAATCAGATGCTGATGCATGCGTCTCTCTTTGAGTTTCAGCAGGGCGTTGCGGATGGTGAAGGTGCTGCCATGCATCTGGATGACCGGGATATGAAGCCGTTCGAGTGCCTGATGGACCTTGGTGGAAGAAGTCAGTACGCGTTCGATTTTTCCGGCCTGCCATAAGGCATGGTGGAATTCCACGACGGTGTGGATATTTTGATCGATATGCATGGAATCATAGTAATGAATATGGACCTCATCAAAGGGAATGCTGGCTTCCTGCATGGCCGTGACCCAGTCGCGCGAAGCGATTTTCGGCAAATCGATGGAGATGCGCAGTACATGCATTTTCGAAAGTGCCAGGCTCTGCAGCAGGTAGCGGAAAATCTCCAATCCGTTCAGGATGCAGGAAACAGCGGGCATATTCTTGGGCAGATACGGCTTGGCATGTGCATACGGTGTTTCGCCGGAGAAAATCCAGCCTTCGATTTCGGCACAGCCGTCCTGGATAATGCCGGGGATTTCGCGCGTATCCTGATAGCAGTATGTCTTGTAGATTGTCGTCTTGGGATTGAAGACGGATGCAGCAACTTCCTGAATCTGCTTCAGGACATCCGGGGAATTGCTGACAATGCCAAAGGTTTTCATGGGGACACCTCAATAACGTCTTTTGGTACAAATGTAAAAGGAACAGAACATGCAATTTTTACTATATATTAGATATATCATATTGACGCAGGAGAAACAACAAGGTTGGAGGATTTCTTTCTCTTGTACCATGTATTACAATAAACCATATCTATTTTTAGCGTAAATATCATTATAATTTCGTATTGTTTTATCTTACGATCGTCATTGACAACAGGAACGTCATTTTATAAAATAAAGACTAATAAAGGAATATGTCTTTAATAAAGTCCAATAAGGTCTGTCCATAAATGCATCGAAACGAACGCTTTGTTTCAGGGAGGACTTTTTATGATTATTGCAGGCATTATCCTGGTGGTCCTGACCTTCTGGGCCATTGTCAAGAATTATGAGACGCGTGTCGTCCTCATGATGTCCGGACTCATCATGTCGTTCATCGGCGGCAATATGCTGTCGTCGCTCAATGCGTTTTCCAAGGCTCTGATCAATGAAAGCCTGACGCCAATCATCTGCGTGACCATGGGCTTCAGCATGGTTCTCGATATGACGGGCTGCAGCAAGCATCTGATCATGGCCATCACGAAACTCCTGCACCGGGTCAAGTTCATCATCATCCCGGCTACCATCGTGCTGGTCTGGCTCATCAACATTTCTCTCTTGAGTGCTTCGGGCCTGGCGGCAGCTGTCGGCGCCATCCTCATCCCGACGCTCATCAAGCTTGGCGTCAAACCGGCCATGGCGGCCAGCACCGTCCTGCTCGGCACCTGGGGATCGAGCGTGAGCCCCGGCAATCCCTTTATCGTACAGGTGGCAGATCTCGCGCAGGAAGACCTCATGACCATCATACAGGGTTTTGCCCCCAAAGCCTTTATCTGTGTCATCGTCAGTGCGCTCGTCCTGTATGGCATCGCGATGATCACCAAGGAAGGCATCATGAAGGAGACACCTGCTGAGGAGATTGTTGAGGAAGAGCTGGAGAAGACCGAGAAGATCAAACCGCATTACGCCATCGTGCCGCTCGTGCCGATCATCGTCCTCATCCTTGCCAGCCCGGCTGTGCAGGTACTGCCGGCCATCTCCATCCCGAATGCCATGTTCCTCGGTACGGCGCTCTGCTTCCTGGTTGCGCGCCCCAATGTACGCGATTTTGCCAATTCGTTCTTTAAAGGGGCGGGCAATGGTTTTGCAAGCATTGTCTGCCTGATTGCGGCGGCGGCCATGTTCATTCAGGGCATGAACGTCATGGGCCTGACGAAGGCGCTCATTGACGCCATGGCCAGCTCGGCTGCGCTTGCCAAGGCCTCGGCAACCTTCGGCCCCTTCATTCTCGCAGCGCTTTCCGGTTCGGGCAATGCTGCCGTACTGGCCTTCAACGGCACGGTCACGCCGCATGCCGCGACGTTTGGCCTGCAGATTTCCGATATGGGTGCTGTTGTTCAGGCCGCAGGCAATCTCGGCCGCTGCATGTCGCCGGTTGCCGGCGTCAGTATCATCTGCGCGAAGATGGCCGGTGTCAATCCGATGGAACTCACCAAGCGCAATGCCATTCCCTGCATCGTGGCGGGCATCGTCATGATGGTACTGGTCTTGTTCTGAGCGGGCAGGAGGAATGATGTTGTCAGCAGAAACAAATCGAAAAAGCTGGCTGCTGCTCGTCCTGATCTTTGTGGCCTGGGGCTTTGGCTACGTGGACAAGCAGGCCATCAATATAGCCGCCGTGCCTCTGCGCGAGGAACTTTCTCTGAGTACGGGCCAGATGGGCGCCGTCATGAGCAGTTTTTTCTTCATGTATTCGCTCATGACGCTGTCGGGCGGTTATCTGGCCAGCCATTTCGGCACGCGCCGGTCCCTTATCGGCATCGTGCTGCTCTGGGCCATTTTTTCCTGCCTCACGGGCATGGCTGGTTCCTTTCTGATGCTCATCAGCGTGCGCTTTCTGCTCGGCTTCAGCCAGGGCGGTTTCGGTCCCATCACGTCGGTGGCCATCGCGGAAGTATTCCCGCCGGAAATGCGCGGGCGCGCCAAGACCTTCCAGGTATCGGCAGGCTCCATGGGCGTGGCCTTCGGCGCTCTGTTCTGTGCCGTATCGACAGCCTGGTTCGGCTGGCGCTTCATGTTTTTCTTCTTCGGCTTCATGGGACTCCTCATCACGGTGCTCCTGGCAACGTTCTATCATACGAAGCCCGCAGCCGCAGGGGAACAGGGTGTTTCACAGGTGGGGCTCGGCACGATGCTGCGCAATCCGTTCATTTTAAAACTGGCGTTTATCCAGTTTGGCCTCGGCGTCTTCATCTGGGGACTCAATGCCTGGCTGCCATCCTACTGGCTTGAAGTCAAGGGACTCGACATGGTCCATATGGGGACGCTCTCGATGGTCCCTTGGCTCGTTTCCTTTGTCCTGATGAATTTCAGCAGTTACCTTTTGGAAACGCGCTTCCAGCACAGCCAGAAGGCCGTGCTGACGGCGTCGCTGCTTTTAGGTGCCGCCCTCATGTACGCGATGCTGCGGGCTGACAGCGTGGCAGCCGGGTTCTCGCTTCTGACGGTCGTCACGGTGCTCATGAGCATTGCCTCGGCCACCGTCTACATGATGCCGATGCAGTGGATGTCGGCGCATGAAGTCGGGACGGCGACGGGCGTGATCATCTTTGGCCAGCAGCTGGCGGGCGTGGTGGCACCCGTGGTCATGGGATATCTGATTTCCCTGTTTGATGGTTCCTATGATGCCGTATTCGGCTTCGTGATCCTCATCATCTTCCTGGGCGCCGGCACGGCGCTGTCCATAAAAGGAAAATAATATCTGCAATTGTTATGATAAGAAAGGCAGGCGTATATCATGGAATTACGCGATGAAATCAAGCAGCTCGTCGAACAGAAGAAAGACGAGTTCTTTGCGGTCAGTGATAAGATCTGGGGGTATGCCGAAACCCGCTTTGAGGAGTTCCAGTCGGCGGCATGCATCGAAGCCGCTCTGGAAAAGGAAGGGTTTACCGTCAAGAAGGACCTGGCTGATATGAAGACGGCTTTTATCGGCGAATACGGCCAGGGAAAACCGGTCATCGGCATCCTCGGTGAATACGATGCCCTTTACGGCCTGAGCCAGCAGGCTGGTGTGGCTGAGCCGAAACCCGTGACAGAGGGCGGCAAAGGCCATGGCTGCGGCCACAATATCCTCGGTGCATCGGCGCTGGCGGCTGCCGTTGCCGTCAAGGATTACCTCAAGGCGCATGGCATCCCGGGGACGGTCCGCTATTACGGCTGTCCAGGCGAGGAGAGCGGTTCCGGCAAGGCGTACATGGCTCGGGCCGGGCTGTTCCGCGATGTCGATGTGGCCCTTACTTGTCATCCGAGCTACGAGAACAGCATTACGGGCTACAACTTCCTGGCGACGCTGCAGGTCTGCTTCAAGTTCCACGGCAAGAGCGCGCATGCCGGTGCCTGCCCGCACCTCGGCCGCAGTGCGCTCGATGCCGTCGAGCTCATGAATGTCGGTGCCAATTTCCTGCGCGAGCATGTCATCCAGGAAGCACGCATCCACTATGCCATCACCAACAGCGGCGGTTCATCGCCGAATGTTGTTCAGTCGGAAGCTGCCGTGCTCTATCAGATCCGCACGCCGCAGCTGCCCCAGGCCAATGATATCTACAAGCGCGTCGTCAAGATCGCTCAGGGCGCGGCGCTCATGACGGAGACGCAGCTGGAGGTCGTCTTTGACCGCGGCAGCTCCAATATCATCCCGAACCGCCATCTCGAAAAGCTTGCCCATGACTGCATGATGGAATATGGCCCGGAGCCCATCACCGAAGAGGATCTGGCTTTCGCCCAGAAGATTGAGGATTCGCTCGTCGGCAGCGACCGCACGTACAGCCAGGATATCCTCGATATGATCTATGGCCCGGTCAAGGGCAAAGAACTTGGCAAGCTCATTGCAGGCAAGCTGATCATGGATACGGTCTATCCATACACGCCGACGGAAACGCCGATTGCTGCCAGCACCGATGTGGGTGATGTCAGCTGGAACGTACCGGTCGTACAGGTCCTGACCAACTGCTATGCCAACAATACGCCGAATCATTCCTGGCAGCAGGTTGCTCAGGGCAAATCGCCGCTTGCGCACAAGGGCCTGCTGCTGGCTGGCAAGACCATGGCGCTGGCAGCCGTGCGCCTGATGCAGGAACCGGAACTCGTCAAGGGCATCCGCGATGAATTCAAGGAACGCATGCAGGGCAGGGAATACGTCTGCCCGATTCCTCCGGAAGTCAAGCCGGCACCGCATCGCTGATGGCAGCCGAAGACAGGGCAGGATGATTCTGTCATGCTGGAATGGGAGGCAGCAGAATATGGAAGAAATCATGAAAGCAATCATGCAGGATGAGCGTGTTCAGAAAGCACTGGCTTATCTGCAGGAAGACCAAGAGCAGATGATGAAGGACCTGTTGGAGCTTGTGCAGATCCCGGCGTTTTCCAATCATGAGCGTCAAAAGGCGGAAGCCATGCGCGATAAATTTGCGGCTTTAGGGCTGCAGGACGTCCATATGGATGAGGTGGACAATGTATTCGGCACGCTGCCGGGAGCGGGCGATGGCCCAAAGATCATGATGGCGGCTCACACGGATACGGTCTTTCCGCTCGATACGCCGCTTGCCCCGCAGCAGAAGGATGGCGTCTGGTATGCCCCGGGCATCAACGATGATACCCATGGTCTCGCGGATCTTCTGACCATGATCCGCGCCATCAGGGCCTCGGGCCTGGTATTTGCAGGGGATATTGTCTTCTGCGCCAATGTCGGGGAAGAAGGCCTCGGGGATCTGCGCGGCGTCAAGCATATTTTCCGGCAGCCCAATGACATTGCCGCATTTGTCTCTCTGGATACGCCGACCCTGGGCGGCATCGTGCATCGCGCAACGGGCAGTTCCCGTTACCGCGTGACGTTCCGCGGACCCGGCGGACACAGCTTTGCGGATTTTGGCCGTCCGAGCGCCATCCATGCCATGGGACGCGCCATTGCGCGCATTGCTGATTTTCAGGTGCCCGATGCGCCGAAGACGACGTTTAATGTAGGCGTCGTGAAGGGCGGGACCTCGGTCAACACGATTGCGGCCGAGAGCAGCTTCCTGCTGGATATCCGCTCGGACAGCCCGGAAGAACTGGCACGGCTGGAAGGGGAAGCAAAGGCAGCCATCAAGGCGGCTGTGGCGGCTGAGAACCGCCGCGGCACGCAGCAGGGCGCGGTAGCGGCAGAAATCCAGCAGGTCGGTTCCCGCCCGGCCGGCACGCAGGCCGATGACTGCCAGATTGTGCGCATTGCGCAGACGGCCTGCCGGGCGCTGGGCATCGAGCCGGAGCTGCGGGATGAGACGAGCACCGACGCCAATATCCCCATTTCGCTCGGCATTCCCGCGCTCAGCGTGGGCCGTGGCGGCAGGGAAGGAGGCGTGCACACGACAGGAGAATGGTTTGATCCGACGGAGGCCTGGCTTGGACCGCAGAAAGATCTTTTGATGCTGCTCCTGATGGCAGGCCTGCAGGATATCGCACCCGCGCAGTTGCCAAAGCGATGACAGGAAAAGGAAAAGAGGACATATATATGGATATCGATCAGAAAATCAAGGATATGGCGGAGCATTTGTATCCGGAAATGGTCAAGTGCCGCCGGGATCTGCACCGTCACCCCGAAGCGGGCTGGACCGAGTTCCGGACGGCCAGCATGGTCATTCAGGAACTCGAGTCTCTTGGCTATGAGGTTCATTTCGGCCGGGAGGTCATCGATGGCAGCCAGCAGATGGGCTTGCCTGCCAAAGATGTGATGGATGCCTGCATGGAACGGGCTGTGGAAGAAGGCGCGAATGAGAAGCTCGTGGCTGCCATGGCCGGTGGCAGGACCGGCGTCGTCGGCATCCTGCGCACGGGCCGTCCCGGCAAGACCGTTGCGCTGCGCTTTGACATGGACTGCAACGAGGTCGAGGAAGCAAAAGACGAAAAACATCGTCCCTATCGAGAAGGTTTCTTCAGCCTGCATCCGGGCTGCATGCATGCCTGCGGCCATGATGGTCATACAACGGCGGGACTGGCTGTCGCCAAGATTCTTGCCGGCCTCAAGGATGAACTGACGGGAACCGTCAAATTCATCTTCCAGCCGGCGGAAGAAGGTGTGCGCGGCGCACGGGCCATGGCAGCCAAAGGCGTTGTCGACGATGCGGATTACCTGCTCGGTGCACATCTCATGATGCCGCCGGTCGGTTTCCTCGGCTACGATGTCCGGGGCTTCCTCGCCACAACAAAATTCGATGCGGATTTCACGGGCGTGCCGGCACACGCCGGCGGCATGCCGGAGTGCGGCAAGAACGCTCTGCTCGCTGCAGCCAATGCCGCCATCAATATCCAGGGCATCACGCGCCACAGCAAGGGCGTGACGCGCATCAACGTCGGCGTGCTGAATGCCGGTACCGGACGCAATGTCATTCCGGCACATGCGCATATGGAGGTTGAGACGCGCGGCGCGACGACGGAGGTCAATGATTTTGTCCAGAAGCGCGCGGAGGAGATCCTCAAGGGCGCGGCCATGATGTACGATGTCAAGGTACAGTTCATCCAGACGGGCGGTGCCGCCAGCGGCAACAACTCGCCGGAACTCTCTGCGCATGTCAGGAAGACGGCTGAGCGTCTTTGCATCTTCAACCGTCTGGAGGAGGTCCATGATATCGGTGGCAGTGAAGATTGCTCCTATTTCATGGAACGCGTGCAGAAGCATGGCGGTCAGGCGGCATACCTGATCATCGGCGGTTCTCTCGCGGCTGTCAATCACAACAACTATTTTGATTTTGACGAACGGGCTCTGGTCCTCGAAGCCCAGCTGCTGTCCACTGTGGCCTGTGAACTGGTGAAGGGATGATGAACATGGCGGATTCCACGCTCCTGCAGGATATGTATTTCACCACGCCGGAAATGAAGCGCATCTTTGGCGACCGGAACCGCATTCAGAAACAGATGGACTGCGAGGCGGCGCTGGCTGATGCTGAAGCGGAACTTGGCATCATCCCGCGGGCGATGGCCGATGAGATAATGCGCTGCTCCAACGTGGATTTGATCGACTTTGAGGTGCTCCAGGCAGATTTCGTGCGCACGGGACATCCGTTTGTACCTGTCGTCCATGCATACAAGAAAATCTGTCAGGATCAGGCCGGCGAATACGTGCACTGGGGCGCCACGACGCAGGATATCCTCGATACGGGGACGACACTGCAGCTTAAAGAAGCCTTTACACTCCTGATGAAGCGCTTTGAGCGCCTCTATGAAGTGACGGCTGATGCTGCCTGCCGTTACAAGAATCTTGTCATGGTTGGCCGCACGAACGGTCAGCAGGCACTGCCCATTACCTTTGGTTATAAAATAGCCGTCTGGGGCTTTGAGATTCGCGAGAATATCGACCGCCTCCATGAGTGCAGCCGGCGCGCCTTCCGCGGCCAGCTGGCCGGTGCTGTCGGGACGATGGCTTCCTTTGGCACCAGGGGGCTTGCGGTACAGGAACGCTTCCTGCAGAAACTCGGCCTGTCCGTACCGCCCATCGCCTGGTCGGTTTCCCGCCACCATTATGCGGAACTCATGAATGACCTGGCACTCATGGCAGCGACCATGGGTAAGATGGGTACGGAAATCTATGCCCTGCAGAAATCGGAGATCGGCGAGGTGGAGGAGGCGCAGGGAAAAGGCAGTGTCGGTTCTTCCACGATGCCGCACAAACGCAATCCCTTCCGCGCCATGGAGCTCTCCACGAATGCACGGCTGGCCCGCGGCTGCGCAGCCACGCTGATGGATTGCCTGGAGCTTGAGCATGAACGTGACCCGCGCGGGGCTTCGGCGGAAATCCCGCTCTTCACGCAGATCTGTTCTCTCGTTCACGCTTCTGTCGAGCGGGCAATTGGCCTTGTGGAACATCTGACGGTTTACCCCGCACATATGCAGCGCAACCTCGGCTGCCTGCATGGCTTGATCTTCTCGGAAGCCATCATGATGCATCTTGGCAGGAGCGTGGGACGTCAGACGGCTCATGCGATTGTCCATGAACTTTCCATGAAGGCTTTTCAGGAAGAGAGCAATCTGGGAGATCTCCTGAAGCAGGACCCGCGCGTTCAGCCGTATCTCTCGGCTGATGACATTGATGCAATCATGAAGCCCGAGCGTTATATCGGGCTGGCTCCTCTCTTTGCCGAGCGGCTGAAGCAGCAGAAGGATGCGTATTTTTCTTCTTCGAAATCTCGCTGATTCCGGCATGTGTGACGGAAATTTCCCCTGGTGGCAGGAAGATGGCCGTTTGAGACGAATATCAATAACCAGAGATATTCGAGGGAAGGGGAAGATAGGATGAAGATTTTGGTCACAGGCGTCACAGGGCAGCTGGGACATGACTGTGTCAAGGAACTGGAGGACCGCGGCATCGAGGTGCGCGGCGTTTCGAGCAGGGACTTTCCTTTAACGGAGCCGGAAGCGGTTCACCGCTTCATGCTGTCATATCGGCCGGATGCCGTCATCCACTGTGCCGCCTATACGGCTGTCGACCGCGCAGAAGAGGAAGAAGCATGCTGCATGGCGGTCAATGCCGGTGGCACGCGTGCGCTGGCCGAGAGCTGCCGCGAGCTCGGGGCAAAGCTGCTCTACATCAGCACCGATTACGTTTTTCCGGGCGATGGAGAGAAGCCTTATGAAGTCAATGATGAGAAGGGACCGCAGAATGTGTACGGCCGTTCCAAGCTGGCCGGCGAACAGGCCGTGCAGGAACTGCTCGATGCGTATTTCATCGTGCGCATCTCGTGGGTCTTTGGCCTCAATGGCAGGAATTTCATCCGCACGATGCTGCAGCTCAGTGAAACGCATGATGCGCTTACGGTCGTCGATGATCAGATTGGTTCGCCGACATACACGCGCGATCTGGCGGTGCTGCTGGCGGATATGATCCAGACGGATGCGTATGGCGTTTACCATGCAACCAATGAAGGATTTTGTTCTTGGGCGGAGTTTGCGGCCGAGATTTTTCGTCAGGCCGGATGCGGGACGAGTGTCACGCCGGTGCCCTCCTCGGCTTATCCGACGACGGCCGTGCGGCCGAAAAATTCCCGCTTGAGCAAGCGTTCGCTCGATGAAGCAGGATTCCTGCGGCTGCCCCGCTGGCAGGACGCAGTCGGGCGTTATCTCATCGAGCTCGATACCATAAAAAAACCATGATATATCGACAATGCCCATTCAGCGCGTACAAACAAGCAAATGTACGCGCTGTTTTCTTTTCTGCATGTACATAGTACATCTGGTGGATACAAAAAGATAAAAAAGTCTTGCATCCCCGTAATGTTTAGTATATACTAACATATGTATTCTTGAGAGAAACGATTTTATTTTTCTAGGGGGATTCATATGTTTCATAGAATCGGAAAGAAATACCGCGAGACGGCGCTCATCAAGCTCATCGCGCTGGGCCTCGTGCTCGGTATCATCATTGCCATAGCCGCACCGGCGGCTGTGCCGGCTGTCGCCGTGCTCGGCGATCTCTTTGTTCGTGCCCTCAAGGGCATCGCGCCGGTGCTCGTCTTCGTGCTGGTCATGAATGCGCTGGCACAGAAGAATTCGGATGCGAGCGCTTCGATGAAGCCAATCGTAAGGCTTTACATCGTGGCGACGTTCTGCGCTTCGCTCGTCGCCGTCGCCTATTCGTTTGCCTTCCCGACGACGCTGCACCTGCAGGTGACGGATGCGCAGCTGGCTCCGCCGTCCGGTATCATCGAGGTCCTGCACAACCTCATCTTGTCGGTCGTGGATAATCCGATTCATGCTCTTGCTACGGCCAACTACATCGGTATCCTCGGCTGGGCCTGCCTCGCCGGCATCGCGCTGCATTCGGCCGGTGATTCGACGAAGGCCATGCTCAACGACTTTGCCAAGACGGTCACGAAGATTGTCCAGTGGGTCATCCGCTTTGCTCCGTTCGGCATCATGGGCCTCGTGGCCAATGCCATCGGCACGAGCGGCCTCGGCGCGCTGGTCGGATACATTCAGATCCTCGGCGTGCTGCTCGCTGCGTTCTTCTCCGTGGCCCTCATCATGAATCCGCTGATTGTTTACCTGCATATCCATCGCAATCCGTATCCGCTGGTCTGGACGACGCTGAAGGAAAGCGGCCTCTACGCGTTCTTCACGCGCAGCTCGGCAGCCAATATCCCGGTCAATCTTTCGCTCTGTGAGCGCCTGGGACTCAATGAAGACACGTATTCGATCTCGATTCCGCTGGGCGCAACGATCAACATGAGCGGTGCGGCCATCACGATTGCCGTCCTGTCTCTGGCTGCTGCGCATACGCTCGGCATTTCGGTTGACCTGCCGACGGCACTCCTGCTCTGCATTGTCTCGACGATCGGCGCCTGCGGCGCATCGGGCGTGGCCGGCGGCTCGCTGCTGCTGATCCCGGTTGCCTGCGCTTCGTTTGGCATCGGCAACGACATCGCCATGCAGGTTGTCGGTGTCGGCTTCATCATTGGCGTCATCCAGGATGCCTGCGAGACGGCACTCAACAGCTCGACGGATGTGCTGTTCACGGCTACGGCTGAGTTTGCCCAGCGCGCGAAGGACGGCACGCTGCATGATGAGGATATGGTTCCGCACAGCAATTGAGATTTTTGATTTACAAGAGTATATAAAATGAACGAAACCCGCCGCAGACAAGTGAAAGTCACTTGGTTGCGGCGGGGTTTTTTTTTGTTGTTTTTTT
>CABJCJ010000011.1:23807-78646 GCA_902364065.1 Veillonellaceae bacterium SB90
ATCAGAGCCATGAAGACGAGATCCTCGGTTTTGGAGATATTTTGGATGCCGTGCGTTTCGCCATCGGGGCAGAACGTCGTCGTGCCGGCTTCGATGACGGATTCCTGGCCGTTGTCGTTGTAGAGGGCTTTGCCCGAGAGGATGTGATACGTTTCGGTGTTGCCCTCGTGCTTGTGGACGGCGATGCCGCAAAGCGGCGGTACAATGACTTTTGCATACATGTCGCATTTGCCGTCGAGTTCAGCCGGCGTCAGCAGCTTGACGATCGTGATGGTGCCGAGGCCTTTCTGTGCCTGGCCTGGAACTGGTTCAATAAATGCCATGATAAACGCTCCTTTTGAGATAGATGCCTTGCCGCAGAAGGGCAAGTTTGCTACAATAAATATACAATCATTAGTTTCGAGAAAAATGCGGGGATTCCTCTAAAAAGATGGAATTTGCGCTTTATTTTTTTGGAGGATATGCATATGGTCTATCTCTTGAAGTTCGGCGCCAGCTGGATCCTGCCGCCGGGCATCTTCATCCTGGCGCTTTTTGCCTTGTCCTGGTGGCTATTTAAGAAGCGCGGCGAAAAGAAAGCGGCGGGCATCCTGCTGGGCCTGACGTTTGCGTTTTACCTGCTCTGCACGGGAATGGTGGCGGAGCGCACGATGGGGTGGCTGGAATCTGCCTATGAGCCGCCGGCTGATCCGCAGGGCGATGTCATCATCATGCTCGGTGGCGGCGCCTATGACGATACGCCGGATGTCGACGGTACGGGCACGCTCTGCGCGAGTCCCGCAAGCCGCCTGCTGACGGCCGTGCGCCTGCAGCGCCGCCTCGATGTGCCGATCCTGCTTTCCGGCGGGCAGGTCTATGAGGATACGGGGGCGGAGGCGAAGATTGCCAAGCGCGTGCTCATGAGCCTCGGCGTACCGGAGGATAAGATCCTCACGGAGACGAAGAGCATCAATACGAGCCAGAATGCCCGTTTCTCGGCGGAGATTCTGCGGGAGCAGGGGCTTTCGCATCCGATCCTTGTGACGAGTGCCTTCCATATGAAGCGCTCGGTGCTGAACTTTGCCAAGCAGGGCATCGAGGTAGAACCATTCCCGACGGATTACATGGTTTCGCACCATCCCGTTTTCCACTATACGAAACTGCGGCCGCAGACGGAGGCCCTGCTCGATAATGTGACGGTCCTGCAGGAAACCTTGCGGACCTTTGTGACGAGGTATATCGAATGACCAAGAATCTCACGCAGGGAGGCCCTGCGAAGCTGATTTTTTTCTTCACGATGCCGCTCATCGCCGGCAATATCTTCCAGCAGCTCTATGCCTTCATTGATACGCTGATCGTCGGCCGCTTCCTCGGCGTCAATGCGCTGGCCGCCGTCGGCTGCACGGGCTCGCTGATGTTTTTGATGCTGGGGTTTGTCATCGGCTTCACGACGGGCCTCAGCATCTATACGGGACAGCGCTTTGGCGCCCGGGATGAAGCGGGCGTGCGCCAGAGTGCGGCGGCCTGTGCCATCCTGGCCCTGCTGATGTCGGTTATCCTGACCATCGTGGGCTCGCTTCTCTGCTACCAGCTGCTCGTCTGGATGCAGACGCCGGCGGAGATCCTGGCGGGGGCGTATTCCTTCATCAGCATCATCTATGGCGGCATTCTGTTCTTTGTGCTGTTCCAGACGCAGACGAACCTCATCCGGGCACTCGGCGACAGCACGACGTCGACGATTCTTCTGGCCGCGGGCCTGACGCTCAACATCATCTTTGAGCCGCTGGCCATCCTCGTGCTGGGCTGGGGCATCCCCGGCGCGGCGCTGGCGACGCTGGCCTCGCAGGTCTGCGGCAATCTGCTCTGTCTGCTCTACATCTGGAAGAAGGTGCCGGCGCTCCACATCCGCCGTGAGGACTGGCATCTCTCGCGTGCGATTTTTTGGGAGCATCTGCGCATCGCCCTGCCCATGGGCTTCCAGTCTTCCATCATCGCTATCGGCGCGGTCATCCTGCAGGTGGCGCTCAACGGTCTCGGTCCTCTGGCCGTCGCCGCTTATGCGGCCGCGCAGAAGGTCGAGTCCATCGCGATGATGCCGATGATGTCGTTCGGTCTGGCCATGGCGGCCTATACGGCACAGAACTACGGCGCGCGGAAGTTCCACCGCATCGAGGAGGGTGTCTGGAAATGCTCGGCGATGTCCGTGACGTTCAGCATCATCGCCGGCATTGCCCTGATCTATTTCGGCACGGACATCATGCATCTCTTCGTGGGCAGCGGTCAGGAGGAGGTCGTCGCCTACGGCGAACAGTATCTCATCGTCAACGGCTCCTGCTACTGGATCCTCTCGTTCCTCTTCATCTTCCGCTATACGCTGCAGGGGCTCGGGCAGAGTATCGTGCCGACGATTGCGGGCATCATGGAGCTCCTGATGCGCACGGCTGCAGCACTCTTCCTCTGCGGCTGGCTCGGTTATCTCGGCGCCTGCCTGGCCAATCCCATGGCCTGGATTGGCTCATGTGTTCCCCTGGCCATCGCGTTTTTCTGGACGCGGCGCAGCCTTCGGGAAAAATATACGGCAGATTCCTTAGAATAACAAAGCCCCCGGCAGGATTCGGGGGCTTTGTTGTCGAAAACAGGATACAACGAACCAATCACTGGGAATCCATGCCGATGATGCCGGTGTATCGAGTGACATCAGGGCATGATATTTTATGAAGGGGTGGATCATCGATGTATCAAGACGAGTATAAACGCTGGGCTGCTGCGGACCTCCAGGATTTTGACCTGAACAGGGAGCTGCGCGACATCGCAGGGGACGACGAGGCCATCAAGGACCGCTTCGCTGTAGCACTTGAGTTCGGTACGGCCGGACTGCGCGGTGTGCTGGGCGCCGGCACGAACCGCATGAATATCTGGGTTGTCCGTCAGGCGACGCAGGGTGTTGCTGACTGGGTCAAGACGCAGGGCGGCACGCAGACGGTGGCCATCAGCTACGACAGCCGCCTCAAGGGCTGGAATTTTGCGCGTGAGGCCGCGGGCGTTCTCGCTGCCAATGGCATCCATGTGCGCCTGTACGAGGAGCTCATGCCGGTTCCGGCGCTGAGTTTTGCCACGCGCTACTATCACTGTAACGCGGGCATCATGATCACGGCATCACACAACCCCGCGCAGTACAATGGCTACAAGGCATACGGCCCGGACGGCTGCCAGATGACGGACGATGCAGCTGCCGTGGTCTACGCATCCATCCAGAAGACGGATGTACTGACGGGAGCCAAGCACATGAGCTTTGCGGAAGGCGTCGAGAAGGGCCTCATCCAGTTTGTCGGTGAGGACTGCAAGGATGCATTCTATGCGGCCATCGAGGCGTGTCAGGTCCGCCCGGGCCTGGCAAAATCGGCCGGCCTCAAGCTCGTGTATTCCCCGCTCAACGGCACGGGTCTCGTGCCGGTTACGCGCGTGCTCAAGGATATCGGCATCACGGACATCACGATTGTGCCGGAGCAGGAGTATCCGAACGGCTATTTCACGACTTGCAGCTATCCGAACCCGGAGATCTTCGATGCGCTGGCCAAGGGCCTCGAACTCGCGAAGAAAGAGGGCGCAGACCTCATGCTGGCGACGGACCCCGATGCTGACCGCGTGGGCATCGCGATGAAGTGCGCCGACGGTTCCTATGAGCTCGTTTCGGGCAATGAGATGGGCGTACTGCTGCTCGACTACATCTGCCAGGGCCGCATTGAGAAGGGCACGATGCCGAAGGATCCGGTGGCCGTCATGTCCATCGTCTCGACGCCGCTGGCCGATAAGGTGGCGGAGCATTACGGTGTGGAACTGCGCCACGTGCTGACGGGCTTCAAGTGGATTGGCGATCAGATCGCAGGTCTTGAGGCTGCCGGCCAGACGGAACGCTTCATCTTCGGCTTCGAGGAAAGCTACGGCTACCTCGCCGGCCCGTACGTCCGCGACAAGGATGCTGTCGTTTCCTCGATGCTGATCTGTGAGATGGCGGCATATTACCGTTCCATCGGCTCTTCCATCAAGCAGCGTCTCGAGGAGATCTATCAGCAGTACGGACGTTATTACAACAAGGTGGATTCCTTCTCGTTCCCGGGCCTTTCGGGCATGGACAAGATGAAGGGCATCATGGAGCACCTGCGTCAGCAGCCGCCGACGGAGTTCGCCGGCAAGAAGGTGACGGAGGTCATCGACTATGCCGAGCCGGAGAAGACGGGCCTGCCGAAAGCCAATGTCCTGACGTATCGTCTCGACGATGGCTCGACGGTTGTCGTGCGCCCGTCCGGCACGGAGCCGAAAATCAAGACGTATTTCACGACGCTCGGCAAGGGCCTCGCAGAGGCCAAGGCTGAGAAAGACAAGCTGGCGGAAGCCGTAAAGCCGCTGATGGCTTAATGAAACAAAAGCAAGACTGAGGTGTATGGGATGAATGTATCGGCAAAGGGATTTGGTGCTTGTGGCATCCGGGGGCTCTATCCGGATGTTGTCAATGAGGAGCTGGCCTATCGTGTCGGCCGCGCGTTTCCGGGGCTCGCGGGAGCCCGGAAGGTAGCGGTCGGTCACGATATCCGCCTCTCAGGCCCGTCCCTGCAGGCAGCACTCATCAGGGGACTGACTGAGGCAGGCTGCGATGTACTGGATATCGATCTTTGCGGTACGGAGATGATTGCATTTGCCGTCAGGGCGTATCAGCTGGACGGCGGCATCATGCTCACGGCCGGCAGCGATGCAAAGGCCTATAACGGCATGACGCTCATGCGCCGGGACGCGTGCCTGCTTACGGGAGATACGGGCCTCAGGGACCTCGAAGCGCTTGTCCTGGCCGCTGAACCTGCTCCGGCTGCCGCAAGGACGGGCCAGGTGGAGAAGGAGGATATCACCGAGGACTACATCGCCGGCATTCTCTCCCATATCGACCTCGACAGGCTCAAGCCGTTCCGGGTCGTCGCCAATACCGGCAACGGGGCGGCGGGTCCTGTCATCAATGCCATCGAGAAGAAGCTGCCCTTTGACATCGTCAAGGTCAACAACATTCCCGACGGCAATTTCCCGAATGGCGAGCCTAACCCGCTGCTGCCGGAAAACCGCGAGTCCACGGCCAAAGCCATCCTCGAAAGCGAGGCGGACCTAGGTGCCGCCTGGAATTGTGACTTCAGCCGCTGCATTCTGTTCGATGAACGCGGGAACTGCCTTGAAAGCGGCAGCGGCGAGGGCGGCAGCAGCGAGGGCGGCAGCAGCATGCTTGCCTGGCTGCGCGTGATGGAACGATGTTCGCAGTTCGGAGTTCACAGTGAGACAAATGCATGATATAATAGGGCCGTATGGTAATATACATGACTCATATGGCCGTTTGGAAGCACCCGGCTTCTTCATGCGGTTGTAACGGGAAAAAGAAAGAGGAGTGTTACAAAGATGAGTTTAAAACTGAAATCCGGCTTTACGTTTGACTATGACAACCTGTATGGCGAAGGCAAAGTCACGGAAGACGATCTGAAGTTTTATGAGAAAGATCTCAAGAAGGCTCACGAGGCCATGAAGGTCATGCGTGAGACGGGCTTTATCCGCGCCCACCTTTCCAAAGATGGCGAGCCGGAGAAGGTTCTGTTCTCGCAGCTGCCGTACGTTGAGGAAGGCCATCTGAACAGCCCGAGCTCCCTCAAGCATCTGCAGGAACTCACGGATCACGTCAAGGACAATGTCGATGTTGTCGTTTCGATGGGCATCGGTGGTTCCTACCTCGGCAACAAGGTCCTGTTCGACGTTCACTGCGGTTCGTTCTGGAACGAACTTTCGAAGGAAGAGCGCAACGGCTTCCCGCAGGTCTACTTCAGCGGCAACAACATTGACCCGCGCAGCACGGGCGACCTCATTCATCATCTCGAGAATGAGTCCAAGATCCTGCAGTATCATGAGAAACGCAATCTCAAGGTCCTGCTGCTCGTCATCTCGAAATCCGGCGGCACGCTCGATACGATGTCGAACTTCATGGTCGTCTATGATGCCCTGCAGAAGTTCCCGGGCATCGATGTCGAAGTCGTCGCTGTCACGGATCCGAACACCGAGAACCCGACGCTCCTCAAGAAGCTGGCCATCGAGAAGGGCTGGCCGCAGTACGCTGTACCGGACGGTGTCGGCGGACGCTTCACGATTTTCTGCGAAGTCGGTCTGACGCTGGCTGCCTGCATCGGCTTTGACATCCAGTCGTTCCTCGACGGTGCAAAAGACATGGATAAGGCCTGCCAGAACGATGATATCTGGCAGAACCCGGCTATGCTCAATGCTTTCCTGAAGTTTGCCGCTTCCGAGAAGCATGGCCGCGATATCGAAGTCATGATGCCGTATGGCGATTACCTCAAATCCGTTTCCGAGTGGTACATCCAGCTGCTCGCTGAATCTCTCGGCAAGCAGTTCAACAAAGAGGGCAAGGAAGTCTGCTACGGCCGCACGCCGCTCGTCGCGGTCGGCACGACGGACATGCACTCCCAGACCCAGCAGCATCAGGAAGGCAAGCTCAACAAGGTCGTCCAGTTCGTCAAGATTGACAAATGGGCAAATGACCTCACGATTCCGAATGTCTTCCCGGAAGCCAAGAAGCTTGCGGACATCTCCGGCGTCACGATGAGCCAGGCTCTTGAAGTCGCTCGTCAGTCGAATGCCGATGCCCTGGCTTCCAACAAGCGCTACAACGCTTGCTTCACGCTGCCGGAGCTCACTCCGTATCACCTCGGCGAACTCCTGTACATGCTGGCTATGAGCGTTGCCTATGAAGGCGAACTCGCAGATGTCGATGCCTTCAACCAGCCGGGCGTTGAGTCCTACAAGCGCATCATGGGACCGAAACTCGCGGCTCTCAAGGCAAAAAACAATAAATAATGGTTCAGCTCGTCTGATCCTTTGAAGGAAGAACCAAAAGCTCTGCCGGTCTTGTATCGGCAGGGCTTTTTTCTTTTTCTTACCTATTCAGGAGGTGGGCGCTTGACAATCTCGTTGACAAAACATCAAAAATGCGGGGCCGGGCTGCTGGCAGGCCTTGCCGTGCTGGTCCTCTGGTGCTGGCCGGAGGGGGAGGAGCAGCTGGAGATGCAGCCCGTGGCAGCCGAGGCCGGAAGTCAGGAAAGCGGGGCAAAGCCGAAGCTCGTGCAGCAGGAACCAGCGGCTCTGGCGGAAATCCCGCTGTCTGAGCTGCGCAATCCCTTCTCGCTGCACCATGAGAAACGTGCGGATAGCCAGTCTGTTCCCGGCAAACCATCTGTACGGCCAGATGCTTCACCGGAGAGAGCATTCGTGCCGCAAGGCGCAGGCGAACGTGCAGTCTCGAAGCCGGAGGGAGCAGATGCTGCTCCGCAGCAGAGAACGCCGGCAGAAGCGTCATCTGCCGTTCACCTGCGCGGGATACTCTACGGGGAATCCGGGCGGTTCGCAATCCTTGCGGCCGGCTCGAAAAGTGCGTCCCTTGCGGAGGGGGAGTCGTTTGCCAGCTGGCAGGTGCAGAAAATCGAGCGGCAGGGTGTGCTGCTGATTGGGCCTCAGGGAGAACAGTATCTCCGTTTGCTTCATTCCGATCGTCATTCCGATTAAGGTGAAAGAACTGGAAAGGAAGGTATAAGGCATGGGTATCAGAAGGCAGTCTTTTTTTCTGGGCAGTCTGGCGGCTGTCATCGCTTTGGGCAGTTTTCTCGTGAGTCCGTTCGCTTCGGCTTCGCCCGTCCAGGTGCAGGTCGAGGGCGGCGAAGTGCGGGATGTCATGATGTCGCTGGCGCGCATGAAGGGCATGAGCCTGATCTTTGATGAGGACATCAGCGGCCAGGTGACGATTTCCGCATCAGCGGAGCCGGAGCAGCTGCTGCGTCAAGTGGCGGCACTGAAGGGACTGGTGCTCGTGCAGGAGGAGAACGCGTATCTTGTGACGCTGCCGTCGAAAGCCGCCGCCCTGAAGCGCGTTCACGTCTATCCTGTGCGCCATGCCGACCCGTATGAACTGGCCCGGGCTGCCAGTCTCAGTCTCATGGCAGAGCATCCGGCACATGATGGGAAGGAAAAAGAGATGCCTGCGGCGGAGGAGGCGAAAGGACGCATCCTGGTCGACAGCGCGACGAACAGCCTCTTGCTTTACGGCGATGCGGCAGAAGCGCAGCGCACGATGTCCCTGCTGAGGGAACTCGATGTGGAGCCGCGGCAGGTGTCGCTTGAGGCGAAGGTCGTGGCGATTTCCAAGGATGCGGCGAAGCAGCTCGGCGTGGAATGGCAGTGGTCGAGTCTGCCGCGCTATCCGGAACACAGTGAGATATACCGTCACAAGGGCACGAACCGTGAGGAAAAGGAGTATGAGATTCACCGCTCGACGGGCGGCGAGGGTGTGCCCGGCATCATCCAGTTCGGACGCGGCCCTGAGGGCATCCCGTTTGAGTTCTACTATGGTGCCAAACTCAATGCACTCGTATCGGACGGCAAGGCCAGGATCCTCGCACGCCCAAATATCACGACGCTGCAGGGCAGGGAAGCCGTCATCAACATCGGCGGTGAGGTCCCCGTGCCGACGCAGACGGTCAATGAGACGTCGACGACGACGACCTTCTCTTACCGGCAGGCCGGCATCATCCTGCGCTGCCGCCCGCGCCTGCATGACGATGGCCGCATCACGGCCGAGGTCCATACCGAGGTCAGCTCACCTCTTTATGTCGCCGATATCAAGGCGTATCGCTTCCAGAACCGCCGGGCCGATACGACCGTGTCCCTGCAGGACGGAGAAACGATGGTCATCGGCGGCCTGATTGGCAGCGAGGAATCGCGCACCATGAGCAAGATTCCCTTCCTCGGCGACCTGCCCATCCTGGGAAATTTTTTCCGCAGTCTCAAGAAGAGCCATTCGGAATCCGAAGTCATGATCTTCCTGACGGCACATGCCCTGCCGGATGGCGGCGCAGAAGCGTCCACCCGCATGTAAGCGCATGGAATGGGCGCATGGTTTGACAAAAGCCGGAAAGTCAGCAATAATAATTTTCAGAGAGAGCATGCCTTCGCTGCGCGAGGCTGCTGCCTGGTCATGTCGAGAGGAGGGATTGATGCCTTGGGCTATATCTGCCTTACCGTGTTCCTGTTTTGTGTTTCACTGCTGCCGCCGGCCTATCTGCGCTACTATCCGTTCCGTTCCATCGCCGGTCTGCCGACGCGCCGTTTCCTGATTGGCGGCCATCTCATCATCTTCCTGCTGGAGTTTATCCTGCTGTCCCTGTTGTTTTACAGAGGAATGCTGACGTTTGATGACGGCGTTTTCCAGAAACTGTATTATTTCTGTTATATGCCGCATTTCCTGCTGCTGATTTTCACGATCCGGCCCTATTGGTTCCGCCATCTCTTTGTCCTCGGACTGCAGGCCATCTACATGATTTCAATTCATACGCTGGCACTCGAGGTGTTCAAGCTGCTTTTGCCGCAGGCCTGGATGTTCAACCGCTTCCACTTGTACTTTGTCATCTACCTCACGCTGTTCCTGCTCGGGATGCCGCTGATGATGCGCATCCTGCGACAGCTTTTCACGCCCCGTCAGCTCCTCGGGAAGCGTCCGTCGTTCTGGCTGTACCTGGGCCCGGTGCCGCTGCTCTTATGCTACTACCACGGCAACGCCGGGTACATGACACTGGATCCCTCGCTTCTCTTCCTGCCCTCCATCCAGCTTTACACCGTGGTCACGAGGTGTGTGCTGCTGCTCGTCGGCCTGTTCCTGGTGATGTCGATACGCGACGGTATCCTGCAGGTGCAGAAGATGTTTTGCCTGAAGGAGCGGAATCTGCAGCTGCAGGAGCAGTTGACGCAGCTCAACGATTATGCCGTTTCCCTGCGCCAGGAACAGAAGGAGCTGGCCATTCTGCGCCATGACAGCCGTCATCAGCTGCGGATGCTGGCGGAACTCGTGGAAAACGGCCATTATCGGGAGGCAGAGCAGCTGCTGTTGCGCCTCCAGGAAGAGATGGTGAAGAAATGAAGGCATTCTTCGTATCGCTTGGCATCACGACAATCTACACGCTGGTCCTGCAGATCTTTTATTCCCTGCAGATCCTGCCGTTCCGGAATTTCCTGGAACAGAAGCAGAAGCGGCAGCTGGCTGCCTGCTGGGCCGTCATGGTCCTGTTGGAAATCATCGGCTTCCAGTTCCTGCTCGGGCAGGATATCTTTCCTTCGCATGCTGCTGCCTACTGGGCGATGGGATATGTGGGCTGGCTGCCGCCCTTCCTGCTGAGCCTCTGGTTCACGAAACCCTTCTGGATCGGCCATTTGTTCATTCTGTCATTCCGCATCCTGCTCACCAGTTGTTTCTATACCTTCATGCGCCATTTCTTCCTGGCTGCCTTCCCCGATACGCCCTTTGAGGACCTTTATCTGGAGGAAATCCTCTTTTACGGAGGGCTATGCCTGATTTCCTTTCCCTTCCTGCTGCGCTTTTTCACCAATGTGTTCAGCCACTTCCAGGAAGCGTCCACACGGCGTTACTGGCGTTCCATCACGATCATCCCGATGCTGCTGGCCATCGATACGCTCTACATCAGCCTTTATGATTCGCAGGAGCAGTATTTCAGCCTGCTCGGCGCGCGCTTTTTCCTGCTCGCCGTGATCGTTCTGCTCATGGCCAGTGTGCGCAGCGGGCAGGTGGAGGTGTATGAGGAACTCGATACGTATGAGAAGAATCACACGCTGCATCAGCAGCTCGTATCAGCGGCGAATTATGTGGAGATGTCCCAGAACTCGAAGCGGCGCATGGCGGCCATTTACCAGGAGCGGCGGGAACATCTGACGAGGCTCCTGGCTCTCGTGCAGCGCAGGGACCAGGATGGTGTGCTGGCGTACATTGAGTCGCTCGGCACGGAGTTTGACCGCACGAAACTGCCGCGGTACTGTCAGAACGTCCTCATCAATGCAGCCCTGACGGTTTACCTTTCGCGGGCGAGGGAAGAGGGCATCCCCGTTACGGCGGCTGTCGATCTGCCGGAGGAGATACCGTTCAGCGGGGATCTGTCCATCGTGCTGTCCAACCTGCTCGAGAATGCCCTGCTGGCCAGCCGCAGACAGCCGCCGGACTGCCGGAATATCACGGTGGTGGCCCGGCGGCAGGGCGGCATGCTGAATATCCTCGTGAAGAATCTGTTTGCCGGCTTCGTGCCGCTCGATGGCGACGGTTTGCCCGTGACGCATGTCACGGGGCACGGCCTCGGCATGAAATCCCTGGTCCGTTTCCGTGATAAATACGAAGCTGGTGTCCTGTGCCAGCAGAAGGATGGCTGGTTCATCACGTACCTGCAGGTATCGATGGCGCCGGCTGAATCTCTGGATTAAACAAACAACGGGAGCTGCACGTGCAGCTCCCGTTTCCTGTTTGTCTTCAGGTGGCGAACATGAATTGGAAGTAGAGTTCCTGGAATTCCCGGTACTTGCGCTTGCCGAGCGGGATGTGATGGCCATGAATCTCCACGTATTCTGTCTTGATCAGATGAATGACATTGAGGTTCACGAGGTAGCCCTTGTTGGGCGAAGCGAACTGTCCCGGCGCAATCTTGTCGAGTTCTTCTTTCATTTCCTGGATGGATTTTCTCGTTTCCAGCATGGTGTCGTCGCTGAGGTGGACTTGGATGATGTGGCCATGGCTTTCCATGTACAGGATGCGGGCAATCTCCTCGACCCGGATGCCGCCGCCCACGAGCCGGAAGATCATCTTGGCGCTGTTCCGCTGGCGGATGTAGGAGAAGGCCCGGTCCATAGCCTTGTTGAACTGATTTTGCGTAAAGGGCTTCAGGAGATAGTCCGTCGCCTTTACGGCAAAGGCATCGACGGCAAATTCATCGCTCGTGGTCAGGAAGATGATTTCGGCCCTGCTGTGCCGGTTTCGGAGCTCCTGTGCCGCGTCCATGCCCGAAAGACCCGGCATGCAGACATCGAGCAGGACAATGTCGAACACAGCGCCATGCTCAATGGCATCGATGAAGGCAAAGGCGCTATCGAAGTCTTCATAAGAGACGAATTCTCGCTTGGTCTTAAAGTAGTTTTCCGCTGCTTTTCGGATGAGCTGGACTTGTTCCGCCTGGTCATCACAAATTGCAATCCGTAACATCGTATCTCCTCCCTCATGCCCGCAGGCCGTATTCTTATTTTATATTATACCAAGTTTAGCGGGACTCGGCAGGAAAGGGTCCTGAAGTGGCGATTTTTTGACATGAACGGATGGTTTTCAGGCCCGTCTGACGAAAATGATGCCGGATGGATTCTTATCATCCCTTCTTTTTTTTTTGATGCATTTAGGTTATAATAAGATAGGAAATTGATTTATGAATGAGATTCGTAATTGATGCGGATTCATAGCAGTTGGAAATGAGCCGGGGTGCGGAGGGATGACGATGCAGTATCCCCTGAATATGGAATTGGGTGGCCGGTCGTGTGTCGTGGTCGGAGGCGGTCGTGTGGCACAGCGGAAGACGGCCACCCTGCTTTTTGCCGGGGCAGATGTGACGGTTATCGCGCCGCAGCTGACGGAACGGCTCGCTGCTATGGCGGCGAAGGAGAAGCTGCGATGGCTGCCAAAGCCGTATGAGCGCGGCTGTCTCTCTGCGCTGCAGCCCTTCCTGGTTTTCTGCACGACGGATGATTCCGCCGTCAACCGGCAAGCGGCTGCGGAGGCAAAATCCCTCGGTGCGCTCGTCAATGCGGCTGAGCAGCCTGAGCTTTCTGATTTTACGGTACCGGCCAGCGTGCGGCGCGGGGATGTGCTCTTTACGGTTTCGACGAATGGCAGGAGTCCGGCGCTTTCCCGCCAGCTGCGGCAGCAGCTCGAAGCGGAGTTCCCGGCGTCGCTCGGGCCGTGGCTGGAGCATCTGAGTGCCCTGCGGAGCCGGATGAAACAGGAGCTCTCGACGAGTGAGGCGCGCCAGGCATTCTGGCGGCGGGCGCTCGATAAACGTGTATTATCTTTAGTGGAAGCTGGTCATCTTGACCAGGCGGAGGTTGAAATTCAACATGCAATTACTGAGTTTGGGTCTGAATCATAAGACGGCGCCTGTTGATGTGCGGGAGCGCTTTGCCATTTCCAAGCAAGCCGTGCGCGATGGCCTCGAAAACCTCAATGAATACGAGGGGATTTCCGAAGCCGTCATCCTCTCGACCTGCAATCGCAGCGAGATGTATGCCGTGGTCGATGATGCACAGGAGGACCTTGCCACGCTCAAGCAGTTCCTGTTTGACCTGACGGGCAATGAGGAGGATATCGATGCCTATCTCTACTCCTTTGTCGACGAGGAATGCATCCGTCATTTGTTCCGCGTCGCGTCGAGCCTGGATTCCCTGGTGCTCGGCGAAGGCCAGATCCTGTCGCAGGTCAAGGATGCCTACGCGATTGCCCGCGAGGCGGGCACGACGAGCACCGTGCTCAACACGCTGTTCCACCGCGCCATTGCGACGGGCAAGCGCGTGCGCACGGAGACCCGCATTGCGTACAATTCCGTTTCAGTCAGTTATGCGGCTGTCGAGCTGGCGCGCGAGAAGCTCGGCCCGCTCGAGCAGTCGAGTGCCCTGATTTTCGGCGCCGGCAAGATGGCGGAGCTCACGGCCGAGCACCTTGTGTCGCACGGCATCAAGAAGATCTACGTGGCCAACCGCCATTTCGAGAAGGCACAGGATCTGGCCGCCCGCTTCCACGGCGAGGCCGTGCCCTTTGAGGGCGCGCTGAAGCATGCGGCCGATATCGATGTGGTCGTCACGTCCACCGGTGCGCCGCATTATGTGGTCAAGCCCTGGGAGACGCGCCAGCTCATGACGAAGCGCAAGGGACGCCCGATTTTCTTCATCGACATCGCCGTGCCGCGCGATGTCGATCCGGAGGTCAGCAACATAAAGGGGGTCATCCTCTACAACATCGATGCGCTCGAGGCTGTCGTCGATGAGCATGTTCAGGAACGCCAGGCCGAGGCCAGGGGCGCTGAACGCATCGTCGAAGAAGAGGTGCAGTCCATCGAGGACAAGTTCCAGTATCTGTCATTCCGGCCGCTGATGGCCCTGCTCTCGGAGCGCTGCGAGCGCATCCGCCTGCGGGAAATCCACCGGGCTTCCTCGAAGCTGCCGGATCTGACGAAATCGGAGCGCCGGCAGATTGAGCACATGACACGCATGATCGTGCGCAAGATCCTGCGCATGCCGATGATGAAGCTCAATGCTTCCGCCGGCACGCCGAATGAACAGTTCTACATCGACGCCATGCGCGCCTTATTCAAACTTGATACAATAGGGGAGACGGGAACCAGTGAGAAACGACACAATCATTATCGGTACGCGGAGCAGTAAGCTGGCCCTCTGGCAGGCGGATTACGTGGCGGACTGCCTGAAAAAACGCTATCCGTCGCTGCGGGTCGAGAAGAAACTCATGACGACCAAGGGCGACAAGATCCTCGATGCGCCGCTCGCCAAGATCGGCGGCAAGGGGCTTTTCACGAAGGAGCTGGAGCAGGATATGCTGTCTGGCGGCATCGATATTGCCGTGCACAGCCTCAAGGATATGCCGACGGAGGTACCGGAGGGCCTCGTCATCTCGGCCATCACGAAGCGCTTTGATCCGGGTGATGCCGTGGTGAGCCCGCGCTACAAGACCCTGCGGAATCTGCCGCAGGGCGCCAAAGTCGGCACGTCGAGCCTGCGCCGCAAGGCGCAGCTCCTGCATGCACGCCCTGATCTTCATATTGAGGATCTGCGCGGCAACGTCAATACGCGCCTGCGCAAGCTCGAGGAAGATCATTTCGATGCGATCATCCTGGCCGTGGCGGGGCTCAAGCGTCTGGGCTTTGGCGACCACATCACGGAGGTCCTGCCGCAGGAACTCGTGCTGCCTGCCGTGGGGCAGGGGGCACTGGCCATCGAGACGCGCCGCGAGGATAAAGAAGTGCGTGAGCTCATCGCGTTCCTCAACGATGCGGAGACGGTGCGCTGTGCAGAGGCAGAGCGGGCCTTCCTCGCGCGGGTCGAGGGCGGCTGCCAGGTGCCGGTCGGCGTTTATGCGACGCCGCTCGATGAAGACCGGCTGCGCGTGCAGGCGGTGATTGCCTCCTTGGATGGCGGCCGCCTGTACCGTGATGAACTCAGCGGCAGTGCGGCAGGAGCTGCCGTTCTCGGCCGTGAGCTTGCCGACCGGCTGCTCGCGGCGGGCGGTCTTGCCATCCTGCATGAGCTCGGGCTCTTGCTCGACCGCTCGTGATTTTTTCAGCAGGGCTGCTGAAAAAAGAGGATGGCAGCCGCTGCTGGCAATAGAATGCTTGAAAAGGGAGAGATCAATACATGGCTGGTATGGTATATCTGGTGGGCGCAGGCCCGGGCGATTATCGCCTCGTCAGCATCAAGGCAGTGGACTGCCTCAAGAAGGCCGATGTGGTCGTTTACGACCGGCTGGCGGACGACCGCATCCTGAAGTGGGCGCCTGAGGAAGCCGAGTACATTTACGTCGGCAAGGCCTCGAGCCATCACACGATGAAGCAGGGCGACATCAATCAGCTGCTCGTGGATAAGGCAAAGGAAGGCAAGACGGTCGTGCGCCTCAAGGGCGGCGATCCCTTTGTCTTTGGCCGCGGCGGCGAGGAGGGCATCCTGCTCGAGGAGAACGGCATCCCGTTTGAGATCGTGCCGGGCATCACGTCGGCGATTTCCGTGCCGGCTTATGCGGGCATCCCCGTGACGCACCGTGCTGTCGCGACGTCATTTGCTGTCATCACGGGTCATGAGGACCCGACGAAGGGCCAGAGCAACATGCGCTGGGACAAGCTCGCGACGGGCGTCGATACGCTCGTGTTCCTGATGGGCGTGGCCAACCTGCCGCACATCACGCAGGAACTCATCAACAACGGCCGCCCGGCCGATACGCCGGCTGCCGTGATTCGCTGGGGCACGAAGCCGGAGCAGAAGGTCCTCATCACGACGGTGGGCAAGGCTGCCGAGGATGTGAAGCGCACGGGTCTGAAACCGCCGGCCATTTTCATTGTCGGCGAGGTCGTGAAGCTCCGGGACAAGCTGCAGTGGTTTGACAAGCTTTCTCAGCGACCGCTTTTTGGCAAGACGGTACTTGTAACGCGGGCGCGCAGCCAGGCCTCGAAGCTCACGGCTCTGCTGGAAAATCTCGGTGCCCGCGTCATCGAGAAACCGGCGATTTCCATCGCAGCTCCTGCTGATGATTACCGTGCCGTCGATGAGGCCATCGGGCATATCACCGATTACCAGTGGCTGATCTTCACGAGCACGAATGGCGTGGAACGCTTCTTCGCGCGCCTCGACAAGGCAGGCAGGGACGTGCGAGCCCTAGGCTATGCGAAGATTGCGGCCATCGGCCAGACAACGGCGAAAAAGCTTTTCTCTTACGGCATCCGCGCCGATGTCGTGCCGCAGGAGTTCCGTGCGGAAGGCGTCATCGAGGCGCTCAAGGGCAAGCTGCCGCCGCATGCCAAGATCCTGCTGCCGCGTGCGGCAGAGGCGCGTGAGATCCTGCCGGAGAAGCTGCGCGAGCAGGGAGCGACGGTCGATGTCGTGCCGGTTTACCAGACGGTGGCGGCCGAGGTTTCTGCGGAGGAGGCGGAAGCCCTTCGTGAGTCGCTCGCGAACGGGGAAATCGATTTCGTGACGTTTACGAGCTCTTCGACGGTATTGAATCTCATCAAGATTCTTGGCGGTATGGAAGCCTTGCAGCATGTCCGCACGGCCTGCATCGGCCCGGTGACGGCAGCGACCGCCCGCGCGCAGGGCATCGAGCCTTCCGTCGTGGCGAAGACGTACACGATTGAAGGCCTGGTCGAGGCCATGCGGGCATCATTGTGAGTGTCTGCTCGCAAGAGTTCTTTTTGAATCCTGTATTTTCATGGAATGCCGTGCCCGTAAGGGCGGCTTCCGTTTTGAACCTTAGGAGATGTTGTTATGTACAATCAGAAACTTCGTCCGCGCCGCATGCGCATCACGCCGGCCATGCGCGCCATGGTCCGCGAAACGAATCTTTCGGCCAAGGATTTTGTCTATCCGATCTTCGTCGTACCGGGTGAACATGTGAAGGAAGAGATCCCGAGCATGCCGAACTGCTACCATCTCTCGGTGGATAATGCGGTCGAGCTGGCCAAGGAAATCGCTGCACTCGGCATTCCGGCCGTTGAGGTATTCGGCCTGCCGGCGTACAAGGATGCGGATGGTTCCTCGGCTTGGGATCCGACGAGCCCGGTACAGCGCGCCATCAAGGCCATCAAGGCTGCCGTGCCGCAGCTCATGATCGTCGGCGATGTCTGCCTTTGCCAGTACACGACGCACGGTCACTGCGGCCATCTCGAAGGTCATTACGTCGATAACGACAAGACGCTCAAGCTCCTGCAGAAAGTCGCCGTCTCGCAGTCTGAGGCCGGCGCCGACATCATCGCACCGTCTGACATGATGGACGGCCGCGTGGCTGCCATCCGCGAAGCCCTCGATGCACATGGCTTCATCAATGTCTCCATCATGAGCTATGCGGTCAAATACGCATCGGGCTATTACGGTCCGTTCCGCGATGCGGCAGACAGCGCGCCGCAGTTCGGTGACCGCCGCCAGTATCAGATGGACCCGGCCAATGCGCGCGAGGCCCTCAAGGAAGTCGACCTCGACGTCATGGAAGGCGCGGACATCATCATGGTCAAGCCGGCGCTTGCCTATCTCGATATCGTGCGTCAGGTCCGCGACCACATCCATCATCCGATTGCCACGTACAACGTCAGCGGTGAGTACGCAATGGTCAAGGCTGCGGCGCAGAACGGCTGGATCGATGAGAAGCGCATCGTGCTCGAGACGCTGACGAGCATGAAGCGTGCCGGTGCCGACATCATCATCACATATCATGCCATGGATGCCGCAAGATGGCTGCAGGAAGAGGAGTAAGCGATGCTGAATCTGGAAAAATCGAAAGCGGCCTTTGAAGAGGCCAAGAATCTGATGCCGGGCGGCGTCAACAGCCCGGTGCGCTCGTATGCCAACGTCGACTGCAACCCGCCGTTCATCGCGAAGGCGAAGGGCGACCGCATCTTCGACATCGATGGCAATGAGTACATCGACTACGTCGGTTCCTGGGGCCCGATGGTCGTCGGTCATGCACATCCCAATGTCGTCAAGGCGTTGCAGGAGGCCACTGAGCGCGGCACGAGCTATGGCGCGCCGACGCTTCTGGAGTCGGAGCTTGCGAAACTCGTCATGAAGGTCTATCCATCCATCGAGATCATCCGCATGGTCAACTCGGGCACGGAGGCGACGATGAGCGCTCTGCGCCTGGCACGCGGCTATACGGGACGCGATAAGATCGTCAAGTTCATCGGCTGCTACCACGGCCACAGTGACAGCCTGCTCGTCAACGCCGGTTCCGGCATGGCGACATTCGGCGTGCCGAGTTCGCCGGGCGTCACGAAGGGTACGGCTGCCGATACGATTTCCGTGCCGTACAACGATGCCGCAGCCATCACGAAGGTCATGGATGAGATGGGCGATGAGATTGCCGCCGTCATCGTCGAGCCGGTGGCCGGCAACATGGGCTGTGTGCCGCCGAAACAGGGCTACCTGCGCACGCTGCGCCGCCTGACGGAAGAGCACGGCACGCTTCTAATCTTCGACGAGGTCATGTGCGGCTTCCGCGCCTCGCTCGGCGGTGCACAGGCAGCCTACGGCATTACGCCGGACCTCACGTGCCTCGGCAAGATCATCGGCGGCGGCCTGCCCGTTGCCGCCTATGGCGGACGCCGTGACATCATGATGAAGGTTTCGCCTGCTGGCCCCGTTTACCAGGCGGGCACGCTCTCGGGCAATCCGTTGGCGATGACGGCCGGCATTGAAACGCTCAAGCTCATCACGGCTGAGCCGGAACCCGGCGAGGCCGACTACAGCCGCATGCTGACGCTCAAGACGAAGAAGCTGCTGCTCGGCTGGCTCGAAAAGGCCAGAGAAGCCGGTGTCACAATCCAGGCCCATCAGGCCGGTTCCATGTTCGGCATCTTCTTCAACGAGCATGAAGTTTACGATTACGAGGATTCCTGCGCGTCGGATCAGGAGGCCTTCAAGGTCTGGTTCAAGAGCATGCTCGAGCAGGGCATCTATCTGGCACCGTCGCAGTTTGAGACGCTCTTCATGTCGGGCGCGCACAGCGACGAGGATATCGACCGCACGATCGAGGCCGCCGGCAAGGCCTTTGCCGACGTGGCCGCCAGCCGCCGCTGACCTCACACATCATTGCATCCGTTCGAAAAAAAGGGGAACCAAGTGAAAAATCACCTGGTTCCCTTTTTGACGTTCGTGCTGTTTACAGGACCTTACTGCTGCGCGTGCTTCTGCAGCAGGGCGCCGGCTTCCCTGTCGACGATGACCGTTACATCGCGGTGCAGCTGCAGGATGCTGGCCGGTGCGCTCGGGCTGATGCTGCCGTAAACCGCATTGTAGACGGCCTCGGCCTTGTTGCTGCCGCTGGCCAGCAGGACGACCTTCTTGGCCAGCATGATCGTCTTGATGCCCATGCTGATGGCGTAGCGGGGGACTTCCGATTCATTCTCGAAGAAGCGGGAATTGGCCTCGATGGTTTCATCGTCGAGTTTGACCTTGTGCGTCGTCGCCTCGAATTTGATGTCCGGCTCATTGAAGCCGATGTGGGCGTTCCGGCCGATGCCGAGGATCTGCAGGTCGATGCCGCCTTTTTCCTCGATGAGCGCATCGTAGCGCCTGCCTTCGGTGTCGATATCCTTAGCCATGCCGTCGGGGATGAAGATGTTTTCCGGCTTGATGTTGATGAAATCAAAGAAGTTGTGCTTCATGAAGTAGTGATAGCTCTGCGGATTGTCCGGGGACATGCCGATGTACTCGTCGAGGTTGAACGACGTGACCTGGGAGAAATCGAGGCCGACCATCTCGTGAACGGCGATGAGTTTCTTGTACATCTGCAGAGGCGTGCTGCCCGTGGCCAGTCCGAGGACGCTGTCGGGTTTCAGATAAATCTGGCCCGCGACAATCTTAGCTGCTTCTTTACTCATTTCATCATATGAATTCGTAATAATTACACGCATGGTATTCTCCTATCTGCAGCTCACTCGCTGAGGCGCAGGATGTTGATGGCGTCAGCGGTGTCTTGCTTGCTCCTTACAGACTGCTCAGGCCGTTCTTTGACAACCTGGGTGTAAATTAAATCAATGATAAAGATCTGGGTCAACTTCGTGACGATGGAGCCGGTTTCCAGCATGGTTTCCTTGGTCTTGTAGAAAATGCAGAGATCGGCGTATTGACGAAGGATGGTATGCGGATTCGAGGTAATCGCGGCAAGACGAGCCCCGTTTTTCTTGGCCAGCTTGGCTGCCTGCAGGATTTCCGCGGATTCGCCGGAATGGCTGATGGCGATGACGGTATCATCGGGATGGATTAGCGACATGTGCAGCATGATCAGATGGCTGTTGTCGAGTCCGATGGCATCGAGTCCGATGCGCTGGAATTTGTAGGCGGAATCGTCGGCGACGAAGCCGGAATTGCCGAGGCCGATGAAGTAGATGCGGTGGCCGTTGGTCAGGAGCTTCACGGTGCGGGCGATGATGTCCTCGTCAAGGTGACGCACGGTCTGGCGCAGCGCCTCGACACTGATGGACATCAGCTTTTTGGCCGTCGTCAGGATGGATTCATCCGTCGTGATATTGTGGTTGATGATGGTCTGCTGCTGGCTGCGGCCGGAGAGTTCTTCGGCCAGACTGACTTTGAAATGCTGGAGATTGGGAAATCCCATCTTCCGGACAAAGCGCGTGATTGTCGCTTCGCTGATGCCGCTGAGCTGAGCCAGCCGGGCAATGGGCGAGGTGCAGAAAACGTCCCCGTGCTGACGGATGTAGTCCATGAGGACGCTATCCGACTTGGACGGTTTGAAGTCAGGATGTTCCAATTGTTCCAGAATGTTCATAGACAGTCGCTCCTAATTCATTGCGTCTGGAGAAGATGGCAAAGCGCACCAATCATGCCGGCGTCGTTGCCGAGCGTGGCAAACGCGATGCGCGTGTGCTCGTACATGGCAGACGGCAGCTGACGGGATACGTTTTGTTCGATGAGGGGGCGGAAGACCGCTTCCTGCGCCATGATGCCGCCACCAAGGATGACGACTTCCGGCTGCATGACGGTGATGACGTTGCCGATGGCGTCAGCGATGTGGCCGGACAAGGTGGCAATCGCCTGGCGGGCGTCCATATCGCCTGCGGCTGCCAGTGCGAATACCTTGTAGCCGTTGAGTGTTTTCGGTTCGACGCCCTTGGCCGCAGCGACGTCGTGGACGAGCCGCGTCGCCGAGGCGAGCTCATGCAGGCGCCCGCCGGGCACGCGCATGTAGGCGATTTCGCCGGCACTGCAGCCAGAACCGTGGATGATGTGCCCGTCGTACACGGCGCAGCCGCCGATGCTCGTGCCGATCGTCATCATGAAGGCCGAGGAGCAGCCGCGTCCGGCACCGCGCCAGAGTTCACCGAGCGCGGCACAGTTGACATCGTTTTCGACTGCACACGGCAGATGAAATTCTGCTTCGAGCATCTTCTTCCATTCGGTTCCCGTGTAATCGGGGATTGAAGCGGGCAGTGCATAGAAAATCGAACCTTTTACGGGATCGACCATGCCGGCTGTCGAAAGGGCAATGCCGGCAATCTGGTCATTTTCCTGCTTCGTTTCTATGTATTGCCGGATCAGCCGGCGGACCGTGCGGACGATGCCGGGGCCGCCGCCCTCATGAGCATGCGTTGGCGTGCTGCCCTGCTGGAGCAGTGTGCCGCTAGCTGAAGCCAGGCCGTGCTTGATGGCGGTGCCGCCGATGTCAATGCAGATGTACATGGGCGCTCCTTGAACAGACGAAATGGTACTTTTTTTCATCATACGATTTCTCCTCAGCAATGTCAAATCAGATGCGTACCTTGAAAATGCCCTTCTTGAGCGGCGCAGGAGTCTCAGCAGCAATGCCGGGCTTGTGCCCGTCTTCCGGGAAGCAGATGAGAAAATCGCCCGGCTGCAACAGGACGCGCGCCTGGGATTTGCCCGTGACTTCCTGGTAATCGCTGTCTTTATGATAAGCCCCAAGTTTCATATTCTCGAGGAAGGCGATATCGATATATTCGCTGCCCTCTGAGAGGATGTGGATGTCGAGATAATCCTTATGGGCCTCCCAGCTGCATTCTGCCTCTGGTTTCGTGGTATAGGAAGCGATATTGACAAAGCACTCCTTGCCTTCGATGGGATGGCTGCCTGTCGCGAGCGCGGCAAATTCCGGCGTGCGGGCAAAGGTCAGGCAGCGCCTGATGGCTGCGGGCAGGAATTCGTATGTTTCCTGCTGATGGATGTTTCCGTAAATCATGATGTAATTACTCCTTTTGCAAATCGGGGAAGGGGAAAGGGGAGAAATCAGTCGACCGTTGCCCGTTCCGGTGCCGTATAGGCCCTGTCCGTCAGGCGGCTCACGACATTGCCGACGACGAGGGAAATGAGAATCGTGATGGCCGTGTAGGACCAGAATGAAACGGACGGTACGAAATACTTGAGGTACATGACGACAGCCGTGGAGCAGATGAAGCCAGCCAGTGCGCCTTTGGCCGTTGCGTGCTTGCAGAAGGCACCGAGCACGAACATGCCAGCCAGGGCGCCGAGTGCGAGGCCGATGAAGCTGTTGAACCATTCATAGGCCGAGTGGATATCGCTGACAGCCATGACCATGGCGACGAGGATTGAGAGGATGCCGATGCCGAGCGAAACGAGCTTGGCGATGCGCGTCTGCTTTTTGCTGTCCATATCGGGATGCAGCACCGACTGGATGTCGAGGACCCAGCTGGTCGCGACAGAATTGATGCCGGTGGAAAGCGTGGACTGCGAAGCCGCATAGATGGCAGCGAGCAGGATGCCGGTGACGCCGGCTGGCAGCTCATACGTGATGTAGGAGGCGAAGACGAGGTCCTGGCGGGTCGTCATGAGGAGATCCGGGTTCTGCTGGTAGAAGACGTAGAGGCTCGTGCCGACGAGGTAGAAGACCGTGGCGGCGAAAATGGAAAGCACGCCGTTGCCGAGCGTCATCTTCTTGAGCTGCTTGATATCGGTCGTCGTCGTGAAGCGCTGGACGATATCCTGGCTCGAGACGTAGGAAGCAAAGGTGGCGAGGCCGCCGCCGATGAAGACGATGAAGACGCTGGTCGAGAGGATGTCCGGGCTCAGCCAGACTTCGTTCTGCAGCATGAATTTGTGGCCGGTCGTCAGCGTGTCCATGATTGTGCCGAAGCCGCCGTGGATATCGCCAATCATGATCACGAGGGTCATGGCGATGCCGATGATGAGCACCGTGCCCTGGATGAAATCCGTGTAGAGCACGGCCTTGAGGCCGCCGGAGTACGAATAGATGATGGCGATGACGCCCATGACGATGATCAGGATATTCACGTCAATGCCGGTCAGTTCCGCCAGGGCAATCGACGGCAGGTACATGATGATGGACATGCGGCCGAGTTGGTAGATGATGAACATCGTGGCGCCGAGAATGCGGAGATTCTTGCTCTGGAAGCGCTTTTCCAGATAATGGTAGGCCGTATCGATTTCCAGGCGACTGTAGATGGGCAGGAAGTACTTGATGGTCAGGGGGATGGCAATCAGCATGCCGAGCTGAGCCCACCAGAGAATCCACGAACCGTGATAAGAATTGCCCGGCAGCGAAAGGAAGGAAATCGGGCTCAGGAGCGTGGCGAAAATCGAAACACAGGTAACCCACCAGGGAATGGTTCCATCACCTTTAAAAAATTCTTTGCCCTTCATTTCCTTTTTGGAAAAGTAAAGTCCGGCCAGCAGGACACCCAAGAGATAAAGGACCAGGACGGTCGTATCAAGCCAAGTGAAACCTTCATGCATAGTCGTATCCTCCATTACGAGCATTTTTTGCCAAGAGAAAGAGCGCCAGGACATCAGGGCGCTCTCTCATTTCAGGGAAGGGGAATCAGGGGATGCCTCAGAAATACTTTTTGTAGATTTCCTTGGCGCGTGCCTTCATTTCCGGCGTGTACTTCTTCATCGGCTCGCGGCAGAAGCCCGCATCGACACCGGCTTCCTGGAGCAGCAGCTTGATGGTGCCGTAGAGGCCGTTGTCGAGGATATCCGTGATCAGGTCATTCGTGACATGCTGGATTTCAAGTGCTTCCGTGATCTTCTCGGCCTTGGCCAGCTCGAAGATCTGGCGGGCGCGTTTTCCATTGATGTTGTACGTCGAGCCGATGGCACCGTCGACGCCGAGGACCGTGGCCGGCAGCAGCATCTCGTCAAAGCCGGCATAAATCAGCTTGTCCGGGAAAGTCTTGCGGATGCGCTCGAGAAGGTAGAAGTCTGCCTGCGTGAACTTGACGCCGACGATCTTCGGATTCTTGAAGAGTTCGCCGAACTGGCTCAGGCTCATGTCGACGCCCGTGAGGAACGGGATCGAATAAATGATCATGCGGTTGTCCACGCCGTTGATGATCGTATCGTAGTAATGCTTGATTTCATCAAACGTGAATTTATAGTAGAACGGCGTGACGGCGCTGATGGCATCGTAGCCGAGATCCGTGACGAAATGTGCGAGTTCGACGGATTCCTTCAGATTGACCGAGCCGACCTGTGCGATGAGCGTGAGGTCATCCTTGGCTTCATCCTTGGCAATCTCGAAGATGCGTTTCTTCTCGTCCGTGGCAAGCATGAAGTTCTCACCCGTGCTGCCGCCGACGTAAAGACCGTCCATGTGATTGACGTCGATATTGTAGCGGATGATCTGGCGCAGGCCTTTCTCGTTGACATTGCCGTCTTCGTCAAAGGAAACGAGCAGTGCAGAAAACAATCCCTTTAAATCTCTCTGTGACATGATGAAATCCTCCCAATTATTTTAAGATATCGACAAATTTTTTGGCAATTAACTGCGGGCGGGTGATCGCCGAGCCGACGATGGCACCGTAGGCACCGCACTGATAGGCAAGTTTCAGGTCTTCAGGCGTATTGATGCGTCCTTCCGCGAACACGGGGATGGAGAGCTCGCCGGCCATGCGGGCGATGAGGCCGAAGTCCGGACCCTCGAACTGCGGCGTGTACGGCGTGTAACCGGACATCGTCGTCGATACGCAGTCAAAGCCGATCGCTTCGGCATTGCGTCCCTCGTCATCGTTGGAGATATCCGCCAGGGCCAGGCGGCCGGCTGCATGGATCATATCCAAGAGATCCTTCAGCTTTTCATCGCCGGGACGCCGGCGCAGCGTGGCATCGAGTGCGATGATCTCGCATCCCGTCTCAATCAGGTCCTCGACTTCTTCATGAGTCGGCGTGATGTAGATTTCCGAGTCCTCGTAGGGATGCTTGATGAGTCCGATGATTGGAAGACCGGTCACCTTCTTGATCTCGACGATATCGCCGGTGCTCTGTGCGCGGATGCCGACGGCACCGGCCTGTTTGGCTGCCAGGGCCATGCGTCCCATGATGAATGAACTGTGCAGGGGTTCATCCGGCAGGGCCTGACAGGAAATGATCAGTTTGCCTTTGAATTGTTCCAGCATATTTGCCTCCTTGCGTGCTCATACAGCAGATACTGCCATCTGCCGGCCGGCTGAATCGCTGGCCTATCGGATTACATAGACAAGTATAGCACTGACTTCTCAGAAATGCAATAAAATTTCATAATAAAAATAAAAAATATCTTATTAATGAAATTTATTTTCTAAATTGAAGGCGTGTGGTATAATGATGACAAAGGATGATGCTGCTATACAGCAGCTGCAGCATACAGGAGGAACATATGAAAGCAATCATAAATGGCAGACTTGTCCTGCCGGATACGACCCTGGATCATCACGTTCTCTTATACGAAGGAGATACCATTGCGGACATCGTCCCGCAGGATGCGGTGAATCTGGATAACTGCGAAACGGTCATTGAGGCAGAGGGAGCCTTCGTGATGCCGGGCTTCATCAATGAACACATCCATGGCTGTGCCGGCGTGGATACGATGGATGAAGATGCGGAGGCCCTGCCGAAGATGCAGCAGGTGCTGCCGGCAACGGGCGTTACGTCATTTTTGCCGACGACGATGACGTACGACCGGCCGCGCATTGAAGCGGCACTCGGGAGAATTCGGCAGGCCAAGGGGAATCCGGGTGCACGCATCCTCGGCGCGCATATGGAAGGCCCGTTCATCAGCAAGACGTATAAGGGCGCACAGAAAGAATCAAATATCTCAGTAGCAGACTTTTCCTGGCTGGAGCCGTATGACGATGTCGTCAAGATCATTACGCTGGCGCCGGAAACATTACAGGGAAAGGCTTTCCTTGAAGCGTGTGCCAAGCACGATATCATCGTCTCGGTCGGTCACAGCGCAGCCACGTATGAGGAAGTGCGGTCAATCATGGCGGACTGCCCGTTTTACCACATCACGCATCTCTTCAATGCGATGACGCCGCTTCATCACCGGAAGCCGGGCATCGTGGGCGCGGCGCTCCTGGACCCGCATGCGCATTGCGAGCTTATTTGCGACAATCTCCATGTACATCCGGCCGCGCAGGAACTCGTTTACCATATGAAGGGGCAGGATGGCATCATCCTGATCACCGATTCGCTCCGGGCCTGCCTGCTCGCCGACGGCGAGTCGGAACTCGGCGGACAGAAGGTATTCGTCCGTAATGGAGAGGCGCGTCTGGCAGACGGCACGCTGGCGGGCAGCATTGCGCCGATGCATGAGGTCGTCCATCACTTCTTCGTGAACAGCAAGGCCCCGCTGCATGAAGTAGTGGCCATGGCTACGGTCAATCCGGCCCGGGACCTCGGCGTCTGCGACCGCCTCGGTTCGCTCGCAAAAGGCAAGCTGGCCGATATCGTGATCATCTCGCCCGATGATTTCCGCGTAAAAAAGACCCTGATCGGCGGCGAAATCGTCTATACGGCATAAAAAAAAATCCCGGAAGTCCAGCTTTGCTGGATTTCCGGGATTTTTTGTGCCGGCATCATCTGCCGGTCTTTTTGTTTGTTTTCTTTATCTGCTCAGCCGATCTCAATCGTATAGGTGAAGCTCTGTTCCCCACCGGCTGCGAGGCGCTCGCTGCCCTCACGCTCGGCGAAATCGCCGTTGAAATCCTCGTAGTCGGCATGGCCGTGCCACGGCTCGAGGCAGAGGAATGGTGCACCGCCCTGCGATGGCGTCCAGAAGCCCCAGAACGGGAAATCCTTCGCGATGACGGAGAGGGATTTTTCGCTCTTGGTCGAACGGATCGTGACTTTATCGGAGCGAAGGTTGTGGTAGGCGAGTACATCGTCCTTGAATTCCTCGAAATTGAGCGGCAACTTCGTGCCCTTGAGCGGCTTGTCGCCAGCTGTGCGCAGGAACTGGCCCTGGGCATTAAGCGGCATGTTCGGTGCATCTTCCTCCTGGTTGAATTCCAGATAGCAGTCGGCGAACGTTTCGCCATGGACAATCGGGCAGCGGTAGGCACCGTGTGCGCCGATGGAATAGATCATCTCGTGGTCATCGTGATTGCGGACGGTCCAGATGACCTTTACCTGTCTGCCGTGCAGTTCATAGGCCACGACGAGCTCGAATTTCCAGGGATATTTCTTGAGGGACTCATCGGTCCAGAGCAGCGAGAAGGCGATGCGGTCCTTCTTTTCCTCGACGAGCCGGAAATCCGAGATGCGTCCGAGGCCGTGGCTCGGCAGCTCGTATTCCTGTCCGTTCACGCGGTATTTGTTGTCCTTGAGCTTGCCGACAATCGGGAAGAGTACCGGCGAGCTGTATTTCCACCAGGAGGGGTCGCCGTTCCAGAGGTATTCCGTTTCATCGGCGCGTTCCTTGATGGAACGCAGTTCTGCGCCATGGTCGCGGACCTGTACGCAGAGTTCGTCATTTTGAATCGTGTAAAGCATGTTTTTTCCTCATTTCTATGCAGAGATTGTTTCTATGACATCATTCGTGATGAGGTCAGTTCATTCCTGCCTGTCAGGCCAGATTCCCCATGGTATCGGCTTGGCGGAGAGGAAGCTTTTTATTTTGACCTTATAAAAATAAATAAGATTGATGCTTTTGATAATATCAGTAAAGCGTATACTGAAAGACGTAATCATTTTTTACGATAAAGAGCAAACGCGTGAGGAGGATTTCCGATGAAAGAAGAACTGGAAAACCGCTATGAGCTTAACAAACAGTTGGCCCAGATGTTGAAAGGCGGTGTCATCATGGACGTGACGACGCCGGAGCAGGCGAAGGTCGCGGAGGAGGCCGGAGCCTGTGCGGTCATGGCGCTCGAGCGCATTCCCGCGGATATCCGTGCGGCGGGCGGCGTCTCGCGCATGAGCGACCCGAAAATGATCAAAGGCATTCAGCAGTCTGTATCGATTCCCGTCATGGCAAAGTGCCGCATCGGCCACTTTGTCGAGGCACAGGTACTTGAGGCCATCGATATTGACTACATCGACGAGAGCGAGGTCTTGTCGCCGGCTGACGATGCCTACCACATCGATAAACACAAATTCCGCGTGCCGTTTGTCTGCGGCGCGCGCGATCTTGGCGAGGCTTTGCGCCGCATTGCCGAGGGGGCCTCGATGATCCGCACGAAGGGCGAGCCGGGCACGGGCGATGTCGTGCAGGCTGTGCGTCACATGCGCAAGATCAATGCCCAGATTGCCGCGCTGACCGCAAAGCGCGAGGATGAACTCTTCGAGGCGGCCAAGGCGCTCGCTGTGCCGTATGCACTCGTCCAGTACGTCCACGATAACGGCCGGCTGCCGGTCGTCAACTTTGCCGCGGGCGGCATCGCGACGCCTGCTGACGCCGCACTCATGATGCAGCTCGGTGCTGAGGGTGTCTTTGTCGGTTCGGGAATTTTCAAGTCGGGCAATCCAGCCAAGCGCGCCCGGGCCATCGTGCAGGCCGTGACAAACTACGAGAACCTGGAAATCATTGCGGAACTTTCGGAAGACCTTGGCGAGGCGATGGTCGGCATCAACGAAGAGGAGATTGAGCTTTTGATGGCGGAGAGGGGGAAGTGACATGGCAAAGAGGATTGGTGTACTCGCCGTGCAGGGGGCCTTTGCCGAGCATGAGGCGATGCTCCGTGCACTCGGTGCCGTGTGCCATGAGCTGCGCAACATGGCAGACCTTGAAGAGAAGCCCGATGGCCTCGTGCTGCCGGGCGGCGAGAGTACGGTGCAGCGCAAGATCCTGATGGAGAGCGGCATGCTCGCGCCCATTAAGTCATGGATTGAGGAGGGCATGCCCGTGCTCGCGACATGTGCCGGGCTCATCTTGCTGGCCGAGCACCTGAGCAACGACGCGCGCACGTGCTTCAGGACGCTGCCCGTCACCGTGCGCCGCAACGCCTATGGCCGCCAGCTCGGCAGCTTTGTCACGGAGGCAGAAGTACGCCATATCGGCCGCATGCGCCAGAATTTCATCCGCGCTCCCTACATCGAGCAGGTCAGCCCCGGAGTTGAAGTCCTTTCTGAGACGGACGGCCACGTCACCGCCGTGCGCCATGACCATCAGCTCGCCCTGTCCTTCCATCCCGAAGTCGGACATGATACGCGGCTGCATGAGGCCTTCCTGCATATGATATGAGGAAGCAGGCACAAAAACAGGAGATACCAATTGGTATCTCCTGCTTTGATATTCATCATTTGACGATATGTTTGCCGCCGATGTAGCGGGGCTGCCAGTAGCTGTTGGAGAGGCTGTCGATGCGGACGCCGCGGCTTGAGGAGGCGTGGATGAACTGGTCGTCGCCGAGGTAGATGCCGCAGTGCGAAGGGCCTGGCTCGTAAGTCGTGAAGAAGACGAGGTCGCCGGGTTCGAGCTGGCTCTTGCTCGTCGTGCGCAGGCCGAGGCGGTACTGGTCGTCGGCGAGGCGCGGGATGCTGATGCCGTTCTTGCCGAAGACGTACTGCAGGTAGCCGGAGCAGTCAAAGGCCTTGGGCGTCGCGCCGCCGAAGCTGTAGGGCACGCCGATGTATGACTTGGCCGTCGAGATGATGCTGCTGACCTTGCTGCGCTCGAGGATTGGCTTGTTGTTGGGGACGGTCGGGCCGTAATACGGCGCCGTCTTCTTGAGACGCTCGAGCAGAGCTTCCTTGTCCTTGATGGAGCCGTGGTGGATGGACTTCGTGTCCTTGAGGGCGCGCCAGGTCGCATTGTTGACGATGCCCGTGGCCCGGAGGTTGTTGTCCTTCTGGAACTGGGTGACGACGCGCTGCGTTTCCTCGCCAAAAATGCCGTCGATGTCCTTGATCGTGTAGCCGACGTTCTGGAGCTTCTGCTGCAGCAGCATGACATCGCGGCCCGACGAATTAAGCTTGAGGACAGGGGCGGCCAGGGCGGTCGTATTCAGTAAGAATGGGAAGAGCACGGCGCAGACGCCGGCCCGCAAGAAACGCAGTTTGTGCATAATGAGTCCTTCCTTTGTGAGACGCACAAAACAAAACGGAACAAACCTCAGGATTCCCGAACGTGCTCGAGTCCCTGATTGATGAGCTTGACGACGTGGTCGTCGTCGAGCGAATACCAGGCTTCCTTTCCCTCCTTGCGGAACTTGACGAGGCGGGCCGCACGCAGGACGCGGAGCTGGTGAGAGATGGCAGACTGACCCATCTGCAGGGATTGGGCGATGTCGCAGACGCACATCTCCTCTTCGGCTGCGAGCAGCGACAGGAGCTTGATGCGCGTCCGGTCGCCGAGAATCTTAAAAAGCTCCGCGAGCCTCAGGCTCGTCTCATCGTCGAGGCGGTGCAGGAGCGCATCCTGGACTTTATCGGGATGGGGATGATGGATTTCGCAGAGATCTTCGTTCTGGTTCATGTCTTACCAAATTCCTTCCTTGTTTATTATTTATATTATATCAGTTTGTTCCAGGAACTGGAATGAAAATTTTCTTCCAGGCGTGATGTAGGGCATGAGCTGCAGGTCTTCGGGCAGAAGCTGCGCAGCCACGTTGGTGCGCGGATCGGCAGGCTGCGCGCGGCGGATGATCTGGAGCTCTCCCATATAGCGGCCGTATTTCTCGTTGTCGATGGTGACGGCACCGATCGGGCGCTTATCGGTATGGTCCGGATGGATGGCAGATCCCGCCTGTTTCAGCAGCGGACGGCTCTCCTGGGCGCGGATGGCATCGCGCGCTTCGTCGAGGCGTGCCGTGAAGGGATGTGTTAGCAACTGGCGCTCGGCCGCGTCGGAGGTGAGCAGACGGGCCTTGAGGATCACGCGGTCGTTCTTGAGGGCGGCGAGGGCAGCAATCTCGTCTTCCGTGGGCAGGGCATCGGCGAGGAAGACGGCGTCACAGCCAAGCGCAACGAGGTGACGGGACGCGAAGCTTGTCGAGACGTCGCGATGGTCCTCAAGTGTGGGCAGCCCGTCGCCGAGCGGCGAACGACGGCGGCCGTCACGGCTTGGGACAAAGGCGCTGACGCGCACGCCGAAGCGGTGCAGCCGGATATTGGCATGGACGAGTGCTTCTTCGCTGATGCCCGTGCCGCGGCGCGGGTAGAAGTTGTGCAGGGCCTCGATGCGCGAGAAATCGGCATTGGCATCGCGCAGATGCTGCAGCACGGAGCTCGTGGTGGTCGAGGCGTTGAGCTGGATGCGCAGCTCCGGATAGCGCCGCGTCAGGCCGGCGATTTCCTGCCAGGAAAAGCCGTCGTCGAGCCGCAGGGTCGTGATGCCGAGCATGCGCAGTGCCGAGGGATTGAATTCCTTGAGACCGAGCAGCGGCAGCATGGCGGGAGAAACATCGGAAATGATTTCCATATCATGGCGGTGTGCCGCCTGCAGGAGCAGGCCGAATTCGCGCTTGAGCGCCGTCGTGTCGGTTTCCGGGATATGAAGGGAGGTAAAGATCCGGTGAATCCCGTAGCCTGCTGCCATTTCAATCAGCTGGAGGTTTTCTTCCAGTGTATTGTCGAGTCCCGGGTAGATCGAGATACCATTTTCCATGACAATCCTCCTTTATTTATGTGAAGTATCTGGTGTACGTTCCTCCGGGGGATCGTCAAAGCCGAGCAGCCAGGTTGCGGCAAAGCCGCTGACGTAGGCGGTCAGGAGACCCAGGAGATAAATAGGGATCTGGTCGGTGGCGGCAGCAAGAGGCAGACCCGAGATGCCGAGCGTCGCCGCGCCGACCATGAACGAGGCCTGCACGGCTCCGCCGAAGGCACCGCCGATGCAGGCGCCGAGGAAGGGCTTGCCGAGCGGCAGCGTGACGCCGTAGATCAGAGGTTCCCCGACGCCCATGATGCCGACGGGCAGGGCGGAAGCGATGGTTTTCTTGAGAAAGCGGTTGTGCGTCCTGCAGTAGACGGCGATGCTGGCACCGACCTGCCCGCCGCCGGCCATGGCAAGTACGGGCAGCAGGATGGTGACGCCGTAGCGGGAGAGGAGTTCGGCGTGGATGGGGGTGAACGTCTGATGCACGCCGAGCATGACCATCGGCAGCCAGGCGCCGCCCAGCAGGAAGCCCGTGATGGCGCCGCCTGAGCCGATGGCGTTCGTGGCGGCGCTGCCGATGGTATCGGAGATCAGCCCGCCCAGGGGCTGCAGGACGCAGATGGCGGCTGTGCCGGCCAGGAGGAAGGTGAAGAGCGGCGTCAGGAACAGGCTGAACATATCAGGGATGACGCGCCGCAGGCCGCGCTCGATGAGGGACTGCAGAGCTGCGACGAGCAGCACGGCGATGACGCTGCCGCGTCCCGGCACGAGGGCTTCGCCGCCGAGCTCGACCGAGGCGAGCGACGGATGGCTGATGAGTGCGCCGAGAATGCCGCCGATGATCGGGGTACCGCCGAATTCTTTTGCGGCATTGTAGCCGACGAAAAGGTTCATGCCCCAGAATACGGTGTTGCCGGCAATGGCGAGCAGCTGGTAGAGCGTGGTCTGGGTGAAGGCCGGATCGGCCTTGCCCGCTACGTTAAGGATGCCGCTGATGAGTCCGCAGGCAATGAAGGCCGGGATCAGCGGTATGAAGATGCTCGCGATGCGCTTGAACAGCAGCTTGATGGGCGTGGCGTTGCGTGCCCGTATCCTGGCGTGCAGGGCCTTTCCGTCGCCGATGGCAGCAGTCTCGGGCGATGATGCGGCATCCTCCTCTTGCGGCTTGGCGGCCTGTGCCTGAGGGGCGTCAGCTGCCTTTTCTCCCGTGATGAGGGCTTCATAGGCAGTAGTTACCTTATCGACGCGGCCGGGTCCCAGGATGACCTGGAGCTCCTCTCCGGCATCGTGGACGCCGAGTACGCCCGGCAGTTTGCCGAGCGAGGCAACCATCGCGGCATCCTTTTGCCGGAGAACAAGGCGCAGGCGCGTCATGCAATGCGTGACGGAAATGATGTTTTCCGCCGGCCCCGTCAGCAGGAAGATCTGCCAGGCGAGTGCTTCGTGGTCCATGATTCAGCCCTCCTTCCGGCAGCCTGCACCTTTGGGGCAATCTGTTGTGAACGAGCGGATGGCCTCGCGCAGGTGACCGCGGCTTTCCTGCAGGGCCTTGCGGCCTTCTTCTGCCGTGGAGCCCGTCACGACGAGCAGGATGGCGAGTTTTGCCCGGCCGTTGGCTTTCCTCAGGGCGGCTTCGGCTTCTTCGCGCGAACAGCCGCTGCCCTGCATGACGATGCGGCGGGCGCGCTCCTCGAGCTTGTGGTTGCTGGCTTTGACATCGACCATGAGGTTGCCGTAGACCTTGCCGAGACGGATCATCGTGCCTGTCGAGAGCATGTTGAGCACGAGCTTCTGCGCCGTGCCGGCCTTCATGCGCGTGGAGCCCGTGACAATTTCGGGGCCGGTGACGGGCGTCAGAGCGATGTCGGCAAGCTTTGCAATCTCAGAGCCCTCGCTGCAGGAAAGCGCGATGGTCAGGGCGCCAAGCTTTTTTGCATAGCGGAGTCCGCCGATGACGTAGGGCGTGCGGCCTGAGGCGGCGATGCCGACGAGCACATCGTCCTTCGTGAAATGGCGCGCGGCAAGGTCTTTCTCTGCAAGCGTCAGGTCGTCTTCGGCACCTTCCTGCGCGCGGAACATGGCGGCTTCGCCGCCGGCGATGATGCCCTGTACGAGTTCCGGGTCCGTGCCGTAGGTCGGCGGGCATTCGGACGCGTCGAGGACGCCGAGCCGCCCCGAGGTACCGGCACCGATGTAGAACAGGCGGCCGCCATCTGCCAGGCGCGCGGCCGTGGCGTCAATCGCCCGGGCAATCTCCGGCAGGATTTTCCGGATGGCCGTGGAAACCTTGGCATCCTCCGCCTGCATGATGGTGACCATTTCTTCTGTTGGGCAGCAGTCAATCTGCGTTGTCGCAGGATTGCGCTGTTCGGTCGTCAGTTTTCCTAAATCAATCATATTTTGAACTCCTTGTTTTCCTGTTTATTTTAGTATAACACATAATAAAAACCGGCATAGAAAAAGCCTTCCTGCCGGCAGGGCAGAAAGGCGTGAGGAGAGCGCTGGGATGGTCAGCCGACGATGTGCTGGCCGAAATAGACGATGCAGCCCATGATGATGATGAAGGGCAGATAGAACTTGACGGCGAAATGCAGCAGCCTGCCCTCGCAGCCGACCGTGCCGATGGAGGCGACGGCGATGGCGATGCTTTGCGGCGAGATCATCTTGCCGGCGCAGGCACCCGTGGCATTCGCGGCGGCAATCCAGGCCTGAGCGGCCGGCGTCGCGCCGATGGCGATGGCGGAGTCCGTCTGGAGCTTGCCGAAGAGAACGCAGGACGATGTGGCAGAACCTGTGATGAACGTACCGATTGAGCCGATGAAGGCCGCAATCAGCGGATAGGCCGTACCCGTCGCCGCGACGGCAGTCTCGGCAATCTCATGCGTCATGCCGGCATAACCCATGACCTTGGCCGTGGCGATGACGGTGATGATCGTGATGATTGTGAAGCGCAGATTGTAGACCGTGCGCTTCAGGCAGCCCAGGATCTCGCCGAAGCTGGCTCCCTGGACGCTGCCGCCGATGAACGCGGCGAGCAGGATCAGGATGCCGGGGGTGGCGACCCAGGTGAAGGTGTAGGGCTCGCCGCCGGGGCCGTCGTAGATGAGAACGCTGCTCTTGATGAGGTTCAGCGGGTCGTGGATGACCGGGACGAGCTTCGAGGTCATCAGCAGGAACACGAAGATCAGGATGAATGAGAGCCAGGCTTTAAGGCCCGAAGCGGCCGTGACTGGATCCTCATGGCCGTGCGGCGGCATTGCGTAAGCCGGGTCGTTTACCGGGACGAGCTTCGCGCAGGCGACGATGGCCGCCATGGCGCCGATGCCACCGGCGACGACGGCGAGCTCCGGCCCCATGAACATGGAGACGGCAATCTCCGGCAGCACGAAGCAGACAGCGGCGGCCGTGCACATGAGCAGCATGCCCTTGAGGGCCTTGAGCGAGTGGCCGGCCACGATGACCATGAGGAACGGACAGAGCAGTGTCAGCGGTGCGAGCTGTAGGGACGTGTACGTCGCGAGCAGCACGGGATCGATATCCGTGACGTTGCCGAGCGTGACGAGCGGGATACCGATGGAACCGTAAGCCGTCGGCACGGAATTTGCGATGAGGCAGACCATGGCCGAGAGCACCGGATTGATGCCGATGCCCGCGAGCATGCCCGCAGGGATGGCGATGGCCGTGCCGAATCCGGCCATGCCCTCGAGGAACCCGCCGAATCCCCAGCCGATGAGCAGGATGAGCACGCGGCGGTCATTGCTGACAGAGGTCAGCATCTTCTTGATGACATCCATCGCCTTCGTCTGCAGCGAGAGATTGTAGGTGAAGATGGCAGCGACAATGACGAGCAGGATTGGCCAGCATGCGAGGGCCACGCCTTCAAGCGTAGCCTGGACGGCATGCGGGATGCTCATATCATTGACGAAGATGCCGGCGGCCAGGGCAATGAGGAGTGCCAGCGGGCAGGCCTTGTAAGCCGCCATCTTGAGCACGCTCAGTGCGAGGATGAGCCAGAGAATCGGGGAGAGGGCGATCAGAAACATGGGGTCAGTCCTTTCTCATCGTATAAAGTGATGAATTTCATCTGAAAAAGAGATGAATGAGATACCTCATTATATAGACAGGATTGCAGGAAAGTCAATGGATAAAATAAAGGTTCTATATTTTTTATTCGGAGAATATTCGTTCTTTTTGGAACGGCCACCAATATAAAAACGGCCCGCTCCGGCAGATGCCGGATGGGGCCGCTTTCCTGTGCCATGTGCGATTTTTGCCGATTCAGGTATCAGTAAACTTTCTTTACATCGTAGCCGTTCTTGTTGAGCGCGGCGATGATGTGCCGAATGTGCTCTTCGTTGTGTGTCTCGACGGTTACGGTCAGCACGACCTTTTTGAAGCTGTCGGTGACTTTCGTCTGGTCGTGGTCGAGCTTGATGACGTTGGCATTTTCCTCGGCGAGGATGCGCGAGACGTTGAGCAGCTGACCCGGCTTGTCCGGCAGCTGGACGGAGAAGCAGAAGACGCGGCCGCGGGCAATGAGGGCCTTGTCGATGAGAGCGGAGATCGTCGAGATATCGATGTTGCCGCCCGAGATGATCGCGGCGACCTTCTTGCCAGAGAACGGAAGTTTGCTGAGTGCGGCGAGCGAGAGGACGCCGGCACCTTCGGCGACGAGCTTGTGCTTCTCGATGAGGGAGAGCAGCGCGTTCATGATGTCGATTTCCGAAACCGTAATGATGTCGTCGAGGTATTTCTTGCAGAATTCAAAGGTCAGCGTGCCGGCTGTCTTGACGGCGCAGCCATCGGCCACCGTGTCAGCGGAGGAGAGCGTCACAATCTTGTCGGCAGCGAGCGCCGCCTTCATGCAGGCGGCATTTTCCGGCTCGACGCCGATGACTTTGACCTGCGGGTTGACGAGCTTCGTCGCGAGAGCCACGCCCGAGGCGAAGCCGCCGCCGCCAATCGGCACGAGAATGGCGTCGACATCCTTGAGGGCATCGATGATCTCAAGTGCCGTCGTGCCCTGGCCGAGCAGGACCTGCAGGTCGTTGAACGGGTGAATGTAAACGTAGCCGTGCTTCTTCTGAAGCTCGAGGCTGTGTGCGTAGGCATCGTCGAAGCCATCGCCGTAGAGTACGACCTCGGCACCGAGGGCCTTCGTGCCCTCAACCTTGAGGATCGGCGTGGTCGCCGGCATGCAGATGACGGCCTTGACGCCGAGCTTCTGGGCTGCATAGGCGACGCCCTGTGCGTGGTTGCCGGCCGAAGCCGTGATGACGCCTTTCTTGCGTTCCTCAGGCGTCAGCTGGCTGATCTTGTTGTATGCGCCGCGCAGCTTGAATGCGCCGGTATGCTGCAGGTTTTCGGGCTTGAGCCAGACGTCGTTGTGACAGAGCTCGGAAAAGAAATCACTGTGGATGAGACGCGTCTTCCGCGCCACGCCTTCGAGCTGCTTGGCTGCATGGTAGACATCGGCGATGGTCGTCTCGGCGACAATCTCGGCATTCGTCCTGGCCGGTTTCTTGTTTTCTTCAGACATGGGGGAGCCTCCTTTGGGATAGTTCGGTGAGCTGGGCAAGAAAATGTTTACAACGTAACACTTCGCTCATTTTATTTTATCCAGTCTATCATTTTCAGCGGAAAACTGTCAATCGAAAATTCTTTGAAATCCTCCACAAGTTTTTGGAGAATTTAGAGGAATTTGCCCATGATTGAGCGAATTATAACCATACATAGAAATACTACGGGAGGGATGCGTATGGTAAGGCTGGCTCGGATCCTGGTGCCGGTGGACGGCTCCGGGGCCTCCGATGAAGCGGTGCGGTTCGCTGCAGCACTGGCCGATTGTACGGGGGCTTCCATCGATATCCTGCATGTATCGTACTTCGATAGCAATACGGATGCCGAGGAAGTGTCCTGGCTGCCGGACAGTGTGGCAAGACCCATCGGACCGGAAGCCCATGCCATCCTCGAGCGGGCCGGAAAGCTCCTGCCGGAGATCGCGGTCCACGAGGTCTATCACCGGACAGGCAGCCCGGCGGAAACCATACTGGCCTTTGCCAAGGAGCGGCACAGCGACATGATTGTCGTGGGCAGCCGCCGCATGGATGCGCTTCATGCGGCATTGCTCGGCAGCGTCAGTTCCGCCGTGCTTGAAGAGGCTGAATGCCCGGTGACCGTAGTGAAAGAAAATCCTCATCGTTGATTTGGATTACCAATTAAGGGGGTAATACTATGATGAAAAATATCCTGGTACCAGTAGATGGTTCGGAAGGTTCGGATCGCGCCATAACGGAGGCTATTTCCCTGGCAGAGGCATGTGATGCCAAGCTCAATTTCCTCTATGTCGCCAACATCAATCAGCTCGCCATCAACGCCTGCCTGTCGGATGCCATCCTCGAAGCTGTGACGAAAGCCGGCAATGTCATCCTCGACCGCGCGATGGAGATGGTTCCGTCCGGCATCGAGAAGGAAGCATTCTCGGAGACGGGATCGCCAGCCGTCGTCATTCTCGACTTTGCGACGAGCAACGACATGGACCTCATCGTCATGGGCAGCCGCGGACTCGGCGTCGTTAAGGGCGTCCTGCTCGGCAGCGTCAGCCAGTACATCGTCGAACAGTCGAAATGCCCGGTCCTCGTCGTGAAATGAGCGTTTGACAAAAAAGAGACAAAGAAAACAGCCAGCGGCGCGTGTCAATCACGTGCTGCTGGCTGCTTTTTGTCATGCTTTTAACGGCGGCTCAGTCCTCATAGAGCAGGACGGTCGCGCCGGTCTTGCGCGTGGCGTTCATGTCGATGACGCGCTGGTTGCGCGAGCCGCGGAAGTGGAGCGTGAGGTCGCGTTCCGCTTCGATGTATTCGCCGTCGACGAGCACATCGATGGCTGCGAGCAGGTCGTCTGTGGCCTTGTCATGGCGATCCCGGAGCTCTTCGAGCGTATAGCCGCTGTAGCACCAGACATCGAGGCCCGCGTCATGGACCCGATGTGCGAGCGCAGCCAGCGGAGCCGGCTGCAGGAAGGGTTCGCCGCCGCTGAAGGTCGCGCCGGTCAGCAGCGGGTTTTCTTTCATTTCCGCCATGAGGTGTTCAATCGTTTCCTCACGTCCGCCCTCAAGCGGCTGCGTTTCGGGGTTCTGGCAGTTGTGGCAGCGGCGCGGGCAGCCCTGTACGAAGATGGTATACCGTATGCCGTCGCCATCGACGACGGAATCGTCGACGACCCCGGCGATGCGCAAGGTGTTCTGCATGATGATCGTCCTTTCCTGTGAACATGCAAATGAATCAGAGACACGAAGAAAGCCGCTGCCGGGGGGATGGCAGCGGCTTTTGATTTCTGCAATCAATGCAGGCTGTGCTTGACGCGGTCGTGCTCTTCGGCGCGCTTCGCGTTGTTCCAACGATCGATCGTGCCCACGAGGTAGCCCGTGATGCGGCGGATGCGTTCAAATTTCTGCGGCTGGAGCTCGTACTGGATATCAACCTGTCCATCCTGTGCTGCGGAGAGCTGCAGGCTGCTGACTTTTTCGTTTGTCTGCTGTTCGACATAATCGATATAGTTGACGATTTCCTGCTCGGAAACATCGGAAAGTCCGTTTACTTTGACATCAATGCCGTTGACTACCATAAAGGGTCACCTATCCTTATCTCGTGTTATCTCGTGTGAAACCTGTTGCAATCTGTATGTTTAAGCATCGCGGAAAAAGGGGCTTTTCCGTTGCGCTTGACCAAATTATACTATATCTATTGTTCGAGCGTCAATACCCATACTACATGTAGTTTTCTGACACTTCTGCTTATCCACAAGAATATTTGCATATATATACATGATAGATAGAGAATATTCATATTGACAAATGGAGCAGCAGGGATGCACGGCCTGCTGGCAAGGCCGTGCCAGTCTTTTTCAATTTTGAAAATGAATAAAGATTCTCCAAAAGAAAATTATCCACAGCAGGGAGTGGATGAAATCCTGCATACTGTGGATAAGTGGACACAAGATATAGGGGACGAGTTATCCACAGGCCCGTTATTTTGTGAGGTCAGGCTGCAGCACGGTGCGTACCGGATATGGAATCTCGATGCCTTCCTGGCGGTAGCGGCGCGTCAGTGCCTTGATGAATTCGTGCTTGAGCAGGAATTGATGCTCGAAGTAACTGGAATGCAGCACGACGTTGAAGTCGATGCTCGATTCGCCGAAGGTGTGGAAGCGCACGGCCGGTTCGATGTGGACATCCTTGTCGACTCGGTTCATGACATCGCGGGCCACTTCGAGCGTCACGCGTTCGACCTCATCGAGGTCGCTGTCGTAGGAGACGCCGACGGGGATGCTGATGACGATGTCCTTGCGCGGCATGCTGTAGTTCGTGATGTTCGACGAGGCAATCTTCTGATTCGGGATGACGATCATGTTGCCGCCGCCGGCCGGCACGATCGTCGTGAAGCGCCAGGTGATATCCGTGACGCGACCCTCCTCGCCGGTGCTGAGCTTGATGTAGTCGTCGAGACGCAGCTGTTTGGAGATGATGAGGTGCAGGCCCGAGAAGATATTCGCGAGTGTTTCCTGCAGGGCGAGGGCAACGGCCATACCACCGACACCCATGGCGGTGAGGATCGGCGCAATCGAGATGCCGTAGTACTGCAGCACGACGAGCACGCCCATCGCATAGATGATGACGTTGAGGATGGTGTTGAGCAGCGTCGTCTTCGGCAGTTTTTCCTGCGTGCGCTCGATGCGCAGCGTGACGAAGCCGTTGATCGTGCGGGCGGCGACACGCGTGATCGAGAGGATGATGACCGTGAAGAGGATGTAGGAGAACAGGCGCGTCAGCGGCTCGATGATGTTGATGGTGTTGACAATCCAGTAGAGCCCGACGACAAGGCACAGCGACACCGGTACGCCGCGCAGCGCATTAATGAAGATGTAGAACCAGGAATCTTCTTCGATGTTCAAATGATTCGTGATGCGCCGGTTGATGAGCTTGTTGAGCATGATACCGATTGTGAGTGAGGCGATAAGGATACAGACCGGGATGAACAGCATTTCCATCAGATGCTTCCAGTCGATCCAGGAAAGCAAATCGTAGTTCAAGAGCAGATTCTCCTTTCGAAAACAGAAAACAATTGTGAAAACGGCTTGAAGTACAAAGTATATCCATTATACTATAGAAGAGTGAGCATAGAAAAGCGAAAGAAAAAAGATGAGAAAGAATTCATAAAGGAGTGTTCATTATGGCAGAAATCCTGCATGTGGGCAAGCGTCTACAGCTTCGCAAGGCAACGAAAGAGGATCTCGACTTCATCATGAAGCTCGAATACGATCCCGAGAATCTCAAGTTCATCGTGCCGTTTGACCGCGATTTCCATACGAAGGTCATTGAAGAAGGACAGGCGACGATGGATGTCATCGTCGAGGAAATCGAGACGAAGGAGCCGGTCGGCTATCTGATGATCAACGGTCTGACGACGCCGGCCAAGGAGCTCGAGTGGACGCATGTCATCATCGAGAAGAAGGGCATGGGCTACGGCCACGAGGCGATGAAGCTCTTAAAGGCCTGGGGCTTTGACGACCTCAAGTTCCACCGCGCCTGGCTCGACTGCAAGGACTACAATGCGCGCGCACTGCACCTCTACGAATCGGAGGGGATGCAGCGCGAGGGCCTGATCCGCGAGACCATCCTGACGAACGGCGTCTACGAGAACCTCGTGATCCTCGGCATCCTCGACCGCGAGTACCGCGCGCGCAAGGAGCAGGGCCTGGAACTCTGATTCTCCGCCTCATGCGCGATACTGCAGGATACCCTGCGCCTCTTTGAGGTGGCTGTCTTAACAAAATAAGGAAGCTGCCGCTTGGTAGAAAAAAAAGTCCGCTGACTCGCTGAGCCGGCGGACTTTTTTGCAACAAATGTGTTTCAGCTGTCGGTTTTTCGTTCCTGATGCTGGCGCTTCTTTTCGGTGTACATGCGCAGGTCAGCTTCATGGATGATGGCGTCGATATTGTCAAACGGAGCCTGGCAGAGCACGTAGCCGAGTGCTGCGCTGACCTTATGCGCCCGGAACTTTTCTTCAATGCGCTGCAGCAGAGCCCGTGCGCCCGCTTCGTCCTGACAGGGGCGGATCATGAGAAATTCATCGCCGCCGATGCGGAAGACATGCTCGCGGCTGCCGATGCTGATGAGCACGGAGGCAACGGCCTGTATGAGATGATCGCCTGCTTTGTGGCCGAGCGTGTCGTTGGCCTTCTTGAGCCCGTTTATGTCGCTGAAGACGATGACGTAATGTTCTCCGGGATGCAGTTTTGTATGCAGATAGCTTTCGAGTGCATGGCGATTGCCGGCACTTGTCAGCTGATCGATGGTGCTGAGTTCATGCAAGCGCTTCATATTGTCGCGGTTGCGAAGCAGGATGGAACAGAAGTGCGTCAAGGTGTTCAGGAGTATGGCGGCTGTTTCAAAGAATTCAGGGTCGGGATTGAGCACCAGGAGACAACCGAGCGAGCGGTCGCCCATGATGAGCTGACCGGCCACGAAGGCGCGGATTGGCGGCTGAATCTGAAGTGTGTGGAGCAGCGAGGACGGATGGCGGCGCTGGTAGGCGGCAATGTCCTTGACGCGCATGACCGGATCCGTGCGGAAGGTATCGTAGAGCGGCCTGACATCGATGAGCGGGATGTGGTGAAGGCGGGGACGGAGGCTCTCCCTGTTGTCCGGGTGCCATTCATAAGTGGCACTCAGATAGAAACCGTTGGGTTCCTCTTCCATGACGATGAGATGGTCCGCCTTGATCATCGTGCCGATTTTGGCCAGCATCTTCCGGATGCCGAGGTCGGGATTCTCCTCGCGGATGGCGAGGTTCAGGGCATCATTCATGGAGACGGCGTGCCGCAGCTGATTGTATTGCTGGCGATGACGCTGGTAGATATCCCGCAGATTGATGCCGATGCTGAAATGGTAGTTGCGTCCGTTCCACGGCACGAGGATATCGCCGCGATGGAAATCCATGCCGGTCAGTGGATTGTGGTAGGAGCCGCTGTGGAAGCGGTCGCGCCGCAGCTTGGACTGCGGGCAGTCCGTACACGGCTTATGGCTGCCGGTGACGATTTCATAGCATTTATGGCCGATGTAATAGAAATCATCCGGCAGATTCAGGGACTTGAGCAGAGCATGGTTCATGTAGACGAGCTCGTAGGTCAGGGGATCGGTCAGATAAACCATCTCCTCGGCGTGATCGAATGCTTCGCGGTCAAAGAGAATGGAATCACCGAAGGCGCCGCTAAGGCCGTAAGACGCCATACTGGCGAGGCAGCGGGCGGACAGGATGTGGAGAAATTCATCGGATGTCCGCGCTTCGGACCCTCTGGCCAGTGCATAGCGAAGGGAAAGCGTGCAGGGGAAGCCGTCGATGTTCGTGATGGCGGCAATCGTTTCCTTCACGGCTTCGGTGCGCTGGCGAAGTGTGCCCGTGTCAAGCCCTTTCTGGAAACAGACGAAGACGCCGCTGCCGGTATGCGCAACCACGATATTTTTGGGCATGGCGTCAATCACGATGTTGCGGATGCGGGTCAGCAGGACTTTGCTGACCTTGGGCCCGTAGAGCTGGGCAAAGCGGTCGTACTCGGGGATGGACATCATGATGCCCGTGTAATCTTCGCCTTTCAGGCGGTAATTGTCGGCATATTCGACACTGACGAGGATCAACCCGCGATAATTGTACAGGCCGGTCGTATCATCCGTGACATAGAGTTTCTGGTAAAGCTTCTGCGTTGCTTCCTGTTCTTCGCTGTCACGGAATTCACCGAGCAGCCCCACGATCTGCAGGCCGTCATAAACCGGGTATTTCGAGAAGGAAATTGCATGCTGGCGGCCACGCGTGATACAGTAACCGGGGAGATCGTGCACGGACTGACCGCTCTGCATGACGAGTTCCTCGTAGTCGTGCATCCGGCCGCCCTCGATATGCCAGCCGATATCCTCATCCGTCTTGCCGAGCAGGTCGGTGACATTCTTGATGCCGTAGAATTTCAGGAAGGCACGGCTGGCGCCGCGGAACCGTCCTTCCCGGTCCTTCCAGAACAATTTGCGGCTCGAACTGTTCAAAAGTGCCTGCCAGAGATGCGAATCGCTCAGGGCTGTTGTTTCCTGCGTGGACGGGCTCATGAGGCCGTAAGACGCCATGATGGTGTTCAGCAGTTCCTTCATATGCTCCTGTTTCTCGAAGACGAAGTCGTGCAGGCAGATGAGCAGGCAGGGACGGTGTTCCTGTTCAAAAGAGATGACATCAAAGATCTTCCAGCGATAGCTGCCGTTTTTTTGCTGGACGCGAAAAATCCCCGCGAGATAGCCGTCGTCATCGTGCCCTGCCGTATCCGGGCACAGACGACGTGCAAAGGCCAGGAAACGCGCGCGGTCTTCCTCGTGGATGTACGCATCGGCATAGTCGATGAAGGTGTGCATGATGCCGTGGCGATGCGAGCCGGGCTGCAGGGATGGCAGGTCAGACTCAATGATCTCAACGCGGTTTCGCATCTGGTCAACGCAGTACACCTCGTCATAAATGCGCAGGATGTTGCGCACGATTTCGTCGTATCGCCTGGTGGCGGCGTGTTCTTCGCGGTCGGGCTGCAGATTCTTGAGCTCGGCCTTGTGGACGTAAAAGCCGCTGACACCGGCCAGCGTCAGCAGGCTGAAGTGAAAGTACTGGCCGTCGCCGACGCAGATGATGCGCTCGGTCTGGTGCGACCGGATCGCGCGGTCAGCCAGGCGGCGCAGCTTTTTCTGTATCACCGGTGGCAGGGTGTGCAGATAACGGTTGACTTCGGTGGTGGTGGAAAGTCCTGCGGTATGGAGCTCCGACCGGTATGCGGGGTTGGCCGCGAGCAGTTTCACATCATGGCCGTTATCCGACAACAGGGCTACCGGCGTATCCGTGATGAAATTCGTCAGTCCCGCCTTGCTGAAAATCTGTTCTTCAAGCGGACTTTCGCTGTCGAGCACCGGATACGTCAGGACATTTTCATTCGGATCGTTCTTGGTGAGACGGCAGCAGTAATCGCCCTGGATTTTCTCGCAGCCGATGCTGCACAAGAAATCCACATGCTGTTTATTCTGGACGCCTTCGGCAATCGTATGGATGCCGAGGGATTTGCCCATGAGCACGATGGTCTGGATGATTTTCCTGCTCTCTTCCGTAAAATCCTCGAAAAAGATGCGGTCGATGCTGATTTCGTCGACCGCGTAGCGCTGCAGCGCAATCAGCGAGGAAAAACCGCTGCCGAAATTATCGAGCACGACCTTGTAGCCATGGGCGCGAAAGCGGCGAATGGCAGCTGCGACGGCGGCTTCATCCTGAGCGAGGGCCGTTTCTGTGATCTCGATGTGGAAATAATCATGCGGAATCTGGTATTTTTCCGTCAGTTCCTCCAGGATGTAGCACGGGTCCATCAGTGCGAAATCGCAGCGCGAGAGGTTGATGGAAATCGGCACGCGCGGCAATTGGCGGAGTTTGCGCTCCTGCTGATTGCGGACGGCTTCCTTCAATACAAAGTGATCGAGCAGATGGATTTTTCCGATATCTTCGAGGATCGGGACGAAATCGTGCGGAGCGATTTCCCCGTAAAGAGGGTCGTGCCAGCGCGAAAGCGCTTCGACGCCGCAAATCTTTTCAGTAGCCGTGCGAAGAATCGGGCGGTAGTGGATATCGATATGTCCATCGTGCAAGGCCCGCTCAAAATTCAAGCGAATATAATTGCGCTTGGTTAAATCCAAGATACTCCCTCCTTTTTATAATAGATATTTTAATTTTATCACAATCTGGACAAAATATGAGGATTGCAGATGAAAAGACAGTTATAAATTTTATGGAACGCTACTTTTCACAGGTAAAAACAGAATGGTACTATAACACGGCTTTCCTACAAAAAAATGAGAAAAACGGCTGATCATAATTTTCATCGGCTGATAAGACAGATGTCCTTTTATTTTTGTTTGTTATTGTTTAGAATAGAATCAAGAAGAAAGTTGAGAGCAATTAAAATCGTCTGACGATTGGAAACATAAGAATTGTTCGATTCCGGTCATGTATGGAGGAGGAAATATCATGAAGGCAGCAGAGATCCTGGCACATGTAGATCACACGTTATTGAAGCAGACGGCAATCTGGGATGATATCCAGCGTATCTGCGACGAGGCAGTGGCGTATCATACGGCTACGGTCATGGTTCCGTCGTCGTTCATCCCGCGCATCGTGGCAAAATACGGCGATGCCCTGAAGGTCGCAACGGTCGTCGGCTTCCCGAATGGCAACTGCAGCCTGGCTGCCAAGGTCGCCGAGACGGCACAGGCCCTGGCTGACGGTGCTGAGGAAATCGACATGGTCATCAACATCGGCATGCTCAAGGCCGGTGAGACCGATTACGTCACGAACGAGATCCGCACGCTCAAGAATCTCTGTGGTGACCGCATCCTGAAGGTCATCGTCGAGACGTGCTTCCTGACGGAAGAAGAGAAGATCGCTGCCTGCCACTGCGTGACGGATGGTGGCGCCGACATCATCAAGACGTCGACGGGCTTCGGCACGGCCGGTGCCAAACTCGAGGACATCGAGCTCTTCAAGAAGCACATCGGCCCGAACGTGGAGATGAAGGCCGCGGGCGGCATCCACACGCGTGAGGAAATGGAGGCCTTCCTGAATGCCGGCTGCACGCGCCTCGGCGCCAGCGCTGCCGTCAAGGTCCTCAAGGATGAGCTCTGATCCGGTTTCCACCTTACGGATATAGAAAGGAAGATATAAAATGAAGTCTTTCAAACGTGCGTTTATCATTGTGCTCGACAGCTTCGGCATCGGCCGCGAGCCGGATGCTCCGGATTTTGGCGATGATGTCTGCAATACGCTGAAGACGATTGCCGCTTCGCCGAAATACGATACGCCGAACATGAAGAAGATCGGCCTTTTCAACATCGATGGCGTCGGCTGCGGGACCCCCGTGGAGAATCCGGTTGGTTCCTTTGCCCGCCTGCGCGAACTCTCGCGCGGCAAGGATACGACGACGGGCCATTGGGAAATCGCCGGCATTGTCTCGGAGCGCCCGATGCCGACGTATCCGAACGGCTTCCCGCCGGAAGTCATTGCAAAGCTCGAGCAGGCATTCGGCCGCAAGATTATCTGCAACAAGCCGTATTCCGGCACGAAGGTCATTCACGATTACGGCCGTGAGCAGAAGGAAACGGGTGCCCTCATCGTCTACACGTCGGCAGACAGCGTGCTGCAGATTGCCGCACACGAGGATGATGTGCCGGTTGACAAGCTCTACGAATACTGCCGCATCGCGCGCAAAATCATGCAGGGTGAGCATGGCGTCGGCCGCATCATCGCGCGTCCGTACGTCGGCGAATATCCGAATTACACGCGCACGCCGCGCCGTCATGATTTCTCCCTCGACCCGACGGGCGATACGATGATGGATGCCCTGCGCCGCAAAGGCCTCGATACAATCGGCGTCGGCAAGATTTCCGACATCTTTGCAGGCCGCAGCATCAGCCGCACGCTCGGCATCAACAAGGACAACACGGATGGCATGGAAAAGACGCTGAAGCTCATGGATGAGGATTTCACGGGCCTCTGCTTCGTCAACCTCGTGGATTTTGACATGCAGTACGGCCATCGCCGCGATATCGACGGCTATGCACAGGCTGCGACGGATTTCGACCGCCAGCTCGGTGAATTCATGGCGAAGATGAAGGAAGACGATGTGCTCATGATTACGGCTGACCATGGCTGCGATCCGGGAGCTCCGGGGACGGACCATACGCGCGAATACGTGCCTCTGCTCGTTTACGGCGCACACGTCAAGCAGGGCGTCAACCTCGGCACGTATCCGACGTTCGCCATGATCGGTGCGACGATTTCCGATATGTTTGATGCAGATCTGGCGACGAAGGGCGAGAGCATCCTGCCGCGCATCATCAAGTGACAATGAATATCTGAATTGAATCAGCATTTTTTCGCGGGGCGGAGAAGCCTGTCCCGCGAGAAGAATGCAAAATGAAAAGATTGAAATTTGGGAAGTTTTTCAAATATCCGTTTATGGGGAGGATTTTGCATTATGCGTATGTATGACCTGATTACGAAGAAGAAACATGGCCAGGTGCTCACGGATGAGGAGATCCAGTTCATGATTGATGGCTACGTCAAGGGCGACATTCCCGATTACCAGATGTCGGCCATGCTCATGGCCATCTGGTTCCAGGGCATGACGGATCATGAGATCACGGAGCTCACGAAGGTCATGGCAAAATCTGGCGACATGATCGATCTTTCGGCCATTGCCGGCAAGAAGGTCGACAAGCATTCGACGGGCGGTGTCGGCGACAAGACGACGCTGATCTGTGCCCCGATTGTCGCAGCCTGCGGCGGCAAGGTCGCCAAAATGAGCGGCCGCGGCCTCGGCCATACGGGCGGCACGGTCGACAAGCTCGAGTCCATTCCGGGCTATCAGACGGCTCTTTCGCGCGAGCAGTTCTTCAAGACGGTTAACGACTGCGGCGTCAGCGTCATCGGCCAGTCGGGCAACCTGGCACCGGCTGACAAGAAGCTCTACGCACTGCGTGATGTCACGGCCACGGTCGACAGCATTCCCCTTATCGCTTCCTCCATCATGAGCAAGAAGCTCGCAGCCGGCTCCGACTGCATCCTGCTCGATGTCAAGACGGGCAGCGGCGCCTTCATGAAGACGCTCGACGATTCCATCAAGCTCGCGCAGACGATGGTCGCCATCGGCGAGCTGGCCGGCCGCCGCACGGTCGCGCTGATCACGGATATGGATACGCCGCTCGGCTACGGCATCGGTAACAGCATCGAAGTCATGGAGTCCATGGATGTGCTCAAGGGCCACGGTCCGGCCGACCTCACGGAAGTCTCGCTGCAGCTCGCAGCCAACATGCTTTACCTCGTCGGCAAGGGCACGCCGGAAGAGTGCCGTCAGATGGCAGAAAAGGCCATTGCCGATGGCAGTGCCTTTGAGACGTTCTGCAAGATGGTCCGTGCACAGGGCGGCGACGACAGCGTGCTGCGCGATTACACGAAGTTCCAGCAGGCTCCGTACCGCGCAGAGGTCAAGGCCGAGCGTTCGGGCTACATCACGAAGATGAACGCCGAAGAGATCGGCGAGACGTCTGTTGTCCTCGGCGCAGGCCGTGAGACGAAGGAGAGCGCTATCGACTTCTCGGCCGGCCTGATCCTGCACAAGAAGTACGGCGACGAAGTCAAAGCTGGCGATACGCTCGTGACGCTCTACACGTCGAAGGAAGGCGCACTGGCTGATGCAGAGAAGATGTACCGTGAGGCCATTGCCATCGGCGATGAGCAGCCGGAGAAAGAGCCGCTCGTCTATGCGCGCATCGAGAAAGACAAAGTCGAGAAGTACTGAGGAACGGGGGCAAAAAAATGACAGATGCAGAACTCATTGAAGTTGCCAAGAAGTACCGGGAACGTGCCTATGCGCCGTATTCGAAGTTCCAGGTCGGTGCGGCCGTCCTGACGAAGAGCGGCCATGTCTACGGCGGCTGCAACATCGAGAATGCCAGCTACCCGGTGACGAACTGTGCCGAGCGCACGGCCATTTTCAAGGCCGTCTCAGAAGGCGAGCGCGAGTTTGAGGCCATCGCCATCGTGGCGGATACGTCGGGCCCCTGCGCACCGTGCGGCATGTGCCGTCAGGCCATCTGCGAATTTCGTATCGGCCGCATCATCATGGCGAATCTCAAGGGTGACAGCAAGGCCGTAAGCCTCGAAGAAATCCTGCCGTTTGCCTTTACGGAAAATGATCTCTGATATATAATGATGAAGTCGGCCAGATGTCCTCTTTTTCATCTGGCTGACAGAGAACTCATTTCAAAAAGATAGGAGCAAGTCTATGTATTTCGTCATCAACCTGCTCGGCGTGCTGGTCTTCCTGGGCGTCGGCATCCTCTTTTCGAAAAAGCGCAAGGATATTCACTGGCGCGGCGTTGGTTCCCTCCTGGCCATCAACGTATTCATCGCCTGGTTTCTGACGTCATTCCCGATTGGCCGTGACATCGTGCAGGCCGCAGCTGCCGGCTTCACCTGGCTCGTCAGCGTTGCCTACGAAGGCATCGCCTTTGCTTTCCCGGACTGGGTTCATGTGCCGCAGATGAACTTCTTCACGTCGGCTCTGCTGCCAATCCTGCTCGTCGTGCCGCTCTTCGATATCCTGACGTACATCGGTCTCCTGCCGTTCATCATCAAGTGGATCGGCAAGGCCCTGGCTTTTATCACGCATGAACCGAAATTCGAGTCCTTCTTTGCCATCGAGATGATGTTCCTTGGCAACACGGAGGCCCTGGCCGTCTCGAGCCTTCAGCTCAAGCGCATGAAGGCAGACCGCTGCCTGACGCTTGCCATGATGTCCATGAGCTGCGTCACGGCTGCTCTGATCGGTGTTTACACGAAGATGATGCCGGCAGAATTCATCCTGACGGCTGTACCGCTTAACGTCATCAATGCCCTGATCGTCACGAACATCCTGCATCCGGTCAAGATTACCGAGGAAGAGGATACGGTTGCGCGCATCGGTGACGGCGGCAAGGAACGCGAGCCGTTCTTCTCCTTCCTCGGCAACTCCATCCTCGGCGCCGGCCGCCTGGTGCTCATCATCTGCGCCAACGTCATCGCCTTCGTTGCCCTGGCCAAGCTTATCGATATGCTGCTCGTCCTCATCCATCCGGCCATCACGCTCGAGAACATTCTCGGCTGCATCATGTTCCCGTTTGCCTGGCTGCTCGGCCTCGATTCGACGGAGGCCTTCGCCATGGCACAGTACATGGGCACGAAGCTCGTCACGAATGAGTTCGTCGTCATGCTCAGCGTGCAGGACCTCCTGGCCGGCTACAGCCGCCACATGCAGGGCGTCCTGACGGTGTTCATCACGTCGTTCGCGAACTTCTCGACGCTCGGCATGATCATCGGCTGCTTCAAAGGCCTTGTCGATGACAGCAAGAACGATCTGATCTCCCGCAATGTCGGCTACATGCTGCTGTCGGGTATTCTCGTTTCGCTGCTGTCCGCAGGTCTTGCCGGCCTCTTCATCTGGTAAGTTTGCCTTTCCCAATCTCCGCAGATTCTTCTGCGGAGATTTTTTTGCATAAAGTAAAAAAAGGTGTTGACAGCGGCGAAAGAGGATGGTAAGATATATATCGTTGCAGGCGGCAATCACAGAAAAGCCCGGGCAACACAATTGAATAGCTTCTTTGGTAGAGCATTGTGGAGAGTTGTCCGAGTGGTTGAAGGAGCACGCCTGGAAAGCGTGTATACGGGGAAACCTGTATCGAGAGTTCGAATCTCTCACTCTCCGCCATTTTTATATCCTTTTTCAGGTCGGGCCGCAGTGCCTTGGTCTTGCGCAATGGGGCCTCGTGAACCACGTCAGGTCCGGAAGGAAGCAGCGTTAAGCGAATCGTCTCATGTGCCGCAAGGGTGCCTGGGGACTGCGGTTCGACGTGGAAAAGGATGAGGGCAGCCGGCAAGGCTGCCTTTTTGCTATACGTATTGGGGAGGGGGAGACGCGATGGCGTATATCGCGCTTTATCGTAAATGGAGGCCGCAGACCTTCAAGGATCTGGTCGGTCAGGAACACATCAGCCGCACGCTGGCCAATGCCATCACGAGTGGTCACATCGGCCATGCCTACCTGTTTTCCGGTCCGCGCGGCACCGGTAAGACGAGTACGGCCAAGATTCTGGCGAAGGCACTGAACTGCGAACAGGGGCCGACGCCGGAGCCCTGCGGCGTCTGTGAGCAGTGCCGTAAGATTACCGATGGTTCGTCGATGGATGTCTTTGAGATCGATGCGGCTTCCAACCGCGGCATCGACGAGATTCGCAATCTGCGTGAGACGGTGAAGTTTGCGCCAGTCGATGGCCGCTACAAGGTCTACATCATCGATGAGGTCCACATGCTGACGACCGAGGCCTTCAATGCTCTGCTGAAGACATTGGAAGAGCCGCCAGAGCATGTCGTCTTCATCCTGGCGACGACGGAGGCGCATAAGGTGCCGGCGACGATCCAGTCCCGCTGCCAGCGCTACGATTTCAAGCGCATCACGGTGGAGGAAATCGAGAGCCGCCTGACGTACATCACGGAGCAGATGGGCATGACGGCTGAGCCGGAGGCCCTCGCGATGATTGCGCTGCAGGCCGATGGCGGCATGCGCGATGCGCTCTCCATCCTCGATCAGTGCGCAGCTCTGGCCGAAGGCACGATCACCGTGGAACGCGTGCGCCAGATCCTCGGACTCATCGGCCATGACTGGATCTACAAGATGACGGAAGCCGTTGCCGCGCACGATGTCCAGACCTCTCTGCAGATCGTGGCGGAGCTCTTGCGCGACGGCAAGGACCTCAAGCAGATCCTCGCGGAGCTTTCACTGCATCTGCGCAGCCTCATGATTTTCCAGGCGGCTGGTACCGTGGATTCCATGGATCTCTACGCCGAGTCGCAGGAGATTCTCGCGAAGCAGAGCAGGCTTTTCGCCGCTGATGATCTTCCGCGCATGATCCGCCGCCTGCACGAGGCCATGACCGAGATGAAATGGTCGCCGCAGCCGCGCATTGCCGTTGAAGTCGCGCTGATGTCCCTGTGCCGCGGTGAGGAACAGCGTGAACAGGCCGCAGCACCGGTACAGGGCCGCGTGGCCGCGCCATCGTCCGCGGCTCTGCGGGAAGGAGAGGCGCGCCTTGCGGCCCTCGAGGCCAAACTCGCAAAGGTGACGGCAGCACTCGCCGCTGCTCAGCAGGGGACGCCCAGCGTGCGCCAGGCAGCTGCTGCCCCGGCATCGTCCGTTCCTGCCCCCAGGCAAGCAGCGGCACCTGCCTCCGCCGTGCCTGCTCCCGGCACGCCGGCAGCACCGCAGGAGACGGCGGCAGTCAGCCAGGAGGGGCTCGCCATCTGGCAGCAGCTTTTCGAGCAGCTGCGCGTACAGCATAAAGCGCCGATCATCGCCTGCATCCAGAATGCGCAGTTCACGGGCATGTCTGAGCATCAGTTCCATATGAGCATGCAGAGCGACCTCATGGCTTCGCTCGTCATGCGCAATTACCGCAAGGCCATTGAGTCCATTCTGCTTGACCTCACGGGCCGGGAGATGCGCGTCATCTGCACGGGCGAGAATGCACCGAAGACACCGCCGCCGCGTCCGCGTCAGAGCACTGCGCAAAAGTCTGCGCCAAAGCGCGAACGGATTGCACCAAGGCCGGAGCCTTCTGAGATCCTTGAAGAAGTCGCGCCGGATGAGCGTGCTTCTCTCAAAACAGCATTCGACGTCTTCGGTGCCAACGTCGTCGGCGTTGAGACGACGAAACCGGGTAAAACTGAGGCTCCGGCGTCAGAGAAACCGGAAGCGGGCCATGACATCTATGATGACGGTGCCATCCCTCTGCCGGAGGATGGTGATGCACCACTGCCGACGGAGGAAGACGAATGAATCGGATGGAACAGATGGTTTTGAGTTGACGACAACAATTAAATTTGGTAGTCTAAACTTAGAGAATATAATTTGATATCGTGCGCCACGCGCATGCGAACGGGAGGAGTAACTACATGTTTGGTGGAATGGGCAACATGGGCAATATGGCCGGCATGATGAAAAAAGTCCAGAAGATGCAGAACGAAATGAAGAAGATGCAGGACGAGCTCAAGCGCAAGACCGTTGAAGTGACGGCTGGCGGCGGTGCCGTCAAGATTGTCATGAACGGCGAGAAGCAGGTTCAGGGGCTTACGATTGATCCGGCTGCCGTGGATCCTGAGGATGTGGAAATGCTGCAGGATCTCATCTCGGCTGCATTCAATGAGGCTACGAAAAAAGTAGACGATATGATGGCCTCGGAGATGGGCAAGCTCACGAGCGGGCTTGGCCTGCCGCCGGGACTGCTCTGAGATGCAATACATTGCACCCTTGGCAAATTTAATCGAACACTTTCGCGCACTGCCGGGCATTGGCCAAAAGACGGCAGTGCGTCTTGCTTATCACGTGCTCGATATGGACGCGAACCAGGCAAAGGAATTGGCCTCTGCCATCATCGATGCCAAGGAAAAAATCGGATACTGCAACACCTGCTTCAATCTCAGTGACCAGAATCCCTGCGCCATCTGCGGATCACCTGAACGGGATCATTCCATCATCTGTGTCGTTGAGCAGCCGCAGGATGTTGCGGCCATGGAGCGCATGCGCGATTATCGCGGCGTCTATCATGTGCTTCACGGTGCCTTGTCACCCCTGGAAGGTGTTGGTCCGTCGGATATCCGCATCAAGGAGCTCCTGAATCGCCTGCAGGGGGATGAAGTCAAGGAAGTCATCATGGCGACGAATCCGAATGTCGAGGGCGAAGCGACGGCCATGTATATCGCCAAGCTCCTGAAGCCGCTCGGCATCAAGGTGACGCGTATCGCGCACGGCCTGCCGGTGGGCGGCGACCTCGAGTATGCCGATGAGGTCACGCTTTCCAAGGCCATGGAGAATCGGAGGGAAATCTGATGTTTGAAATGCTTACGGCCTTTGCTGTAGGCCTTGTCGTGCTCTGCCTCGTGGGGAAGATCATATCGCTGCCGCTGCAGCTCGTATGGAAACTCATCACGAACAGCATCATAGGTGCCATTCTGCTGTGGGTGGTCAAGATCTTCGCCGTCAAGGTGCAGATCACATTCCTGAGTGCGCTGATTGCCGGTTTCTTCGGCGTACCGGGGGTCATTGCGGTGCTGCTTTACACGTATTTATGACAATAACGGCAAGGAAATGGAAGGACTGCTCGTCTGTCCTTCTATTTTTTTACCTTTTTTCAAAAAGAGTGTTGACAAAAGCAGCAAGGACGTGT
>CABJCJ010000012.1 GCA_902364065.1 Veillonellaceae bacterium SB90
TGCGATTTTATTGTGCTTCAAAAAGCTGTAAACTGCTGTAACAGAACATACAACAACAGACAAAAAATAAGCTATCGCACAAAAATTTCTTAATACGACAGCTTATTTTTCGAGAAGATAACGGTATAAAGATTGTCGAATTCAATGAGCTTGAAAACACCTTTTCATATCTACTTCCGTAAGCGTAGACAAATCCTGTGGAAGTGTTTCTAATCCCATCAAGCGGTTGGCCTGCAAAGCCACTGCTTTTTCAAAAATATTGCGGATAGTTCGGGCATTACCAAATGTATCATCTTTATTTTCTATCAGTTTAGCAATGTGCTCCTTCAACAAGGTTTTGCCTTTATCCGTAATATGATAAGCATATTGTTTGCAAATGAATTCAAAAATATCAATGAGTTCATCGACAGAATAGTCTTTAAAGGGGATATATTTACTAAATCGAGAAGACAACCCCGGGTTCGTATCAATGAACTGTTTCATCAATTCAGGATATCCTGCCACGATGACAACTAGATTCCCGCGATTATCTTCCATTAATTTGAGCAACGTATCAATGGCTTCTTGTCCATAGCTATCGTCAGTCGCCAATGAATAAGCTTCATCGACAAAAAGGACGCCGCCAATAGCCTGTTTGACAACTTTTTCCGTTTTCAATGCCGTTTGCCCGACATATCCGGCCACTAATCCCGCCCGATTGGTTTCGACAAGATGCCCTTTTGACAAAAAGCCAAGCTCAAACAAAATCTTTCCCATCAATCGGGCTACCGTCGTTTTCCCTGTTCCGGGATTCCCTGTAAATACCATGTGCAATGAAATATTAGGAACTTCCAATCCTTGCCGGCTTCGTAAGCCTTGAATTTTCACAAAATTAATCAAACTATTCAGTTCTTTTTTGACATCCAGCAATCCGATTAACGAATTCAATTCATCCATGTATTGCCGCAGTTTAGGCGATTCTGATTCAGTCGTATAAGAAGTTTTAAAAACGGCTTTTTCTGGTTTGCCATTAGCCCATCGGCCTTTATAAATTTCCCGTCCAGCTTCGTCGTATAAAACGCCTTCCCCGTCGTATAATCCATTCACCCAGTATCCATCGTACTGTAAATTGCCATTTTCATAATAGGATTTGCCACGGCCGTTTAATTTTCCATCTGTAAAAAAACCTTCATACTTAGGATATCCATTAGGATACAAAACTTCTTTGTATTTTGAAAACATAGGAGCCCCTTACATATTAATTAGTCTTCTGATTCTTCTGAGTCAGAAAAGAAAGAATCTTTTACATCTTCTACAAAGCGTCGGACTTTTTCCGTAAAATAACCTGCATATCCAGCATGGATAGTAAATCTCTTACAATCATCCAAAATCCAATCAATACTAGATTTCCCCCTTTTCGTAGCAATATAATGAACCCTGGCGACCTCAAATTTTTCGTTATCAGATATGGCCCGAGATATAAGCTGTTCAATGAAATCTAAGTTCATTTCATATATGACTAAATCGCGCAACCACATTAAATCTCTTTTGATTAGTACCATTTTATGCCAATCATTAATATCATCCAAATCATCATCATCACTCAATTTAAGTACTAAATTGTTCGCTTCATCCACCAATGCATTCCATTCGTCAAAAAAATCTCTGGCCATAAATTACACCTCTCAACATCACTCATTCTGTAAACTTGCTTTTTCCCACTCTTTATGTATTTTCTTGTCTAAAGCAGATGAAAACCGTACAAAAGCTGGCTTTTTATTATTTGTCTTCCACTTTTCATTTTTTCTAAATTATATCATATATGTCCCCTCCCCTACAATACATTCATAAAACTCCACCAACTACCCCAGGCGAACAGATTGCTCAGCAGATTCTCGACAACTACGACATCAAGAGCGCGGAAGACGTCCAGGACGTCCTGAAGCAGATCTTTGCCACAATCTTTGAGTCCATGCTCAAAGGTGAGATGGAAAATCATCTCGGCCATAAGAATCATGAGCGGTCTGAAGATGGCGGCAATGTACGGAATGGCTACTCATCCAAGAGGCTCAAGACATCTCTGGGCGAAGTCCCTATCCGTGTCCCCAGAGACCGCCAGAGCACGTTTGAGCCGCAGATCATCAAGAAGCACCAACGCGATGTCTCGTCCATCGAGGGCAAGGTGCTGGCGATGTATGCCCGTGGCATGAGCCAGCGTGACATTGCAGCGACCATCGAAGATATCTACGGTTTCCAGATGTCGCATGAGCAGATCTCTACCATCACGGACTGCGTCACAGAAGAGGTCGAAGCGTAGCGGAACCGGCCGCTCCAGCGCTGCATCGTACACCTCATCCGCAATTCCATCCGCTACATCCCACGCAAGCAGTGGAGTGCCTTCACGAAGCAGCTGAAGCTCATCTACGGCGCAATCAATGTCAAGCAGGCCCGTCAGGAGTTCGAGAAATTCAAGACTGACTGGCAGGCTTATCCAGGCGCAGTCAGCGTATGGGAGAACAATTTCTCACACGTCGAGCAGCTCTACAACTACGGCAGTGCCGTACGCAAGATCATGTACACGACCAATGCCATTGAGAGCGTCAACTCGAGCTTCCGTAAGGTGACGAAGAAAGGTGCATTCCCCAATGAGGATGCCGCCTTCAAGATTTTCTACCTGCGCATCCTGGAACTCTATAAAAAATGGGAGGGGCGTCACGTTGCGAACTGGGCGATGGTCCGGAACCAGTTGCTCATGGATGATAGGATGTCACAGCTCATGCAACAATATGATGTTGCTTATTAAATCGATTTACACAAAACTCTTGACACACCCGCATTCCTCGACTACATCGAGGGCAAGGCCCCGCAGGGAAAGTTTGCAGAAAGCATTGCAGAAGCCGTGGAAACGGCCAAGGAAAACAAGGAAATGAAGGTGGAATACATGACGTATTATATGGAATTGCGCCGCCGCGAAGAAAAGGGCCGTGAGGAAGGCCGTGCTGAAGGTCGTGCCGAAGGACTTGCGGAAGGGGAAGCAAAAGGTACGGTAAAGGGCCGCTGGATGATACTGATGGAACTCGTTCATGACGGTGTCATCACGATGAAAGAAGCCGCCAAGCGGGCCGGCATGACGGAAGAAGCATTCCGCAAGCTGACCACACACTGATGAAGAATAAAAATGCAGCCATTCATTCGGGTGGCTGCATTTTTTGATGTCACGCGATGCCCGGCCAGTGCTCGACGAACTGGATCTTGATGTCGGGGAAGCTGTCGACGTACTGGATCGTGAAATCCTCGCCGTAGTCCACAAACTGCCATTCGCCGATGTCGTCGGGGGATACAGTCGTCAAAATCCTGCCGCGGCATCCCCGGAGAAGGTGCCCCGAAGGGGCGAAAGAGGTCTTTGAGCTGGCGGGCACGCGGTACGGGCTCGATTTTCATGGAGCAGCGAAGCGAATACATGCAGTTTCCCCTATCGGCCCTGCGGGCCACTTCCCCCAAAGGGGGAAGCTTCGATTCAGGCAAGACTTCCCAATAAAATCGTATCAGGAAATAATTGTTGACATATGCCATAAAAGGGATTATGATGCTTATAGATGACATATGTCAGTAATTTGTGAAGTTGAGGTGATATGAATGGGGAGATTGGCCAAGGCGCGGCGCGTTTGCGGACTGCCGGTGTATGCGCAGTTTACGCCGCAGCCGGATGACGCGAAGGCGCCCGTGCGCATGGAGGTCGAGGATTTTGAATGCATCCGCCTCATGGATTACCTCGGCATGACGCAGGAGGAATGTGCCGTGCAGATGGGCGTGGCCCGCACGACGGTACAGGCCATCTATACGCGGGCGCGACGGCGCCTGGCGGGGGCGCTCGTCGAAGGCCGGCCGCTGGTGATTGCGGGCGGGAATTTCGAAATCTGCCCGCAGGCGGAATCCGCAGGCTGCAGGTCCTGCTGCGCACCGCTCCCCTACACCTCGGCAAATTCAGCAGCAGAGTCGGCAGTTTTTCCAGCCAGGGCGGAGGCAAATCCGGCGGATGCCCCGATGGATTCGGATGCGACAGACTCCCATATAAGGAAAGGAAGGATTTTCATGCGAGTAGCGATCCCTTACGATGAAGGACAGGTTTTCCAGCATTTTGGCAGAAGCGAGCGGTTCAAGCTCTATGAGGTGACGGACGGGGCCATCACGGGCTCTGAAATCCTGGAAGCCAACGGGGCCGGCCACGGCGCGCTCGTCACGCTTCTCAAGCAGGAGGACGTCGAGGTGCTGATCTGCGGCGGCATCGGCGCTGGCGCACAGAACGCATTGAAGGAAGCGGGCATCCGTTTTTACGGCGGCGTGCAGGGAAGCGCAGACGAAGCAGCCGCCGATTTCCTCGCGGACCGTCTCGCCTATGACCCGGCCGTTCACTGCGAACATCATCATGGCGCGGACGAAGGACATGGCCATGGCTGCCACCACCATCACGGCGAAGGCGAGGGTCACGGCTGCCATCATCATCATGACGGCGCAGGCCATGGTCACAGCCACGGCAGTCATCACGAAGCTTGAAAGGAGTGGCGGTCATGAAAGCGGATTGTACCAATTGCCCGACGCATGCCTGCTACACCAGGGGCGTCAACTGCACGGGCGTCGATAAAGATACCATCCTCGCGGCGTATTCGGAGGAAGAGCGCCGGATCATGAAAGCGGCGGCTTACGTCGAGGGCACGTTTTACAGCAACATCACGCGGCTCGAGGAAACGGCGGAGTTCGCCAAGGCGATGGGCTACCACAAACTCGGCATGGCGTTCTGCATCGGGCTGAACGCCGAGGCCCGCTACATCGCCCGGTTCTATGAAAAACAGGGCTTTGCCTTTTACAGCGTCTGCTGCAAGAACTGCAGCTTTGCCAAGAAGGAACTCGGCCTCAAGCAGGTCAAGCCGGAACTTGAACACGAGGCCATGTGCAACCCGAAGTTCCAGGCGCGTTTCCTCGCCGAAGCCGGCACGGAGCTCTTCATCTCGTGCGGGCTCTGCGTCGGCCACGACGCGCTCTTCAACGCCGCCTGCCCCGGTCCCGTCACGACGCTCGTCGTCAAGGACCGCCTGCTCGCCCACAACCCGCTCGGTGCCATCTATTCGCGCTATTGGAAGCGCAAACTCGGCATCATGGACGAAGGCGAAGTTTGACCAATCTCAGGCAAATACGTCAAAACGCCCGCCCCTGTGTCTTTGAAACACGGGGCGGGCGTTTTTCTATGCTTGTCCGGCCTTCTTATGCCTGTTCGGCGTACTCGGGGAAGGCGATGGAGTTTTCCTTGAAGATGTGGATGAAGACATCATCAAAGAGCTGTTCCATAGTGGCGTACGTATGACGGAACGTCGGGCAGGCGTCTGCGGGCGGCGTGAAGTTGTCCGTGAGTTCCTGGATTTCCTTGATGATGTCGCCGGCGCCGCTGTGCTCCTGCTCCAGCTCCTCGACGAGTGCGAGCGTCTTGGCGTCGGGATGCGGATGCTGACGCATCAGCGGGAAAACGAGCTGCTCTTCCTTGGCAAAATGCTCTTCGAGCTCGGCTTTGAGGCCGGCATAGAGGTGATGGAGGCGCGTGAGCATCTCGCCGTGATGCGGGTAATGGACGATGAGGATCTTGTTGAGATATGCTTCCGTCTCGGCCATGAGTTTGCGGTCCGTGACGTGGTGCGTGGCTTCGAGATCGTCGAGCATGTCCGTGACCTTGAGTTCCTTGAAGGATTCGATGTCTTCGTGTACGTCGCGCTGCTGCGTCTTGCGCGCCGCCACTTCATTGAGCTCCGCAAGGAATTTGTCCACGTCGAGCCCTTTCTCGCGGACCGCGATGGAAATGGCTTCGTGCCCGCCGCAGCAGTAGTCAAGATGCAGGCCGTTGAGGAACCCGATCGTGTTCGGGTGCTCTTTGACGACATCGGCAAGTGTCATATCTTTCGTGATCATAGTATCGCTTCCTTTACAGATAGTACCAGTGTTGATGCTTCTTGTTGTTTTGCTGTTGTTCTTTAAGCATCTTCAGTATATCGGATGGAAGCGATGGGTTCTGTAACATTTGCTACGGAGTCCTTACAGATTGGCGAGGAGCATATCGCCGACCGTCGGATAGACGGCGCTGGCGGCCTCTTTCATGAAATCAGCGGCTGTTGCGACGGTGCAGCCCTTGAAATATTCGACGGCCGGCAGATCGTTGCGGTCGTCGCCGATGAAGAGGACCTGTTCCGGCTGCCAGCCCGTCGCCTGCAGCAGATGGCGCACGCCGTCACGCTTGTTGGCCTCGCGGCGGTTGAAGTCGATGTAATTGCGGTTGATGTTGCCGACGATGCCGGGAAAGGCTTTTTTGACCTCGTGCGTCGTCGCCAGAGCTTCCTCGATTGAATCACAGCGCAGGCTGATCTGCACGACATCGGGGAGTTTCTGCGCTTCCTCAAACGAGATCAGCGGCATCTCAATAGGCAGGCCGAACGGGATATCGGCGCCCGTGTCGAGCGTGAACATGCCGCGCTCCGTCAGGATGCGCAGCGGATGATGCGTCTCGCGGAGCACGGGCATGGCGAGCATGCCGTCGCGCACGTCCGCGGGCACGACGAAACTCTGGAGGATCCTGCCAGCGCCGTCGACGATCACGCCGCCGTTGTTGCAGACGAGGTAATCGGGCCTGAGCTCCGGGTACGGCGCGAGCGCATGACGGATGAGCCCGATCCCGCGTCCCGTGCAGATGCCGAATTTATGGCCGGCTTTCTGCCAGCGCTGCACGGCCTCTATATTTTCTGCGGGAATCGGCTCCCCGTGCGGGCAAAACGTCCCGTCAAAATCCGTTGCTGCTAATTTCATCTGTTCCGCGGGCAGCGCCAATGCGCGACGCCCCCGCACACCACCTTTCTTTTCCTAGCGATTCCTTATAGTATAGCACAATCTCTCTCTCAGAACACGACCTCCCGGCAGGTCACGTCGAGCCCCGTGAAGTCAAAGAGCAGTGCTGTCTGACGCCTTGGCAGCTCACCTTCGCCCTTCATCAGGGCGCACATATCGTATGGAAAAAACTCGATATGGTACTTGCCGCGCAGGTCGCGCCAGTTCCGGAACACGAACCCCGGCACATACGCCTGCGGCCGCTCACTGCGCCAGAACGGCGCCGTCACGTCCTGATGTTTCTCCATATCCCAGTGCAGGTACGCCGGCCGGATGCGCCCGCCATCGGCGAGCAGCGCGTCGAAGCGCAGAAGGCTGTCCATAAGCTCCGCCTCCGCGCCGTATGCCTCCTCACAGAAATCGCGCAGATACGCGTAAAGATTCTTCGTCGCATGGCCGACGCGGTGGAAGCCGCGTGCCTCCCACCAGTCCGTGAATTTCTGCCAGAACGCGAAGGCGTCGCCGTGCTCGCCTGTCTGCACGAAATACGCGGCCGTATGGCGGCAGCGCCCCGCGTTGTAGTAGTACTCAAAAACCTGTTCGAAGCTGTGGAACCAGCGAATCTCGCCGTATGTCAGGGCGTCGGACGCCAGGACCTCGTACGGTGCCATCGGCATATACCGGTAGCGGTAGGGCTCGACGAGCTCCATCATCGCGGCCCCCTTGAGGAATTTGAGGAAGCCCAGCTGCAGCATGTCGGCGCCGAGCGCATAAACGTCGTTGAACGACCGGTGGAACGACGCCATCCCCTCGCCCGGCAGCCCGATGATGAGGTCGACGTGCAAATGCATATTGTGGAACGAAAGGATGCGCCGGATGTGTGCGGCGATCTCCTGCCAGTGGTTGACGCGCGAAACTGCCGCAAGCGTCGCCTCATTCGTCGACTGGATGCCGATCTCGAGCTGCACGCGACCACGCGGCATCTGCGCGAGTGTCTGCAGCACCTCCTCGTCGAGGTAATCGATGGCCACCTCGAAATGGAAATTCGTCCGCACCGAGGCAGGCAGCGCGAGGATGTACTGCAGGATGGGCAGGAAATGCGACTTTTTCGCGTTGAACGTGCGGTCGACGAACTTCACCTGACGCACGTCATGGCGCACGAAAACCTCGAGCTCGCGGAACACGCGCGCAAGCGGCAGGAAGCGCACGCCTGCCGTCGCACACGACAGGCAGTACGCGCACGCAAACGGGCAGCCGCGCGACGTCTCATAGTAGAGGATGCGTTCCCTGAGGTCCGCGAGCTCCTGCTCCTCGTAGGCAAACGGCACCTGCGCAAAATCCGCGACCGTCACGGCCCGGCTCTCGTCAATCGAGCCGTCTGCGCGCCGCATCGCCACGCCCGGCAGCGGTCCCTTGAGGCTGACCTCCCGCACCCGCGCTTTGGCAAAATCCACGGCCCGCAGCCTGTCGATAAGCGCCGGCACGGCCTCCTCGCCCTCGCCGCGCACGACAAAATCCACCATCGGGAACTCGCGCAAAAACGATGCCGTCTCATACGAAACCTCCGGCCCGCCGCAGATCACGACCGTATCCGGCAGCGCCGCCGGCAGGAGCCGCAGGAGTTTCTTCACCATCTCGATGTTCCAGATATAGCATGAAATTCCCAGCACGCGCGGCTGCCGCTCATAGATCTCCCCGAGCGCGTCAAGCAGCAGATGGTTGATCGTGAGCTCCATCACCTCGGACCCCGGCACGCAGGCCCGCAAATACCGCACCGCCAGCGATGTATGCGAATACTTCGCATTGACCGCCAGCCAGAGGATGTTCTGCCGCGATTGGCCCTGTTCCCGTCTCTCAAATTCCTGTCGTCCCTGCAATGCTCCGCTCCTTCCTCAAAAAAAGCCCGGGCATCCCCGGGCCACTTCTTTTTATCAAACGCCTCGCACACACGGCTGCATCAGCCATGGAGGTGTGCTTTCGCGCACTCCAGCGCACTCTTGATGACATCGTCCATATCGTAATACTTGTACTCCGCCAGACGACCGCCGAAAACAACATGGTTCTCCGCTTGCGCAAGAGCTGCATACTGCGCATAAAGCTCCTGGTTGCGCGCATTATTGACCGGATAGTACGCCTCCTCGCCGCGTTTCCAGTCTGCCGGATACTCGCGCGTGATGTACGTGACCGGCTGCGTGCCGAATTCAAAATGCTTATGTTCGATGATGCGCGTATACGGCACCTCACGTTCCGTATAATTGACCACGGCCACGCCCTGATGGTTCTCCTCCTCAAGTCGCTCCGTCTCAAAACGCAGGCCACGGTACTCGAGCTGCCCGAGCTTGTAATCAAAATACTTGTCAATCGAGCCCGTATACACCACCGTCTTCGCAGTGTCCCGGTAAGCCGCACGCTCCCTGAGATAATCCACGCCCGTGCGCACCTCAATCCCTTCAAGCAGCGCCTCAATGAGCTTGTTGTAGCCGCCGACCGGGATGCCCTGATACCGGTCATTGAAATAATTGTTGTCAAACGTATAGCGGACCGGCAGCCGTTTGATGATGAACGACGGCAGTTCCGTGCAGCTCCGGCCCCACTGCTTTTCCGTGTACCCCTTGATGAGCTTCGTATAAATATCCGTGCCGACGAGCGAAATCGCCTGCTCCTCCAGATTCCGCGGCTCTCCCGTAATGACCTTGCGCTGCTCCGCAATGATTGCCTTGGCCTGCGCCGGCGTCACGATGTCCCAGAGTTCGCGGAAGGTGTTCATATTGAACGGCAGATTGTAGAGATGTCCCTGATAATTCGCGACCGGCGAATTGATGAAATTATTGAATGTCACAAACTGATTCACATACTGCCAGACATCCTCATAGCTCGTGTGGAAAATATGCGCACCGTATTTATGGATGTTGATGCCATCCTTCTGCTCACAATACACATTGCCGCCTGCATGCGCCCGGCGCTCCAGCACCAGCACCGACTTTCCCGCCTGCTTTGCCTCATGTGCAAAAACCGCCCCAAAAAGACCGCTGCCAACCACCAGATAATCGTACATCGTCCTGCCTCCTCGACACAAAACACATTCTTGCCAAACTCCGAACATTATTTTTTCATTATACCATACTTCTCCGGAAAATTGGCCGCCTGCTTTCTCTGCATGTTCACAGCCCTCATCGCTGCGGTGCGAATTCCCGTTCCGGGACTTTGTCACCAGGGCTGCGGGGTCATCGGGGTGATGACGCCAAAGGTATATCCCTTGGCTTTGAGGATGCGGATGATTTCCGGCAGGGCCTTGACGGTTTCCTCGTGGCCCTCGGAGGAGTGCATGAGGATGATGGCCGTGTGCTGTACGGCTGCGCCGTTCGTCTGGTTATCGATGTTGTCGATGAAATCCTGAGCGACCGGGTGATTCGGGGCGGCGTCGGCTGAGCTGATATTCCAATCGTGCTCGACGTAGCCATTGGCCTTGAGCGCCGGGGCGTAGGCGGATGTGAAATTGCCGATGACGCCGCCCGGTGCGCGCAGGATGAGCGGGCGCACGCCGAGGATGCCGTAGATGATGTCGTCGGTCTTTTCCATCTCGGCGAGGAAGCCCTGCACCGAGGGGTAAAGCTTCTCGTATTTGTGGTCGTAGCTGTGATTGCCGATGGCATGGTGCTCGGCGAAGATGCGCTTGAGCACGTCGGGGTGAAGCTCGGCATGCTGGCCCGTCACATAGAAGGTCGCGGTCACGCCGTTTTCCTTGAGGATGTCGAGGATGGCCGGCGTGTTCTTGTCGTCCGGGCCATCGTCAAAGGTCAGGTAGGCCACGCGTCCCTCACGGTACGGCTTGAGCTCGGGCAGCGTGGTCGGCAGGCCCTGCTGACGCCGCATGGCGAGCGTCTTGTTGTCGTAGATTGGCGTGCGGGGATCCGATTGCTGCAGGTTGGAGAAATTGTCACTGGCCAGCGCACAGGAGAAAGCCGGCTCCTCTTCTGCCGCCCCGGAAGAACTGGAAGAACTGGAGGAAGCCGCCTGGTCTCCGCCGTTTGACGCGCAGCCGCCAAACAGCAGGAGGCCCATAAGAGCCAGGCCACCGAGCAGGGCACGCAGCCCGCCGGCCGTCTGCCTCAGCGGCAGTTTTTTGCCGCCCTGTCCGGTCCGCTCGTTTCGCGCGCTCTCTTCCGGAAATGATGCTTCTTCTGTCCTGTCCAAATGCTTCATGCTTTTCCTTCCTTTTTCTGTCTTTTCCTGTCGATTCCTATCGTGTGCCGGCTGCACGGCCGCAGCTTCACAGCTCGGCCTTGGCCTCCGCCTCTTTGCTGCCTGCCGTCTGATTATCGGGAGCCTGTGTGGCAGGCAGGTGCATCGCCCCGTAGACGCGGGCGAGCTCGGCTGCGTACTGCTGATGCATCGCGTCGAGCTTCTGCACGAGTTCTTCGCGGGCCTGCAAAAGCGCCGACTGTTTCTCATTCTCGGCCCGAGCTCTCAGGAGAGCCAGCTCCTGTTCCTGCTGGGCTGACTGCGCTGCGAGGCGCTTCTCCATGGCCTGCCGGTCTTCTTCTGCACGCTGCAGCTGCTGTTTCGTCTCATGGTGTGCGGCCTTTTCCTGCTGCAGGGAGCTTGCGAGCTCCTGCAGCTGCGTCCGCGCGGCCTCCTCTTCTTTGGCGTGCTGCCGGCTGGCCGCGAGTTCCTGCTGCAGGCTCTCGACCCGCGCGGAGAGGAGCGCCTGCAGCTGTTCCTTATCGGCGAGGACGGCTTCGTGCTCCTGCCGTTCCTGCTGCAAAGCAGTCTGCAGCGCCGTCAGCTTTGCCTGAATTACATCATTCGCTTTTTGAAGCTTCTCCTGGGCAGATACGGCTTCCTGCCGGCTCTCTTCGGCCTGCCTGGCCTGCTCGCCGGCTTCCTTTGCCTTTTCCTGCGCCTGCTCGAGTGCGGCTTCCTGCGCGGCGAGGCGGCGCGCATACTCCTGGCGCACGCGCTCCTCGGTGTTCGCGTTGAGCTGCAGCGCATGCGTGAACGATGCCGACAGCTGATTGAGGAGTCCCTGGAATTCCTTGATCTCCGCACCGCGTTCGGGCAGCGTGCCGATGGCCTTCTGCTGCGCATAGAGGTTCGCCAGCGTCGTGAACGTCCCGTCCCAGGTCAGCTCAAGCTCCTCGCAAATCTTCTGGAGGTTCTGGATGGTTTCCGGCTCCAGCTTGTACGTCTTGACTACGGTCATGATTGCGATTCCCCTTCCGTGCTCAGCAGGGCTTGCCCTCCTTGAAGCGCTGCATCATCTCATTCGTCAGGCTCCAGTCGTCCGGCTGCAGGATGACCTCCTCGGGGCTGGCCCAGAGGGCGCGGCTGAGTTCCTGCTTGTCCATGTGGATCTCGGGCGAACCGTCGAGGTCGCAGTAGAAGCCGGCGAGGATGTCGGCCGCACTGCCCCAGGGCTGCGATTTATAGTAGCGGATGTTCTTGACGTGCAGGCCCGTTTCCTCCATGACCTCGCGCTCGACCGTCTCCTCAAGCGTCTCACCAATCTCGGTGAAGCCGGCGATCAGCGCGAAAAACGGCACGTCGTAGCTGCGCGCGTATTTCGTCACGAGAATCTTGCCGTCATGCAGCACGCCGACGATGACAGCCGGATTGATGCGCGGGTAGATGATGTTCCCGCAGTGCGGGCAGCGCAGGGCGCGTTCCTTCGTGTCGAGCTCGGTCGGCTGGCCGCAGGCCCCGCAGAAGCGGTTGGCACGGTACCAGCCCGAGAGATGCAGGGCCGTGTAGAAGGCGTAGAAGCTCGGCAACTTGGCTTCCTTGCTGCTGCGGATCGAGCGCACGGGCTCAAAGGCAAAGCCTGCCGGGATGAGCGGCTCTTCGTGGCCAAGCAGCAGGAAGAAGCTCTTCTTGCCGATGGTGAAGAGGTAGACGCAGTCGTGCGGGTGGCCGAGCTGCGCAAACGTCGGGAAGAGCTTGCCCTCGTCCTGGCGCACGAGCACGTCCTTGCCGCGGAAACAGAACATGACGCTGTCGTCTTTCGGGACCGCGTCCGGCTTGTACTGGTTATCGAGTTTTTTCGGTGCAATATCCTGGATCATGAAGAAGTTCCTTTCGTCAATTCCGTTGTCATGCCTGATAGAACGGGCGCGTTTTTTCCTCCCGCACGGTGGTCGGGCCCGAGTGGCCCGAGAGCAGGATTGTCTCATCCGGCAGCGTGAGGATCTTGTCGCGAATATTTTGGAGCAGCGTCGCTTCGTCGCCGCCGTACATGTCCGTGCGGCCATAGCTGCCCTCAAAGATGGAGTCGCCGACAAACGCGACGCCGTCCTTTGCCGTGTAGTACATGGCGCCGTCGGTCGTATGGCCCGGCACGGGGATGATTTTGAGGTCGCAGGCGGAAGAATCTGCGAGCGAGACGGTGCTGTAATCGGCAAGATACGTCACATCCGAGAGGGTAATGGGTGCTTCCGTCTGCACCGAAAGGTTCCAGACGGGATTTTCCGCATAGGCGCGGCCGTTTGCCTGCATGCAGACGGGGATATTCAAGGCCTTCCGGAGCTCCTCGACGGCGCCGATGTGGTCAAAATGGCCGTGCGTCAGAAGGATGCGCTCGATGATGAAGCCCTTTTCACGGATCATCTCGAGCAGCTTGCCCGCCTGCGCGCCCGGGTCGATGAGGAAGCCGTGCTTCGTTTCGTTATCGATGTAGAAGTAGGCATTCGTCGGAATGTACTTCATGACCGTTGCCTGTAAAATCATGTCACACCTCCCCTTCTTCCGGCGTCAAGCCGTAGATGACATCAAGCAGCTGTCTGCCGCTTTTCGTGCGGAAGACCTTCTCGCGGAAGGCGCGGATACCCTTTTCGGAAAGCTGGTCCTCGTAGGCATTGACGAGGAAGTCGGCTTCGAGCAGGATCTGGTAATCCGGGCCATCGACGCCCTGATACGTGTGATGGTGGCCGATGAGGAAGCAGACGCGGTCGATGAACGCAGGCGCAAAGCCGAGCTTTTGCAGGAGCTCGCGTGCCGGGGCCGGCCCTTCCTTTTCCTGATAGATGCCGGCCGAGCTGCCGTACTTTTCCTCGGCGGCATGGATGCCGATGTCGTGCAGGATGGCGGCAATCTCAAGCAGGCGCTGCGTATCATCAGGCAGCCCTTCCCGTTTGCCCAGCAGCGAGGCATAGGCGTATACCTTCAGGAAATGCTGGATTCTCCTGGCATCGCCATGGTCAAAGGCAATCATCGCCGCAAGAACATCCTCGACGGCCGCCCCCTGCGGCTTCTCGTTATCGATTTTATTTGATTCGTGTTCCATCATCTGTGGCCACTTCCTTTCCTGGCTTCCTGGCGTCCCCTCCCTGGGGGCAGTCAATTGTCACTGGTTGCGTGCAAGAATTCCGCTACGAGCGACTGGCGCAGACGCTCATAGAGCTCCGGGGCACGGCCGCCGACAGCCTGGCCGTCGATATGCGCGACGCGCAGGCAGAAATTGCTCGAGCTCGTCACGAGGACCTCGTCGGCCGTAAAGAGCGCTTCTTTATAATACGGTGTCTCGCTGACGCCGATGCCGAGTTCCTTGCATTTACGAATGAGATGCGCGCGCGCGATGCCCGGCAGGATCAGCTCGTCGGCCGGCGCCGTGATGAGCTTGCCGTCCTTGAGAATGTGGCAGTTGCTGTGCGCACACTCGGTAACGCGGCCATCATGGCGGTAGAAAATCGTCTCCTCGCAGCCCTGCCGCTTCGCATGCTCGGCAGCGAGCACCGACGGAATGAGGTTCAGCGTCTTGATGTTGCAGAAATAGAAGCGCTTGTCCTCCTCCGTGATCACGTCGATGGGCTTCTCACCTTCGTTCCAGCTGCTCGGGAACAGCATGACCCAGAGATTGCCGGGACCTGGTGTGAACGCATGGTTGCGCAGGCCCGTGCCGCGCGTCACCTGGAAGTAGACGAAGAGATCACCCGTATCGAGCTTGTGCACGAGCTTGTCGAGGAGCTGGCGGAGTTCCTCTTTCGTCACGGGCATCACGATGTCCAGGAGTGCCGCGCTGTTGAAGAAGCGGTCGATGTGCTCATCGAGGGCAAAGACATGGTAATTGCGGCTCGGCGCGGCATCGTAGACGCCATCGCCAAACCAGTGTGAACGGTCATTCATCGGGATCGACATCGCGTCGAGTTCCCCGATCTTGCCATTGTAATAGCCTAAGGTTTTCAAGAGACTCCCTCCTCAATCCCTGCATCAGCGGGAACCCCTCCTGATGCAAAACTTACTCAACATAATATAAATACGCGCCACAAGGCAATTTTCCTGCCTGCGGCGCGATTCTTTCTCATCATGCGTGCATGATAGGCCCATCCTGCCGAGGCTCAGGCGGCCTTTGATGCTGCCGGTGCCTGCTGTTTCTGCTGGAGCTCGGCAAAGCCGTAGTCGAGCAGGGCAGCCGCCTCGCTGAAGCGCGTGTCGTCGCTGTCGGAATGCATAACGACAACGAGAAGCTCCGTATCGCCGCGCTTTGCCGCCGCCGTCAGGCAGCCGCGTGCGGCCCGCGTCCAGCCCGTCTTGACGCCCGTGCAGCCGGGGTACGTATCGAGCAGCTCGTTGGTGTTCTCGCAGTAAGCCGTGTGGCCGGCCGGGCGGATGTAGTAAATGTTTTTCGCCTCAGTGCCGACGATCTTGCGGAAGGCCGGCATCTTCATGCCGTAGCTCGCGATTTTGGCCATGTCGCGCGCTGTCGAATAGTGATTGCTGTCCGGCATGCCATTGGCGTTCACGAAATGCGTGTCCGTGGCGCCGAGCGCAGCCGCCTTCTCATTCATGAGCGCGGCAAAGGAGTCGATATCGCCGGCAACAGCCTCACCGACGGCCGTGGCCGCGCCGTTGTCGGAAATCATCATCATCTGCTGCAGCATGTCGGCCATGCGCAGTTCATAGCCCGGATAAAGTCTCGTGCATTCCACATCGGCAGCATTGTCGCTGACTGTGACGATCTGGTCGGGACTCGTGCGCTCGAGCGCGAGGATGCAGGTCATCATCTTCGTCATGCTGGCCGGATACTCGCGTTTATCAGCGTTCTTCTCGTAGAGCACCTCGCCTGTCTGCTCATTGACGACGATGGCCGCATCGGCCGTGATGTCTGGCGCTGCAGCCAGTGCGCAGGCCGACCAGATGACGAGTATGGCTGCACTCAGCACGGCGGCAGCCAGCCGTTTTGTTAAATGTCTCACGTTTTTCCTTCTGTCAAAAACGTCCGGATGAAATCCTGTTCATTCCGTTGCCTCTACTATGATAGCATAGATGCTACCGGCCTTCAAATCCAAGACAAACCCATAAAAATGCCATTTTCCTCACCGAAAAATACCACTCATATGGACAATATACTAATAACTTTCGGATATTTATACAGTTGAAACGCATTTCAACCGGCTTCTCTTTATGATATAATAAAAAACATGGGTAATTCAATCAATACTACCATATAAAAAAATTGCAGAAAAGGAGGCTGTCATATGCGAAAAACCAGGACCTCAAGTGAGCGTCAAAAAGAGATTTTCCAATTCATCAAAGCATTCTTGCTCGAAAAGGGATACCCGCCGTCCGTGCGGGAAATCGGCAAGGCTGTGGGACTGAAGTCCAGCTCGACGGTGCATGGATATCTGGCACGCCTTGAGGCCAATGGACTCATCAAGCGTGACCCGACGAAACCGAGAGCCATCGACATCCTCGATGAACGGCCGTGGGGCAAGAACATCCCGGTGCCGCTCATCAATTCGGAGGCGGCGGACAAGTCCATCCTCTCGGAGCAGAATGTGCAGGAAATCTTTTCGTTCCCGCAGAATCTGCTCGGAACGCAGGATAAGCCATTCATGATGCGCATGCCGGATGGCAGCATGAAGGATGCGGGCATCGCCCAGGGCGATCTCGTCATCATCAAGAAACAGGAGTTTGCCGACGACGGCGACCTCGTGGCGGCCATCGTGAACAAACAGGCGACGGTGCGTCGTCTCGTGCAGGATGAGGAAAGCATCCATCTGGAGGCCGCGGGGGAAGAACCTGCCATGACGAAGGGGAAACGCATCACGATCCTGGGCCGTGTCATCGGTCTTTACCGCAGATTCTGAAGCAAGCACTCATACCTAGGCACAAGGAACCAGAAGGGTTCTGCCGCATCTCGCAGCCCAGCCGGAAGTTGACTCGTTTTTATTGATTCCCTTGTGCCATCAGCAGGCCCTGCCTTATCCCTCTTGCAACCCGTCACGACCGAAAAAAGGAGAGAAGCACCTTTGCGCGCTTCTCTCCTTTTTGTGTACACGTTTTATGTGCATGACATGGGCAACAGGCAAGACCCATGGATTTATTTGCGGCTGGCGTCGCAGTCGAGCACGGCCTGAGCGGCGCCGAGGATGCCGATGACGGCGTGCTCAAAGGTCAGGCCGCCCTGCAGGTAGACGTTGTACGGCGCCCGCAGCGGCCCGTCGGCGCTGAACTCGATGGATGCGCCCTGCACGAAGGTGCCGGCTGCCATGATGATCTTGTCAGCGTAGCCCGGCATGTCCCAGGGCTCCGGCGCCGCGAACGAATCGACCGGCGAATACTTCTGGATGCCGCCGCAGAACGCGATGAGCTTTTCGGCCGAGCCGAGCTCGATGGCCTGGATGATGTCGCCGCGCACATCAGTCGGCAGCGGCAGCGTCTTGTAGCCGAGCTTGGCGAACATGCCGGCCGCGAAGAGCGCACCCTTGATGGCCTGCGAGACGACGTGCGGCGCGAGGAAGAAGCCCTGGAACAGCAGGCGGTTGTTCGCGAGGCTCGCACCGAGTTCGTCGCCCATGCCCGGAGCCGTCAGGCGGTAGGAGGCGAGCTCCACGAGGTCGCTGCGGCCAACGATGTAGCCACCCGTCGGCGCAATGCCGCCGCCCGGATTCTTTATGAGGGAGCCCGCCATGATGTCGGCGCCCACCTGCGTCGGTTCCTGGCAGTCGACGAACTCACCGTAGCAGTTGTCGACGAAGCAGATGCAGTCCGGCTTGATGCGGTGCACTTCGGCCGTGATGGCCTCGATATCCGCAATGGAGAGCGGATTGCGCATGCTGTAGCCGCGCGAACGCTGGATCTCGACCATCTTCGTCTTCGGCGTGATGACGTTCTTGATGCCCGCCATGTCGACCCTGCCGTCGATCATCGGCAGTTCGTTGTAGAGTACGCCGAATTCCTTGAGCGAGCCAGGGCTCGGATTGTCGTAGCCGATAACCGTCTGCATTGTGTCGTACGGCTTGCCCGTCAGCGAGACGAGCTCATCGCCGGGGCGCAGGATGCCCAGGAGCACCGTGGCCAGCGCATGCGTGCCCGAGACAAACTGCGTGCGCACGAGCGCACGCTCGGCGCCAAAGACCTTGGCATAGAGTTCCTCGAGCTTGCCGCGGCCGATATCGTCATAGGCATAGCCCGTCGTCGTGTTGAAATGGGCGTCGGAGACGCGGCATTCGCGCATGGCGTCCAGGACTTTCAGCGTGTTCTGTTCCGCCACATCCTCGATATGCGCGAAGAGCGGCTTGGCTTCCTGCAGGACCTCCTGCTTGAGGTCCAGGATCTGTTTTGAAAATGTCAATGAAATTCCCTCGAATCTGTTTATTTATTTATTTATTTTGATTTTCTGCCCGCCTGCATGCTTCATGCGGACGGTGCCGGCACCAGGTACGGCTGGTAGCGGTCCTTCATGGACACGGGTACCTTGACCGTAAGCAGTGTCCCCTCGCCCGTGTACTCCGTCTGCTCCACGGCCTTGAGCTCATGGAGCTCCGTGATGACCTCGCCCGCCGCATACGGGATGAGCAGCGTCATGCGGGCCAGACGTTCCGCAAAGAAGCTCTCGATCTTCGCGAGCAGTTGTGCGAGGTTCTCGCCAGTCTGCGCCGAGACACAGACGCCGTCGCGGTCATGGAGCATCGCGCGGCGCTGCGGGGCGTCCGGAGGCAGCGCGTCCACCTTGTTGAAGACGTAGAGCGTGGGCTTGCCTTCCGCCTCGAGCTCCTTGAGCACGGTGACGACGGCCTCGATCTGCTCCTCGTAATGCTCGTTGCTGCAGTCGACGACATGCAGCAGCAAATCAGCTTCCTGCACCTCCTCAAGCGTTGCGCGGAAGGCCTTGACAAGCGTGTGCGGCAGCTTCTGGATGAAGCCGACCGTATCCGTCAGCAGGATCTCCTGCTTCTCGGGCAGCACGAGATGGCGCGTCGTCGGGTCGAGCGTCGCGAAGAGCTTGTCCTCGGCAAACGCGTTCGCGCCGGTCAGCTTGTTGAGGAGCGTCGATTTGCCGGCATTCGTGTAGCCGACGAGGGCCACGAGCGGGATGCGCGCGGCCTTGCGGCGCCGGCGGTGCAGGTCACGGTTCTTCTTGATGGCCTCGATCTGATGCTCGAGGTCGTGGATGCGGCCGTAGATGCGGCGGCGGTCCACCTCGAGCTTCGTCTCGCCGGGGCCGCGCGTGCCGATGCCGCCGCCCTGGCGCGAGAGCACGAGGCCCTGGCCGCCGAGGCGCGGCAGATTGTACTTGAGCTGCGCGAGCTCAACCTGCAGCTTGCCTTCCTTCGTGCGGGCGCGCTGCGCAAAGATATCGAGGATCAGGGCCGTGCGGTCGATGACCTTGATGCCGAGGACCTGCTCGAGATTGTGCTGCTGCGACGGCGTCAGCTCATCGTCGAGGATGAGGAGCGTTGCATCGAGGTTCTGCACCTCCATGGCGATTTCCGTCACCTTGCCCTTGCCGAGGAAGAAGGCCGCATCGGGCCGCTCCTTGCGCTGGACGAACGAGCCAACGACGACGGCACCGGCCGTGTCGGCAAGGCGCCGCAGCTCCGCCATCGACGTCTCGCTGTCAAAGACATTGCCGGGCCGCTCGACGCCGGCGAGGATCGCGCGCTCCTCCTCATCCGCCGTCGCCTTCGTGCGCGCAGCGCTGAGTTTCTTGTTGATCGTCGTGATGAGATACGTCAGATTGACGCGGTGCAGCAGCTGCTCCTTCATGGGCCCGGCCTGCGTGATGGCCTCCGTCCCGGCTTCATCCTGCTCACCCGAGAAGAAGCCCAGCGACGCGACGATCTCGCCGCGGCAGCGGCCAATGGCGGCCATGCAGTCGAAGCGCAGCCGCCGCAGCGAGGAAAGGTCAGGATCACTCAGGCGCGTATCGCCGCTCGGATGCGTGTGGATGCAGCGGACACCTGCCAGCCGGCGCTCCGAGCGCACGTCAAAGGACGGCAGATCGACCGTATTCGTATCGCCGACAGACACCTTCTCGACGCGGCCCTGGCGCGTGAGGTAGACGGCGACTTCGCGCCCGAGGATATCCGTGATCTCGAGCATCGCCTCGTTGAGCTCATGCGTGGAAATCTGCCCCATCGGCACCGTCAGCTCATAGAGATGCTGCAGTTTCTCACGGACAAACGCCTTGAGATTGCCGGTATTGCCATGGATGATTGTCATCGTACACCTCCATCCGTTGCGGAATGACAACATTTGCTTTCTTGCCGTTCATTGCGGTTCATTACAGTTAATTGCGGTTGACGATATTCGAGATATGCTTGAGCGTAATGGAGAGCGTGCCGTCCTCATTGTTGTGGAACTCCACGAACTCCGTGTTGTCGAAGTAATCCGTCGGGATTGAGAGATCGATGCCCGTATCCGTCCGCAGCTTGTGGCGGCTGACCTTCTTGAGCGTCGCCTCCTGATCCATCTTGACGGGCTCCGTGAAGCCGGCGTCGCGGATGGCATCATCAAAATCCTTCTGCATGGCCGGATTCTCGGGGAAAATCTCCCCGCCTGCGGCCGCGAGGTCGAGCTCGTCGCTTGCCTGCATGTTCTCCGTCACGTAATTCTTGACGGCAGCCTCGACGGCGACGGCGTCCTGCCCGTAGGCCTCGGCCACTTTGGCCGCCGTCTTGCTGAGGTTCTTCATCGCTTCCTTCGGCGAGGGCGTCAGCGTGCATTCGAGCAGGATCTCGGGCAGCACGAAAATGGCATTGCCGTCGATCGTGTACTTCTTGGCCTGCACGAGGAGAGCCCCCGTCTCGGGCTGGATGAAGGCGAATTCGTCGATCTTCTGCGTCAGATTCGGCATGATGGAATAATGGTTGATGATCTCATTGCGGATGCCGCCCTCTGTCTGCGTCACCTGATGCGTGTAGCCGATATGGCTGTTGCTCTTGAAGACGACGAGCTGGCGAACATCGTCGATGCGCACATCGGCCACGATGACATCAGCCGACACCATCTCCTCCGCATGGACGTAGGCATCCTCGAGCGTCTTGCCGATCTGTTTGGAGAAATCGACGAATGAAAGCTCCCCGCCGACGTATGCAGCGAGCTGCTTCTTGAACGCACTGTCCTCATAAAAGGTACCGGGCTTGGCATCCTGGCTGCCCCACGATCGCTCGAGATGCTTGAGCAGGAAAGTCTGGATGCTGTCCGTCGGCTCAAGCTCGACATCGGAATACACCGTCATGCCCGAATTGAAATCGAGGATGTGCAAAATGGCTTTTTCAATCACAATCACGATGGATGTTCCTCCGCTTCTTCATTCTGCTGCTTCGCTTCTGCCTTCTTCCTGCGCGCGGCGACTTCTTCTTCCGCGCGCGTGCGCACTTCCTTCAGGCGCGGCACGAGATACGTCTGCAGGCGTTCTTCAAGCTCCGACAACGTCCCCGAATCGAAGTCGTAGTTGACGTCGGGGATGTTCCAGATGCGCGCCTCGCTGAAGAACTCGTCGCGGTAGATGTTGTAGTAGACCGTGACGCTGCTCTCGAGCGCGAAGTCGACGTAATCGATGACGATGTAGGAGCCGTTGTTGATCTTGACGGGCTCCGCCGGACGGATGTAGAGCGTGAAGCCCTCGAGCGTCTCCGGCAGTTCCTTCGCGGCCTCCCAGGTCATGATCTTCTTGTCGCGGACGATGCTTCCGATGCTCGCGGGATCGAACTGCGCGAGACCTGCCAGCACCGTTTCGAACTGTGCGCGCAGCAGCGCTTCGAACACGTCGAATTTCGCCGTGATGAATTCGATGCGGCAGAATTCGATGAGGCCAATCTTGACGCGCAGCTTGTACTCGTGCGTTTCCTCGTGGAAATACGCCGTCACGCTCTTGTGCAGGTCCTGGTTCTCATAGCGATAGATGTCGTAGCAGTCGCCCGCGACGAGCGCGAGCCGCTGCAGCGCGAAGCCATGCCAGGTATCCGGCAGTTCCCTGAGATAGGCCCAGTCCTTGATATCCGCTTCGACACGATCCCTCGTCTCATCCTTCATGGCATTTCACCATCCTCTTTTTTCAATCCTACGGCCATCTGCATCCGCCTGTATCGGTTCACATCGTCCATAGATGAATATTATATCACTAAGACCAAACTGCTTTCAACCGCTTCATGCAGCCGCTCAGTATAGGATAACAGCTATGAATATCATAATATATTAAGTATTCGACTTATGATGCAAAGCCTTTTATAATGCTAATTGAGCAAAGCGTCAATATTGTGACGATTCATCCTGTATATATTGGTATGCTTCGATTTGATTTTAGGGAGGAAACGAATATGAGCCGATTACAACGCGGATTCTTGACGTTCGGAGTGCTGATCCTGCTCTGGCTGCTGCCGGTGCCGGAAGGACTCAGCGCGGCGGCCTGGCACCTCTTTGCCATTTTTGCCGCCGTCATCCTCGGTTTCATCCTGCAGCCCATGCCGCTTGGTGCTGTGGCACTGGCCGGCATCACGCTGGCAGCACTGACCAACACCATCAAGCCTGCAGAGGCACTGGCCGGCTACAGCAATACGACCATCTGGCTGATTGTCAGCGCCTTCCTGTTCGCCAAGGGCTTCATCAAGACGGGGCTCGGCCGCCGCATCGCCTATCAGCTCATCCGCCTGTTCGGCAGCAGCAGCCTGAAGCTCAGTTATACGCTGGTGCTCAGCGACTTCATCATCAGCCCGGCAACGCCGTCCAACACGGCCCGTTCCGGCGGCATCCTCTTCCCCATCGTGCGGAGCCTGGCCTCGGCCTTTGGCTCGGAGCCCGGTGCAACGGCCCGCAAGATCGGCGCCTTCCTCATGGTCGTCTCGTTCCAGGCCGATGCGCCGATTGCCGCAGCCTTCCTGACGAGCTGTGCGCCGAATCCCCTTATGGCACAGCTCGCGCAGGACACGGCCGGTATCACGCTTAGCTGGAGCTTCTGGGCAACAGCCTGCATCGTGCCCGTCATCCTCTCGATGATCGTGATTCCCCTGTTCCTCTATCATTTCTATCCGCCGGAAATCAAGGCAACACCGCAGGCACAGTCACTGGCCCGCCAAAAATTGCAGGCCATGGGGCCGATGTCACGCGATGAGAAAATCATCACCTGTATCTTTCTCGGTGCCCTTGCGCTCTGGAGCACTTCGCAGTATACGCATATCAATGCGACGATCGCCGCGCTGCTGGGCGTCACGGTCATGCTGATGACGAACGTCCTGAACTGGCAGGATGTCCTGACTGAGAAAGGCGCCTGGGACGGCATGATGTGGATGGGCGGCATTGTCGGCCTCGCCAGTGCATTGAATAAAATCGGCTTCATTCCCTGGTTTGCCGAATCCGTCACGGGCGCACTCGACGGCGTTTCCTGGTCGCTGACGCTCGCGATTCTCTTCCTCGTCTACCTCTACAGCCACTATGCCTTCGCCAGCCTGTCCGGTCACGTGACGGGCATGTATGCGGCCTTTCTCGCCGTGGCCGTGGCTGCCGGTGCGCCCGTTTACCTGGCCGCCATCGGCCTTGCGGTACTCTCCAATCTCATGGCCGGGCTCACCCATTACGCGACAGGAGCCGCGCCAATCTACTTCGGCGCCGGCTTCGTGACGCAGCGAGACTGGTGGCGCATTGGCTTTCTCTGCTCAGTCATCAACTTCACCATCTGGATTGGCCTCGGAAGCATCTGGTGGAAATTCCTGGGCATCTGGTAAAAGAAATGAATAAAAAAGAAGCAGGACGTTCTGGCAGCAAGGCATGCTTGCGGCAAGGCGTCCTGTTTTTTTATTGAAAATATGGATTAGAAGCGGTTCACGCTTTGCGGATGGAGGTGCGGTCGATCTCCGTGCCGTCTGGCAGGTAGCAGCAGACGGTGAGTTCCGCAGGCGTCACGGCCAGCGTCAGATAATTGTCCGTTTCCGGCTGCGGCGCGACAACCTTGTCGAAGGCGTGATCGACCCAGAGATCCGGGTAGCGCACGTTGCCCGCCACGCCCGTCAGGATGTAGAGCGGCCCCTTGTCCGCCGGCCGCATGTGGTAGAGACGTCCGCGGTCGCGATATGTGTGCAGGTGAGCCGTGAAAACGGCGTCAATGCCGAGCTCGTCGAAAAGCGGCATGAAGGCTTCGCCGACATCGCTGATGCCCTCCTGACGCTCGGGACGGTTCTTGATGCGGTACTGCAGCACATCCTTGTGCAGCAGCGCAATCTTCCATGGCTTCTGCGAAGCGGCGGCATCGCGGCGCAGCCATGCCAGCTGTTCGTCCAGGAGGCCGGGGCGAAACTCTTCTGTCTCGTCCCACTGCGTGTTGATGACCATGAAATGCGCGAGACCGTAATCGAACGAGTAATAGTATTTCTCGAACTGTGCGCTGCCGTTTGCCGGCACATCGAAATAATGGAGATAGGCCTCGGGCAGGCGCACCTGCCACTTGAGGTCGTACGTCTCGTGGTTGCCCATGAGCGGTGCAAGCGGCACGCGCTCGCTGAGTTCCTGCACGGCGTCGAACCAGGCTTCCCACTGCGTATGGTCCTCACCGTTGTCGACGAGGTCGCCCATATTGATGAAGAAATCGGCCGACTTGTTGCGCTCGGCCGCGCCGCTGACGAGGTGGTGCCAGTCGCTGTAGCCGTTGGACTGAGAGTCCGGGAAGATCAGCGCGAGAAACGAGCCATCTTCTTTCGGCGTCTGCAGGGGCTGCCAGCTGCCGGCGCGGTCACCGCTTACCACGCGGTATTCGTAGGAGGTGCCGGGCGTCAGTCCCTCGATGGCCGCCGCGTACTGATGGCGCGTGACCTCGTCATCGGTGAACGATTCATCCACGGCTGCCTGCTTTTCGCCTGCGGCGGCCCCCTTCTGCCGGTACTCAACGGCAGGCGAGGCGAGCACCTCGGCCGACTCCCACATGATGCGGCGGCTCGTCGCCGGGTCCTTCGTCATCATCTGGCGCAGCGCGCTGACATCGAGCCCGCCCGATACGGCCTGCGCCTTGTGCATCACCGAATGCCACCAGCTCTGCCTCGTCAGGAACGCACCGCCGGCCAGCAGCACGCCGGCGGCTGCCGTCCCCTGCAGGAAGCGACGGCGGTTCATGCGCATGAGGCCCCCTTCCGGTTCATTCTTTTTTCTATTCTCGTTATATATTTTTTTATCGTCTTTGTCCTTTATTTTCTTCATGATACATATTCCTCACACGTCTGTTTCTTTATCATGTATTTATTGTAACAAAAGAAGATGAAAAATAGAAAGGCTTCTTCGTTATCGCTCATGATACGCAAAACGTATGAAATTTCCCTTTTCGGTGTGTGCAAGCATCCTCAAGTTGCGCATATCGTATCAAAAATATTTATCTAATTTTGTAACGATGTAAACAGGATTTATGATTTCATGCACAGAATTAATCAAAGCAGAAAAACTTAATCTTACTTTAAGGAGGTCCTCATATGTTAGGTTTACTGATCGCAATCGTGGTCGTCGTCTGGGTCGCACGGTACGTACTCAAAAAGTACCCGGCCCAGCCAATCCTCTTCACGGCCGGCATCGTCATGATGGTGCTGACGCTCGTCTTCGGGCTCGGTGAGATCCTGCCGGCCAAGAGCAGCACGGGTTCGCCGTGGCTCGACATCATCCAGTCCATCAGCATGGCCTTCAGCAGCCGCGCCGCCAAGCTCGGCATGATCATCATGCTGATTGGCGGCTTCTCCAAGTACATGGATAAGATTGGCGCGAGTACGGCCCTCGTACGCATCGCCATCAAGCCGCTGCAGAAGCTCGGTCACCCCTACATCGTGCTCGCGCTGACGTCCATCCTCAGCAACGTCCTCGCGATGTTCATCAGCTCGGCTTCGGGCTTCGGCCTCTTGCTCATGGTCACCATGTATCCGGTGCTCGTGCGCCTCGGTGTCAGCCGTATCGCGGCCTGCGCCGTCATCGCCACGGCGTCGGCTCCGGGCTGGGGTCCGGCTGGTGCCGACAGCATCTTCGCCGCGGAACTCTGCGGCATGGAAATCGTTCCTTACTTCGTACAGTATCAGGTGCCGGTCGGCATCGCCACGGTCCTGACGCTGGCCATCGCCCACTTCTTCGTACAGCGCTGGTTTGATGCCAAGAATCCAGATGAGATGGCCGGCAAGGACGTATCCGCCAAGATGACGGACGACCAGCTCGCCGCTCAGGAATCCCCGAAGGTCCCGGCCTTCTACGCACTGCTGCCGACGCTGCCACTGATTTTCGTCCTGTTCTTCGGCCTCGTTGACCTCGGCATCAAGATGGATATCAGCCTCGCCACGCTCGTCTCGATCTTCCTGACGATGCTCATCGAATTCATCCGCCATCGCGATGGCAAGAAAACCTGCATCGACATCGGCTCCTTCTGGAACGGCATGGGCCTGCAAATGGCCACGGTCGTCACGCTGATCGTCGCTGCTGAAACGTTCTCGAAAGGCCTCATCTCTCTCGGCGCCATCGATACGCTCATCAAGGGCGCACAGGACGCCGGCTTCGGCGGCATCGGCATGATGTTCGTCTTCGTTTCCATCATCATCGCCGCCACGCTCATCACGGGTTCCGGCAACGCGACGTTCTTCGCCTTCGTACCGCTGGCACCAAAAGTCGCCGCCCTCTCGGGCATCTCGCCAGTCCTCCTGATCCTGCCGATGAACTTCGTCTCGAACCTCGCGCGTTCGCTCTCGCCAATCGCCGCTGTCGTCATCGTCGTCGCCGGCGCTGCCAGCCTCTCGCCGATGGACCTTGCCAAGCGCACGTTCATCCCGATCCTGGCTGCCACGGTCGTCAACATCGCCGTGACGCTCATCCTGTTCTTCTGAGCCTTCGCGCTTTCGTAGCCAAGATAAAAGACCTGCCAACCGGCAGGTCTTTTTTTGCTGTCATCCACCGCTGCGCGGTCCTCCTTCCGCTTCGCCTTCTGTGAGAAGAGTGCCTGGGCGTCCCCTTTGGGGAAGCTGTCAGCGCAGCTGACTGAAGGGGGTGCCTGTCTGCAGCCGCGTGCCGGCTCGATGTAAATCGTCCCCGCGGATTTCAGGCGGTGCGTTCCAGCAAGTGAATGCCGTTATCCTGATACGCCTGATAGATGGCCTTGATGAACTGATGCTTGAGCACGGCCTCATCGACGACATGCCCGTCATGAACGGCATGAAGCGCACGACATGCCGGAGGATATGGACAGGGATCTTCGTGTAGCGGCTCAGGATATGGACGAGCCCGCGGAATACATAGTGCAGCACAACAATGCCGAGCACCAGTGCGACAAAAAAGATGGCGGCTGTCAGCCGCGGCCCGCCGTGCTGGATGGTCGCGACAACATCAGCCAAAGACATGGACATAAGCTTCACACTCCTTGCAAGATCAAGCGATGCAGTCAAACAGCCGTACCGCAGCCAAACAGAGAATTGAAGAATATTGTAGAAGCTCAAGATTAGAAAAACGCTATAAAAAAGAGAGCCCCGCATAAAAATGCAAGGCTCTCCAAAATCACAAAACAATGGTCAAAACTGCTCAAGGCAATCCATCGTTTTTCCTGTCTTAAAGATCGTCATGTACCTCACTGAAGTAGATGACCGTGACCGTATCCTCCATGAGGATGCGGCGCTTGTAGATGCGTTCGAAGTCAGCAATGAGCTCCTCGCGCGAATTGATCTCGGGGTTCTGGTGGCCGAGGTCGGCGCTCGTCAGCGTGCCCATCGTCTTGACGCGCACCTTGTCGAGGAATGCCGTGTAGAGCTTGTGCTTGGGCTCGCCCTTGGCACCCGTCGTAATCCATACGATGGAATTCTCGGGGAACTGAGAGCTGACGTCGCCGAGGCGGACCGTGCAGTTCTTCGTGCGCTCCATGAGCATCTTCTTGTGTTTTGCTGCCTGGAAATTCAAAGCCATCATGATGAAGCATCTCCCATCTAGTTTCTACTCTGTCACTCGTATCTCTATTGGCATGACCCGCGGCACCATGACCACACGTCTTTGCAATGTTGACATCTTGACATTATGAAGTTTGCTTTATTATTTCTCCCCTGCCCTGCCGGAATCCTGCTAATTTTTGAAAAAACTCAAAAGCCCGGGATGCATCGCTTCCCGGATAAATTCATGCACGGCCCTGCGAATTGTGTTAGAATGAAATCGTCTCAAATTTATTTGGATGGAGGTCATACTATGAAAATGACAAAACGTTTCTTCTTCGTGTTCCTGGCGGTCTTCCTGCTGAGCATCTCGACGGCCTTTGCCGCCCAGAAGGATGCGCCGGCAGCTCCGACGCTCTCGGTCGAAGGCCAAGGCCAGGGCACGGCGACGCCGGATATGGCAACGGTCACGATTGGCGTGACGACGCGCGCGGATGATGCGGCCAAAGCTCAGAACGACAATGCCTGGGTAGCGGCGCAGATCCAGAATGCCGTCGAAGGCCTCGGCATCGCCGAGAAGGACATCCAGACGCGCAATTACTCGTTCTATCCGAACTACAGCACGGAAAAGAACCATCAGAATGAGATCACGGGCTACACGGTCAACAACTCCGTCGTTGTCGTCGTCCGCGACATCAAGCTGACGGGCAAGGTCATCGACGCCGCACTGAACCACGGTGCCAATGAGATCAGCTCGCTCGATTTCTCCGCCAGCGATACGCGCGCCGTGCGCAAGGAAGCCCTGCTGAATGCCGTGCAGGATGCCCGCGACAAGGCTGACGTCATCGCCAAGGGCCTCGGCAAGCGCATTGTCGGCATCCAGAGCGTTTCGGAAAACACCGGTTACCTTGAGACGCGCCGCTTCAACGGCAACATGCTGCTCGCAGCCGCCAAGGACAGCGCCACGCCGATCGCACCGGGCAGCCTCTCGATGACGGCGACGGTCCACGTCGATTTCATCCTCAGCGACTGAATCAGCGAAGCAGACAAAATCCACCTCCACCTTCTGCCCTTTCCCTATCCCAATGAAGTAAGGAGTCCTCGTTTTTCATGCAAGAGCAAGCATCCACGCAGCCCGTCCCTCACAAGCGCAAGCCGCGCCTCGCGGCCATCGAGTACATCCGCGGCATCTCCATGATGGGCGTCATCGCTATCCACGTCGGGTCGCAGTACATCATGAACACATCCGCGAATATCCACCTGATCGCCCTTTTTGAGGTAGCCTCGCGCTTCAGCGTGCCGATCTTTTTCTTCATCTCGGCCTTCGGCCTCTTTTACAACCTTGACACGACGGTGCCGTTTGACTACCGGTCCTTCCTGAAACGGCGGTTCAAGACCGTGCTCGTCCCCTATCTCGTCTGGTCGCTCTTTTACCTGCTCCACGACGGGATCCTCTACAAGGTGGGCTTTCCGGACCCGCTGCACCTCCTGACCATCCTGTTCTTCGGCAATGCGAAATACCAGCTCTACTTCCTGGTCATCCTGATCTGGTTCTACCTGGCCATGCCGATCTGGATCTACATGGTCCGCCGCGCGGGCAAAATCAGCCTGCTCCTGCTGCTGGCCGTGCAGATTGCCTTTGACTACTGGTCGAGCTTCTCGGTGTCCTTCAACGTCTTCGTCTACGGGCTGCCGGACCACTCCGTACTCAAGCCGTTCCTCATGTACCGGCTGAATTACTGGGTGTTCCACTACGTCTTCATCTTCGTGCTCGGCGGGTATCTGGCCGTGCACATCAAGGAGTTCCAGGTGTTCATGCAGAAGCATCGGACGGGCATCACGCTCTTCTTCTGGGCGTCGCTTGCCTGGCTGCTGGCCTTCTATTACAAGCTGCTCTACGTGGACGGCTACACGGCTCTCGAGGCCATCAACACGGCCCATCAGCTGAGCCCGGCCGGCATCTTCTACACGATTGCCGCGTCGCTGTTCTTCTTCACGATCTTCACGTACCAGCGGTATCCTGAGTGGCTGAACTCCATGCTGCATCAGCTCGGACGCCATTCCTACTTCGCGTACCTCGTGCATCCGTTCTTCATCACGTATGCGGCGCTCGCGCTGCAGCATGCCGGCCGCATCATGACAGCGCCCGTTTCCCTCGCGTTCTATTGCGTGATTCTCGGGCTCTCGATGACAGCCGCCGTCCTCTGCCGCCACCTTGGCGAGAGGCTGCCGCTCCTGAACGAATGGACGATCGGTGTCTATCCGAAAAAGAAATAAGCAAGGTTTTCTGCCAACTGGCAACAAACACCAAACGAGCCATTTCCTCCCGTCCGGGTTGGAAATGGCTCGTTTTCTTATCGGCTGCCTCCCCTATCGGCCCTGCGGGCCACTTCCCCCAAAGGGGAAGCTTACGCTACTGATGGAAAAGGGGTTGATGATCGTTGTATGGCGTTTGAGAATCACTTGTTGTCCACGACAGCTTCGATCAGGATGGTCGTGACCTGCTTCTCGGGGTTCACAGCCTTGAGGAAGGTCCAGGTGCGCTGTGTTTCTTCGCGCGGCAGACGGGCTGCGAGCAGGGTGTCGTTCATGACGCTCAGGCGGTCGAAGGCCTGATTGGCAAAAAACAGATTGTTTTCATCGGCTTTCAGGCCGAGGGCCGTCAGCGTCGAATCGAAGATGACGCGGAGCTTTTCCTGTTCGGCGCTGTCGATGGCGCCGTGATGCGCGATGACGAGATTGGAGAGTTTCCCGGCCTGATTGGCGTTGATGATGAGGACCGTGCTGTCATCGATGCCGCCGAAGTAGGAAACGTAATTCCCCTGCAGGCGCTTCGTGATTTCGCCGGCCAGCGGATAAGCACAGATCTTGTTGTAGGCCGCGGCAAAATCGTCCACCGTGAGATTGTCCTCCAGCTGCACCTTCGTCTCGGTGAGTTCGTTGAGTCCCGCAGCCTGCGTCACGGGTGCGGCACCGAGCAGGAACACGGCTGCCATCAGCAGCACAAACAATTTTTTCATGATAAATTCCTCCCCACTTCCGTGAATCAGGACTGGAACAGGGCTTTGGCGAAGTCTTCGGCGTTGAAGGGGCGCAGGTCCTCGACGCCTTCACCGACGCCGATCCATTTGACGGGCATCTGGAGCTGGCTCTTGATGCCGATGACGACGCCGCCCTTGGCCGTGCCGTCGAGCTTTGTGAGCACGACGCCCGTGATGGGCGCGGCTTTCGTGAAAAGTTCGGCCTGGCTGATGGCGTTCTGGCCGGTCGTCGCGTCGAGCACGAGCAGCGTCTCATGCGGCGCACCGGGGATTTCGCGGCCGATGACGCGGTTGATCTTCTCGAGCTCCTGCATGAGGTTCGATTTCGTCTGCAGGCGGCCGGCCGTGTCGATGATGAGGATGTCGACATTGCGCGCGACGGCGGCCTTGACGGCGTCAAAGGCCACGGCCGCGGGGTCGGAACCTTCCTCATGCTTGATGACCGGCACCCCTGTGCGCTCGCCCCAGACTTCGAGCTGATCGATGGCGGCGGCGCGGAAGGTGTCGGCCGCGGCGAGCAGCACGGATTTGCCCTGGCCCTTGTAGTAGGCGGCGAGCTTGCCGATGGTCGTCGTCTTGCCCGCACCATTGACGCCGATGACGAGCAGGACTGTCGGGCCATTCTCGGCCACGCGCGTCGTGTCCATCTCCTCGCCCTTTGTCAGGATCTCGACGATCTGTTTCTGCAGGAAGGGCTTGAGGTCTTCCGGCGTGTTGATTTCCTTCTTCTTGATGCCCTTGCGGACGGCCGTCATGAGCTTGTCGGTCGTCTGGACGCCGACGTCGGCCATGATGAGCGTTTCCTCGAGCTCGTCGAGGAGGTCATCGTCGATATCGGCATAGCCGATGATGATTTTCTCAATCTTATTCGTCAGGTTTTCGCGGGTCTTGTTGAGGCCCTTCTTGAGTTTGTCAAAAAATCCCATTTCGTCACTTCTCTCTATCGATTTATCGGGCATGCGGCTGATTGCCGCAAGATTATTCTTTCATTATAGAATGAGTGCCCGCCTTTTGTCAAAACGGCGGGCACAGCCTGTGCGGCAAGATGGATCAGGCGTCGAGCTGGCCTTCAATCTCGTCAAGCTTGACGGAGAGCAGGCGCGAGACGCCGGCGTCCTCCACGGTCACGCCGTACATCGTGTCGACGGCTTCCATCGTGCCCTTGCGGTGCGTGACGACGATGAACTGCGTCTTGGCCGCGAATTCGCGCAGGAAGCGGCCGAAGCGCACGACATTGGCTTCGTCGAGCGGCGCGTCTATCTCGTCGAGCACCGAGAAGGGCGAAGGCCGGTAGCGCAGGAAGGCAAAGAGCAGGGCGATGACCGTGAGGGCACGTTCGCCGCCCGATAGAGCCGCGAGGCTCTGGCGTTTCTTCTGTGGCAGCGTCACGAGGATGTCGATGCCCGTGTTCAGCACATCGTGCTCGTCGAGCATGCGCAGCTCCGCCTGGCCGCCGCCGAAGAGCCGCACGAAGATTTCCCCGAAGTACGACTGGATGGCGGCAAAAGCCTCGCGGAACTGCTGCGTCATCGCTTCGTCCATCTCCGCGATGATGTGCATGAGGTTGTCCTTGGCTTCCACGAGGTCGCCGGCCTGCTTCTGCATGAAGTCATGCCGCTTCTGCAGGGCTTCGTATTCCTCGAGTGCGTTCGGGTTGACGGGGCCAAGTGCCTCGATCTTCGCGGCGAGTTCCTTCATCGTCTGGCGCAGCCGCGCGGGCTCCCAGTCGTAGGCCTCCTCGGCCGCGCGCTCGGGGGTAAGGCCGAAGTTCTTCAGGATGGCCTGCTGCGTTTCCTCGATGGCCATCTCGGCCTTGGCGCCCGTCAGTTCGAGCTGATGCAGCTCGTTCTGGACCTTGCCAAGCTGCTGATTGGCCGCGCGCGTCTTCCGGTCGGCTTCCTGCGCGACGGCCATCTTCTCCATGCGCTGCTCGTAGAAGCTCCGCTGCTCCTCCTGTCCGGCATCGAAGTGATCCTGCCACGAGGCGGCTTCCTGCTGGAGCTGATTGAGGCGCTTGAGGCTCGCGGCGAGTCCCTCGAGCAGATCGCGTTCTTCCTGTTCACTTTCCTTCAGGGCCTGCTCGCCGCGCTGCTTTTCCTGGCGGCAGAGGGCGATGTGCTCGCGGCGGCGCATGAGCTCCTGTTCGAGCACCGTCCGCTTGAGCTCCTGATCCTGCAGCACGGCAGCGAGGTCGTCGGCGTCCTGCATGGCATCCTCGAGGTCGAGACGGGCTTCGTCCGCAATCCTGCACGCCGTCTCCAGGGCCTGCTGGAGCTCCTTGACCTTGCGCAGCTGCAGCACGCGCCGGTTTGCATTGGCCGCAAACGACGCCTCGTATTCCTGCGCGGCTTTCGCGCGCGCGGCGACCTCCTGGGCCTTGGCTTCCTGTGCTTCCCGGAGGCGGCGGTCCTCCGCCCGCAGTTCGGCGCGCTGCTCGCTCGCCTGCTGTACGCGCTCCATGGCCGCCTGCTGTGCAGCGGCCGCTTCCTTGGCCTTCTGCGCGGCTTCTTCTGACGCCTGCTGCTCAGTTCCTTCCTGTTCCTGCCATGCGGCGATGGAGGCACGCAGGGCCTCGATCTCGCCGCCGCGGTTCAGGAAGCTCGCTTCCCTGCCCTGACGGCCGCCGCCTGAAAGTGAGCCGCCCGGCGCGAGGAATTCGCCCGTGAGCGTCACGATGCGCAGCCGGTATTTGAATTCCTTCGCCAGCGCGAGCGCATGGTCGAGCGTATCGACGACGAGGATGCGCGCGAGCAGGAAATCCACGGCCTTCCGGCAGTGTGCGTCGACCGTGACGAGCTCATGGGCCCAGCCGATGACGCCTTCCCTGCCCTCGGCCCTGCGCTCGTGCTCATTCGGATACGGCACGATGAGCGTCGAGAGCGGCAGGAACGTCACGCGTCCGAGATGCCTGCGCTTAAGGTAGGCAATGGCCTCTTTTGCGGTGTCCGTATCCTCCGTGACGATGTTCTGCTGGTTGCCGCCAAGCGCCACCTCGATGGCCGTCACGTAGTCCTGCGGGATCTCGATGAGCTCGGCCACGGCGCCATTCACTCCCTGATGCCACGGCTCCCTGGCGCGCAGCACGGCCTTCGGGCCCTTGCCGAAGCCTTCGTATTCCTCCTGCATGTGCTTCAGGAAATCGACTTTTTCCCGAGCCGTCGCAAGCTTCTGCCGCAGGTCCGCGAGTGCATCGCGGCGCCTGGCGAGCGCTTCCTGCGCATCCTGCTGCTCATGGCGCGCCTGCTGCTGGGCCCGGACGGCCTGCTGCAGTTCTTCATTTGCCTGCTGCTGACGCGCGCTGAGCATTTCCTGCTGGGCGCTCAGTGCCATCTGCTGGGCCTTTGCCTGCTTGAGGGCCTCCTGCCGCTCGGCCTGCCCGTTCTCGCCATTCTCGATGTCGCGCTCGAGCACGGCGAGGGCCTGCGTCTCTTTCGCAAGCTCCTGTTGGCAGGCTTCCTTGCGCGCGAGGGTCTTGGCCGCCGCTTCCTTGTACGTTTTCAGGAGTGCCCCGAGCTCGCCCTGCTGCGCCTTGCGCTCGCCGAGAGCCGCCTCGGCCGCCTTCAGGGCCTGCTCCTGGTCCGAGGCTTCGGCCGTCAGGCGGCCGATCTCACCGACCGAAGACGCGAGTGCCCGCGTGAGCTCCTCGCGCCGTTTGGCGAGTCGTTCCTTCGCGGCACCGCTCTGCTCCTGGCGTTCTTCAAGCGCCGCCATCTCACGGCGCGCCGTCTCGAGCCGCTGGCGCAGGGCCTCATTCTTCTCGGCGCTCGTCTTCATCGCCTGCTCGAGGTCGAGGATGGCCTTGCCTACGGCCTCCTGCCGGGCCTCTGCCTGCTGGATGGCCGTCTTGGCCGCCACGGCCTCGTCGCGCGCCTTTTGGAGCTTCTGCTCATTGTCTGCCCGATGCGCCGCCTCCTTGGCATAGCGGCGCGAGAGCTGCGTGAGCTGACAGCGCTTGTAATCAGCCGAGAGCGCATTGTAGGCGCGCGTCTTTTCCGCATGGCGCGCCATGGGCTCGAGCTGATTCTCGATCTCATGGACGATATCCTGTACGCGCACGAGATTGCCCTCCGTGTCGGTGAGCTTGCGCAATGTCTCGCGCTTGCGGTTGCGGTATTTCGTGATGCCTGCAGCCTCCTCAAAATACGCACGCCGCTCCTCGGGGCGGCTGTTCAGGATATCCTCCATGCGGTTCTGCCCGATGATGCTCATGCCGTCATGGCCAATACCCGTATCGGCGAAAAGTTCATAGATATCCTTGAGGCGGCAGCGGCTCCTGTTGATGAAGTATTCGCTCTCGCCGCTGCGGTAGAGCCGGCGCGTCACGACGACCTCGCGGAAATCCACCGGCAAGGTGCCGTCATTGTCAAAGACGAGCGAAACCTCCGCGATGTTGAGTGGTCTCCTGGAGGCCGAGCCAGCGAAGATGATGTCTTCCGATCTTGTGCCGCGCAGATTGCGGATATTCTGCTCGCCGAGCACCCAGCGGATGGCATCGGTGATATTGCTCTTGCCGCTGCCGTTTGGCCCGACGATGGCCGTGATGCCCTGGTCAAATTCGATGGAAATCTTATCGGCAAAGGACTTGAACCCATATGCCTCAAGACGTTTCAACTGCAATCCTTCTACACCTGCCTGTCTGCTTCTCGTTCAATTGTATCGGCTCTCATGCATGAGCGGCCTGCACATAGGGGTTCTCACGATACGACTCCATGAAATCCCGGAACCGCTTGTCGATGATGGAAAAGACCTTGTGCCCGCTCCAGTACAGGGACACGCGTGCATGGATCGGCGGATTCAGCGGCTTGCGCAGGAAATTCACGTCGCTGCGCGTGACGAAATCCGGCAGGATCGAGATGCCCATGTTGTTCGCGACGAGCTGCTTGATGGTCTTGAGCTGCGACGTGCAGAGCACGACGTCCGGCGTGAACCCCGCCTGATTGCAGCGCGCCGTCACCTCGCGGTTCTGATACGTGCGTGGCTGCTGCAGGATGAAGTGCTCGTCGCGCAGCTCGTGGAAATCCACCGTATCACAGGCGGCCAGCCGATGATGCGGATGCAGGCAAAGGCTCATGTTGTCCTCGAGGATCAAAAGCTCATTCGTGCCGTGCTCCTCCTCGCCGCCGAGCACGATGCCGAAGTCGAGTTCCCCGAGCTCTGCGCGCTCGCGGATCTCATCGGAATCGCTGTACTCCTGCACGTCGAGATTGATGTCGGGGAACGCCTGATGGAATTTCGTGAAGAAATCCGGGAAAAGATACGCCTCGACCATCGGCGGCACGCCAAAATGCACCGTCCCGCGGGTATCGGTGCGAAAGCGCAGCATATCCTGTTTGGCCGCTTCGGCATCCTGCATGATGCGCTGGGCGTGGATGAGGAAGGCCCTTCCCTCTGCCGTCAGCGTCACGTGCTTCTGACTCCTGTCGATGAGCGTGAGCCCGAGCTCCGCCTCGAGCGCCTTGATGGCCTTCGTGACCGAGGGCTGCGAGACGTGCAGGACTTCCGCCGTGCGCGTAAAGTTCTCCAGCTCACTAATGGTACAAAAATATTCCAGTTGTCTAAACTCCATCGAGCGTTACCTCCATACAGTTTCATGATCGCATTACCGTTCTGTTTCTTGCGTGCTCCCCTCTCTATTATATGGTTACGGGGGATGCTCCGCCGCATGTTCGCGCTGCCCGCACAAGATGCTCGTGCCGCGGAATCATGCCACTATCCCTATCTTATCATAGCCTTAGGTTATAATCCACAAAAAGAATCATGTATACACGATTTTTCTGCGAAAAATTGTCTGTAATAACTGGAAATGATAAAAATTCGGTGGGAGTAGCCGGAGAATCCTCAAGGGATGCATGGCAAAAAGTCATCATTTCTGATAAAATAGGGCGTATATTGTCCGCCGTGCCGGTCGCGCTGCCTTACCGCAGCAGTGGCCGGACTGTTACGTTGTTCCATAATCGAAACGATCAAAACGATCGAGAAAGAAGGTTCCTCATTTGGCTTCCACGGAATACATTACACTCGGCTTTGTGCTCATCCTGAGTCTCATCGGCCACAACATGACGGTTGTCTACGCGACCGCCATCGTGCTCATCCTCAAGGTGCTCGGCCTGACCACGATGCTGGAGGCCCTCGGCACACAGGGCCTCAACTGGGGCATCATCATCCTGACGGCCGCCATTCTCGTGCCGATTGCCAACGGCACGGTCACGCTGCAGACGATGATCGATTCGTTCAAGTCGCCGCTCGGCATCACCGCCGTCATCGCCGGCGTACTCGCGGCTGTCGCAGGCGGCGGCGGGCTGACGCTCCTCAAAAGCACGCCCGATGTCGTCTCGGCCCTCATCATCGGCACGATGGCCGGCGTCTTCTTCTTCAAGGGCATCGCCGTCGGGCCGCTGATTGCCGGCGGCCTGACGTATTTCGTCATGTCCCTCGCCACGCGCTTCCACTGGTTCTGAAATCAAAACAAAAAGCCGGTACAAGATACGGTTGGTGTCTTGTACCGGCTTTTTGCATGCGGTAAATGCTCAGTTCTTGATGACGGCGAGGACTTCGGCGGCCGTCAGGTTATTCTCTTCCATGTACGCCGTCAGTTCCTGATAATCCTCTTTGGCCTTCTTTTCCTTTACTTCGGCCAGCTGTGCCTTGAGCTTCTTGACCTCGTCCTGTTTCTTGGCAATCTTCTCTTCAAGTGCCTGGATTTTGCTGTCGTAATCTGCTTTTCTCGCCATAATCGATTCCTACTTTCTGTTAAATAAAATAAAAATAAAATATGAATGATTCGATGCCCCCGACGTTCCATCGTTTTCATCGTTTTTTTACATTCTCGCTTTCCTCGAAAAATCCTGCTGATTCCCCAAAAAATTTAACGATCCTGCCGGCAGCAGCAGGGCGTGAATCAATGTGAAATGGGCGGGCAGGCGGTCCCGGCACCACTCGATGTCATAACCGAATAAATCCTTCGCGATGGACGTCAAATCAAAGCCAAAGGCATCGAGCGAATAACGCATGATGGCAGGCTTGCGGCAGGGATCGCCCTTGGCGCGGGCACAGCGGCAGCAGCGATTGCAGCCGCCCGAGGAAAGGCTGTGGCTATGCGGGAATTCTTCTTCCATTTTGCGCAAATGATCCTCGAGCTGTTTCTTCACACGGATGACGATTTCATAGCCTTTTTTCTTGACGAGTTCCGGCGTATCGGCGCGCTCGATCACCAACGGATTGAGCGTAATGCGCGCACAGAACACGAGGATTTCACGGTATGGCCGGAAATATTCTCCGCTGTCAAAAGGAAGCGGCGGGCAGCTCCAGACCGTGCCGTAATTCGGACATTCTCGGCAGTATGGCAGGAAGCGTTCGCGATCCTGATACAGCCTGCAGAACGCGGCAAAATCCATCTTTTTTGTCGCAATCTCCACCGTGCCATCTTCCAATTCAATTGGCAAATCCAGCTTCATGAAAATCCCCTCTCTCCTGAAAATATGACAAAAATGGGAAACGCGATTCCAGAGAATCCGTCCCCCATTTTCCATGACGATTCATTCGACTTTGACCTGCAGCCAGAGCTTCGTATAGAGCTTGTCGAGCGTTTCGCCAAGGTACTGATACGTCTCCTGGCCCTGATAGACCGATGGCTCGGGGAAGGCGATCTCAATCTCATCCTCGTCCATATCGTCCTCGACGAGTTCCCGGACGCCGGTGTTTGGCGTGGAGTAGCCGAGCGCCTCAAAATTCTTCGCGGCGATGTCCGGGCGGCAGAGGAAGTCGATGAATTTATGAGCGTTCTCGACGTGCTTGGCCTGCTTTGGGATGACCCAGCCGTCCATCCAGAGATTCGTGCCTTCCTTCGGTGCCGGGCAGAACGCGAGGTCCGGATTGGCCTTCAAGAGGTTGATGGCCTCGCCCGAATAGATGACGCCGAGCGCGGCTTCCCCGGACGCCAGTTTATCGCGGATATCGTCGACGCCGTAGGCCTGGACGAGCGGCTTCTGCGCGATGAGCATGTCGCGCGCCTTCTCAAGCTCAGCAGCATCCTTCGTGTTCATCGAGTCCCCCATCATGCGCAGCGGGATCATGAAGGCGTCGCGCGCCGAGTCCTGCATGAGGATCTCGTCCTTGTAGCGCGGATCAAAGAGCACCGACCAGCTGTCGACATCGTCCGCCACGAGCTTCTTGTTGTACATGAGGCCGACCGTACCCCAGCAATATGGGATGGAATAGCGGTTGCCGGGGTCATACGACTCGGCCTGCTTGAAGAAATCCTTGCCGATGTACTTCTTTGCATTCGGCAGCTGGCTGTAGTCGAGCGGCTGCAGGAGATCGTTCTCGGCCATCTTCTGGATCATGTAGTCCGACGGACAGATGAGGTCGTAATTCGTGGCCCCTTCCTTGACGCGCGGGTACATGCTCTCGTTCGTGTCGAATTCGTCGAGCACGACATGGATGCCCGTTTCCTCCTCGAACTGCGTGATGACCTCAGGGTCGAGGTAATCGCCCCAGCTGTAGATGTAGAGGGCGTCGTCGCCGCCCTCCTCGTCCTCGGCCAGGCTGTCGCAGCCCGCCGTGGAAAAGACGAGCAAGAGGCCAAGCAGCAGCATGAGCAGCGGGAAACGCATGCGTTTCTTCATCATTCCCACTCCTTTCCCGGACGGCGCTTCAGGAGGCGCCAGTTGATCATGAGCAGCGCGACGAACGCGATGACGCCGAGGAAGAACAGCGTCGAGAGCGCGTACATCTCCGGATGGATGCCGAGTTTGAGCTGTGAGTAGATGGCCGTCGTCAGCGTGTCGATGCCCGCGCCCTTCGTGAAGTACGTCACGATGAAGTCGTCGGCCGACATCGCGAAGGACAGCAGGAAGGCCGCCGCGATACCGGGCCAGAGTTCGGGCAGTATGACCTTGCGGAAGGCCTGGAAGGGTGTCGCGCCGAGGTCAAGCGCCGCCTCATAGCAGACGGAGTCGAGCCCTAAGACCTGCGGCAGGATGCAGAGCATCGCATACGGCAGATTGATGACGATGTGCGCCATGAGGATCGTGTCATAGCCGAGCCGCAGCCCGAGCCCGAGGAAGAGCAGCATGAGCGCGATGCCCGTAACGATATCGGCATTGAGGAGCGGCACATTCGCAAGGCCGCGGAACGCGAGCTGCCCCTTCTTCGAGAAGTTGCGAATGGCAAGCGCCGTGATGAGGCCGAGGAGCGTTGCGAAGAACGCCGCCGTCAGGCCGATGGTCACGGTGTTGAGGAACGCCTCGATGATGTCCTCGCTCGTGAAGAGCTTCTCGTACCACTCCAGCGTGAAGCCCGTCCAATGGCCGCGGTAACGGCTCGCATTGAAGGACTGCGCAAAGAGCACGAAAATCGGCGCGTAGAGGAAGACGATGATGATGCCGAGATAGAGTTTCTTGAGTTTTGCCATCATAGCTTCACCTCCTGCACGGCGTCCTTTTTCGCCTCGCGGCCCGAAAAGGCCTCGAGCACGATGTTGAGGATGATGAAGACCATGAGGATCATCGAGAGTGCACTGCCGAGCTGCCAGTCATAGGCCGCCGTGAATTCCTGCTCGATGATGTTGCCGATCAGGAGAATCTTGTTGCCGCCGAGCAGCGCGCTGATGACGAAGGTCGTGAGCGCCGGGATGAAGACCATCGTGCAGCCGCTGATGACGCCGGGCAGCGACAGCGGGAAGACGATGCGGCGGAAGGTCTGGACGTGTCCCGCGCCGAGGTCATGCGCGGCCTCGATGACGCTCTTGTCGATGTGCGAGAGCGCGACGTAGAGCGGCAGCACCATGTACGGCAGGAAATTGTAGACCATGCCGATGACGATGGCAAATGGCGTGTTGATGAGCGTGACCGTGGGCAGTGCGAGGGCCTGCAGGACCATGTTGATGATGCCGTTCTTCTCGAGGATAGTCTGCCAGGCCATCGTCGTCAGGAGCGAATTCATCCAGAGCGGCAGCAGGAACAGCAGGAAGATCAGCACCATGCGGCCGCGCTTGATGGCAAGCAGGATCATGCAGAGCGGGTACGCGAGTACGAGGCAGATGACGGTGCTGATGAGCGCGAGCTCCACCGAGAGACCGAGTGCCTGAAGGTATTCGATCTGCACGGCCTCCCGAAGGTTCGCGAGCGTGAAGGCTCCCTCCGCATCCGTCAGGCCGTGATAGAAGACGAAGAAAAGCGGCAGCACGATGAAGATTGCCGCCCAGATCGAGAACGGTGCGGCAAACAGGCGCGCCACTGCCTTGCTGTTATGCATCATGCGCCGCCTCCTCATCTTCCGAGGCGGGCTTCGCCATGATCTGGATGTTCGCCGGTGCCAGGCGGATGCCGACCTCCTTGCCCTGCTCGTGTCCCGTGATCGTCTGCACGAGCCACGAGAAGCCGCCGGCCTCAATCGTGATATCGTAGACCGTACCCTTGAAGACGACGGAGCGGATGACACCGCGATACTGGCCGTCCTCCGGCGCACAGATCTGGATATCTTCCGGGCGGATCTGCACATCGACGGGCACATTCTCGCCGAAGCCCGTGTTGATGCACGGGATATCCTTGCCGAGGAGATGCACGAGCTTGTCACGCACCATGATGCCGTCGATGATGTTGCTGTCGCCGATGAAGTCCGCGACAAAGGCGTTCTCAGGCTCATTGTAGACGCTCTCAGGCGTGCCGATCTGCTGGATCCAGCCCTGGTTCATGACGACGACCGTATCGGACATCGAGAGGGCTTCCTCCTGGTCGTGCGTGACGAAAACGAACGTGATGCCGAGCTCGCGCTTGATCTTGACGAGCTCGCGCTGCATGCTCTGGCGCAGCTTGAGGTCGAGTGCCGAGAGCGGCTCGTCGAGGAGCAGCACCTTCGGCTCGTTGACGACGGCGCGTGCAATCGCGATGCGCTGCTGCTGGCCGCCCGAGAGCGCCGTGACATCGGCCTCTCCATACCCATCGAGGTTCACGAGCTTCAGCGCGTACTTGATCTTGTCGCGGATATACGACTTCGATTTGCCCTTGATCCTGAGGCCGAATGCGATGTTTTCCGCCACATTCATGTTCGAGAACAGCGAATACTTCTGGAAAACCGTGTTGACCTGCCGCTTCTCCGGCGGCAGCTTCGTGATGTCCTGCCCGTCAAACAGGATGCGCCCCTTGTCCGGCAGCTCAAACCCGCCGATCAGGCGCAGCGTCGTCGTCTTGCCGCAGCCCGACGGTCCCAGGAGCGTCAGGAATTCATTTTCGTGAATGGTCAGGTTCAGGTCCTCGAGGATCTGGCGGCTGCCATAAAATTTGTCGATATGCTCGAGTCTCAGCAGTTCTTTCTCCAATTGTCACCCTTCTCTTTGTCTTTACTCGCAAACACAGGTTCTAGTCCCTATTCCCCGTGCCTGCTGTCTTGTGATCTTGCAAAAAAATATACCCTCCTATTCTATCATAGAAGGGTCATGCATTCAATTTGCAAGGATACAACTCATCGAGATTTTATCTGGATTTCAGGCGCATCACTTTGCGTCTGCGGCTTCGTCCGCCGAGAGCTTGCCGGCTGCGTAGCTCAAGAGGATATGCGCGCTCTTGCGGTTCGTCGCGAGCGGCACATCGTGCACATCACAGAGGCGCAGCAAGGCGTTGATATCCGGCTCGTGCGGCTGAGACGTCAGCGGGTCGCGCAGGAACACGACGTAGTCGACATCGCCGACGGCCACGCGCGCGCCGATCTGCTGGTCGCCGCCCATCGGGCCCGACAGCATCGTCTCGACATGCAAATCAAACGTATCGTTGATGAGCGTGCCCGTTGTCCGCGTCGCGATCAGATGGAACTTAGACAGGAGCTCCTTGTGGTGACCGACAAACTCGAGCATCTCGCTCTTTTTCTTATCATGGGCAATCAGCGCAATGGTTTTCATCAGGGAATCCTTCCTTTCTCACGTCTCAAGCAACCATTTCATCCGCCTAAAAAAGGCTCTATTTGTCCATTTCGCGGGAAAACAAAAAAATCCTGCCAGCTCCAAAGATACCGGCAGGTTTTTTCGGACTCTGATGAACGCCAACCACTTTTAAGTCAGAGCCCAAAGGGTTAAAAAGTTTAAAAGTGGCAACTGTCAAAAGGAATTATGATACAGAATGGGACGCCATGTCCTTGCGCAATCCGTACTGCTTGAGTACGGCTGCGATGATGAAATTCAGCACGAAGCAGCAGGCGAAGAAATAGAGCGAAGCCGTATAGCCGCCCGTCTGCGCGTGGAAATAGGAGACAATCGAGGGACCGGCGACACCCGCGAGGCCCCAGGCCGTCAGGATGCGGCCGTGGATGGCGCTTAATTGGCGCGTGCCGAAGATATCGGAAAGATAGGCCGGCATGCACGAGAAACCGCCGCCATAGCAGCTGATGATGAGCAGCACAAGCATCTCGAAGACAAAGACCTCGCGCGTCCCGGCGAGCTGCCAGAACGCGATGACCTCGAGCAGGAAGAACAGCATGTAGACGCGTCCGCGGCCAAGGTAATCCGAGATGGTCGACCAGACAATGCGGCCGCCGCCATTGAAGACGCCGATGATGCCGACCATCGAGGCGGCAGCTGCGGCATCCATGCCGATGACTTCCTGTGCCATTGGCGAAGCCACGGCCAGAAGGCCAATGCCGCATGTGATGTTGACGAAGAAGCCCCACCAGAGCGAAGCGAACTGCCACGTCTTGAGTGCCTCATTCGCCGTCACGCCGCGCTGTACATGCGTGACATTCCCCTTGCTGTCCTTCAGGACCGGCGGCTTCAGGTAGAGTGCCGAAGCCCCCATGACGACCATGTAGACACAGCCGAGGATCAGGAAATTATTGACGAGCCCGACCGTCGCCGTCAGATACTGCATGACGGGTCCCGCGATCAGCGCCGCAAAACCGAAGCCCATGATGGCGAGCCCTGTCGCGAAGCCGCGGTGATCTGGGAAATACTTGACGAGCGTCGAGACCGGCGTGATGTAGCCGACGCCGAGGCCGATGCCGCCGATGACGCCGTAAAAGAGATACAGCAGCGTGAGGCTCTGGACCGACAGCGCGTAGGCCGTGCCAAGCATGCCCATACCGAAGAACGTCATGGCGATGAGTCCGCTCTTCTTCGGCCCCATCTTCTCGACAAAGCTGCCGAGAAGACCTGCCGAAAAGCCCAGGAACAGGATGGCCAGCGAGAACGTCCAAGTCGTCTGCCCCAGCGAGAATCCCATCTCACTCATGATGGGCCGGGTCAGGACACTCCAGGCATAAACACTGCCGATGGAAATGTGGATGCCGACGGCACTCAATGCGATAAGCCAACGATTTCTCATGAAATCTACCTCCCAGAAGGATACCGGGGCATCCTTCCAGGCTTATGAAAAAAGACCGCCCGAACAGAATGCCCTGCCCAGACGGTCGGCTATTTCTCACAACACAAGACATGTGGTCAATTCCACTCACCCGTCAGCCTTGCACTGCTCTTTACTTTTCATGCTTTCATTATATGTGTCCGGCTCCCATCCGTCAAGCCCCCCAAAGCATTAAATTTCAGGATCTCCTATCTTTTATATATTAAGGAAGCTTACACCTGATCTTCGCCCTTGAAGAAGACGGATTTGCCGATGAATTCGCGCAGGAGGGAGTTGTTCGGGACATCGTCTTCGTCGGGAAGGTCCTGGAAGTACTGGCAGAAATCGAGCAGGCGGCGGGCCTTCGTGTATTCGGGGACATCGGGCGTGACGGCCTCGAGCACGGGCACGGCATAACGGCGCAGCGCGGCGAGCTCGTAGATGAGCGCCGAGTTGAACATGACATCGGCTTCTTCCTGGAATGGGAAGATGTATTTCTCCTCGCCCTGGCGCACGTCGGGCCACTGCTTGAGCGTCTTGAGGGCGCTTGAACCTCGGAACTGGTAGTCGCGCACGAGCCGGCGGATGAGCCGCGCGGCCGTCGTCGGGATGCGGTTGTGCGCGTCGATGTTGAGCTGCGTCAGCGCGCTGACGTAGATCTTGAATTTGTTCCTGCGCGGAATCTTCGCTGTGAGCTTCTCGTTGAGGCCGTGGATGCCCTCGACGATGATGGGCTGGTCGGCCTGCAGCGACATCGTGATGCCCGAGTCCTCGCGCTCGCCCGAGATGAAATTGTAGCGCGGCAGCGTGATCGTCTCGCCTTTCAGCAGCGCGAGCATGTCCTTGTTGAACTCAGGCACGTCGAGGGCTTCGAGGCATTCGTAGTCGTACTCGCCGGCCGGCGTCTTCGGCGTGTCCTCACGGTTGACGAAGTAATTGTCAAGCGAGATGGAGACAGGCTGAAGCCCCATGACCTGCAGCTGAACCTTGAGTCGCTGCGCGAACGAGGTCTTGCCCGAAGACGACGGCCCCGCGATAAGGATCAGACGCAGGTCTTTCCTGCGCGCCGCGATGTGGTCGGCAATGCCCGCGATGCGTTTTTCCTGCAGGGCCTCCGAGACGCGAACGACCTCGCCGATACGGCCTGACTGGATTGCGCGGTTGAGATCCGTGACATAGCGGCAGTGCAGGATGTTGGCCCAGTCCTTCGACTCGGCGAGCACACTCGAGAGCTTCGGCTGGCGCATGGAGGGCGGCACCTCGCCGCGGCTCCTGAGGTCCGGCGTGCGCAGCAGCACGCCCGCTTCAAAGGCTTCGAGCGCAAAGCGGCCGAGACGGCCCGTCGAGCCCATCATGGCACCGTAGAGGTAGTCGTAGTAGCCGCCGCAGCGGTAGATGCTGACGAATTCGAGCTCGAGCGAGGCGATGAGATTGGCCTTCTCGATCTGCTTGGCATCCTTGAAGAGGCGCACGGCATCCTCGCGCTTCATGACCTCCTTGACAATCGGCCGATCCTCGGCGACGATGCGGCGCATCTCCTCCTCGACCTTCGGCACGAGCTCCGCAGGCAGCGTGCGCACCTCCTCCCCTTCGCCGCCTGCGAGCTGCACCTCGCAGTAAAGTCCGTTGTTCGCGCGGAACTTCGCGATGACCTCGGCCCCCGGGAAGAGCTCGTGGACAGCCATGATCAGCAGGAACTCAACGGAGCGCCGGTAGACGATCCAGCCGGCCTCACTGTCGAGCTCGACGAATTCGAGGCTGCGCGTCTTGCCGACAGGCGTCTGGAGGTCGTGTATCGTATTGTCGAGCTTGACGGCGACAATCTTCGAGGCGTATTCCTGCTGGTAATCCGCCACGAGGTCGCGGGGCAGGACATCCGGCAGGACGGTTCTGTTTTTGCGAATGGTGATGAACAAGAGAATCTCCTCCTTGCTGAAACTTGCTGCGTTGCCGTCTTTCCCTCTCATTTCTCTCTTTTGTGCATCCCTGTCCAGCAAAAAAACAGGAACGCGTCACACCTCTATTGTAACACGTTCCTGTCAAAATGTCAGAAAAATCAATATGTACAGCCCTACAATACGGGCCGCGCGTGTTCAAGATATACAGCGGTTTACTGGAAAATCTTGAGCACGAGGCTGTAGGCGACGGCGCCCATGACGGCCGTGCACGGGATCGTGAGAACCCAGGCCAGCACCATCTGCTGCGCGACACCCCAGCGCACGGCATTGACGCGCTTGGCCGTGCCGACACCCATGATGGAGCCCGAGACGACATGCGTCGTCGAGACGGGCAGGTGCAGCAGCGTGGCCGAGAAGATGACGAGCGACGAGTTGAGGTCGGCCGCGAAGCCCGAGATTGGCTCGAGCTTGAAGATCTTGCCGCCGATGGTCTTGATGATGCGCCAGCCGCCGACGGCCGTGCCGCAGGCCATCGCCGTCGCCGCGAGCACCTTGACGTACGTCGGCACTTCGAAGACGTCAATGTAGCCGCCCGAGAGCAGCGCGAGCGTAATGATACCCATGGATTTCTGGGCATCGTTCGAGCCGTGAGAGAAAGCCATCATGGCAGCCGAGAGAATCTGCATCTTCTTGAACTTGCCGTTGACCGAGGACGGACTGAAGCGTCCGAACAGCCGGAACAGGATGGTCATGACGATACAGCCCGTGACGATGGCAATGAGCGGCGACGCGATGAGCGACGCGACGATCTTGCCGATGCCGTAGAAATTGAGGCCGTCGCTGCCGACCGAGACGAGCACGGCGCCGATGACGCCGCCGACGAGGGCATGTGACGAACTTGACGGGATGGCAAACCACCAAGTGATGAGGTTCCAGACCACAGCGCCGACGAGTGCGGCAATGATGATGCGTTCATCGACATGCTGGGCCGATTTGACGATATCGGCGCCGATTGTCTTCGCGACGCCTGTGCTGTACATGGCGCCGAGGAAATTCAGGCACGCAGCCATGAGGATGGCATGGCTCGGATGCAGCGCGCGCGTCGAGACGGATGTCGCGATGGCGTTGGCCGTATCGTGGAAACCATTGATGAAGTCGAAGATCAGCGCCAGAGCAATAACGGTAAAAATCAGATACTGTAACTCAGGCATACTTCATTACCACTCCTCGAATCATGTCGGAAAGCTTCTCGCAGTGGTCGAGCGTATTCTCGAGGTTCTCGAGAATGTCCTTCCACTTGATGAGCTCAATCGGATCCTTTTCCTTGTCGAAGAGGTACGCGACCTCGTGACGGTACACGCGGTCGCCCTCGCTCTCAAGGCGGGCAATCTTGTGCGTTGCCTCCAGGATCTGGGCCTGATTCTTGCGGATGTTCTTCAAGAGGGAGAAGGCACGGATGATCTCCTCGGTGCTCTCGATCAGTAGCTTCGTGAGCGTCACGGCGCCGCTCATGGCCTTGCCCGTGCGATACATGACGATGCGCTGCAGCGTGCCCTGCAGGTAGTCGACGCCATCATCGAGCCCGTTGGCGAGGGCATAGATGTCCTCCCGGTCGATCGGAGTGATGAAGGTCAGATTCAGTTTGTCGATGATCTTGTCATTCACTGCATCTGCTTCATGCTCGAGGTCAATGATTTCTTTTACTTTGTCAGCGGCTTTGCTGTAATCCAGCATAACTTCGTCCATCATGAGCGCACCCTTATAGAAATAGCGGGCGCTGTCAACGAACAAGTCAAAGAACTCGCTGTCCTTCTGCTTGAACTTAAACATCTTCTTTTGTGTCCTCCCTCGAACGAAACTTACACATTATCACAGTTTTACTATATCATCATTTTTCATGCACATCAACCGCTAATTTTTGCCAAAACCATAAAAAAAGACCAGATTCGTACGCACAAAAACGGACAAATCTGGTCAAATATGACGGTTTTACGTAATCAAGACCGCAAAGAATCAGCCTTCTACGGCCTGCTGAGCCTTGAGGACTTTTGCGGCGACGCCCTTCATCTTCTCGGCCGATACCGAGCAGGCGGCGATGCGGATGCCGAGCTTCAGCGGCACGGCGAAGATGAGATCGTCATGCAGCTTGTCGCAGACGGCCTGCGGATCCTTGGCCGGCACGGCGAGGAAGAAACCGCCCTTGTACGGCAGCGCGTTAAGCCCGCAGGCCCTGGCCTCCTCCATGAAGAGGTTGCCGCGGCTCTGGATCATCTGGTAGAAGGCATCGCGTTCCTTCTCAAACTGCGCGAGCGTGCTCTTGTCCTGCTGGATGCGTGCGAGCAGCGTCATCGCGCCGCGGTTGATGTTCGACCAGGTCGCACGGCTCGTGTACTTGTTGATTTCCTTGAATTCCGTGATGACCTCCTGGCTCGAGGAAACGGCGACGAGTGCGCCCGTGCGCTGGCCGTAAGCCGTGTAGCCCTTCGACATCGAGAAGGCGAACATCACGAGGATGTTGTCGGGCAGGCTGCCGAACTTCTTCATGAAACGGCGCGTCTCGTTCTTCTCGCCCGCGTAATCGATGTAGGCGATATCGACGAGGATGCTGATCTTCTTGCCCTTGGCCGCATACTTCTTCGCGAGATCCAGCACGCAGTCCCAGTCCTCCTCTGTGAGGCTGAAGCCCGTCGGGTTGTGTGCCGGCGTGTTGATGATCGTCAGCAGGCTCTCCTGCTTCTCGAGGATGCCCTCGAATTTGTCGGCGAAGTCCTTGCGGTTGAAATTCTGCTGTTCATCGAAGAGCTTGTAGTTCGTCAGATGCGAGCCGCATTCGTTGCAGATGACGTTGTACGTACCCCAGAACCAGTCAGCCGTCAGCACCTCATCGCCGCGCTCCGCGTAGTTGGCGACGGCGTGATGAATGGCGCCCGTGCCGCCCGAGGTGGCGATGGCACCGAAGTAACCCTCCGGCTTCTGGTCGGCGAAGGTCAGGTCGATGACGGCGTCGAGGTACTCGGGCAGGCCCGGGATCGGCGCATAGCGCATGTAATCCTCAATCGTAAGAGAACGAAAGACGCGCTCCATCGTCGGGATGCTGGCCAGTTTGCCCTCATCGTCCATCATGACGCCCATCGTGGCGTTCGTCACTTTATCGGCGCCGTATTTGGCGGCAGCCTCACGGCAAGCCGCGCTTGCACCAAAAATCGCGTCCTTCAGTCTCTTGCTTGCAGCATGCGTTGCTGCCATACTCGTCGTCATAACGAATGACCTCCTTCATTGCGCCGATGCCCATGACGGCTTGTACCCGCACACGGTGCACCAGACGTCCATCTATCCATTGGACGAATCCTATGATATACGGTTTCTCGCCCGTTGTCTACTATTATAACAGGCTTTTGGTATAAGTATACAATATTTTTATGGAAGAATTGATGAAACTTCTGGTAACCGGTAAAGAAAGACCGCCCCCGCTGAGGGAGCGGCCAATTCCTCACAGATTGCCCTCAGGGCAGCTGTGCCTTATTTTGCCGGGAAGAATTCCTCGTGGATGGCATTGACGGCCTCTTTGAGCTGGGAGCCCTTGACGAGGCACGAAATGCTGATCTCGGACGTGCTGATGATGTCGATGTTGATCTCAGCCTTCGAGAGTGCACCGAACATGCGGGCAGCGATGCCCGGGTTGCCGAGCATGCCGGCGCCAACGATGGAGACTTTCGCGACGTCCTCCTCGATGAGCACGGCGATGGCGTTGAGCTTGTCGGCAACCTTGTCGACGACTTTCTTGGCCTGGCCGAGGTCATCGCTGGCGACCGTGAAGACCATATCCGTCACGTTCTTCTCGATGTTGCGGATGCTCTGCACGATCATGTCGACGTCGATGTTGGCTTCCGCGAGCGCCGAGAAGATCTCATGGGCAATGCCCGGCGTGTTCGGGATGCCGAGTACGGCAATCTTTGCTACCTTCTCATCGTGTGCGACACCGCGAATGACAAAATCCTTATCTTCCATCGTATAGTCCTCCCTAATGATTGTGCCTGGTTTGTTCGTGAACGTCGAGCGTACATGGATTGGGATGTTGAAGAACTTGCCCATCTCCACGGAACGCGGCTGCATGACGCCGGCGCCGAGGCGAGCCATCTCGAGCATCTCGTAGTAGGTGATCTCCTTCATCTTGCGGGCATCCTTGACGATGCGCGGATCGGCGGAGTAGACGCCGTCGACATCGGTGTAGATTTCGCAGGAATCGGCCTTGAGCGCACCGGCGAGTGCGACGGCCGACGTATCGGAACCGCCGCGGCCGAGCGTCACGGGGTCACCGAATTCATCGGAGCCCTGGAAGCCCGCGACGACGACGATGTTGCCCTTGTCGAGTTCCTCGTGTACGCGCTTCGGCGTGATGTCGACGATGCGGCCCTTCGTGTGCACGGAATTCGTCTTCATGCCTGCCATCGGGCCCGTCAGCGAGATTGCCGGCTGACCGAGCGTCTTGAAGGCCATTGCGAGAAGGGCAATCGAAACCTGCTCGCCCGTCGTGAGCAGCATATCCATCTCACGCGTGTACTGGTACGGATCTTTCGTGATGCCCTCCGCGAGCGTTATGAGCTCATCCGTCGTATCGCCCATCGCGGATACGACCATGACAATCTGGTCGCCGGGCTGTTTCTCGCTCAGCACCCTCTTTGCCACATTCATGATTTTCTCTGTGGTAGCCACAGAACTGCCACCGAATTTCTTAACAATAAGCGCCATGATTCTCCCCCTAAACATCATACCGGCACATCCGCCACAAACGGACAACGACGGTGTTTTGTCTGTTAAAGTGTTTAATCGAAACATATTATACAAGAATTTCCGCAGCCTGTCTACCAAAATCGGCAAATTTATGTAAAAATGTTTTCCGCAGAAAAACAAGCCGAAATATCAGCATTACATTTTCAAGAATTCTATACAGGAATACAAGTTAAAATGATAACATTTTCCACGATTTGCGCCACTATCGGACAAAAGTGGACATCCGTCCCATCCTATGGTAAATTGAAGGATGTGATCATCGTATCTCATTTCGTTTGTTTCTTATTTGAAAGGAGTGTCTCATCTTGCAGAAACGTCCCATCGGTGTCACGGAAAAGCTTCCGCTCATGGAAACCGTCCCGCTTTCGCTGCAGCATCTCTTCGCCATGTTCGGCTCGACCGTACTCGTGCCGATCCTCTTCAAGGTCAATCCGGCCACGGTGCTCTTGTTCAACGGCATCGGCACAATCCTCTACCTCGTGCTCTGCAAAGGCAAGATCCCGGCCTACCTCGGCTCGAGCTTCGCGTTTCTCTCGCCGGTCTTCCTCGTGCTCGCGCAGTACAGCTACGAAGCGGCGCTCGGCGGCTTCATCTGCGTCGGCGTCGTCTTCTGTCTCGTAGGCCTGCTCATTCGTGCGGTCGGCACGGGCTGGATCGATGTGATCTTCCCGCCGGCCTCGATGGGCGCGATTGTCGCGGTCATCGGCCTCGAGCTCATGCCGACGGCCGCCGGCATGGCGGGCCTTACGGGCGACAAGGCCGACACGACGACGATTTTCGTCTCCCTCATGACACTGGCCATCACGATCTTCGCGTCGGTGGCCTTCAAGGGCTTCCTCTCCATCATCCCGATCCTCATCGGCGTCGTCAGCGGCTACATCATCGCAGCCGTCTGCGGCCTCGTCAACTGGGAAATGGTCGAGAGCGCCCCATGGTTTGCACTGCCGACGTTCTACACGCCGACCTTTGATATGGGCGCCATCCTCATCATCCTGCCGGCCTCGCTCGTCGTCATCGTCGAGCACATCGGCCATCTCATCGTCACGGGCAACATCGTCGGCAGCGACCTCACGAAAGACCCGGGCCTCGACCGCTCCATTTTCGGCAACGGCCTCTCGACGATCATCTCGGGCTTCTTCGGCTCGACGCCGAACACGACGTACGGTGAGAACATCGGCGTGCTCGCCATCACGAAGGTCTTCTCGACCTGGGTCATCGGCGGCGCGGCTGTCTTTGCCATCATCCTCTCCTGCTTCGGCAAGCTCGCGGCTCTCATCCAGAGCATCCCGACGCCCGTCATGGGCGGCGTGTCGATGCTGCTCTTCGGCGTCATCGCGGCCTCGGGCATCCGCATCCTCGTCGAGGCCAAGGTCGACTACAACGATCCGATGAACCTCTTGCTGACTTCCATCGTCATGGGCATCGGCGTCTCAACGGCCAGCCTGACGATCGGCACGGTCAGCCTCAAGGGCATGTCGCTCGCGACGATCGTCGCCATCGTGCTGTCGCTCGCCTTCCGCCTCATCTCGTTCCTGCGCGGCGACGAAAAGCGCGTGCTGCCGGGCACGGAAGACGAGGCTGCGGGCATCTCGCAGGAGCCGAAGGCATGACCAGCTGGCAGGTGAAGCTTCCCGAAGGCGAAATCTGGCCGGCCAGACAGTACCTCCGCCAGGTGCTCGGCATCTCGGGGACGATCTGGAAGCGCATCAAGCATTCGGGGACGTTCACGCACAACGGCGTGCCCGCCAACGCCACGCGCACGCAGGTCAGGAATGGCGATACGATCGCCTACGACATCCTGCGGCCGAGTGACATCGAGCCAGAGGACCTGCCGCTTGATATCCGCTACGAGGATGATTTCCTCGTCATCGTCAACAAACCCGCGGGACAGCTCGTGCATCCGACGACGAAGGAAGCGCACGGCACGCTCGGCAACGCCCTGCTCGCCTGGTATGCGCGCCATGGCGAGCATCATGCCTTCCACCCCGTACACCGCCTTGACCGCGATACTTCAGGCCTCGTGCTCATCGCGAAAGAACCGCAGGTGCAGTATCAGCTCACGACGGGCCGCGACGGCAAAAAAGCCTTCACGCGCGAATACCTCGCCCTGATTGAAGGCACGCTGACGCCTGCATCCGGCCTCATCGACGCGCCGATTGCGCGCGCGCTGCCGAGCATCATCCTGCGCAAGGTCGCACCGCCGCCAGAGGGCAAGGAAGCGCGCACGCATTATGAGACGGTCAGGACGAACGGGAAACTCTCGCTCCTGCATCTCGTACTCGACACGGGCCGCACGCATCAGATCCGCGTGCACCTCGCGCACCTCGGGCATCCGCTCCTCGGCGACGACCTCTACGGAGGCTCATGCACGCTGCTTTCCCGGCAGGCCCTTCATGCCTGGCGATTGTCCTTCCGGCACCCCATGACACACGAATTTGTCGTTGTCACCGCACCGCTGCCATCCGATATGCAGCGGATTGCCGCGGATTTTTGACCAAGCACGCGATAGTTTCTATTATTTGCGCGCGAATGAGAAGATTTTCCGAAAAAATGGCGTTTCGCTATACACCGGCCGTCTTTTCTATGCTATAATGAAGTCAGTTCATAGTGTGTTTGTGAACATACACAACTTTTAGGGGGTAATGAAAAATGCCATTAGTTGGAACGAAAGAAATGTTCAAGAAGGCTTATGAGGGCGGTTTCGCCATCGGTGCTTTCAACATCAACAACATGGAGATTGTACAGGGTATCACGGAAGCAGCTGCAGAGCTGAACTCCCCGGTTATCCTCCAGGCTTCCGCCGGCGCTCGCAAATATGCCAAGGGCCCGTATCTCCGTCACCTCGTACAGGCTGCCCTTGAGGTCAACGATATTCCTATCGCTCTGCACCTCGATCATGGTCCGGATTTCGAGACTTGCAAAGCCTGCATCGATGATGGCTTCACGTCCGTCATGTTCGATGGTTCCAAGTATGAATTCAAAGAGAACATCAAGCGCACGCAGGAAGTTGTCGCTTATGCTCATGAGCACAACGTCGTCGTCGAGGCTGAGCTCGGTAAGCTCGCCGGCATCGAGGATGATGTAAATGTTGCTGCTCACGAGGCAGCTTACACGCAGCCGGAAGAGGTTGAGGAATTCGTTCGTGAGACGGGCGTTGACTCCCTCGCCATCGCTATCGGCACGAGCCATGGCGCATTCAAGTTCAAACCGGAACAGTGCACGCGCAACGCTGACGGCGTTCTCGTACCGCCTGAGCTGCGTTTCGATATCCTCGCTGAGATCGAGAAGAAGATCCCTGAGTTCCCGATCGTTCTCCATGGCGCTTCCTCCGTTATTCCGAAGTACGTCAAGATCATCAACGAGAACGGCGGCAAGCTCGACGATGCTGTCGGCATCCCGGAGGATCAGCTCCGCAAGGCTGCTAAATCCGCTGTCTGCAAGATCAACATCGACTCCGATCTGCGCCTCGCTATGACGGCTGGTATCCGCCAGCACTTCTTCGCTCATCCGGAGCACTTTGATCCGCGTCAGTATTGCGCTGATGGCCGCAACTACATCAAAGAGCTCGTTGAGCACAAGATCAAGGACGTTCTCGGTTCCGACAACAGCGCTGCTGGCATCATGGAGCTTGTCAACGCCAACAAGTAATCTTCGGATTACCAAAGCTGCATAAGAGCAAAAAAGAGACTGTGTTTCGGCACAGTCTTTTTTTTGCGTGATCCTTTCATTATTATAAAAAGCGTCCCGCAAATTGGATTGCATCTCCAATCTGCGGGACGTTTCAATATATAATCCGCTTTCGCCTGGAATTACTTCTTGCCGGTGCTGCCTCTCTTGGTCATCGGGATGCCTTGCTTGCAGAGCGGGCACTCCTCGGGCTTGTACGTCTCGACCTCAAGATGCAGCAGAGCCGTGCACGGTACCTCACCGAAGTTGACCTTGCCGCCGCTGCGGTCGACGAGCATACTGACGGCTACGGGGATGCCGCCGTTCTCCTTGACGACGTCGATGACTTCCTTGATGGAACCGCCCGTCGTGACGATGTCCTCGACGATCAGGCAGCGCTCACCCGGATGCAGGTGGAAGCCGCGGCGGAACGTCATCTTGCCGTTGACGCGTTCCGTGAAGATGGCGCGCGTGCCAAGGGCCTTGCCCGTCTCATGGGCGAGCAGGATGCCGCCGGTCATCGGGCCAACGACCGTCTCGATATTGGCGTCCTTGAATTTCTCGGCCATGGCCTCGCAGAGCTGCTGCGTGTATTTGGGATGCTGCAGCACATTGAATTTCTCAACGTAATGCGGGCTGTGGAGTCCCGAGGTCAGCAGGAAATGGCCATCCATGATGGCATTCGTCTTGACCAGGAGATCCTTTACTTCTTGTTCCGTCATTGTCATGGTTTTACTGTCTCCATTTCTTTCAAGATTGCCTCTGCTGCCGCCCTGGGGTCTTCGGCGGCGCGAATCGGCCGGCCGATGACGAGGTGGCTCGCGCCATTTCGAAGTGCTGCCGCCGGCGTCGCAATGCGGCTCTGGTCATTCACGGCCGAGCCTGCAGGGCGCACGCCCGGCGTCACGATCAGGAAGTCCTCTCCGCAGGCCTCACGGATGAGTGCGGCTTCCTGCGGCGAGGCGACAACGCCGTCGAGGCCCGCCGCTTTCGCGAGCTTCGCGAGGCGCACGACCGCATCCTTGATGGGCAGCGTCTGGCCGACACCGTCCCAGTCTTCCTGATTGATGCTCGTGAGCACCGTGATGGCGATAAGCTTCGGGCAGGGAATCCCCTGCTCCGCCGCTGCCGCATGCAGGCGGTCGGCAGCCGTCTTCATCATCGTGTAGCCGCCGCTCGCATGGACATTGAGGATATCGGCACCGAGGTTCATGAGAGAGCAGAGCCCTCCGGCCACGGTATTCGGGATATCGTGGAGCTTGAGATCGAGGAAGACATGCTTGCCCTCTTCGCGCAGCCAGGTCACGACCTCGCCGCCGACGCTGTAGAAGAGCTCCATGCCGACTTTATAGTATGAAACGCTGTCGCCGAGTTTCGCTACGAGTGCCTTCACATCCTCCATGGTGTGAAAATCGAGCGCGACGATCAGGCGGTCATCTGCTGCTGCCATTCAGCGGCCCCCTTTCAAAAAGCCAGGATTGGCTTTGCCGATGAGCTCATCGATGCTCTTGAGCCCATGATTCTCCAAGTATGCGGCCAGACCGTCACAGATCTCCATCGTGATGGCAGGGTCCGTAAAATTGGCCGTGCCGACGGCTACGGCGCTGGCGCCGGCGAGGAAGAACTCGACGGCGTCCTCGGCACTCGCGATGCCGCCCATGCCGATGATTGGGATGCGTACGGCCTGCGCGACCTGCCAGACCATGCGCACGGCCACCGGCTTGACGCAGGGGCCAGAAAGGCCGCCCGTGACGTTGCCGAGCACCGGCTGGCAGCGCTCGATGTCGATCTGCATGCCGAGCAGCGTGTTGATGAGCGAGATGGCATCTGCCCCCGCCTTCTCAACGGCCCGGGCCATGGCGACGACATCCGTCACGTTCGGCGAGAGCTTGAGGATGACCGGCTTGCCGGTGCTGGCCTTGGCCGACCGCACGACGGCCGAAGCCGCCGCGGGATCCGTGCCGAAGACGATGCCGCCTTCCTTGACATTCGGGCAGGACACGTTGAGCTCAATCGCGGCCACGCCCGGCACATCGAGCAGGCGCGCAAGCTCCCCGTACTCCTCCACCGTGCTGCCCGAGATATTGACGATGACATTCATGCCATACGCGGCAATGCGCGGCAGGGTTTCGTTGAGGAAGGTCGCAACGCCCGGATTCTCGAGGCCGATGCAGTTGAGCATGCCCTGCGGCGTTTCCGTGATGCGCACGCCGTCGTTGCCGCGGCGCGGCTTCAGCGTCGTGCCCTTGACCATGACGCCGCCGAGGCGCGAGAGGTCGACGAAATCCGCGAATTCCTCGCCGAAGCCGAAGGTACCCGAGGCTGTCAGGACCGGGGTCTTCATCTCGATGCCCAAGAGGGTTGTATGCAGGCTTTCATCCATTACAGGAACACCTCCTCTGCCGGGAAGACCGGACCGTCCTTGCAGACCTTCTTGCGCTTGCCTTCCGTCGTGTCAATCGAGCAGGACAGGCAGGCGCCGAGGCCGCAGGCCATGCGCTTTTCGAGCGATACCTCACACGGGATGCCGTGCTCGCGGGCGATGCGCGCAATACCGCGCATCATGACGTCAGGCCCGCAGACGATGATGGCATCGTATTTATGGTCCTCGAGGATCTTGGGCAGGTACTCCGTCGTGAAGCCCTTGAAGCCCAGCGAGCCGTCGTCCGTGGAGATGAACACCTCGCCGCAGAGCTCGTCAAAGAGATCTTTCCAGAAGACTTCTTCCTCGGAGCGGCCGCCGATGAGCACATCGCCTTTCTTCTGCATGGCTGCCGCGTAGTACAGGAGCGGCGAAAGTCCCATGCCGCCGCCGACGATCAGCGGATGTTCGTAGTCCATGTGGAAGCCGTGGCCGAGCGGACCGAGGATGTTGACGACTTCACCGGGCATCAGGGCCGCGAGGGCTTTCGTGCCCTTGCCCACGACGCGGTAGATGAAGGCCACGCTGCCCTTCTTGCGGTCAACGGCAGCCACGCCGACGGGCCGGCGCAGGATGAATTCCCCGAGGGGGATGCGGAGCTGGACGAACTGCCCGGGCTCCGCAGCCTGTGCGACATCCGGTGCCTCGACGACCAGGAAGAACACGCGGGGCGCGAGTTCCTGCTGGGCGAGAATCTTGGCATCTCGAAGCATCTTAGGCAAGGTCATCACCACCGCCCACATAATCCTGGATGGCCAGCGAGTAAACGAGACGACGCTCGCGCATGAAGGTCAGCACGCGCAGGACTTCCCAGGCCGTATCGAGCGAGGTCAGGCAGGCGATGCCATGCTCAACCGTCGCGCGGCGGATGCGGAAGCCGTCCTTGGCGGAATGCTTGCCCTGCGTCAGCGTGTTGATGACCATGTTGATCTTGCCGTTCTTGATCATCTGGATGATGTCGGAGCTGCGCTCATGCACCTTGCCGACGACCTCGGCATCGATGCCCATGGACTGGATGGCTTTCGCCGTGCCTTCCGTGGCGACGATCTCGAAGCCGAGCTCAGAGAAGGCTTTGGCAAGCTGCTTCATCTCTTCCTTGTCCTTGTCGGCAACCGTGAAGAGGATGCAGCCCTTCGTCGGCACATTGATGCCCGAGCCGATGATGGCCTTGTAGAGCGCGCGGGCATAGTGATAATCGATGCCCATGACCTCGCCCGTCGACTTCATCTCCGGTCCGAGTGCGATATCGACATCCGTCATCTTCGCAAACGAGAAGACCGGTGCCTTGACGGCGACGTACGGCTTCGGCGGCACAAGGCCGGAGTGATAGCCGAGCTCCTTGAGCGTGTGCCCCATGGCGATGCGCGTCGCAATGCCCACCATGTCGACATTCGTGACCTTCGAGAGGAACGGCACCGTGCGCGACGAACGCGGGTTGACCTCGATGATGTAGACCTCGCCGTCGACGACGACGAACTGGATATTGAGGAGGCCCTTGACATGGAGTGCCACGGCCAGGCGCTTCGTGTAATCGATGATCGTGTAGATGACCTTCGAGGACAGCGTCTGCGGTGGATAGACGGCGATGGAGTCGCCCGAATGGACGCCCGCGCGCTCGACGTGTTCCATGATGCCCGGGATGACGACATCGACGCCATCGGAGATGCCATCGACCTCGACCTCCGTGCCCTGCATGTAGCGGTCGACGAGGACCGGATGATCCGGCGTGACCTTGACGGCGCGGCTCATGTAGTCGCGCAGCTCTGCCTCGTTGTAGACGATTTCCATGGCGCGGCCGCCGAGCACGTACGACGGGCGAACCATGACCGGATAGCCGATCTTGGCAGCACCCGTGACGGCTTCATCGAGATTCGTGACGCTGATGCCCTGCGGACGCGGGATGTGCGTCTGCGTGAGGACTTCGTCGAAGCGCTCGCGGTCCTCGGCGCGGTCGATATCATCGACGGACGTGCCGAATACCTTGACGCCGGCCTTCTGCAGGGACGCGGCGAGGTTGATGGCCGTCTGGCCGCCGAACTGGACGATGACGCCCTCCGGCTTCTCCTTGTCGATGATGTTGAGCACATCTTCCGTCGTCAGCGGCTCGAAGTAGAGGCGGTCGGAAATATCGAAGTCGGTCGATACCGTCTCCGGGTTGTTGTTGATGATGATGGCTTCGATGCCCATCTCGCGCAGTGCCCAGACGGAATGAACCGAGCAGTAGTCGAACTCGACACCCTGGCCGATGCGGATCGGGCCGGAGCCGAGCACGATGACCTTGCGCGCATTAGATACGCGGACTTCATCTTCCTCGGCGCGGAACGTCGAATAGTAGTACGGCGTCGCCGCCTCGAACTCAGCAGCACACGTATCAACCATCTTATAGGAAGGCAGGATGTTCATCGTCTTGCGCATCGTGCGGACGGCATCCTCCGTCTTGCCCGTGATCTCCGCAATCGAGTGGTCAGCGAGGCCGACGTTCTTGGCCGCGAGCATGAGCTTCGGCGTCAGAGCATCCTTGTCCTTCGCAAGCTCCACCTCGATGTCCGTGATGTTCTTGAGCTTGTTGATGAACCATTTATCAATCTTCGTGATGTCATGGATCTCATCGACCGTGGCCGCGCCGCGGCGCAGGGCCTCGGCGATGACGAAGATGCGTTCATCGTTGATGCGCTCGAGGTTCTTCTTGACACGCGCATCGTCCCACTCGTCCATCTTGTCCATGTGCAGGCGGTTGACGCCGATCTCGAGCGAACGGGCGGCCTTGAGGATGGCACCCTCGAAGCTGCGGTCGATGCTCATGACCTCGCCCGTCGCCTTCATCTGCGTGCCGAGCGTGTGGTCCGCATAGACAAATTTATCGAACGGCCAGCGCGGGAACTTGACGACGCAGTAGTCGAGCGCCGGCTCGAAGCAGGCCTTCGTCTTCTGCGTGACGGCGTTCGTGATTTCATCAAGCGTATAGCCGATGGCGATCTTCGCGGAAACCTTGGCAATCGGATAGCCCGTTGCCTTCGACGCAAGCGCCGAGGAACGGCTGACGCGCGGGTTGACCTCGATGACGTAGTAGCGGTTGCTGTTCGGGTCGAGCGCGTACTGCGCGTTGCAGCCGCCCTCGATGCCGAGCTCGCGGATGATGCGAAGAGATGCACTGCGCAGCATCTGATACTCGTGATCCGTCAGCGTCTGCGACGGCGCCACGACGATGGAATCGCCCGTATGGACGCCGACCGGGTCGAAGTTTTCCATGTTGCAGACGGTGATGCAGTTGTCATTGCCGTCGCGCATGACCTCGTACTCGATTTCCTTCCAGCCGGCCACGCTGCGCTCGATGAGGACCTGGCCGATCATCGAATACGTCAGGCCCTTGATGACGATCTCGACGAGCTCTTCTTCATTCTCGGCGATGCCGCCGCCCGTGCCGCCCATCGTGTAGGCCGGGCGGACGATGACCGGATAGCCGATGGAGTTCGCGAATTCGACAGCCGACGTCACATCCTCGACGATCGTGCTCTCGGGGATCGGTTCGCCGAGCTTCTGCATCGTTTCCTTGAAGAGCTCGCGGTCCTCGGCCTTCTCGATGGCCTTGAGCGGCGTGCCGAGGAGCTCGACGTTGTATTTTTCAAGCACACCCTTCTCGGAGAGCTGCACGGCAAGGTTGAGTCCCGCCTGGCCGCCGAGCGTGGCGAGGAGGCCGTCCGGGCGCTCCTTGGCGATGATTTCCTCGAGGAATTCCACCGTCAGGGGCTCGATGTAGACGCGGTCTGCGATGTGCGTATCCGTCATGATGGTCGCCGGGTTCGAATTGACGAGGACGACCTCAAGACCTTCTTCCTTGAGGGCACGGCAGGCCTGGGAGCCGGCGTAGTCGAATTCTGCCGCCTGGCCGATGATGATGGGGCCTGAGCCGATGACCATTACTTTCTTGAGATTCTCTTTCTTTGGCACGAGTTATTCCCCTTTCTTCAGCATTGCCCAGAATTCGTCGAACAAATACATATTGTCGTCCGGGCCAGGTGCAGCCTCCGGATGGTACTGCACGGAGAAGATCGGCAGCTCGGTGTGGCGCATGCCCTCGACGGTGCCGTCGTTGACATTGATGTGCGTGACCTCGAGCGGCAGACCCTTGAGGGATTCCTCGTCGACGGCAAAGCCGTGGTTCTGCGAGGAAATCTGGACTTTGCCCGTGCGCAGGTCCTTGACCGGCTGATTCGTGCCGCGATGGCCGAACTTGAGCTTGTACGTCTTCGCGCCCATCGCGCGTGCGAGCAGCTGATGGCCGAGGCAGATGCCGAAAATCGGTTTCTTGCCGATGAGCTTCTTGACTTCCTCGACGATCTCCGGCACATCAGCCGGGTCGCCGGGACCGTTTGAAAGGAAGATGCCGTCCGGATTCAGCGCGAGGATATCCTCGGCCTTCGTGTGTGCCGGCACGACCGTGAGCTTGATGCCCATATCGTGCATGGATTTCAGGATGTTGAGCTTGACGCCGAAATCCATTGCGACGACGAACGGCGCATCCTCTTTCTCGCTGTCCATCGTGTAAGCCTCAGGCGTCGTGACTTCCATGACGACATCCTTCTTGATGGGCACGGCGAAGAGCTCGTCGATTTCCGTCTGTGCGGCATCCTCGGGGACGATGATGCCCTTCATGGTGCCGGCGTTGCGGATTTTGCGCGTGACGGCACGCGTATCGACGTTGTAGAGGCACGGCACGCCCTGCTTCGTCAGGAAATCCGCCAGGCTCATCTCGTAATGCCAGTTGCTGCCATGCTCGCAGAGCTCGCCGATAACGAAGCCGTTGACGAAGGACTTGCGGGACTGCATGAAGATATCCGCAATGCCGTAGTTGCCGACGAGCGGATACGTCAGCGTCAGGATCTGGCGGCAGTACGAGGGGTCCGTCAGGCTTTCCTGATAGCCCACCATACCCGTGTTGAAGACAACCTCACCCGTCGCCTTGATATTGTTCAATAATTCGCCATGGAACACGCTGCCGTCTTCCAGGATCAGTTTACCTTTCACTCAAATACACCTCACTGTAGAGCTTAGAGCACTTTGCCATCTTTCATGACGACCTTGCCATCCACGATGGTCATGACGGCCTTGCCCTTGAGCTTGCGGCCGACAAACGGGGAATGACTGCCTCTAGTATAGAACTTCTTGGCATCGACTGTCCAGTCGAGCTCGGGGTCGATGACCGTGACATCGGCATTGGCGCCGACGGAGATCGTGCCGGCATCGAGCTTGAAGGCCTTGGCCGGGCCCCACGTCATCTTCTCGATGATCGTCGGGATGTCGACCCTGCCCGTGTGGCAGAGGTCCGTGAAGAGCACGCCGACAGCCGTCTCCAGTCCCGGGAAACCGCTCGGTGCGTAGATGTACTCGCGGTCCTTCTCTTCCTGTGCATGCGGGGAATGGTCCGTGACGATGGCATCGATCGTGCCGTCCTTGAGGCCCTCGACCATGGCATCGACATCGCTCTGCGTGCGCAGCGGCGGATTCGTCTTCGTCGAGCTGTCGTAGAGGTTGACGCACTCATCCGTCATCGTCAGGTGATGCGGCGTAACCTCCGTCGTGACGCGCACGCCGCGCTTCTTGGCCTGGCGCACGAGATCGACGGAACGGCCCGAGCTGATGTGTGCGACGTGGACGCGCGCACCGGCGTACTCGGCGAGCAGGATATCGCGGGCGACGGCGATATCCTCGGCCACCGTCGGACGGCCCTTCATGCCGAGCATCGCGCTGCGATGGCCCTCGTTCATGACGCCATCCTCGACGAGCGACGGCTCCTCCTCGTGATTGATGATGACTTTATCAAACGTGTGCAGATAATCGTAAGCATTCAAGAGGACCTTGGCCGTCGGGTCGAAATGCCCGTCGTCGGAGAACGCGACGGCGCCGGCTTCCACCATGTCGCCGAGCTCCGCGAGCTCCTGGCCCTTCTGCCCCTTCGTGACGGCGCCGATGATCCTGATGTGGACTTTCGCGACATCCTCGGCGCGCTTCTCGAGGCTGCGCACGATGGCAGCCGTATCGACAACCGGCTTCGTATTCGGCATTGTCGCCACCGTCGTGTAGCCGCCGGCCGCTGCCGCCTTCGAGCCCGACTCGAAATCTTCCTTGGCTTCCTGGCCAGGCTCACGGAAATGGACGTGCATGTCGATGAGGCCCGGCGTGACGAGCTTGCCCGTCACATCAAAGACCTCAGCACCCTCTGCCGTCAGGTCCTGGCCGATGGCCTTGATCTTGCCGTCCTCGATGAGGACATCGGCTACTGCATCGAACTGTTCTGCCGGATTGATGACCCGGCCGCCTTTGAGTATCAGTTTCATTCCTGTTTGCCTCCCGTCAGCGTCAAGGTAAAGAGTGCCATGCGGATTGCCACGCCATTCTGGACTTCCTCCTGAATCGCGGAGTTGTCGCCATAGGCAACGAACGGCGAGATTTCCCAGCCTTTATTCATCGGGCCCGGATGCAGGACGAGCACATCGTCCTTCGCGAGAGCCAGGCGCTCATTGTTGAGGCCGAAGATGCGGGCGTACTCGCGGGTCGTCGGGAAGAGGCCGCCCTTCATGCGCTCGAGCTGGATGCGCAGGACTTCGATGACATCGGCGTCCTTGATGGCATCCTCGATGCGCTCGTGCACGACGATGCCCGGCTCCTCGTAGAGGAAGCGCGGCAGGAGCGTCTTCGGTCCTGCGATGTGGACCTCCATGCCCATCGTGCGCATCGCATAAATATCGGAACGGGCCACGCGGCTGTGGAGCACATCACCGAGGATGGCGACCTTGAGTCCTGCCAGATGACCTTTGTGCTGCTCGATCGTGAAGAGATTCAAGAGGCCCTGCGACGGATGCGCATGGGCGCCGTCACCGGCGTTGAGGATGACCGGGCTCACGACGCGCGACGCATACTCCGCCGCACCCTCCGCCTTGTGGCGCATGACGATGGCATCGACGCCCATGGCCTCGATTGTGTAGAGCGTGTCGCGCAGGCTCTCGCCCTTGACGATGCTCGAGGAACCAGCCGTGATGTTGACGACATCGGCGCCGAGGTACTTGCCGGCGAGCTCGAACGACGTGCGCGTGCGCGTGCTCGGCTCGTAGAACAGCGTTACAATGGATTTGCCGCGCAGCGTCGGCACTTTCTTGATGTCGCGGTGGATGATGTTCTTCATTTCCTTGGCCGTCTCGAGTACGAGGCGGATCTCCTCGGCCGTGAAGTCTGCCAGGCCCAGAATGTTCTTGCCTCGCAAGGATACATTAGTCTTTCCCAAGTCAATCACTCCTTAACTTTCACAGATCCATTGTCTTTTCAGCCACCTATAAGAAAAGGGCTTTCCTATGCGACTGCATAAGAAAGCCCCTGGCTTTACGTAAACTTATGACGTTACTCTATTGGCTCCCTTTATACGCATCGCGGTACGCATCTTAAAAAGGCAATGATTCTCTTTTGGGCAGCTCTCGTCTGCCTTGTTGTACCTCATTATATCGTAAAACCTTCCCATGTGCAAGCGCCTGACGCCGCGGATTTCTCCGGCAAAAACGAAATGCGTCTGCTGCGTTGGCCTCAGATGTTGAACGGCATGAAGAGCTTGCGCAGATAGTTGCGTCCCTTCGTCATGACCTTGATGACAGGCTCCATCGCCTTCGGCTGGCGGATGACAAGCTGCAGGACCTTGCGGCGCAGCTGACGGTAATCGGCATCGAAATCCGAGAGGACTTCCTCCATCTCCTTCTCCACCGAAACCGACGGGATGTTCGACTGGATGATCTCCGACGCGCGCCCCGTGATCTTGGCGAGATCACCACGGAACGGGATGTACACCTCGATGCCGAGCTCCTTCTGGATGCGTCCCTTGAGTGCTTCCTGCGCCGGCGCCTCGCCGTGGACGATGAAGATCTTCGCGGGCTTTGGCGACTGGATATGGCTGAGCCAGTCCATGATCTGATTGGCATCGGCATGCGCCGAGAAGCCGTCGAGCATCTTGATCTGTGCCTTGACGGCGATTTCCTCACCGAGCACGCGCACGCGCTTGATGCCGTCAACGAGCCGGCGGCCAAGGCTCCCTTCCGCCTGATAGCCGACGAAGAGGATCGTCGACTCCGGGCGCCAGAGATTGTGCTTGAGATGATGCAGGATACGGCCGGCATCCGCCATGCCCGAAGCCGAGAGGATGATGGCCGAGCCTTCCGAGCTGTTGAGCGCGCGGGATTCCTCGGCCGTCTCACAGATGCGGACCTGCGGGAACGTCGGGATCTTGCCGCTCGTCAGGAACGGCTTGATGGATGTCTCATCGAAATCCTGGAAATTCTTGAGGAAGACACGCGTCGCGGCGATGGCCAGCGGGCTGTCAAGGATGATCGGGATATCGGGGTCAAGCCTGCCCTCTTTGCTGAGCCGGTAGAAATAATAGAGCAGCGTCTGCGTGCGGCCGACGGCGAACGACGGGATGATGAGGTTGCCGCCGCGGTCCATCGTGTCGTTGATGATCTCGAGCAGCGCGCTCTCCTTGTCGTAGATCTGGTGCAGTCGGTCGCCGTACGTCGACTCGACGAGCACGAAATCGGCGCCGTCGACGTAGGTCGGATCCTTGATGATCGGCTGATTCGGCTGGCCGAGGTCGCCGGAGAAGACAATCTTCGTGTCCTTCCCGTCCTCGTGGACGAAGACCTCGAGAAGTGCCGAGCCAAGGATGTGGCCGGCATCGCGGAAAATGACGCTCAGGTGTTCGGAAAGTTTGAGCTCCTGGTTGTACGGCACGGCCGTGAAGCGCTTGAGGGCTTCGGCCGCATCGTCAAGATCGTAGAGCGGCTGGATGGGTTCATCGCCGCGGCGGCGTCCCTTGCGGTTCTGGAGCTCGGCATCCGATTCCTGGATGTGCGCGGAATCCGGCAGCATGATCTGCGCGAGATCACACGTCGATTTCGTCGCGTAGACCATGCCCTTGAAGCCTTCGTGCACGAGCTTCGGCACGAGGCCGCAGTGGTCGACGTGCGCATGCGTCAGCAGCACGCCGTCAATATCGCCAGGATTGAATGAGAATCCCTCGTAATTGAGCTCACGGATGCGCTTGGAGCCCTGGAACATACCGCAGTCGATGAGGTACCGGTCTTCTCCCGTTTCAAGCAGATAGCAGGAGCCCGTAACCGTATGGGCAGCGCCCAAGAATTCGAGTCTCATATGCAATACCTCCTTTTTACTTCCATTTATATAGGTAATATTCTGACTCTTGCTGCTGGAATCCTCTTTTTTCTTTGCGATTTTCTTTTTTTATGATTTCTTGTTCAAAAAAAACTCCTGTGCATGGAAATTCCACGTACAGGAGTCTTGACTGACGATATGTTATTCCTCGCCGATGATGCGGACCTCGGGATGAAGCTCGACACCATGTGCGGCAAAGACGCGTTTCTGAACCTCATGGATGACGCCGAGCACATCGGCCGCCGTCGCATTGTCCACGTTGACGACGAAGCCTGCATGCTTCGTCGAAACCTCAGCCCCGCCGACGCGCAGGCCCTTGAGGCCCGTCTGGTCGATGAGCGTGCCGGCAAAATAGCCTTTCGGCCGCTTGAACGTACTGCCGGCACTCGGCATCTCGAGCGGCTGCTTGCTCTCGCGGCGCTGCGTAAAGTCCGCGATCTTCTCGTCGATGGCTTTCTTGTCCCCCGGCTGCAGCAGGAGTTCCACCTCGCAGATGGCCTCGCCGTTGTCCTGGAAGGCGCTGTGCCGGTAGCCGAGTTCGAGCTCCTCGCGGCTGTAGGTTTGGAGCTTGCCCGCGCGGTCAACCGTGCGCACGGCATACGCGACGTTCTTCATCTCGCCGTCATAGGCACCGGCATTCATGAAGATGGCGCCGCCGATGCTGCCCGGGATGCCGCAGGCGAACTCAAGTCCCGTGAGGGCGTTGCGCGCGGCAACCTCTGACACATCCTTGAGCAGCGCGCCGGCGCCCGCGATGATCTTCGTATCCTCGCAGCGGATGTAAGCCATCGGACGCGCGAACTTGACGACGACGCCGCGGATGCCCTTGTCGCGCACGAGCACATTCGAGCCGTTGCCGAGGATCGTCAGCGGCAGCTGGTACTTCTTGACGAGCGCGAGCACCTTCTCCGTCTCCTCGAGTGAAGCCGGGAAGATCAGGCAGTCCGCCGGGCCGCCAATCTTGAACGTCGTATGGAGTTTCATCGGTTCATCAAGGCGGAAGCGATTGGCCTCGAGGAAGCCCTGGCATTCCGTCACAAAAGCTTTATCAATCATCAAGCAGTCATTCCTATCCATTTTATATATACAGGATCAAATATGCAGTCCCGGACCCGCTTCCGCCAAGTTGGCGAAGTCGAGCTGGCGCATTGCCTCATAGGCCACGATGGCTACGGAATTCGAGAGGTTCAGCGAGCGCGCTTCCGAGATCATCGGGATGCGCACGCAGTGATCCCAGTTCTCCTTGAGCAGCGTCTCGGGGATACCGGCCGTTTCCTTGCCAAACACCAGCATATCGTCCATCGTGTACGAAACCTCGGTGTACGAACGCGGCGCCTTCGTCGAACAGAAGTAGAAGTTGTGTCCGGCGTACATGGCTGCGACCTCGGCAAAGTTCTCGTGGTAATGCACCTTGACGAGATGCCAGTAGTCGAGGCCGGCGCGCTTGAGGTACTTGTCATCCGTCGAGAAGCCCAGCGGCTTGACGAGATGAAGCTCGATGCCCGTCGCAGCACAAAGGCGGGCGATGTTCCCCGTATTGCCGGGGATCTCAGGTTCTATCAGTACAATATGCAATGGTTCCTACACCTCGTATCCATCTTTTTGTGACCTACTCATTATAGCGAATGTCGCTTGAAAATACAAGGCCGTCCGTAAAAACCGGTCCAGCGATTCCTTTATTTCAGGTACCGGTCAAGCACCATCATGCGACTGCCAGATGGTGTGCGTCAAAAGATCCATGCAGGACACGCGTCCCTTCTTAAGAAAACTGCCTGTATCCATGAGGATAACGTGTTGCCGGCAAAGGATCTGCGGCACGGGCGGGTAGCCGATGAGCTGCACGGGCGTATGCCCCATCACGAGCACAGCGTCGCCCGTATAGAGCTCCGGCTTCGCAGCCAGCACGCGCGACCAGAGCAGGTCATCCTTCTTCTGCTCATCGAGCGGAATTTGCGGGTCGATGCTGGCATGCGAAAAGAAATACGTCTGTCCCTTCCACTCTTTCCGGCAGGAAAGCGGCATCCGGCGGATGGCGGCGAGCCAGGCCCGGTGGAAAGCCAGCGGGTCTTCCTGCGCCTGAATCTCCCCATACGTCTCATAGCCGCCGTTATCCTCCCAGAGCAGCTGCGCACTGCACGCAGACATATCGTACGTCATGGCGCCGCCAAGATCGGATTCCGTCTGTGCGGCGCCGTCCGCGTACATCGCTTCGTGATTCCCGCGCAAAAACGTCATGCCCGGCTGCCCCTCGTGTGCCATGACCCACTTCATCATCGGCGCGTTCTGCTTCCCGCGGTCGGTATAATCGCCGAGGAAGACGATCTCATCCTCCTGCGGCCGGAACTGCACGGCCTCCCATACCTCCTGAAACCGGTCGAATCTGCCATGAATATCCCCCATAGCCAGCAAGCGTTTCATCAGACATCACCCCCTCGCGAGAAAAGGGCTTGCCGGAGAGTGCCAGACAAGCCCTGTGTTCACTTAAACAAATCCAGGATACTGAACGTTGTTTTCTTGTAAATCTTGTTCTTGATGGCCCGTTCCGGATCTTTGAGGAGCCCCATGCCCTTCCGTCCATACCCCGGGATCAGGGCGCGCTTGACCGCGCGTTTCGCCCGCCCCGTCGTCCTGGCCTTGACCATCTTGCTGAGTGACGGTGTCTGCATACCGATTTTCATAGTGCATTCCTCCTCGCGTACAGCTTTTCTCATATATGATTTTATTCCAGTAAAGCCGTCTGGACTGCCCCCATGCCCAAAGCGGTCTTAATGCCGACTCCTGCAAAGGGAGCAAAAATCGTCAGTAATGTCAGGATGCGGCAAATCGCATCCGTGCCGCCAAAACGCAGCGTCACATTGCCTTGAAAACCTGTAATGCGCTGACGCTCCAGCGAAAAAACTGCCGAATGCAGCTGGTAGCGTACAATAGCCGCTTGTGCCGTCAATTTTTCGACCAGATTATCTTCTTCCAGACGGATATGCGGGCAAAGGGCATTCCAGCGCATCAATAAACTTTGCAGAATGAGCCGGACATCCGGGAACAGGACATATCGCCCATCCCGCTTAAAGCTTGTCGGCGACAAAAAGGAGAACATGGCACCATGCGGAACGGTTTCAGCACAAAATGCTATATCCGCCAAGTCATCAAACGAGCACGCTTGGACGCAGCAAATCTCGCCAAGATGAACGTCATATCCCTTTTGATGCAAAGCAATTGCACCGCCTTCCTCCAAGCCGAAGAGCAGGGCTTGTGCGACGTGGTCCGACATGGTCCCCAGCCGCCAGATTGGCCCTTTATCCCGGTCAAAAAAAACGCACTGACTATAGGGCCGCAAGCTTTCCTGATGGAGCCTCCCGGCCAGCTCCGACGGCAAACGCTCCATCAATGCTCCATGAAAAACAGACCCCATTGAAGGATGAATGCGTTCTCCTTTCGGCAGGAACAATGGTATCTCAAACAATCTCAGCATCCTGTCATCTCCTCGAACCGGCAGAGTCCCAATATCCATGTTTTCTGTCCTGCTTTCGCTACTTTGAGTGTCCGTGGCGACATAAACTTATCCAGCTTGACATGGTTATGCATGGGCTTACGGCTGCGGGAAAACGCCATATCCAGATAATGAGAAATAAACCGTTTCGCTTCCCTTTCGTCTGGAGCCAGCGCACGTACCAATGTCTTGCTCAAAAAGCCAGTCCCCCCGCCCAGCAAAACATCTGCCATCTCTGCTTCACAGAAGATATTCGCGTTCACATGACCAAAAACCTTCTTTTCTGCCAGCAGCGTATCCTGCGTATAAGCGTGCAAGGTATGCATGAGTTCCTCAAGCGAAGAAATTCCAATCGTCTGCAGCATGGGAAAATCTGCCGTAATCGAAACATGCAGTTTCGTCCCCGCCGGGATACACTCACGGAAAATCGGCAGGAATTTCTCTTTAGGCTGAGGATAACCTGCCTGCATGGACTCATCTATTTTCTGCAGGATGATGGTTTTCTTGGCATCCGTTGAAGCGTCGCTGATGCGCAAGCCACGCAAGGCAGAATTCACCGCATCATGCGCAGTATGCGTTACATCCAAGGCATGCAGAATCTGCTGCTCCAGCAGGCGAATTTCATCGCCGATTTTCCGTTTGGTATAACGAGGATTTTCAAAATCAAGCGAGCGCAGCTGCCCCCATATCCCGGCAAAATGCGCTGGATGCTGCTCGATTGCCTGCCAGAGGATTGCCGTACGCAAGGCCCCCTTGATGGTGCTGCCAGGAATATATAGGCGTCCATCCGGCAGCATTACCTGCTGGGCAATATCATTGAGGTGATTTTTTCCATTGATGATTTTATCTTTGGCCACAGTCACACGACGTTTGGATAATGCGCGAATTTCTTCTGCCGCAACACCATGACAAAACAGCCAGTCCCAGAGGTATTGTCCGCGGAAATTTCCCTTGCCCGCCAATGCCCGTGCCGTGATGTTTATGTACTCTGCAAAATCATCCATGAGTCCTTTTTCATACAGAAAGGCAATCCATTTCTTTTCGTCCAGAAATAGAACTTGCTGCTGATGGTCATCATAAACATATTCATATGCTTTGAGCGTTATTCCATTCCCGATATGAACGGGCGCCATACATGTGAGTTCATATTCTTTCCGCACAAGATTCACGTTCTCACCTCATCATCTCGCTATCCCTGCATAAAGGCCGTACCCGCACCGCAGAACCGGATGGCCTCCATGCGTTCCCAAAGAAACCATTTGACCGTTGATGCGCGTCCGGAAACAGGAACCAGCTTCAATCAGGCAAATGCTGTTCTTTTTCTCTGCAAAGGAAGCATCCGTCACGAATCCTCCGGCACGGCGCAGCCGGTATGCCCCTCGGCAGACCAAATCCAACTCGGATTCCTCGGGAATGACAGAAGAAAGTGCCATCTGCCAGGAAGACTGCTTCCCCTGCAGCAAATGGTACAGCGCAGCATCATCAGCCCCACAGATTTCATAATCCTCCAGCTGGATGCTGTCATCTGCCATATGAAACTTGCCATAACCAGAACTGCGTTTGCCGCCCAGCCCAGACAATCCGACAAAAGTCAGGATATTTGCAAAGAAAGCCGCATCCTCTTCCTGCTCCGCTGCCAGAATGACATATAATCCGGATGAATTGTCGAAGATGAAGGAATCGACAAAGTACGGCAGAGACTCTTCTTCCCGACAGTTCACACGCTGACGAAGGACCTCCTGCCCAAAGGTATTCTCCTCAATAAATGAGCTGCCTTCCAGGGCAGCCTTTATATATGCCGCCATACGGCTGGCCCGTATATAACCGATTTTCTTCTGCTGCTTCCAGACCGAAGCCATATGGCAGACGGATGCATACGACATTGACGAACAGTCCGCAGACTTCACCGGCAAAATGGGGCGTGGCAGATAAAAATACAGTTCTCCGTTGCTTGTTTCCTGCCATGGCAAAAGATCCGAAAAACGAAGCTGCCTCTTCTGTACCTTATCCAGAAAAGCGCGGGCGGATACGGTTTCATCCGCATGATACATCTCAGCCAGCAAAGCTGAAAACAAGGCATCCGAAGACAGAGTAAACCGCGTATGTTCCAAGCCGCCGCCACATTCAGCCGTGCCGAAATGAACCGGCGCATCGAAGCGCAGCGGATAAAGAAAATAATTCATGACTCACACAAATCCTCCTGCAGCATAGTCTCAATTGTTTTCATCAAGGCCTTGTCCGGCTTTGCATCGAGAACAAAGTGCTTCGCGCCAATGTCATGAATGGAAACCCGGCCATAGCCGCGCGAACCATGACCACCCAGATAATCCATCTGCAAAAGCCGCAGTCCATTCCGAAGGGTTTTCATGTCTTCAAGTATTTCATCATCGCGTTCAATGTTGTATACGAGGCGAAAAGAAAATTCTGCGCCAGCCGGGACACGCTCAATCTGACGCGGATTGGCCGTAGCCGTGAGACGGTCGATGGAATTCTCAAACTTGATTTCACCAATATACGTATCAAGTTCCAGATTTTCCAGATACTGCACCGAGGATTCAGTCAACGGTAAATCAAAAAACTGGAGACGGGAAGGCCTGCCACTGTTACTGCCTTTCGCTGCCGCTCCAAAGAGCCGGGCAATCCCCTCCGGGTCTTGATCGATGGGATTCAAGATATAGCCTGAAGCCATGCTTTTAGCCAATAACGTGCGAATCTTGCCCTTAAGCGAACTTCCCGGTATAATCGGCTGTTTGGTCAACGGGTCACGGACAAATGGACTGTCTACAGCACCGATTGGGGCAAAAGCAGAAGCTCCGCCAATATGAAGGCCACTCTCCAGCTTCAATGTGGCACGCAAATCAATCTTCCCTTTGAGTACGCCCTGCGTCTGCTGTTCCATGTTCATCTCTCCTTTCCGCCATAAAATCTATGATAAGCAACCAGGGCTTCCACAAAGTGTGCAAAATCCTGATACCGGTTGAAATCACGTCCAATTGCATCGATGCGCGCAAAGAGATCTGCTTTCTCAATAAAATTCCTTACTTCTTTTTCTTGTTTTTCTTTGTCACGGCCAGCCTGATAGGCAAGACGCACCTTCAGGTATTTGACTTCAGCAGCCAGGTCATCCGGCAGTTCCTTGCTCTCACTATGCTTCATATGCCAGACATCGATTTTATTCGTCACCATATTGACAGCCGTCAAGAACTTGCGAATCTGATTTGTCTTAAGTCGCAAAATCATCATGTCATTTTCTCCTCGTTTTGGAACACGCATGCTTGTAATGACACGTTCCGCTTCTGCAGCGATATCCGGGATGGCCGGCTTCCTTGCTTCTTTCATCGTGACGTTTCCCCTTTCTCGCGCAATCCATACAGGATTAATTCTGTTGCGGTCAGCAGTTCCCGCCGGTCCTTCACCTGACGATACCACGTATAAAGCGTTCGACGTACTTCCTCATACGTCTTCCGGCGATTCTCGCTTGCTCGTGATCCCGGATCCATACGTGCCAAAAGATAGGCAAATCGTGCCAGCTGAATGGATCCCTCTGTGCTCAACAGTGTCAGCAATCGGTATAAGCCAGCTTTGCTGAAAGACAACCGGCTTGTATCGTTATCATGCTCAGCAGCAAAACAGAAATGAGTCTGCAGAAAGTGTAGCTTTTCACCACATACACGCTCGATGAAATCCTGCCATGGATACGTTTCTACGCGCATGGCATCATCCGAAATGCCAAACAAAGAAAGGCTGTCCTTCCCGGGCATTGCCTTGGCCGCATCTTCCAGCCGGCCGGCCTGACGGGCCATATCTGCCACAGGGTGACGGCTTTTGAACAATCCAACACCCGCTGAAAAATGCAGCTTGCCGCCCGTGAACCGTTGAAAGGCCCGATAGAGATCGACGGCCAGTTCCAGGATGTCATCCCAGCTGCCAACGAGGAAAATATCATCACCACCGGAATAGATGATATGAACCTTCCTGGCTTCTTTCTTCGGCGTGTGGAACAAGGAAAATTTCACATGATCCTGCTCGCCAATGCCATTAACTTCGCCACGGCAAAGCGCATTAATGTCATGCTTGAAAAAGAGGGAGAGCTGCCGCGACAACGCGGCCATGCGCGTCAATGTCGTATAGCGATCCGGGAATCCCGCCAGGAAGGCCGCCCCCAAATTATCTACATCTGCACGCAGGACACCAAGACGCGAGATACCGCCGGAAGGCGACAGTCCAGAAGATAATGCAGAAAGCGTCTCAAACTCCAAAACGTGTCCATGCTCATCGCGCATCGTATAATCGCCAAGCCAGAGATGTGTCGCCAGGCGTTCGCCGGTGAGTGTCTTGTTCTTGACAGCAGTTTACAGCTTTTTGAAGCACAATAAAATCGCATA